>CALWGZ010000006.1 GCA_944380285.1 uncultured Christensenellaceae bacterium
TAGTCACTCCGACCATTGCAGAGCCGCCCATTTTGGGGGCAAGAAAAAAGGAAGACGTTCAAGCACGCCTTCCTCTTTTTTTCTTTCTCCCTTTCGAGGGCGGCTCTTCCCCTGCTTTCCGTAACTAGACTGTTCGAAATCGTGACGCGATCGTGTCTCGATATCTCCATATCTCGCCATCCCCTATCGGCGATCGCTATTCCGTCGCTTCTCTTCGCTCCGCTCCTTTCGAATCTAGTCACTCCGACCATTGCAGAGCCGCCCATTTTGGGGGCAAGAAAAAAGGAAGACGTTCAAGCACGCCTTCCTCTTGCGCGAAATCTCTTGCTAATTTTAAATTTTTCGCAAGTATATCTTTCCGACATATCCTATGTCTACCATGCCGAACTCAAAATAATAATCTCTGTAAGCAGCCGACGTGGGCACTTCGTACACGAACGTAATTACTTCGGATGACTTGGGCTGCACTTCGAACATAAGTCCGGCTCCGTTGTCGAAATTCAAACCTGTCCCGTAGTCATGCTCATAGGAATCTTTTCCTGCCTTTAAGCAAAAATCATCAGGATCATAGTGTCGCGTCGCATTGCTTTCATTGAATATTGTTGCGCGCAATACAAGAAATAAATCGTCAGTCGTATCAAATCCGATCTTATCTGTTTCGTAATAACTGTTAACCGTTACCGTCATCTCTCCAATCGTGATCGCTTCACCGATATTATGCCTTGTCGTGTCTTCTTCGGGCAATGTTTTCGGCAATGCAATGCGTACCGGTTCGGAATATCCTTCCTGCACTTCAAGATAATAATCGTCCTCAACATAGGAAGTGGGGATTTCAAAGACAAAGTATTCGGTTGTACTCAATCCGGGTCCAAGTGACAACGACATCCAGAATCCGCCATCAACACTTCCGCCCGAATTGTGCGGCTCATATGTGAGTGCGCCGTTGCATAATTCAAAGTCCGATGAAACATATATTTCCTCTTCGGTCCCCATATTTTTAATTGTAACCTCGAGTGTAACAAAGTAATAATTTGTCGAATAAGACCCTATCTTCTTGGTTTGAAACACTTTGTTGACGGTAACTTGAGTGCTGCCTGTAACAGCGGCTTCTCCTATTTGATATCTCTTGCCGTCGTCCTCATAGTCTCCAAAATCAAAGAAGCACGCTGTGGAAACTGTCATGATCGATACCAAGATCAAAAGCGTGATCCCGATCAAGACCGCTTTCTTTGCTCTTTCCGCGATTTCCTCTCTTCTAAAAAACTTATTCATATCACTCCTCCGTGGTTTTATATCTCTAATTATAATTAGTTGCGGCGTTTTTGTCAATAACTTTAATTATAATAGGCTTATGAAATCCATCGCCGAATTTGACAGAAAGATCTTTGCCGAACGCCTCAAAGAATTACGCACGGAACGCGGCTTGGGTCAAAATTCCCTTGCAAATACGCTCGGTTTAAGCAATGCTTCGATCAGCTATTGGGA
The DNA here is from genome assembly GCA_944380285.1 of uncultured Christensenellaceae bacterium. Taxonomy (GTDB): domain Bacteria; phylum Bacillota; class Clostridia; order Christensenellales; family UBA3700; genus Ornithoclostridium. Next base: position 1,486 of record CALWGZ010000006.1, read on the forward strand.
GACGTGCAAGCAAGAACCGACCGTCGGAGCTCTGTACAAATTGGCGGTATTCTTTGAAGTCTCCGCCGACTATTTATTGGGGCTTGAGGACTGATTGCTTTCCGTTTCGTTATTGTTTTTCAGCTGTCATTCGGTGTTTGACCATGTTCAAACGCCGTTTTTTATGCCGTTATCCCACGATTTCAAGTCGCTTGATTTGCTTGCGTTTATATGCTAAACTTATTTTTGAGGGCGAATTATGAAAAAATTCTTTATAGTTTTGACGTTGTCGCTTGTCTTGGCGGCGAGCCTTTGCGGATGTCTGCAATGGCTCGACATCCCCGACGAACACTATTCGCAGGCTTCGCTTGTCGAGGCACAAAAAAAGAGAGTCCGCTTTGCGACTCTCTTGTTTTTTACCGGGCGAATCATACTTCCAAGTGCAACACTTTGACAAAGAAAGAGTTCATACAAAACTGCTGAATAATGTAGTTTGCTCTATAAAAACAGGCGTTAATGTGTGAGAGCGCCGTTGCCCAAGAAAACGCCGCTATGAATGCACAGATCAAGAAAGACGACAACCGACCGGATAACGTACGCGCCGCGGGAGATAGCGCGGACAAGACCTTTTTGGATCGAAAGCCGCCTTGTCCGTCCCTCGGCGGGCAAGCCGCCGAAAAAAGATGTTTCACCGCTTTGCGGACGCTCCGTATTTGAGCCTCAATACGCATCGAAGCACGTTCTTTGCGCACCGCTCGATCTCCGCGCGCGTGATGCCTCCCTCCTGCCCGAGCGTCGCAAGCAGCGTGCCGTCCGACTCGTACTCCTTTTTGATGCGGCTCATGTTGCCGGGCATCAGCACGTCGACCTGCGCCCTGACGCGGTAGGCGTTGTCCTCGATCTTCGGGAACTCGGGACTTGCCGAGCGGCGCATCCACCAATCGGTGATCACGCAGCCGCGATAGCCCCAATCCTCTCTCAACACCGTCGTCGCGAGGTCGTAATTGTAGTGGTTCCACACGCCGTTGATCTTGTTGTAACTCGTCATGATCGCCGCAGGATCGCTCTCTTCGACGCAGATCTCAAAGCATCTGAGATAGATCTCCCTGAGCGCCCTCTCGGACACGCGGCTGTCGACGCGGGTACGGTTCCTCTCCTGATTGTTGCACGCGAAATGCTTTGGGCACGCCCCTCTGCCCGAGCGCTGAACACCTCTGACGAACGCCGCCGCGGCGCGCCCGGTCAACAGCGGATCTTCGGAAAAATACTCAAAGTTGCGCCCGCACAGCGGATTGCGGTGAATGTTCATCCCCGGTCCCAGCAACAGGTCGCTGCCGTTGAGCACCATCTCTTCGCCTATCTTCTCATATAGCTTTTCGATCAATTCCTCATCCCACGTCGCGCCCAAAGCGGTGCCGCACGGAAGCAGCGTCGTATAACTTTTTATCCTTATCCCGGCAGGTCCGTCCGTGGTGACTATGGGCAATACGCCCTTGTCTCTCAGCGACGGCAGCGTGCCGCCGAATATGCCCGCGTTGCCGGGCGTGCCCTGAGGGGAATCCATGCCTCCCTCGCCCCTCGTCAACGCTTCGAGCTCTTCGTCCGTGAGCGTTGCGACAAACTCGTCGAGCGTCGCCTCTCCTTCCGCTACATCGGACAGCCTGACATCTCTTACAAGACTTTTATCGACACAGGCAGGAAAATTTTGTTCTATCCTCTCTTTCAGATTCGTCGTCGAGGCGGGGACGAGTTCGCTCTCCTTTCCCTTGTCCGTCGACTTGATCCTCTCGAACGGGACCTTGACCCCGCAAGCGCTCGCGGTGCGTTTGACGACCTTTGTCTCCTCGAGCTCGAACGCGCCGCACTTTCGCGCACTTCGCACGTCCGCGCCGATGTAGATCTCGTACCCGCCGCTCTCCATCACAAACGCGCGATTGTGCCCGGTCGCGCCCGTGTCGTCATAGCTCGCCATGTCCGTGTCGGTGCATTTCAGCGTGACGGTCACCGTCTCTCCCGGAGCGATCTCGGCGGTCTTGGCAAACGCTACGAGGCTTCGCTCCGCCTTGCCCAGCCTTCCCTTGGGCGCGCGCAGATACATCTGCACTACCTCACGCCCCGGTCTCTCACCGACGTTGGTCACCTCGACGGCCGCGGTCAATGCGCCGTCCTTGTAGCAGACATCCGCACATTTGACGTCAAAGCTCGTATAGGTCAATCCGAAGCCGAACGGATAGAGCACGCGCTCCTTGGCAAAGGTCTCGAAGTAGCGATATCCCACATAGATATCTTCGGCGTAGTCGCACGCCTTTTTATACCCGAAGTTTTTCGCGGTCGGCTGGTCGGAGTAGTCGATCGCGATCGTGTCGGGCAGCTTTCCGCTCGGCGCGACCGCGCCCGTCAGCACGTCCGCGAGCGCGTTGCCGCTCTCCATTCCGCCCTGCCACGCATACAGTATCGCAGACAGCTTGCCGCCGTACTTTTGCGTCCACGCCATGTCGACTATGTTGCCGCAGTCCATCACGACGACCGTCTTTGCAAAAGCGGCGGTCACATTGTCCAGCATCTTCGTTTCCGTCTTGGTCAGATAGTAGCTGCCCTTGGTCAGCGTGTTCTCTCTGTCCTCGCCGGCGGCTCTGCCTATGATCACGACGGCGACGTCATTGCGCGCAGCGCACTCCGCGGCGAGCGACGCGGACACCTCCATCTCGGGATAGTTCATCGGCCAATGACCCCAAAAGCCGTCGAGCGCTTGGTTCTTGGGTTTTGCGCACCATTCGCGGTAGATCGCCGCCAATGCGCCGTCAAGTTTCAGCGCGCCCCTCTTCTCTGCGGCTTGGAGCGCGTCGAGATAGCATACCTTGTACGGCGCCTTGACGTCTCCGCCGCTGCCGTAACCGACATAGAACGTGTCGACCTGGCACCTGCCGAACAGCGCGACCCTGTCTGTCGGACGAAGGGGCAGGACCCCGTCGTTGCGAAGGAGCACCATGCCCTCCGCCGCCGCCCTGCGCGCAAGTTCGGGCATCCCCGGCAAGTCATACTTGCCTCCGCTCGCCGCGTTGCTCTCCTGCGCTACGCCGTTGTTCTCGACCGCTTTTGCGATCTTCATTCCGAGTTTGAGCATCCATCTCATCATATTTCTCTCCTTTCCCCGACGACGGCTCCGACTATGGCGTCGTTTGGACGCGCCACGCGGCAATACTTGCCGCGCTCGCTTTGTCGATTGAAAACGTATCGGACGGCATTATCTCAAAAAACAAGACGGAGCCTCCGCTACGTCTTGATTTTGCGATATGTATGCGCTTATTGCGCCAAAGCCGCTCTGTCGGCGACCGCCGCGGCGATCGCTCCGGTCAACGACCTGTCAAGGTTCTCCGTATCGTCGCACGCCATATGCCAGATCATGATGCCGCCGAGTCCGAGGTCGATCGCATAGCTCGTCTTGTCATAGATCATCTGCCTGTCGTTGAAGTAGTTGGGCGCGTTGCCCTGCTTGCCGTCGCTGTTGGTGTACGGCTCGGGGAAGGTGTAGACGTTGGACGGCGTCAGCACCGAACTGACCACCTTGTAGTTGCCCCAAAATGAATCTTTGTCAGTCGGACGGGAATAGAACGGCACACCGAGATGCACCTTGGACAGATCCGCGCCGTTTTTGCGGCAGTTCTCGACGACTTGATAGCACGCCTTGTAGAAGGTGGAATGATAGCCCCTGTCGTCGAACAGATCGTACGCCATCACCTCGATTTGGTCGAGCGCGTCCATATATTCTTTCTTGAACGTGTGGTCGCCGAAGCACCAATCGGCGATCGCCGCGGTCAGCAGCTTGTGCCCGTCGTATTTTTCGTCGAGCGCGGCGCGCAGCGATATGAGATATTCGCCGTAAATGCGATAGTCCTTCGATGACGACGGATATTCGTAATCGAACGAGACGCCGTCCACGCCCCACTTGTCAATGAACGCGAGGATGTTCTCGGTCAGCTTCGCCGCGTTGTCTCCCATCGCGGCGTTGTGGCGGTCGATCGTGTTGTCGTACCCGTCAGCGGAGATATCGTTTTTGTTGCCCAACAATGTCACGACGATCTCGGCGTCGGGCGCCATACCGCGCAACTTGCCGAGCGCGAACTCAAAGTCCTTTTCCCCCGTCCCGTCGTGGTTGGAGACGTCCTTATAGACGATCGAACCGTCGCCCTTGAAATAAACGCCTGCGATCATATTGAATTGAGTGACCTGTTCGAACACCTCGGTATAGCTCTCGTCGATACCGCCGTCCTGATCGCCGTAACTGCCGTCCTCGAGCCCCTCGTCCGCATCGAGCACGGGCGCGCAGAGCGAATCGACGGTGATGTAGCCCATGATGCGGAAGTCGTCCTTTGCCTGTCTGTCGATCATATACGCCTCGAGGCTCTCAAGCTTCCAGCCTCTGTCGCAGGCGTCGACCTTGATCGAGATCTTCGACGCAGTGATCGGCTCGAACGAACAGACTCGATAGTCCTCGATCAAATCGCTGGAATAGAACGGCTCGCTTTCGCCGTCCTTATAAAGTGAAAATTGGGTGATCTTGCTCCCCTTTTCACGCATGACCAAAGTGTTGAATGTGATCTCTTTGCCGAACGAGAACACCGCCGCGTCTCCCTTGTCGCCGGACGCGATCTCAAACTCGCCGTCCGCCGCCAGATTTTGGTAATTTGCGGCGATCTCGTCGGGCGTCTCGACGGGACCGCAGCCGGAAAACGCTGCCGCTGCGATCGGGATCGCGATCGCGACGACCGCAAGCAGCGCCACTATCTTTTTCGTTACGGTCTTTTGCATGATTTTCCTCCTGATGCTCGATGAATTTATTATATCGTGCGCGGACGCGGTCTGTCAACACAAAAAAAGACCGCCCGAAGGCGGTCCGTGCGGACGTTCCTATTCCTCTTTGACGACCTCGGCTTCCGCCGCCCATTTAGCAAGCGAAGCGATGCCCTTTTTGCAGCTGTCCTTGGACGCATAGCCGTCCTCGGAGGTGCAGATGAGCTCGCCGTTGATCGCTTTGAGTCGATAGCGGTACTTGCCCGCCTTGTCCATGTAGATCTCGAACTTGGGATTGGTGAGCGTTTCAAACTTCTGCAATGTCTGATCTTCGACCTTCGCCCCCGAGTTCTTGCGCACGCTCTCGATACCGGCTTTGCACGCCGAAAAGCTGGAATACCCGGTGCCGCCGCTGACGGCGATGGTCTCCTTGTTGGAAGCTTTGAGACGATAGTTCCAATAGCCCTTGGCGGTCTTGTAACATACAAATTGTCCTTTTGCTGCCATAATGCACCTCTCTTTTGCATATTGCGGTCCCCCGCATTTTCAATTGTACAACATCGGCAGTGATTTTTCAACCCCTCAATGTAAAATCGAGGTAAAACTTTGGCGCGCGGCTTTGAAGACAAAATAAATCGTTTTTGACAAACCTACCTATTTTTTCGTACCCGTGTCGATAATATACAATTTTCACTTCTGTGAGGCGACGAAGCGCATGTCTTTTGAGGTTGACTTGCCGCCCGGGTCAATGTATAATAGGCTCGAACAGACAAAGGAGTCGTCGCATGAAAAAATTCGCTTTTATCGTCGTCGCGGCAATGCTGGTCGCGGCGCTCATCCCCGCCGTCTCCGCTTGCGGCAACGCAGATCGCACCGAAGAACTGCACGCCGAACTCGAAAGCATGGGCTACACTCTCGCGTTTGAGGACAACTTCGACGGCGACGAGATCGACTACACCAAGTGGCGCGTCGGCTACAACGTCGGCGCGGGCGAGGACGGAGCTCTCCGCCGCGCCGGCTATTACGAGGTATCCGACGACACGATCGACGTGTCCGACGGCGTCCTGACCGTCTCCACTCTCTACAAGGACGGGCAATACGGCGAGGGCTGGTACACCTGCTGGCTGGAATCGAGCGTGCTCGGCAGCATGGGCTCGGAGGCGCCGATACTCTGCGCCGAAGAGGACTACCGCGGGTTTGAGTCGACTTACGGCTATTTCGAAGTCCGCTGCATCGCGCCGCCGTGCGAGGGCATTTGGTCGGCGTTTTGGATGATGCCCAACTCCGAGGGCATGTCCGGCTTGGGCGGCGAACCGGGCGGCGCGGACGGCGTCGAGGTCGACGTCATGGAGTCGCCCTACTACTATTGGGGCGCGCTCAAACGCGACAACGTCAGGCATGTGCTCCACGGCGACGGCTATACCTACAACAAGACCGAAAGTTCCGAGGACATACGCGTGCGCGATATGTACTCCTCCTTCCATACCTACGGAGTGCTGTGGACGGAGACGGAATATGTGTTCTATGTCGACGGCAACGAGACGTGGCGCACGACCTACAACGTCGACGGCGAGCATATGGGCGTGTCGCACGTTCCGCAATATATGATCCTGTCCGTCGAAGTCGCAGGCTATGCGGACGGCGACGTCCCCGTCCCCGGCAAAAACAACGACGGAACGCCCTATTGGTGCGGCGACCCGATGAACAACGACTTGACAAAGAGCTATGACTTCGTCATCGACTACGTCAAGGTCTATTGCAAGGATTGAACGTCCCGACAGACAAAAGCCGCCGCGCAAAACGCGCGGCGGCTTCTTTTTTTGTTGAAACACTTCACTCCTCGAACGAATAGGGCGTGACCTGATAGACGTAATAGTTGAGCCAATTGTAGTAGATGAGATTGGCTGTCCCTCTCCACGTCATATTGATGCGATTGATGTCGCCGTCGATGAAGTAGTTGACCGGCGGCGCGATGTCCAAACCCTTGTCGAGATCGCGGAGATACTCGTTTTTGAGCGTCTCGCGGTCGTACTCTCCGTGCCCGAAGAAAAAGAATGCGCGGTTGTCGAGGCTCTTGGCGATCGCGATCTTGCACTCGTCGCCGTAGGCGAGCACTTTGAGGCGTTTGTCGTTCATCACCGCGTCTACGTCGACGTCGGTGTGGCGGCTCATCGGGACGTTGATGACGTCGTCCGCACCTTTGAGCAGCAGCTCGTTGTCGTCGCAGCAGCGCGCCGGATAGATGCCGAACAGCTTGCGCTCCAAGTTGTGCTTGTCGATGCCGTAGTGGAATTTGAGCGCCGCCTGCGCACCCCAGCATATGTAGATCGTCGAGGTGACATTGGTCTCGGTGAACTCCATGATCTTTTCCAGCTCTTCCCAATAGGCGACCTGCTCGAAAGGCAGCGTCTCGACGGGGGCGCCTGTGATGATCATGCCGTCGAAGTGGCGGTCCTTGACCTCGTCGAACTTCTTGTAAAATTTCTGCATATGCGCGAGCGGCGTATTTTTGCTTTTATAGGTGCCCGTGTTGATAAGCGTCACATTTACTTGAAGCGGCGAGTTGCCCAAAAGCCTGAGCAGCTGGGTCTCGGTCTCCACCTTTGTCGGCATCAGATTGACGATCGCGATGTCGATCGGACGGATGTCCTGCGTCCACGCGCGGTGGGAGTCCATCACGAAGATGTTCTCTTTGGTCAGCTTGTTGTACGCCGGAAGTTCCTTGGGTATGATTATCGGCATAGGCTCCCTCCTCCGCTCACTGCGGCAGCCCGTCCAACGCCTGTTTGACGTCCGCGATCAGGTCGTCGATGTTTTCGATGCCGACGGACAGTCTGATCAATTCGGGTTTGACGCCCGCCTCTTCCAGCTCGCGGTCGTTCATCTGGCGATGAGTCGCGCTCGCCGGATGCAAACAGCAGCTGCGCGCGTCGGCGACGTGCGTCTCGATCGCGATGGTCCTGAGCTTTTTCATAAACTCTTCCGCCGCCTTTCTGCCGCCCTTGACGCCGAAGCTGAGCACTCCGCACGAGCCCTTGGGCAGATACTTGCACCCGAGCTCGTAGCACTTGTCGCCCGGCAGTCCGCAATAGGTGACCCAAGACACCGCCTTGTGTCCCTGCAAAAACTCAGCCATCTTTTGGGCGTTGGCGCAATGTCTCTCCATGCGCAGCGCGAGGCTTTCAAGCCCGAGGTTGAGATAGTATGCATTCTGCGGCGACTGCATAGCGCCGAAGTCTCTCATCAATTGCGCGGTCGCCTTGGTGATGAACGCGCCCTCTTTGCCGAACCTCTCGGCATAGACGATGCCGTGATAGCTGTCGTCGGGGGTGGTCAGTCCGGGGAACTTGTCCGCGTGCGCCATCCAATCGAACTTGCCCGAATCGACGATCGCTCCGCCGAGCGCCGCGCCGTGGCCGTCCATATACTTTGTCGTGGAATGGGTGACGATGTCGGCGCCCCATTCGAACGGACGGCAGTTGATCGGGGTCGCGAAGGTGTTGTCCACGATCAGCGGCACGCCGTGCGCGTGCGCCGCCTTTGCGAACCTCTCGATGTCGAACACTATGACCGCGGGGTTTGCGATCGTCTCGCCGAACACCGCCTTGGTGTTGGGGCGGAACGCCGCCTCGAGCTCTTCGTCCGAGCAGTCGGGCTTGACAAAGGTGAACTCGACGCCCATTTTGCGCATCGTGACGTGGAAGAGGTTGAACGTGCCGCCGTAAATAGTCGACGACGCGACGACGTGGTCGCCCGCGGTCGCGATGTTGAACACCGCGAAGAAGTTCGCCGCCTGCCCCGACGAGGTCAGCATCGCGGCGGTACCGCCTTCGAGCTGGCAGATCTTTTTCGCTACCATGTCGACCGTCGGGTTTTGCAGACGGCTGTAAAAATAGCCGTTCTCCTCGAGGTCGAACAGTTTCGCCATATGTTCGCTGGTGTCGTATTTGAAAGTCGTGCTTTGGATTATCGGCAGTTGGCGCGGCTCGCCGTTGCCAGGCTCGTAGCCGCCCTGCACGCAAATTGTCTCTATCTTTTTGTCCATATGTTCTCCTTTGCCTTCATCGGCGCGAGTTGTATTCTTTGAGTGTGCGTTCGATCTGTCTCTTTGAGTCGCGCTCGGCGATGGTCTTGCGCTTGTCGTGCAATTCCTTGCCTCTCGCGAGCCCGACCTCGACCTTGATCAGTCCGCGTTTGAAATATATCTTTGTCGGCACGAGGGTGAAGCCCTTTTGCTCGACTTTGCCTCTCAGTCTGTTGATCTCGGGTCTGCGCAGCAACAGCTTGCGCATTCGCCTGGGGTCCGCATTGAAAAAACTGCCCTTCTCGTACGGCGAGATGTGGACGTTGATCATGAAGATCTCGCCGTCCTTGATCACGCAATAGCCGTCTTTGAGATTGACGTGCCCGAGGCGCACGGACTTGACCTCGCTGCCAAGGAGTTCCACCCCCGCCTCGTAGGTCTCGTCGATGAAATAGTCGAAGTACGCCTTCTTGTTGGTCGCAATGATCTTGATCCCGTCCATATGTCCTATATATTTTAGCATACGCGCGCATTTTATACAACTCATTGCGCGCATTGTCCTTTCAAACAAAAAGCCCGCCGATGTCGGCGGGCGCTTCTGTCTTGATGTGTCACTGCAAGACGATGAAGTAGACGATCGAGATGACCATCAGCAGCACGAGGAACACGATGGTCAGCTTTTTGAGGATGCTGTCGCGGTTGCGTCCCTTGTTCTTGCCCGCATAGGTATCCGTCTCGCGCTCGCTGCCGCCGAGACTGCCGATGTTGTCGTTGGTGCCTTTCTGCATCAGGATGCAGACGATCGCCGCGACGCCCATCAGCGCCATAACGATCATCAAAAGCGGCTCCAGCCACCTGGAGACCTCGTTGGGAATGAGTGCGATCGCCGCAGTTATATATGTGAAATTCATCTTGCGAATTTCCTCCGATCACTTTGTTGCCAAAATATAATACCATACCGCGAGCATTTTGACAAGCAAAATGGGCGATATTTTTTCACAACGCGCATATCGCGTCAATTTGCCTCGCAGATCACCTCGTTGCGGACGTCGACGCCGCCCTCGCCGATCGCGATCACCGTGCCTCCGTACTCGGTCGCGTCGTTCCAAAACGCGGGCGACGGCCCCGTCTTCAAACCGTAGCCGAGGCGCACGCCGTCGACGTAGACGTAGGCGTCGTTTTCGTGGTCATGTCCGAAGAACGCGTGCGTCAGACCGCTCGTCTTCGCGACGTCGAACAGCCCGCTGTTGAGGTCGGGCGCGCACGGCTCGTACGCGCACGATCCGCCGCCGTACTCCTCGCGGATGTACAGCCGACCGTCCTCGCCCTCGACCGCATATTTTTCGACCGCGTCCCGCATCTCGGGATAGGGGAAGTGAGAGAAGGTCATCGAGGGAACGCGCGCGCCGTACTCGGCGGCAAGCCCGTCCACGTTCCACTTGTACCACTCGATCTGAGCGAAGTCGACCCAGATCTCGGAACTGCCTATGTCGCCGCCGTAGTCGGTATATCTGCCGTTGTCCATCAGACAGAGCGAATAGACGGGCTCGTCGCCCTCGAAGATGTTGACGAAATAGTTGCCGACGCCGTACATGTTCGCGGGACCTCTGTCGAACAGGCAATGTTCCGCCTCCTCGAACCTGTCCGCCTGCCAAAGCAGGGTCGCGTTGCCCTCGGCGTCGTGATTGCCGAACACAGGCGCCCACGGGATGCCGTAGCTCTCCATCTTTCGGACGAGGCTCCTTGTCAAGAAGTCCGTCCCAAGCCCCGAGACATTGTCGCCCGGCAATATGATGAGATCGGGGTCGACGCGTCCGACGAGCTCATCCATTATCTCATACGTCTCGGCATTGTCCCACGCGAACGACCAAAGCTGTATGTCGGTGAACAGCAGGATGACAAAGTCCTCGCCCGCCGTCTTTTGCACCTTTGCGACCTCCGCCGAAGAATACTCGTCGAGCGGAGACCAATACTCCGTCTTTGCGCCGCCCGACCTCGGGCAGAACACGATCAGCACCGCCGCAAGAAGGACGACGGCGACGACCGCCGCAGTGATCGCAAGTTTAGCCTTTGTTGTCATATCCACCTCGTTTTCAGCGATACGTATTCAATTTTTGCCCTTTTCGTGCAAGATCTCGCACTCTTTTCCGCCCACGTTCTCGACGATCGAGACCTCGAACGGAGCAAGGTCGAACTTCCTGCGGCTGCCGTCGGGCAGCGTCGCGTCGAACACGACCGCCGAGGACGAGGGGTTGCGCGTCATCAGCACGCTGTCGCCGCCGTCATTCTCGGCATAGTAGCCGTACGGCTGTCCTTTCGCCGGATCGCCGCCGAAGAAGCGCGAATATTTGAGTATGCCGTGGCGGCTCTCCGCCCACTCCAACGCGCGCGCGGCGATGTTCCACTTGCCGCCGTCCATCATCGACGGCGAGAAATAGAGTTCGGCAAGCCCGCTGCCTCTCATCAGACAGCAAAGCATATATTTTTTGAACTGTTCGTCCGTATAGACGACCGTCTTTTTGGGGAACTTGGGGTCGACGTTGCGCGCCGCATAGCACGGCTCGTGATTGTAGAGGCTGCCCGCGGGGAACTGCCTCATGTCGTCGACGAACAGCGAGCGATAGCGGCTGTCGCGGTAGTTGAGACAGCGCTCCAAGCTGTCCCCCTCGCCGACGAAGCCCATATCCGAAGCGTTGTTCATCCAAATGAAGTCAGCCCACTTCAAGAACCACGGCGAGCAATGCGCGTACGACGTGACGTTGAGACAGACTTTGGGGTTTGCGCGGCGTATCGCGGCGAAGCCGTCCAGCCAACGCTCCCAAAGATATGTGTAAAATCCCCTGACGTTGAAGATCGAGCTCGGATGTCCGTGTTTCCCCGACGGACACGACTTGAACGCAAAGCCGTCTATCTTGAAGTAGTCGACGTTGAACTCGCCGCAGAACTTCGCCATCCTGTCGCACAGGTCGGCGACGTAGCGCGGATCTCCGGTGCAGATGTCGTTGGACGCGGGGTTGACGTGATAGCCGATCTTGACAAGGTGTCTGGCAAACTTGGGGGTCTGGATCGTGTATCCTCCGCGCGGACCGAACCAAACGCCGAACTTGCCGCCGAGCGAGCGCGTCAATTCGCTCTCCTTGGCAAAGCCGCCCTCAAACTTTTTGTTGAACTCCCAAAACAGCGGCTTGTCATACTCCGTCCAGCCGTCGTCGACGACGTAGCAATCGAGGGGACGGAAGCCCGCGCCCTTCATGCCCTCGGCGACCGCGGTGAAAGACGTCGCGATCTTTTCGGAGTCGATGTCGAGCATATGGTCGTACCAGCTGTTGAACTGCACGCGGAACGCGTCCGAGACCGCCATGTCGGCGATATAGCGCAAAAATTCGTCCGAGACCGCGTCAAAACCGCCCTTTTCCGCCGCGCCTATCACGAACGCCGGCGGAGAATACACGCCGTCTTTCGCCAATTCGGAGAAGCGGCGCGCGCAGTGGTAGACGCTGCTCGCCGCGTCTGCGGTCGCTCCGTTTTCGGCGACGGGAGTCTCCGCGCCGAGGAACAGGTCGCCGAGATAGACGGGCTGCCCCAGCCTTGCGACCGACGACGGCACGAACACGCGCTTGCCGTACGGCGCCTGCCATACGAACGAGTTTTCGGCGATGTCGACCTCTCCGAGCACGACGCGCACGACGAAGGGGTCGCCCTTGACGCGCAAAGAGACGCGCTCGCGCAGCACTCCGCGCTCGGCGGAGTCGATGTCGGTGCGCACCTCGACGCCCGCACCCTCATCGACGAGGGTGTAACCCTTTTCGTCGTGGGCGGTGAGCTTCATGTCGCAAAAGCGGCAGACGCGCCTCTTCCCGTACTTTGACGCCGCCAGCACGACCGCGCCGCCGCGCGACGTGTATTTGCGCCCCGTCCTCGCATTTTCGTAACTTTCGAGAATGGGCGCGCCATCCTCGGCGATCAACGTCTTGCGGACTCTGTCCGTCCCGTAAGACAGCCTCATATCATTCCTCCCCGAACGCGACCGTGCGCTCTTCGACGACCTTTGCTCCTTTTCCTAGTCTTGCCATTGTTGTCCTCCGTAAGAAAAACGAGTCTACATTCATTGTAGCCCAAAACCGCCGATTTGTCAAAGCCGAAATGCGCACAAACTCCCTTTTGCGCTCATAGACTGTGATATGCTGTTGTGTATGTCGGCGGTGCCCCTTTCGATCGCGCTCGGATGCGACGACCGCGACCGCGCGGATATCCTGTGTCTTCACCGCAACGTGATCGGCCGCGTCGATCTCGAGGCGGAACTTCGCGGCGAATCGTCGGTGATGCGGCGGCTCATGCGCCATTCGGCGCGGCACGGCAACCTGATGATCGCCGCGACGCGGGCACGCGTGGAGGGCGGCGAATTCAACAGCGCGGTCGTCATCGACCGCGGCAAGGTGCTCGGGGTCAGCGACCAGATGTCCTCGTGCGGCAAGACGCTCAAAGGCTCGTGCATGCGCTGCTATCGCACCTCTTCGGGACTGATGGGGCTCATTTTGTCCGACGACATACGCTGTCCTCAGCTGTGGCACGCGATGTCGCGCGCCGGCTGCGACTTTGTAGTCGCAATGCACGAAAAGGTGTTCGACGAGACGCGCGACCACGCGTTTTTGCAATGCATGGCGTATTGCTGCGGCCGCAACGTCTACGCCAATTTCTGCGACCTGTCGAGACGCTACAACTGCTTCGGCAACTGCGACGACAGCGCGTCGGGGATAGAGCGCCGCTTCGCCTTTTGCGCGCACTCCAAGCCCGACACCTTCATGCGCGGGACGATCAAGATCTATGTCGAACAGACATGAAAACGCGCCCCTTTCGGAGCGCGTGTCTCTTGTCTTGCGACGTCATTCCTTTTTGTCGTCCGACGGTTTTTCGTCCGGCTTTTCGTCCGCGGGCTTTTGCTGCGGCGCCTCGCTTTGCTCGGGCTTGACCTCTTCGTCCTTGCCCTTTTCTTCGCTCGCCTGAGGCTGCGGCGCATCTTCGGTCTCGGACGGAGCGGACGCTCTCGCCTCTTCGGCGGCACGTCTTTCCTTCATCCTCGCGAGTTCCGCCTCGGAGATGATCTCCACCTTCGCGCCCGTACGCGGACCAGCCGCCGTCGGCGCCTTGTAGCTGTCCTTCTTTGCCTGTCTTTCGTCGATCGCGGCGATGACCTCGTCCGCACTCTTGCCCTCGAACAGCATCTCGACTTCGTCGGTGTAGATCGTGTCCTTGGCGAACAGCACCTTGACCATGTTCTCCATCACTGCGCGATGCTGACGCAGCAAGTCGAGCGCGCGGGTGTAGCAATTGTCGATGATGGACTTGATCTCCTCGTCGATCACGCCGCCCAGCTCTTCGCTGTAACTGTGCGTGGTGCCGTAATCTCTGCCGAGGAACACCTCTTTGTCGCCGCCGAGATACATGTTGCCGACCGCCTTGCTCATGCCCCATTCGGTGACCATCTTGCGCGCGATCGTGCTGGCGCGCTGGATGTCGTTGCTCGCACCCGTCGAGACGTCGTGGATGACGATCTCTTCCGCCGCCCTGCCGCCGAGCATCATCGTGATCATGTCGATCAGCTTGCCCTTGGTGACGTGGCTGTCGTCGCTGTCGGGGCGGGTGAGCGTATAGCCCGCCGCCTGACCTCTGGGGATGATGGACACCTCCTGCACCTCGTCGCAATTTTCGAGCACCTTCGCGATGATCGCGTGACCGGACTCGTGATAGGCGGTGATGCGCTTGTCGGAATCGGTGACGACGCGGCTCTTCTTTTGCGGGCCGGCGATGACCTTGTTGATGCCTTCGAGGATGTCCTCCATGACGATGACCTTGCGTCCCGCCCTCGCGGCGAGGATCGCCGCCTCGTTGAGCAGGTTTTCGAGATCCGCGCCGCTGAATCCGCTGGTCATGCGCGCGAGGATCTTGAACGACACGTCGGGCGCGAGCGGTTTGTTGCGGCTGTGCACTTTGAGGATCTCTTCCCTTCCCTTGACGTCGGGGATATTGACATAGATCTGTCTGTCGAAACGGCCGGGTCTGAGCAGCGCCGGGTCGAGGATATCCGCCCTGTTGGTCGCCGCCATGACGATGATGCCGTCATTCTTTTCGAAGCCGTCCATCTGCACGAGCAGCTGGTTGAGCGTCTGCTCTCTCTCGTCGTGACCGCCGCCGAGCCCCGCGCCTCTCTGCCTGCCGACCGCGTCGATCTCGTCGATGAAGACGATGCAGGGCATGTTGCGCTTCGCCTGATCGAACAGGTCGCGCACTCTCGCCGCGCCGGTGCCGACGAACATCTCGACGAAATCGGAACCGCTGATCGAGAAGAAGGGGACGTTGCTCTCGCCGGCGACCGCCTTTGCGAACAGCGTCTTACCGGTACCGGGAGGACCGACAAGGAGCACGCCCTTGGGGATACGCGCGCCGACCGCGCTGAATTTCTGCGGGTTTTTGAGGAAGTCGACGATCTCTTTGAGCTCTTCCTTTTCCTCTTCCGCGCCCGCGACGTCGCTGAAACGGACGGGCACGTTCATGCTCACTCTCGCCTTTGTCTTGCCGAAATTCATCGCCTGCTTGTTGGCGCCCGCGCTCTGACGGAAGATGATGTAGAGCACGACGCACATGATGATCAGCATGATCGCCGGGAAGATGAACGACGTCCAGCTGACCCCGCTGTAATAGTGGGTCGTGATCTCGGGCATGACGAAGCCCTCTTTTCCTTCGAGCGAGTGGACGTAGTCGAAGAACACCGAATACCCCGGCAGTTCCGCGACATAGTCGGCGTTCGAGGTGGGATCGGCTTTGAAACTCTCGTAACTCGTCTCCGAGCCGTTGACGAGGACGTATGCCTCCGAGCCGTTGACGATGAAGACCGCGCGCGCGTCGCCGTTCTCGATCAAAGAGGTAAGGCTGTTGACCTCGTCGCCGGAATAGGCGATCTGTTCGGGCTCCTTCCCCTTGTCGAGCATCAGCCACAGCAGCACTATGAGCAGCACCACCGCAACGCCGAGCGCGACGAATTTGATTATTGTACCTGTCTTCTTTGACATTTTGCCTCCGCAGAGATACGTTCGCGCGTACACGGTACGCGCTCTTGAAGTAGTATATATTAATATTATTATATTTATCGATAATAGTCAACAATCGAACGGCAAAGAAAATGTAAAATTGCCGTTAATGCAAACTTAAAACCGCGCGGCGGCGCGTCTCGAACCGCTCAAACCTGCGCCGAAAACGTCCGCCGAGCAATGACCTCAGACCTCTCTTTGCGCGCCTTTCGCGACGAAAAAAGGACCGCCGAAGCGGTCCCGTTTTGTTTCGAAGTTTTACTCCTTCTCTTCTTCTTTCGGTTTGACTTCGGCTTGCGCGGGTCTGTCGTCCCTCTCAGCCTCTGCCTGCACCTTCTCGAGCGCCTGCATGTACTTCTTTCTGCCGTGCATGAACGCGAAGAAGACTGTGAGCACGAGGACGATGAGCAGCGCGAGCAACAGCACGGTGTTGCTGAGCGAGCTGGTGTTCAGCGTGGAAGCCGGCGCGATCACATAGATGGAATTTGCCGTCGAACCGGTGTAGTCGTTGTAGTCGTTGAACAGCTCGGACACCTCGGCAAACAGTGCGTTGAGCGCCTCGACATAAGCGTTGAGTTCCTTATCGACGTCGGCGCGCATCGCTGTCTTCTGCTCCGCGGTCATTGCGTCAAACGCCGTCTTCGCGGTGTCGTAGGTCGTCTTCATGTTGTCGATCACCCTCTGATTTTCGGTCGCGGTCTGCAACTCGTTGAGCGCCTTGGTATAGGTATTGTTGAGATAGTTGAACAGCGCGCTGTTGTCGATGATCACCGAGCCGTTGCCCGCGGTCGCCTGACCGCCCTGGGAAGCGACGGACTTGATCATCTCTTCGTAGCTTGCGATCGTAGAATCCAACGACGTGACCTTTGCCGCGATCTCGGAGGATTCAAGTTCCAAATACGCCTCGTTGCTCAAAGCCGCACCCTCTCTGTAAACGCCGTTGACCGCAACGGTGTTTTGGAGCACTTGAAGACGCGCCAGCTCGCCGATCATCCTGCTCTGCACCGCGGCGAACAGCCCGTGCTGCCCCTGATCCGCGCTCGACACGGTCTTGTTGACAACGTCGGTGACCGAACCGAGGTTGACGGTCGTGACGTCGATCAGCTCGCCGATCGCATGCAGATAGTCGTAAGAGGCGTAATTGCCCGTGGTCATGACGATGGACGCCGCGACATCCGTCCCCGACTTGGAGTAGGTGGAGACGAACCTGTTCATCACCGCATTGAGGATCGCCTGGTTTTCGGTGTCGCCGAGGTCGCCGATCGGCTGCATCGTGAGCACATAGGTGGACGGCACATAGACCGTATCGCCGCCCTGCGCGTCCGCCGGTACGACGGGTGCGACGCTGAGCGCGTGACGCACGTCGCCTGTGAGCGCCGCGACCTCTTCTTCGGTGTAACCCAAGTCGCCGAGCGCCTTGCTGATGTTGTCGGCGGAAGTGAGGTTGGAGATGTCCGCCGCCCTCGACTCGTTGTTGCTGGTGTCGGCGAAATAGAGCGTGCCCTGATAGTAGGTATCGGTCGCGACGACCTTGACGATCGCCAAGAACGACCCGAACACCACCGCAACGATGAGCACGCAGATGACGATGGTAACCCAGCTCTTTTTGAGGATGTCGACAAATTGTTTGACGGTCATCCCGTTGTTTTCATGCATATCTTCTTGCATTGGATCCTCCGAAGACTGTTATGCTCGTTTTTTACTATTATAAATCAACCGCGCGCGTTTGACAAGTATTTTTTCGGTATATGAAAAAGCGCGCAAGACGCGCGCCGAGCACTATATCTTCGGTTTTGCCATGCGACGCGCTTCTCACGCGCCGAAACGCAAGCGCCTATTCCCCGTTTGGCGGCGTGCGGGAGGAAAATTCGCAGCCGCAATAATTTTGGCGATACAGCCCGTAGCGCGCGGAGAGGCGAACTGAATCGGCATAGCCGTCCCTCTTCTTGAAGTCGTACGGCAGCCATTTCACGCCCGTCTTTTCGCCTGCCTTTTGCCCTATCTCGTTGATGAGCGCGCAATTTTTGTGCGGACTGACGGTGAGCGTAGACGCAAAATATTCAAAGCCGTTAGCCTTTGCATGCTCCGCCGCCGCACCGAGGCGCAGCTCAAAGCACTTGCCGCACCTCACGCCGCCCTCGGGCGCGCTCTCGAGCCCCTTTGCGGCGCTCAAAAACACGTCGTGGTCATAGTCCGCGACGACGCAGCCTATCTCGGGATGCGCCTCGGCAAGATATCGCCTCTCTTCGTCTGCGCGTTTGAGATACTCATCTTTGGGGAAGATGTTGGGGTTGAAGTAAAACACCGTCAGCTCAAACGCGTCCGCGAGCACCTCTATGCAATGGGTGCTGCACGGCGCGCAGCAACTGTGCAAAAGCAGACGGGGCTTGACTCCCGTCTGTTTGAGCTTTGCAATTTCGGCGTCGCCGAGTTTCGCGTAATTTACGACGTTCAAAACGCCTTCTCCAAAAGTTCGGTGATATAGGTGAAGTTGCTGACGTCCGCATCATCGCCGCGATATCTGGCGATGACCGCCTCGGCGATCGCGGCAAAGTCGGACTGCACCGCGCCTATCTGCGACAGCTTGGTCGGCAGTTCGGCAAGTTCGGTGACCTTGTCCCAGAAGGTGACGATGTGTTCGAGCGCGACCTTGTCCCTCGCGTTGAAGTTGGTCGACGCATAGACGTCCTCGCCGGCAATGGGCATAAGCACGCCCTTGAAGATGCGCTCCTCGTTCATCCTCGTGCGGTAGAAATGGGGGAACAAGATCTCGGTCACGAGCATGAGGTCTGCGCCGGTGCGCATCGTGACCTCGGTGACGATGTCGCGGAAGATGCTGCCCCTTGCGTTGTAGTAGGCGACGCCCGCCTCGATGATCGCCGAATAGATGTCCATCCTGTACTCGGCGTCGGCGTTGTGTCTCATTGCGGGGACGAGCGTGTTCATGACCGCATGGATCGCGGACGTCGCGTACGACTGCGCGATCGAGTTTTGGGCGTTGTCGACAAAGCCGAGTATGCCCATGGCAAGAGCGTTCAGTCCCGCCGCGCCGAGCGCCTTTGCCGGCATGATGTCGGTCAGTCTCTTGTCGAGGATGACCGCCGCCGCGCAGCAGCGCCGCGAGTCGAAGTTGTAAAAGAGATTGGTCTCGGGATCGACGATGCGCACGCGCGTCGTCGCCTCTATGCCGCTGGGGATGCCGCACGGCAGCAGGAACAACGGGACGTCCGCTCCGCCGTACCTGACGCGCTTGACCACGGGCGCATATCTGAACATGTCGAACGCGTTGGCGTTTTGCCCGATCATCAGCTTGACCGCCTTGGCAACGTTGACGACCTCGGGACCGCCGAGACCGAGAATGCAGTCGCAGTCCAGCTGCTTGAACTTTTTGACCGCCGCGTCGCAGTCGGCGGGCACTCCGGTCACGCCCGAACAGAAGCCGATGATGCGGATGTCGTCCTCCTGCATCGCCCTCTTGACCTCGCGGAAGTACCCCAGCCTCTGCGCATACTCGTCCATGATGACGAGAGGACGCGAGACGTTTTTCTCCTTCAATTCAAAGCAGAGATTGGCGAGCGCATTGCTGCCGCCGAGCAGTTTTGTCGGCGCCAAAAACGAAAACAACTGAGATGATTTTTCCGTACCCGTGTTCATGATCACCATATACTCCTCAATATGTCCGCGACGTCTTTGGCTGTGACCGCAGCGGGATCGGTCATCAGCGCATAGTCGCCGAGAGCGACGTTCGCGACCGCTTCGAGCTTGGTTTCGTCGTCGACGATCTCGCTCAATTTGAGCGGCAGTCCCGCCTCTTTGGCGAGGCGTTCAAACAGTTCTTTGACCACATCGACCAGCTTGCGCGCGCGCTCTTCCGCCGCTGTCATCGCATAGCTGTCGTCGCCGATCAAATAGTACAGCGCCTGAGCATAGTCCGCCGCGCACGCGTCTATATTGAATGCGAGCACTGCGGGCAACACTATGCCGACATAGTCCTCGCGGCTGCCTCCGCAGACGACGGCAAGCGCGTTCTCCAAAGCTCGGGCAAGCCCCGCGCCCGCGACGTTGCAGGCGAGCCCCGACAGGATGCCCGCCTGTCTCAGCTGCCAATACGCCGCCCTGTCCGACGGCGCGTTGAGCGCGCGGTCGAGGCTGTCGCGGATCGCCCTGATCGCGAAAAGATCCATACATTTTGTCAGCTTGCGCGCGTTGACCGAGACGAACGCCTCGATGCTGTCGGACAGCACCAACGCCGCGCCCTTGATCGTGGAGACGGCGTTGACGTCTTCGCCCGTCTCGATGTCGACGGCGCAGATATCTGCGCAGCCCGAGACCGCGCGGAACTCTCTGCCCTCGCCGTTTTCCTTTTTGAGGTAGGCGTTCATCGTGACGCCGGACGAGGTGTCGATGCCGGACGGAACGGCGGCAAACGGGATCGTCATCTTCTTTTTGGCGATGTCGACGCCGGCGATGGAGTCGAGGTCCGCTTCCTGCGAAGAGAGCAGCATCCTCAGCGCCTTTGCGGTGCCGATCGTCGCCTCGCCTCCGCAGGCAATGATGCCGTCGCAGACGTTGATGCGGTACAGCTCGCGCAACTCGTAGACCGCGGAATAGGACGCGACGTCGCGCTTTGCGACATAATTCGCGCCCGGTCTCAGTCCGGTGGCAGTCAGAGCGATCCTCAGTCTGTCTGCGAGTTCGCTCTTGTCTGAGACGGCGTCGGTGATGAGAAGCACGTTGGTCGCGCCGTGCGAGCGCATCTCTTCGCCCAAGACCTCGAGCGCGGTCTCGCCGCAGATGATGCGCGGCGACGCCGGGATCTCGTAATAGGTGTTATCCTGTCTCTTTTTCATCACAGCCTCCCGAACAGCGTGACAAAGCGGAGCTTGTGCACGTTTGCATTGCGTTTGAGCAGCGGTCTGCCGTTGCGCCTGAGAAAGTTTTTGGTCATGATGTAGTTGGCTACGAGGTCGAAAAAGCGCGACAGCGTCATCAACTGCGACGTATCGCCGCCCGTCATCGTCAACCCTTGCGAAAAGCACGCCGCAAGCGATTTTTGTCCCGAAAAGAACTTGCGCGCAACGTCGCTGTTCTTGAACCTGATGTCGAGGTCGGGACGCGGCGCTCTGCCGGGCGAGCAAACCTCGAACTCGCCGTCGTTGCTGCGCACGAAGATCTCGGCGCCGCCGGGAGCGGTGCCTATCCTCGCGACGAAACCGTCGCGGATCTGCGCAAATACCGCCGCCGTCTCGGCGTCGTACTTACAGCAAGCCTTGCACGCCCTGCCCATATAGAAAATGTTGACGGCAAGCAGCACTTTTTGGATGGTCTTGATACTGTCGGCATTCATATTCTTCTTCTCCGATACGATTCAAGTATAACATATGCGCAAGCCGCTGTCCATACCGCAAACGCGGACGCGCGCTCTTTTTACAAACAATTTACATGCGGCGCCCCACGCCCCTTTCCGACTGCGGCGGCGCGGAGCGGCTCTTCTGTCGATCAACCCCGCTCAAACGGTTGCCATACGCGAAAAAATGTGGTATATTCGGTGATACGGAAGGTTTTCGGAGAACACTTCCGAATAAAAAAACCGAGGTATTTTATGAAAAAGCAGCACATCGTCAGGTTGTGCAGAGCGGGCATTTTCGCCGCTCTCTATGTAGTTTTGACGCTCCCTTTCGTCACCGTCACGATTTCCGAGATCCAATTCCGCCCATCCGAAGCGCTCACGATGCTTCCCCTCCTTTTCCCGGAGGCGATACCGGCGCTGTTCATCGGCTGTATGCTCGCCAATTGGGTCGCGGGCGGCGCGATACTCGACATCTTTTTGGGCGCGGTCGTCACGCTTGTCGCGGCGGTCTGCACTTGGCTTGTCGGCAAGTTCGTCCGCAACTTCAAATTGTCGCTGTTCGTCGGAGGGCTGTTCCCCGTCCTGCTCAACGCGTTGATATTGCCGGGGATATGGCTGGTCGCGTACGGTCAGCAGGAGTTCGGCTATTGGCTCAACGTCGCCTTCCTGCTCGCGTCGCAGTCGCTGGTCGTCTATGCCTTGGGCGTTCCGCTCACGCTCGCGGCGAAGGCATATCTCAAACACACCGGCAAGGCGCTTGCCGCAGAGGGCGCGTCCTCGACTTCCTCGCAGCGTACAGAAGAGGACGAAAAAGAGGAATAACCGCATACATGTCGCGATTTTACACAAAGGGCGCTCCTTTCGGGGCGCCCGTTTTCTCTTTGTCGGACGGGACATGCCCGCCGCGACGCTTGTCTCAAATGCCCAAGCTCACTCGGAAGTGTCGTTCTTCTCCCTCTTGTCCGAGCCGAGGAAGAACAGCGCGACGACGCCCGCCGACGTATGCGCGCCGATGACGGGACCGATGTCGTCGATCACCACCTTTTCGGGCGCGATGCCGAAGCGCTCGCAGACGAGGTCTTTGACAAATCGCGCGTCCTCTTCGCACAGACCGTGCCCGATGAAGACCACCTCCTGCTTTTGCGCCGGAAGCATCTTCTCCCCCATCTTATCGACGAGGGCTTTGAGCGACTTCTTGCGCGATATGACCTTGCCGATCGGGATCAGTTTGCCCGCATGGTTGACAAAGAGCACCGGCTTGATGTTGGCGAGAGTGCCGATGAACGCGGCGGTCTTGGTCACTCTGCCGAGACGCGCCAAATGGTGCAGATCGTCGACGGTGAAGTAGGAGCAGACGTGATCGACCATGCTGTCGACATACTCGACCAATTGTTCGAACGACGCGCCTTCGTCCCTCTTTTTGAGCGCGTACCAGACGAGAAGCCCTTCGCCTATGCTCGCGTTGAGGCTGTCGACCAGCGCGAGTTTTGCGCCGGGATATTCTCTGCGCAGATCCGCGGCGACGCGCGTCGCGTTGTCGAACGTGCCCGAGAGCCCGGACGAAAAGACGATGTAAAGGACATCTCTGCCCTCTTTGAGCAGCGGCTCGATCGTCCCTCTCAGTGTCACCTCGTCGAGCATCGAGGTGTTGGACTTGGCACCCGCCTTCATCCTCTCGTAAAACTGCTTTGCGGTCAGCTTTTTCTCGACGCCGTCGAACTCCTCGTCGTCGAGCATATATCTCATCTGCATGATTGCAAAGTCATCGAACTGAAAATCTTTCGGAAAATCGGCGGTGCTGTCTGTGACTATGTACGGTTTCATTTTACCTCCTCGGCGCCGAAGCGCCTTCGTTTATGGATATTTTCAACTATCATTATAGACGATTCGTATGAGATTTTCATTAAATACTCTTTACAAAGTTTGGGGAATTTTGTACAATATACGACAGAACACGTTCAAGTGTACAAAATCGAACGAGGTGACCGATATGGCAGAAGACAGAAGGATCAAAAAGACTCAGCGCGCGATCATCAGCGCGACCGTGAAATTGCTCGACACCGTGCCGATCAACAAGTTGACCGTGGGCGAGATCTGCGCCAAGGCGGACGTCAGCCGCTCCACCTTTTATCTGCACTATTACGACGCGACCGACGTCATCGACCAAGTCCACAACAACATCATCGCCAGCATCACCAACGTGCTGGACAAGTTCGACTACGCGACGATACTCGTCAATCCCGAGCCTTTCCTCAGGCAGGTGTTCGACTTTGTGTCCGAACATCTCGACCTCTACATCAGTCTGTTGCAGAACAACTTCCATTCCGACTTCCGCCGCAGGCTCAAGGGGATGCTCGAGAACAAGATACTGCACGAAAACTCCTATCGCTACCGCGACAGGACGATGTTCGAATACTCCGTCTGTTTTTTGATCAGCGGACTTGTCGAGACCATCTGCGACAACTTGCAGGACGTCGGCAACCCCGCCAAGCGCGACGTACTCCTCAACCTGCTCGCGACCCACATCAAGAGCGGCTTCAATCTGCGCTGAGAATGGACACGCGTTCTCTGGTGTTGAGCGTCCTCGAAAGACGCCGCGGGATGCGCGTCTCGGGCGAAAAACTCGCCGCCGAGGCGGGCGTATCGCGCGCCGCCGTCTGGAAGGCGGTCAAGGCGTTGATCGACGACGGCTATGCGATAGACTCGCTGCGCGGCGAGGGCTACGCGCTCTCCCCCGATTGCGACATGATCTCCGAGGCGGCGATCCGCGCGTTTTTGCCGCCCCGCCTTGCAGACGCGACGATCGTCGTCAAGGACGCGACCGCTTCGACCAACATAGACGCCGCCGCGCTCGCCGCGGACGGCGCGCCGAACGGCTCCGTCGTCGTCGCACTGTCGCAAAACGCCGGACAAGGCAGGGTCGGCAAGTCATTTTTCTCCCCTTTGGGCGGGATATATTTCAGCGTCGTGCTGCGCGTCGACGCACCGCTGTCCGCCGCGCCCCTGATCACTCACGCCGCGGCGGTCTCCGTTGCGCAGGCGTTCGAGAGGCTGCTCGGCGTCTCCCCCGCGATCAAATGGGTCAACGACCTCTTCGTCGACGGCAAAAAGGTGTGCGGAATCTCCGCACAGGCGACCGCCGACTTCTTTTCATCGCAGCTTCGCAGCGTCGTCGTCGGGATAGGGATAGACTACTCGTCCGACCTCTCCGCCTTTCCCGAAGAGCTGCGCGGCGTCGCCGGAGTGCTCTTCCCCAAAGACGCTCCGCCGGTGCGCAGCCGCCTGATCGCGGACATAGTGTCGTCGCTTTCAGCGCACGCAACGCACCTCGACCCCGGCGCGTTCATGCCCGAATACCGCCGCCGCTGTTTCGTCATCGGCAGGCGCGTCGACTACGTCTTTGACAAAGTCCCCGAAAGCGGTGTCGCGACTGACGTCGCCGACGACGGCGCGCTGATCGTCATGACGGACGACGGACGGGAACGCAGGCTTTCGTCGGGCGAGATCTCGGTCAGAGTGAAAAGCTGATTTTTCGTGCCCGTGTTTGTGATCGATAAAAATATTTTCGGCGTCCTCACCTTTTGAGGACGCCTTTTTGATCGATGACAAAGACCTGCGCTTGCCGTCAAAAACCACTCCCAAACAGGCGCGTGTCTATTGCCGCATCATTCCGCTTGCCGAGGCGGCGCTCTTCCCTTCTTTCTTCAAACCGGCATAAAAATACGGTTAGTCATCGCTAACCGTTCTCCCGGGAAAAGACGCTCATCGCGTCTTTTGTTTGTGGGCGGAAGAATTACTCTTCGCTGATCGCCTCGACCGGGCAACCCGCCGCACAGGTGCCGCACGAAATGCAGGTATCCGCGTCGATCACGAACTTGTCGTCGCCCTCGCTGATAGCGCTGACCGGGCAGTTCGCCGCGCAGGATCCGCACTTGATGCAGCCGTCACCGATAACGTATGCCATAGTGCACCTCGCTTTTTTTATTTGTACTTTGATTATACCACAAGCTTTCGCCGTTGTAAATACTTTTGCCCAGGCTAATTTTGTCGATCACTCCACGGTGTCGGCGTCATCGGGGGCGGAGTCGTCCTCTTCTCTCTCCTCGGCGCGGCTGTGCTGTTTGCCTCCTTGGGCAAGCACCTCGAAGTCTCCGATGCCGTAATATGCCTTTGTCACGCCGTCCTCGTTCTCGATCGCGACGCGGATGCGGCGTCTGAGCACGTCGATGTCGTCCACTCTGCCGACGCCGTCGGCGGTCTTGACGCGCGCGCCGTGCTTGGGCATGAGCTTGAGCGTCTCGGCGTAGTATTCGTTCTCGTATTTGAGACAGCACATCAGCTTGCCGCACATGCCGCTGACCTTTGTAGGATTGAGCGAGAGATTTTGATTCTTCGCCATCTTGACGGTGACCTTTTCGAAGTCGTCGAGGAACTGTATGCAGCAGCACGGTCTGCCGCACATGCCCATCGCGCCGCGCATGCGGATGTCGTCGCGCTCATAGATCTGTCTCAGCTCTATGCGCGTATGCATCACGGACGCGACATCCTTGACGAGTTCGCGGAAGTCTACCCTGCCGTCTGCGGTGAACGAAAAGATGACCTTGTTGCGGTCGAACGTGTATTCCGCGCCGACCAGCTTCATTTTGAGCCCGTGCTTGGCGATCTTCGCCGCGCAGATGTCGAGCGCCTTTTGCGCGAGTTCGACGTTCTCTTCGGCGCGAGCCCTGTCCTTGTCGGTCGCCTTGCGGACGACGGGTTTGAGCGTCCCCTTGATCTCGCTGTCCTCTACCTCGGCGTTGGCGATCGCGACGGTGCCGTATTCCAGCCCTCTGACCGTCTCTACGATCGCGCCGTCGCCCTGTTCGAATTGCTGACCCTTGGGGTCAAAATAGTACGATTTACCGTTCCCGGCAAACTTGATGCCCACTATCTCCGGCATAGATATTTCACCTCCAAAATTCCCAAAAAGAGGGCGTCGAGCACCGACTGCGCATTGCAGTTGCTCTCGACCTTCCTCTTTGCCGAGGCGACCAGCCCCAGCGAATTTACGACCGAAGCCGTATCGAATGTCGATTTAAGTCCCTCGATCGCGCCGAACTCTCCGCCCTCTCCCGAGAGCAGCAGTCCCAGCACGGTCTCAGTCATGTCAAGCACCGCGGACAGGTCGTTTTTGTACGGCGCGAGCCGGGCGAGCTGCTCGTCCAATTTTTTGCTGTCCGTCATCTTGAGCAAGATGTCGGCAACGAGCGCGAACAGCCGCGCGAACTCCGCGTCGGACGCGAGCTTTTTTGCGCGGGTATAGCTGCCGAACGCGCACGCCGCAGCCCTTTCGATCACCTCTTCGCGGTCGAGCCCATCGCGTGCGACGCCCCACGGGGTCTCCTCTTCGAGCGTCTCTTTGAGCTGATCGACGGTGAAGCCCTCAAAGTTGAGCTTTTTGCACCGCGAGTATATCGTCGCCAGCACCGAGCGCGGCGACTGCGCGCCGAGGACGAACACCACGCCGTCGGACGGCTCTTCGAGCGTCTTCAAAAACTTGTTCTGCGCCCTCTCGTTCATCCCCTGCATATTGGTGACGACATACGCTTTGAGGTCTCCGTCAAAGCCGGTGAAGAACGTGTCCTCGATCAGCAATTTGACGTCTTCGACGCTCATCTTGTCCTTGTCGGCGATGTTGAGCGCGGTGTAAGCGCCGTCGTCGATCTTTTCGCAGACGTCGCACTTGCCGCACCCGCCGTTCGGGCACAGCGCGATCTTTGCGATCATCCTGCACAGCTTGGACCTGACCGCGTCGTCCTCGGTCAGCACGAGATAGCAATGGTTGAGCCTGCCGCGCAGCTTGTCCTCGCGGACGGTACGGCACGGCAGCGACTCGGCAAGTATCTCTTCGAGCGCGCTCACAGCTTCACCCCCGCCCTTTCCAAGGCGGCGAGCACCGCCGCAAACACCTTGTCGGCGGACGGACGTGCGTCGACAGAGACGATCCTGTCCGGATAGAGCCTTGCCGCCTCGCGGTAGCCCTCGTAGACTTTGCGGTGGAACTCTATGCCGGCGCTCTCCAACCTGTCCGACGCGTCGGCGCCGCCCTTGCGCGCGAAC
Source organism: uncultured Christensenellaceae bacterium (assembly GCA_944380285.1). Taxonomy (GTDB): domain Bacteria; phylum Bacillota; class Clostridia; order Christensenellales; family UBA3700; genus Ornithoclostridium. The sequence goes on from CALWGZ010000006.1 coordinate 28,814, forward strand.
GCCTCTTCGGGCGACATATCGAGGAAGACGGTCACGTCGGGCGTGACCTCGCCGCAGGTCAGCTCGTTGAGCCGCGCGATATATTCCGCTCCCAGCCCTCTCGCGACGCCCTGATAGGCGAATGTGGAGTCGGTGAAGCGGTCGCAGACGACCAGCTTGCCCTGTTCGAGCGCGGGTCTGATCACGGTGTCGATGAGTTGTGCGCGCGCGGCGCAATACAGCAGCGCCTCGCAGCGGCCGCAGATCTCGCCGTAGTCCTTGGTGAGGATGAGCTCGCGTATCTTCTCGGAGACGGCGTTGCCGCCCGGCTCGCGCAAAAAGAGGAAGTTCCCTCCCCTTGCGGTCAGATACTCTTTGAGCATCTCGACCTGCGTGGACTTGCCCACGCCCTCACAGCCCTCAAATGTGACAAACTTACCTTTCATGATCCTATTTTACCACAACGACGCGTCCGTTTACAAGTCCGAAAATCAAATGTGCGTTTTCGGACAGATATCGCACGTCCTCGGCGGTGAACGTCTCTCCTCTTTGAATGAACGGCACGCCGGGCGGATAGAGCCCCACCTCCGCCGCCGCGACCCTTCCGCACGCCTCGGGCAGAGCGACAAACTCGACCGCGCCGCGCGCATCTTTCCTTTCTCTCTTTGCCGGGGCGGGAGTCTCTGCAAGCCGCCTAGTCGGCTTGAACTCCTTCAACGCCTGCGCAAGCAACGGCAGTTTGGGCGCGTTGTCGCGCGTCAGAATGAACACCGCTCTGTCCGCGATCGCCGCCTCGGGATAGATGCCCTTTTGGGTCAAAAACGAGGTGAGCTCCGTCGCGTCGTAACCGCCGCCCATCAACACCAGTCGGGAAAAATCATCGGACGGGACGACCTTGTATCCGCTCGTGTTTTCTGCCTCGAACTTGCGTCTTGCGGCGAGGATGTCGGCAAAGATCTCTTCGCCGTCCCTCTCAAAGACCGCCCTGGCGAGGTCCATCGTCGCCATCGTGAGATAGGAAGGCGACGTGGTGTGCACGAGCGAGCGCGCGTAGGCGGCTTCGTCCGCCAAGCGATCGTCCGAGACGGTCATCAACGCGCCGCCGCCCATGACGGGCAGCGTCTTGTGCATGCCGTAGATCGCGACGTCCGCAAGAGGCAGGCGGGGCAATTTTTTACAAAAGGGGAAATGCGCGCCGTGCGCCGAATCGGCGACGAGAGTCACGCCCCTTTCCTTGCAAAACTTCGCGAGCGGTGCGTCGTCGGCGACGCATCCGAAGTAATCGACATGGTTGAAGAACGCAGTGCCTCCGCGCGCGTCGGACGCGGCGAACGCCTCGATGCCGTCAAAGCAGACGGGCTCAATGCCGAGCAGCGCGCATCCGCCGTAAAAGCTCTTGTGCAGCCTGCCGATCGCCCACACATTGCCCTTGTCCCTCGCGATCGCGAGCGCGGTATGCATTGCGCTCGTCGCGCCTGCGGTGAAGAACAGCGCGTGTTTTGCGCGGTACGACTTAGCGGCGAGCCTTTGCGCGTCGGCGATCACGCCCTCGGGCGACAGCATGTTGTCCAGCCCGTCGATCTCGGTCAAGTCCCACCTTGCGCAAGACAGCACGCCCGCTCCGTTGCCCGAATGCCCGGGCATACAGAAGCGCGCGACCGCCTTTGCGGCGGCATTGTCAATCGCGTTGTAAAGAGGTGCGTCGTATCTTTGCATAAAAAAGCAGTCTTGCGACTGCTCTCCTTTTATTTGCCTATCGGCTTCATTGTCGGGAACAGAAGCACGTCCCTGATGCTTGCCTGGTCGGTCATGAGCATGACCAGACGGTCGACGCCGATGCCGAGGCCGCCTGTCGGGGGCAGACCGTACATCAACGCGTTGATATAATCTTCGTCCATCATCTGCGCCTCTTCGTCGCCCTTTTCGCGCTGTTTGACCTGCGCGAGGAAGCGCTCTTTCTGATCGAGAGGGTCGTTGAGCTCGGAGAAGGCGTTGCCCATCTCGCGCGCGGTGATGAAGAACTCGAAGCGTTCGGTCAATCTCTTGTCGGACGGCTTGCGCTTGGCGAGCGGCGACACCTCGACCGGATAATCATAGACGAACGTCGGCTGGACGAGTTGTTCCTCTATCTTTTGATCGAAGCACTCATACAGCAATTTGCCCCACGAGACGTCGTCGTCGAACTCGACGCCCTTCGCCTTTGCGGCGGCTTTGAGCGCGGGCATATCCTCGCTGTCGAAGTCGATGCCGAGATACTCTTTGACCGCGTCGATCATCGACAGTCTGCGCCACGGCGGCGTGAGGTCGATCTCCTGCCCTTGGTAGGTGATCTTTGTCGTGCCCTTGACGGTCATCGCGACGTGTTCGAAGATGTGTTCGACGAGGTCCATCATGCCGTGATAGTCGGTGTACGCCTGGTACATCTCGATCATCGTGAACTCGGGGTTGTGTTTGGTGTCCATGCCCTCGTTGCGGAACATTCTGCCCAGCTCATAGACCTTCTCGAAGCCGCCGACGATGAGCCGCTTGAGATAGAGTTCGGGCGCGATACGCATATACATATCGATGTCGAGGGTGTTGTGGTGGGTGATGAACGGGCGGGCGGACGCACCTCCGGCGATCGTATTGAGGATCGGGGTCTCGACCTCGACGAAGCCCTGTCCGTCGAGATAGGACCTGATCGCGGTGATGATGCGGCTGCGCGCGACGAACACCTGCTTGACCTCGGGGTTGGAGATGAGGTCGACGTAGCGTTGACGGTAGCGCAGGTCAGCGTCCTTGAGTCCGTGGAACTTCTCGGGCAGCGGCAGCAGCGACTTGGACAGCAATTCGACCGACGTGCAATGGACGGAGATCTCGCCCATCTTGGTCGTAAAGACTTTGCCCTTTACGCCGATGATGTCGCCGATGTCCGTCTTTTTGAACGCGGCGTATGCCTCTTCGCCGAGGTCGTCGCGGCTGACGTACAGCTGGATGGTGCCGGTACAGTCGAGCAGGTGCGCGAAACTTGCCTTGCCCATCACTCGTTTGGAGATCATTCTGCCGGCGAGCGAGACCGTCTTGTCTTCGTAGTCGGCGTACTTGTCCTTGATGACTTGGGCGTAGGCGTCCTTGTCATAGCGGACGATCTCGAAGGGGTTGCGGCCCTCTTCGACGAGTTTGGCGAGTTTTTCGCGCCTGATCTTGATGAGTTCTCCTAAGTTTTGTTGTTCTTCCATTACTTGCTGATGTCGACGATGGTGACCTCGTACGGCTCCTCTGCCGAGACGATGGCTTTTTCGCCCTTTTTCTTGCCGAGAATCGCCTCGGCGAGGGGGCTGGTGTTGCTGATCTTGTTTTGCATGATGTTCGCTTCGGCGTTGCCGACGATCTGGAAGGTCTCTTCGCCGAACTCGTCCTTGATCTTGACGGTGCAGCCGAGGGTGACCTTGTTGGACGTCTTGGCGTCCTCGATGATGACGGCGCGCTCGAGCTCGTCCTCGATGCGTTTGATATCCGCCTCGATGATGCCCTGCTCTTCCTTTGCGGAATCGTATTCGGCGTTCTCGGACAGGTCGCCGAGTTCACGGGCGTACTTGATCCTTTCGGACGCCTCTTTTCTTCTGACGTTTTTGAGATAGTCGAGTTGCTCTTTGAGTTTGTCGTAGCCCTCTTGGGTCAAAACGAAATCCTTAGCCATATATCCTCCGATGACCTTGCGGTCGGTAGCTTTTGCTTATTTTTCTTGATTTTTCATGCGATAGCTGAGCACATAGAGGCTTTCGCTCATCGCGATGTTTTCGACGGCGACGTCTTTGGGGACCTCGAGGTCGATGGGGGCGAAGTTCCAAAGGCTCTTGACGCCCAGCGCGACCAATTGGCTCGCGACGTCGGACGCGACGTTCTTTTGGGTGGCGATGACGGCGATGTCGCAGCCGTGCTCCTTGACGTACTCGGCGAGCTTGTCGATCTTGTAGACGGGGACGTCACCGACGAAGGGGTCTTTGACCTCGATGTCGAACAGCGCCCTGACCTTGAAGCCCTCCGCGGCGAAGTTCTTATATCCTGCGAGCGCTCTGCCGATGTTGCCGGCGCCGACGATGATCATGTCGTATTGCCTGTCGAGACCGAGGATCTCGGCGAGTTTGCGTTTGAGATAGCCGACGTCGTAGCCGTAGCCGTGCTGACCGAAGCCGCCGAAGTTACAGAAGTCCTGCCGCACCTGCGACGCGGTGACGCCGAGCAAAGACGCGAGCGTCCCCGACGAGACCTTGCTCACGCCCTCTTGTTCGAGGTGTTCGAGATAGCGGTAGTATCGCGGCAGACGTTTGATGACTGCCTCCGAGATCACCTTGTTGCCCATATTTTTCCTCCGTATAGGGTTATGGATGTATTATATTTTATAAAATAAATAGGTGTTTGTCAATGCTTTGACCGTGTTTACGCCGCCGTTTTTGTTGACAATTTTTGCACGATTAAGTACAATACTCGTATGAAAATTTGGGCAAAAGTGATGGACGGCGACAAGATTTACGCCGACACTGTCTACGAAGACAGGTCGCCGGCGAGCTTTGACAACTTCGTCAAATGGGTGGACGACATCTGCAAGACGCTGGATTGTTCGACGCCGATATTGCTGCCGTTGCACTATCGCCGATTTCTCGATTTCAAGAACGTCAAATTCAAGCCGGACGACTTTGTCGAGTCGCTGGGGCATGACAAGTTGGTGATCGAGCAATTTTGAGGGGGCACCATTTTGCTTTTCGCTTGAATCAAAGGCTCGCCGAATGGCGCGCCTTTTTCATACAAGCGGCAAAATGGTTCCCCCTCAATACTCCCCCTCCGACACGACAAGCGCTCGCTCACCGCTCGCGGTCCTTTTCTGTTCCGCACCACCTTTGGGGTGCGGCATTCATTCACGTCTTGGGCGTCAAACGGCGAATAACGGCACATCTTGGCGTCTCATCTGCGCGTCTCGGGCGCGGTCACGGACAGACGTCCGGTTGGGCCGCGCCTCTCGCGCTTGTTCGCCGCCAATCTGCACCATTCTTCGCCGTTTGATAAAGCTCGTTTGCGCGCTTTTGCGTTTCAGAGAACGTCCGCGTACCATTGAGGTACAGCGGACAACCTCTTCACCGCAAAATCATCGCAAGTCGCTCGCCCAATACTCCGTGGTTCTGTTTATCCAATCGGTTCTTTTCTAACTTTAATCATGCGGTTTTGCCGTCGTTGTTTGTCGGTGCTCGCAGTTGCAATGCTCCTTTCCTGCCTGTCATAGAACCAAGCCCAAAAATAGACCGCGCAACGGGCAGGTGAGCAAGCCGACAAAAAACGACAGCAGGTTTTTGCTGTCGTTTATTTGTCGGTGCGTAGCAGTTTTGAGCGAGGAATTTTGCGCGCAGACGAGTCGCGTCCCCGAAGCTCAATACCCTCTGCGGTCTTAGCGAGGGGCAAGACGACGTATGCGCGCAAAAGGTCCGCTCAAAACCTTGCTCACCTGCCCGCTTGCGCGGTCAATAAAACAATTCCGTTATCATTGCTGTCAGTTTGGTCATTTGCTCGTCCGAGAGGTAGCAATACGCGTGTTTTATGCCTGTGAAGCCGTCACCCGCGATGACCTGTGCGCCTATGCGGTATTCGCAATAGCCTTCCTTGCCGTCGACGGTGACGCGGATCGCATATTCAAAGTCGTTGTCGGGGAAGCCCTCGTCGGAGACGTCGACCTCGATCGCGTCGAACGCGGCGATGAAGTCGGTCATTTCCTGCCCTTCGATGGGTTTGAGCACGCTTGCGACGCCGCTCGAGCGGACGAGGGTGACGGACGTGATCTTGTCGGCGTTGATGCCGATCTGCGCCCACGCGCCCTGCATGGACGCGCAGCCGGTGAGGGCGATCGCCGTCGCGACGACGAGGACGGCGATGATTGCGACGATATATTTTTTTGTTTTCATAATTCACCTTTGATTTTCGCCGCGCGGTTGCAAAGCGGCGGCGATTGTGCTATTATTATTCTACCGCATTTCCATTATAAGGCAAACGGCGGCAATTTTCAACTCTGCGGAGCGAAAATATGGCATTATGCAAATTGACGCGTGACGCGGCGGACGACGGGTGCACTCTCGTCGACAACCGTTTTATTCGCGAACATCTACCCGACGCCGACGGCGACGCCCTCAAGGTATATTTGTATGGGCTGTGGCTTTGCCGCGCCGGCGCGCCGCTTTGCGACAACACGTTGGAGCGGATGAGCGACGCGCTGGGTTTGACGGCGGCGCAGGTGACTGCGGCGTTCGAATATTGGCGCGATCAGGGGTTGGTGACGATCGTCAACACGACGCCGCTCGAGGTCGCATACGTTCGTCCCGGGCAGAGCGTGAAGATGTACAAGCCGGCGAAGTTTGCCGATTTCAACGCGCAATTGCAGCGCATTTTCGACGGCCGCATGCTTTTGGAGAGCGAGTTCCTCAAATATTACGAATTTTTGGACGACACGCGACTGCCGCAAGAGGTGCTGCTTTTGATCGCCGCCTATTGCGTGCGTCTCAAGGGCGACGGCATCCGCACCAACTATGTCTTGGCGGTCGCGCGGGCGTGGTATGCGCTTGGGATCAGGACGGTCGAGGACGCCGAGAGGCACATCGATCTCGAGGACGCGTCGACGGAGAGTTTGCGCAAGGTCGCGAAGGAGCTTGGCAAGAAGTCGGCGATAGACCTCGACGACAAGCAGCTTTACGTCAAGTGGACGTCGAGCTGGGGGTTTTCGGACGAAGCGATCCTCGCGGCGGCGAAGCTGTGCAAAAAGCGCGGCGGCATGGAGCGGCTCGACGCCCTTCTCGACGAGCTTTTCACCTCCAACCGTCTCGACGCAGAGAGCATACGCGACTACGGCGCGCGCAAGCAGGAGCTGTACGAACTCGCGAAGGACGTGACGCGGATCATCGGCGTCAGGTACGAGAACTTGGACACGGTGATCTCGCACTACATCGGGACTTGGCAGGCGCAGGGCTTTGACGGCGACGCGCTCAAATTGATCGCCGAATATTGTTTTTCCAACGGCATCCGCACGTTGAGCGGCATGAACGCGGCGGTCGCGCGCTTCTACAAGCACGGCTGTCTGAGCGTGGCGGCGATCGACGAATATCTGACCGCGCTCGTCGAGAGGGACAAGGCGGTCAAGGCGGTCATCGAGGCGACGGGCAGTTCGCGCGCCGTGACCGCGTCCGACCGCGACGCCTACGAACTTTGGCTGGGTTGGGGGTTCGGCAACGATGCGATCCTTGCGGCGGCGCGTGCCGTCGCCGGCAGACCGATGGCGTTCGGCGCGATCTCCAAAATTTTGACCGATTGCCGCGACGCGAAGGTCTTTGACGCGGCAGAAGTTGCAAAGCGCGTCTCCTCCGCGCCCACCTCAAATCGCCCCAAGCGCGAATGCGGCGATCTGGAACGCAAATACACCAAAGAAGAATTGTCGTCTTTCTTCGGCGATCTGCACGACTTTGACAACATAGAGGTTTGAGATGAACGCACGCGACAGGGTCAAGGCACAATTGAGGGCAAGTCAAACCGAACTTCGCCGTTTGGAGCAGGCGGACGCTGCGCGTCGTCTTGCAAAGGCGCGCGAGGACAAGGGATTTGCCGAGGCGGAGCGCGCGCTCGCAAAGGCGAACATCGCCCTCGCCTCCGCTCGCGCTCGCGGCGAAGACGCGTCAAAACTCGAAACAGGTCTCAAAAAAGCGCAAACCGCCTACGATTCCGCGCTCAAACGGCTCGGCGCCGACGTGTCCGTTCACTATCGCTGCGACAAGTGCCGCGACATCGGCTTTGACAAGGACGGCGAGCCTTGCGACTGCGTCAAGGCGCAATTCATCGACATGCTCAAAGCCGAGTGCGGCGCCCGCAACATCCCCGCTTTCACCTTTGCGGACGACCGCTCTTTGCAAATGGACTGCTCTCAATCGGACACTCTCGTCAAGCTGTACGACGTGATGAAAAGGTTTTGCGACAAGTTCGACGACAGCCGTATCAAATTCATCTTGCTTTGCGGTCAAGCCGGCACCGGCAAGTCGTCGCTCGCCTATGCGACCGCGAACGAACTGATCTCGCGCGGGCATTCGGTGTGCTGCATGTCGGCGTTCGACTTCAACAACGCATTGCTCAAATACCACACTTCCCGCCTTGTCGACCGCGCCTCGGTGATGGAGCCTTTGACGGACAGCGACTTCCTTGTGATCGACGATCTCGGCTCGGAGACGGTGCTGCGCAACGTCACGCTCGAATATCTCTACAACATCGTCGAATCTCGCGTCAATCACGGCAAGCGCACGATGATCACGACCAATCTTTCGCTCGAAGAATTGATGGCGCGCTACGGCGAACGCACCGTGTCGCGCATGACCAACAAGTCCTATTCGTTGACGCGAGAGCTTTCGGGGGAGGATTTGAGGTTGCTTCGCTTTGAGGGGGCACCAAAGTGCTAATCGCTTGAATCAAAACGCGCGCGTTTGCATTGCAAACTGTGCGCGTTTTTTCATACAAGCAGCACTTGGGTTCCCCCTCAATACTCCCCCTCCACGGGACGAGCGCTCGCTCACCGCTCGCGGTCCCGCAAGGTGAAGTCCCCGAAGAGCGCGGTCATTCGGGGACTTCTCTATCAAGTCGCGCGAGAAGCGCGGTTTCGCGCGCCCAATACTCCGTGGTTCTGTTTATCCAATCGGTTCTTTGCCGACTTTAATCAAGCTATCGATTTCAAATCAATTTATGTGGATTCTTGGAGCCAAAAAAATAACGCAAAGGCAGTGCAAAACTGAACGGAATCTTTACTTTTTCTCTTTTTATCTTTACTTTTTGCTTGCAATGTGGTATAATAAGTAAAGATATTGCGAGGTGAATATGTATTCTTACAAACCATTGGAGCGCAAGCTTAAAGAAGTCGGGCTGACCAAGTCCGCCTTGGCTGCCAAGCTCGGCATATCCTCCAGGACCATTGCCAAGATTTCGAAAGGCGAGAAAATTGCGAACAACGTTCTTGTTCGGATCGCAGATTTTTTGCGTTGCCGCCCGAGCGATTTGGTCAAAGAGGTTTGCGACAATCACATCTTGCAAATTTTGCGCGAGGAAAAGGAAGCGAAGATCTCCGGCGGACTCTATCATGAATTGCAGGTCAGAATGACTTATAACTCCAATCACATTGAAGGGTCACGGCTCACGGAAGATCAAACAAGGCTGATTTTTGAAACGAGAACGATAGACGTCGGCGACGGGATTCCTGTCGACGACATAATCGGAACGAGCAATCACTTCCGGGCGATCGATTATGTGATCGACAAAGCGTTGGAGCCTTTGAGCGAAGACATCATCAAGCGTCTTCATCTATTACTGAAACAAGGGACCAAAGATTCCTCTCTTGAGTGGTTTGCCGTCGGCGATTACAAAAAGCGCGCAAACACCGTCGGCGGAAGAGAAACTTGCAAGCCGAGCGAAGTTCCCGAGGCAATGGCAAAACTCGTTGCGGGGTACAATTCCAAAAGCGACATCACCATCGATGACATCATCGAATTTCACGCCGACTTTGAACATATCCACCCCTTCCAAGACGGAAACGGCAGAGTCGGCAGACTGATCGCCTTGAAAGAATGCCTTAGGTTTAATGTGGTTCCCTTTATAATCGAGGATTCCAAAAAGGCTTTCTACTATCGCGGACTTGCGAATTGGGATCGGGAAACGGGTTGGCTCAAAGACACTTGCCTTGACGGGCAAGACACCTTCAAACGGCTTTTGCATATTCTCGGCATTCCCGAATAGAGACGCGCTCCATGATCACACCTTGCTCCTCCGCCCGACAAAACGACCTGCAAGCAACAATAGTTGAACATCATATCGTTATCCGCTTGCCAAAAGTCAAAACAAAAAGTTGCTTTCTGTGCATAATGTTACGATTAGATCTCGCCCAACCGCGCTTGGGCGAGATACGATAACGCGGCTGTCAAATGACCGCGCTCTTTGACAGCCGCCCCTTGCGCGGTCACGAGCGGTGAGCGAGCGTGCCGCGTGGGAAGGGGTATTTTAGGGGAAAACCGAAAATAGCGAGTATGAAAAGCGCGCGCTGTTTGCAAGCAAACGCGCGCGCTTTGATTCGAAGCGTCATTTTCGGGTGTCCCCTAAAAGAATCATACGACACAAGGGGCAGATCTTTCGATCCGCCCCTTGTGTCGTATGATAAGGTATGGTTAGGGAAGTCGCTTTGCAGCGACGGAACAGTCTGTGTTGGCCGTCTTTCGACGGGGGTCGGCAGAGGTGTTTCCTCTGTCCTCTCCGAAACTTGGGGGGAGGGGCGCGCAGTAGGTGCAAAGGTGTATACGCGATGCTCCCCTCTCCCGCGGGTATGACCGCGTCCTTTCCGTGAAGTAGAAAGCAGTGTCGTCACGGACGCGGTCTGCGCGCTTCCCTAAGGCCATAGGAAGAAGAAACGTTGAAGTAAGGAAGCGCGTCTTTGACGTTTTGATGTCCCCGTCCTTCACTCCCCGCGCGCAATGCGCGGGGGCGGAGGAGGTGGAAAGATATACCTTTTCGGGTATAAAGTTGTGTTGATTCGTTATGCCTCGGGCTCAACGACGACGACCTCGAACAGCAGTTTGCCTTTGTAGCCGTTGAACTCGTAGGTGCCCGTCACGTTGTACTCGCCGACTGCGGGGAACTTGCCGTTGGTCAACGTCACAGGCTCGTCATTGGCGCCGGTAACGGTGAAGTCGATATAGCTGACCAGCGCGCCGGTTTCGGTCACGACGAACGCGTACTTGTCTTCGTCCGCGAGATACTTGATGTTGACGCTCACATTTTCGCCGTCAACTTCATACCAAAGGTACGTCATTGTCGCCATTCCGTCGAGCAGGCTGTCGACCGTAAAGTCCTTGTACTTGGTAATATTGCTGACATACGGCGCATATTGAGTGAACGATGTGCTATAGCTGAGTCCGTCCGCAACGATATCGAGCGCAATCTTCACACCGACACTGCCGGCTTTTGTGTTGACCGGGAAGTTGGAGATGATGCCGTCATCGTTGAGTGTTGCGGCTACGTCTCCGACCTTGACCGAGATGCTGTACTCTTTGTCGTATTCGGTGCCGTCCTCATTGACCGCCACGAGCTTCTTGCTTGCGCTGTCATACTCGATCGTATATACGGTGCCGTCAACGTCGGTGATTGCCCAGAATCCGTTGATCGTCTGGTTAAACTTGGGCGTTGCCGAGCCGGTCTTGTCGATCGTCGGTTTGTCTGCAGGGATATTCACTTCGAATTCTTGTCCGAAGAAGGACTTGCTCGAAGAGCTGTCGCCGACTTTGACGCTCACCTTGGCTCCAAGCTTGTAGGTGCCGACAACGCTCGTCTTCATATTGAAGGTGTAGAAGCCTTCCTTGCTTTCGACAGGCGTCGCTATGTTTGCGATCGTCTGCTTACTGCTGCCCTTGTACAGATCGACGGAGATGTCCTGCACCTCGGTCTCGCTGCCGTCCGCAGCGATCTTGAACAGCTTGCCGGTCAAGTCAACCTCTTCGCCGAGGGCGACCTTTTCGATCGGAGTGTTCATTCTCACTTCGTACTTGATGACGGAGATTTGAGTGTCGACATGATACAAGCCGAAGTAGTGGCGCACGGTGTAGTTGCCGACCTTGGTCATCTTGCCGCCCGATACGACTTTATCGGTGACGACATTGCCGTCCTCGTCAAGGATGTCATAATTCCACTCGCCGGACTTGAACGCCTGCTTGCTTTCGGTACCGTCGCTCTTCTTTACGGTCACATTGATGACTTTGGTATAGCCTTCTTTTGCCGTAGTCAGATAGTCGAAGATGGAGCTGTCGGAGCTGGAGCCGATCACGATTTCCGCAGTCGCTCTTGCGTCGGTGGTGACCTCTGCCTCTTCGTCAAACGGGATGATCGTCAACATATATTCGACCTTCTGCACGCCGAACAGCGGGATCCTGCCGTCAACGTCTCCGATGAATCCGGAGACGGTGCCCCAGCCGCTCATGAAGTCGTTGTCGACCGACACATACAGTGTGATCGTCTGCGGCACGCCGACCAATTCGGGGTCGATCTTGCCGATCGCCGTCAAGATTTGAGCGGTTATACCGGTCTTGGTGTTTCCGGCATAGTCCTTGCCGCTGATCGTGATTTCGGTGCCTGCGCTCAATTCGGGGAGCGCCGCGCCCTCTTCTACACTCTCTTCAATGGCGTCGATGGATTGCAGCAACGCCGCGGTGGAGCTGGGCTCGATGTCCTTATACTCTCTGGTCTCGCATGCTCCGTATTCGGGCGTCTCGACCTTGAAGTTCATATTGGTCGCGTTGTAGAACGCACCGCCGAGCATACCGATGAATCCGGACAGATCGACGCCGAGCGCGCCGGTGACGACCGGGAGCGCGTCCATGATCTCAACGGTCACACCGTTGGTCTCGATGTCTTCGTAGTGGACGAACGGCATAATGCCCTTGATCAGCTTGACGATGTCAATGCCGCCGCTCATCAAATAGTCGCACTTGTCGCATCTGCCGCTGCCGTCGGCGTCGATGTGAGCCGCACCGCCGCATACGTCGCAAACGCAGTCTCCGTCGGCGTCGACGTGCTCGACGCACGCGTCGCAGACGTCGCACTTGCCGTCTTCATTCGCGTCGACGTGACCCATGCACGCTTCGCAATTGTCGCACTTGCCGTCATCGTTCTTGTCGACGTGCTCGACGCATGCTTCGCAATTGTCGCACTTGCCGTCGTCATTCGCGTCCTTGTGCTCGATGCAGGTGCCGCAGACGTCGCACTTGCCGTCGTCATTCGTGTCGGCGACATGGCATGTTTGAAAGCAAATGTCGCAAATGTCGTCCGCGTCCGCGTCCTTATGGCTGCAATTCATAAAGTTGTGGATGTCGACCAAAGCGTCCAGATCATATACGCCGCCAAGCCCGACGGTATATATAAGAACTTTGCCGCCCGAAAGCTGCGCGATGACCTCGCCTGTCGCAAAGTCGGCGTGGATGTCGATGGTGTCGACTTCCGTGGTCGTAAAGGTGGAATCGGTCTTGTCGATGTTGATGTCGAGATAGCCGAGCCCCTTGATCGCGTCCATAATGTTCTCTTGCGAGGTGCCGCCGAGCAGCTTGAGGAATGCGAACGGGTCGAGATCCATATTGATCGCGATGTCGAAATACGCCTTTTCCGCGCCGGTATCATCGGTGAATACGGACGTACCGTTGATTTGGAAGTTAAGCAAATTGATCGCTTCCGCCGCGATCCTCTCCGCTTCGCTCATCGGGAAGTTGTCCATCACGGCAACTTCGCTGACGCCGATCTCGAGCGTGCCGAGGTCGAGCGCGATGCTGTCGTTTGCGCCGTCGTTGAAGCTTGCGGTGACGTCGACCAGCTTGTTGTCCTTGTCAAAGGTGACAAGCGCCGAGCCGCCGTAGTTGCCGTACTTGGAGTTGACCCACTTGAGCAAGTCGGACAGATCTTCGACGTTGACCGTCGTCTCGCCTTCGGTGTAGCTGAGCTGCCCGAAGATCTCGTTGATGACCGCGACGATGTCCGCGTCGCTGATGCCGATCAGGCTGCCCAGGTCGAACAGACCCAGCAGGTCGGCGAGCTGAGTCACGGTGTTGCCTATGCCGATCTCCATCGCGTAGGTGTTGTAGACCGTGTTGTATTCAAAGAAGCCGTCGAAGATGATTGAATAGATCACGCTCTCGATGATCTCGCCGATGTCGACGCCGCCGTCCGCTGTCGCCAAGCTGCTCGGGAGCGGTTCGGTCTTGCCGGCAAGCGCCGCGAGGTCATAGATGGACACCGCGTTGATCTTGACATATTTGTCGCTCATGATGTTGGCGTACATATACGGCTCGCCGTTCGTCATCTCCATTGCGACGCCGAAGACGGTCTCTTCGCCCTCTGCGGTGACCTTGACCAGCTCGATCCACAGCGCGCTGTCCTTGTCGGCAGCGTTTGCCGCGGTGAGGTCGATGCTCGCCTTGCCTCTCAGGATATAATCCTCGTCGAGGTCGGTCGTCTTGCGGTCGAGTTTGACGTCAAAGTTGATGCCGAACACATACGAGCCCGCAAGCGCGCTGTATTGCGCGGTCAGGTTGTCGACGATCCTCTTGACGCCGTTGACGGGCGCGTACGTCTTGATGACGGACTCGCCGCAATTGTCGCACTTTCCGTCCTTGTTCGCGTCGCGGTGCTCCATGCATTGATCGCAATTGTCGCACTTGCCGTCGCCGTTCGTGTCACGGTGATTCAAGCAAAGATCGCAGACATCGCACTTGCCGTCGTCATTTGCGTCGACGTGCTCGTGCTCATCCGGATCCGGAGTAGGCTCGGGATCATTGGGCATATCCGCGCCGCAAACGTCGCACTTGCCATCATTGTTCGCGTCGACATGCTCCGTGCACGGCTCCTTGGGCATTTCCGCGCCGCAATTGTCGCAAAGTCCGTCGCCGTCCGCGTCGACGTGTTGGGTGCATTCGTCATCGCACCCCACAAACGCGAACAGAGAGCAGATCATGCACAACACGAGCATCAACGCCAGAGCTATGGATACTTTTCGTTTCATAATTGCCTCCGTATTATTTTTTGGGACACTGCCCTATGCTTCACTTCAATTTTATTAAACCGCTATTACATCTACATTTCATTAAAATTAAATTTGGCACTTTTTTGAAAATTTTGCAAAAAATATGGCGATAATCGTACACATTTGTATATTATATCGCCGTTTTGACAGTCGGGGACTTTAATTTTGTGTAAGCGCTATGTAATATTGATGAAATACTCCGCTCCCCTCGCTCCTCCGCCGCCCTACAAATCTATGGTACGCGCGCGCAAAAAAAGTCGCGCCCGCATGGGCGCGACGCCTTGCCTTTTACGCCGTCCGCCGCTTTTCGATGAATCTGTCTATGTCGTCCACCAAATACTCTTTGCCGAGAGTATGCAGCACGTCGTAAAACTCCGTCAAATACTCGAACACGCCAAAGCGTTCGAACTCTTCGAGAGCCTGCACTCCTTTCAAGCCGTGTCTCGCTTTGTATGCCTCAAAGCAAAAAATCTTGAACTCCAACGTTTTTGTCAAAAGAACACCTCCGACCAATCGGCTTTGCCTGTCTCCATCTCTTCGACAAACAATGCCGCAAGCGTCGCCGCGCTCACATGCCACACCTTTGTTTCCTCCTGTTCCAAAAGAGCGTAGACCCTCGAGCGAATGAACCTGTCCGTCGCCTCTTCTTCGCTCATCCCCGTCTCCTCAACGATATTCGCGATCGTGGACGCCGTGATCGCACACAGCAAGTCTTCGAATTCTTCCCTATCCATCATTTTTCACCGCCTTTTCAAATTTCAAAAAATCCAACGCTTTTTGCGAACAAAACGCCCATTGATCGACCAACTTTTCCGCCTTCAATCTCTTCAACGCCTCTTCCTTGTCATATATGCCTCTTTCATATCTGGTGACAACACTGTAAACTTTGTCATCGGCTACCGGTCCCGTGATCAAATCATATCTGCTTTTTGCATATCCGCGTTTTCTGTTGTCGCACACGAAATCGAGCCATTCCGCATTTGCGCTCTCAAACCGCAAGATCTTCAACCCTTTTTCGGCAGCCTCAACATCAATCTCGTATTCGCTTACCCACCCGTCATTTGAACCGTTACGCGCCATCACACGCATCGCCCATCTTTTCGCCTGCTCGAATGATGTCGTCACATAAAATCCCTTTCCGAAATCGAGCGCTCGACTCGACTCGATCAATCGAGGCTCATTTACCGCAATGTCACTGCCATGATACAACTTCATATCACTCTTGTCCTTCTTTTTTATTAAATTATACACCGATGTGCCGCTTTTGTCAATATCCGCTTGCCGCGCTTGCATTGCTCCCCTTATTTTGATATAATTATTATATCTGTATCCGCTACGCTGGAGGCGCATATGTTCATTTCCGATCTGTTCAAATCCAAGAAGACCGTCTGGTCGTTCGAGATCTTCCCCCCGAAGCCGACCGCCGATCTTTCGGGCATCAAGGCGACCGTCGCCGCCCTTGCCGACCTCAAACCCGACTATGTCTCCGTCACTTGCAGTGCCGGCGGCTCGGGCAACTCGCGCACCAACGAGATCGCGAACATGCTCTTGGACGACTACGGCATTTTGCCTCTCGCCCACCTCACCTGCATCAACTCGACCAAGGACGAGATCCGCGCGTCGCTCAAACAATTGCACGGCGACGGCGTCGAGAACATCTTGGCGCTTCGCGGCGACCGCGTACAGGGCGCGGCGCCGTCCCCCGACTTCGCGCACGCCGACGAGCTGGTGCGCTTCATCCGCTCCGAGGGCTATGACTTCGACATCGCCGGCGCGTGCTACCCCGAAGGTCACCCCGAAAGCCGCGACCTCATCGAGGACATCAACAACCTCAAGCGCAAGGTCGACGCAGGCGTCACCCACCTCAATACCCAGCTCTTTTACGACAACGACGACTTCTTCCGCTTCCGCGACATGCTCGCGGTCGCAGGCATCGACATCCCCGTTCAGGCGGGCATCATGCCCCTTGTCAAAAAGACGACCGTCGACCGCACCGTCGGGCTGACGGGTGCAAAGATCCCGGCAAAGATCTCGCGCATGGTCGCGCGCTTCTACGACGACCCCGACTCGCTGATGCAGGCGGGCATCGCCTATGCGACCGACCAGATCGTAGACCTCATCTCCGCCGGCGTGGACGGCGTCCACCTCTATGTGATGAACAACGCAGCCGTCGCGAGGGCGATCACCGACAATGTCTCCTCGCTGCTCGCAGGCGTCAACAAATGATCGTCGACCGCCGCGAACTGCTTCGCTATCTCGGCTGGAGAGGTCAAGATATCGACACGGGCACGCAAAAAGCGATCGACGAGGCGTGCGACTTGTGCCTCGCCGCCGCCCGTCCCGCGCACACCGCGGTGCTCTTCGACTATGACGGCGACAGCCTCGTCGGCACGGGCTTCTCTCCGGGCGGCGCGGACATCCGCCGTCACCTTTCGGGGTGCGCGAAGGTCATCGTGCTCGCGGTGACGATAGGCGCCGACATCGACAGGACGACCGAGAGGCTGTTCTCCTCGTCCTCTCGCAAAGCGGTGATCTTCGACAGTGCCGCGTCCTGCCTCGTCGAGAGTTTCGCCGACGACGTCTGCGACGAGCTTCAACGCAAATACGGGCCGCTGACCTCGCGCTTTTCGTGCGGCTACGGCGACTTCCCTCTCGCCGCGCAGCGCGACATCTGCTCGTTGCTTCGCGCCGACACTCGCATAGGGCTGTGCGTGGACGCAGGCGGTTCGCTGGTGCCTCGCAAGTCGATCACCGCGCTTTTGGGCGTCAAGGGCGACGGCAAGCCCTTCCCCTTTTCTCAAGCCGACAAATGCGCGCTTTGCGCCAACGCTAATTGCGCGGCGCGCAACAGGGAGCCAAGATGAAAAATTTTCTCGACCTCATTTCAGACAAGATCGTCGTCTTTGACGGCGCGATGGGCAGCATGCTCCAACAAATGCGCGTCGATACGGGCACTTTGCCCGAAAAGCTCGTGCTCACTTCGCCCGAGGTCTTTGCGGGCATCCACCGCGCATATGCCGCCGCCGGGGCGGACGTCATCTCGACCGCGACCTTCGGCGCCAACGCCGCCAAGGCGGGCGAGCTGTCCGACGGCATAATTTCCGCGGCGGTCAAGCTGGCGCGCGACTCCGCCCCGAGCAAACTGATCGCCCTCGACTTGGGCCCGACCGGGCAAATGCTCGAACCGCTCGGCACGATGACCTTCGATCAGGCTTACGACGTCTATCGCCGCGCCGTCGTCGCAGGCAAAGACTCCGACCTCGTGCTCATCGAGACGATGTCCGACCTTGCCGAACTTCGCGCCGCGCTGCTCGCCGTCCGCGAAAACAGCTCCCTTCCCGTCGTTGCGTCGATGACCTTCTTCGACAACATGCGCACCTTCACCGGCTGCGACGTGACGTCGTTCGTGCTGACCGCCGCACCCCTTGCGGACGCGATCGGGGTCAATTGCTCTTTGGGGCCCGACCAACTTCTGCCCATCGTCGAAAAGATCGCGTCTTTGACCTCAAAGCCTATCATCGTGCAGCCCAACGCAGGGCTTCCCGACGAGGAAGGCAACTACTCTGTCGGCGCCGAAGAGTTCGCCGCCTATTGCTCCAAGTACGTCGACCTCGGCGTCGCGATCATCGGCGGCTGCTGCGGCACCACTCCCGAACACATCAAGCTGTTGCGCAAGATCGCCGACCGAGGCGTTCGCCGCCAAAGTTCTGCAAAGCCCGTCTCCGCGATTTGCTCCGCCCGCCGCGCGGTCATGTTTGACGCCGTCCGCGTGATCGGCGAACGCATCAATCCGACGGGCAAAAAGGCGATGAAAGAAGCGCTGCGCAGCGGCGACTACGACTACGTCTCCCGCCAAGCGATCGAGCAGGAAGAGGCGGGCGCGGACGTCCTCGACGTCAACGCGGGGCTTCCCGACATCGACGAAAAGGCGGCGCTCGTGCACATGGTGACCTTGCTCCAGCGCGTCACCGATCTGCCGTTGCAGATCGATTGCACCAAGCCGGACGCGATCGAGGCGGCATTGCGCGCCTATCACGGCAAGGCGATCGTCAACTCGGTCAGCGGCGACGACGACTCTCTCGACGGCATTTTGCCCGTCGCGGCAAAGTACGGCGCGGCGATCGTCGCGCTGTGCGTGGACAAGAACGGCGTCCCCGAGACCGTCGAGGACAGGCTCCGCATCGCACGCAAGATCATCTCCGCCGCCAAAAAATACGGCATCCCCGAACAGGACATCTTCGTCGACTGTCTCACCCTGACCGTCGGCGCACAGCAGGAACAGGCGGTGCGCACCCTCGAGGCGATCCGCCGCATAAAGAGCGAATACGAAGTGCGCACGGTGCTGGGCGTCAGCAACATATCATTCGGACTGCCCGAGCGCAAGGCGATCAACACCGCCTTCCTCTCCGCCGCGCTTTGGGCGGGGCTGGACGCGCCGATACTCAATCCCAACATTCCCGAGAACATGCAGGCGGTCGCCGCCTTCAAAGCGCTTTGCGGCGAGGACGTCAATTGCGCCGCATACACCGCCAAATACTCCGCCGCCCCCAAGGCGGAAGCGTCCCCGTCCGACGAGAACCAAGCCGACCTCGCCTACCTCATCCGCAAGGGGCTGCCGACCGCGCAAGCCAAAGCCGCGGCAATGCTGGACGGCGGCATAGCTCCGCTCGAATTGGTCAACTTACACCTCATCCCGGCGCTCAACTCCGTCGGCGACGATTACGAAAAGGGCACGCTGTTTTTGCCTCAATTGATCGCCGCCGCCGACGCCGCCAAGCTGTGCTTCGACGAGATCAAAAAGCGCATGCCCGAGTCGTCCGTCAAGGGCGATACGATCGTGCTCGCGACCGTCGAGGGCGACGTCCACGACATCGGCAAGAACATCGTCAAGACGGTGCTCGCCAACTACGGCTACGACGTCGTCGACCTTGGCAAGAACGTCCGCTGCGAGACCGTCGCCGAAGAGGTCAAACGCCGCGGCGCAAAATTGTGCGGTCTTTCCGCATTGATGACGACGACCGTGCCCAACATGCAGCGCACGATCGAACTGCTTCGCCGCGACTGCCCCGACTGCTCGATCATGGTCGGCGGCGCGGTGCTGACCGAAGACTATGCCCGCAAGATAGGCGCGGACTACTATTGCAAGGACGCCGCCGCGGACGTGCGCATCGCCGCCCACATCTTCAAAGGCGAGCCGCTCGACCTGCCCCGCCTCAGGGGCTGACGCCACAATGTTTCACCGCCTCGGAGCGGTTGACATTGCCCCGCCGCGGCGATATAATGGACATATCCCCGATCGAGACGACCTCGATCTCGGCGATATAATGGACCTATCCCCGATCGAGACGACCTTGATCTCGGCGATATAATGGACCTATCCTCGATCGAGACAACCTCGATCTCGGCGATATAATGGACCTATCCTCGATCGAGACGACCTCGATCGAAACAACAGAACGCAGCTTCCGTCATCTCGTCAACAAACCGACTTGACGGACAATAGCGAGCCGTTCTCGTTCAACACCAAAAATAAGACCGCGGCATTCCCGTTGTCACCAACGGCAATGTCGCGCAATATCCAGCCAAGCGCGAGCGGCGCTCAAAACCATGCACAAGCCGCTCGAGCGAGGCACACTAAAGCTGTGAGGTTCGGGAGCTGCATTTCACCAATGCGGCAAACCGTCAACAGTGGGAATCTCGGTGCAAATCCGTCGCAACAGCCATTACCGTGATCGGCGAAAGCCGAAAGTCGGAGGACCTGCCCCACAGCTTTTCGGAAACGGTCTTTGGGCAATGAAGGACCACACCGACGCGGCGCAACGCGCCTCGACTTCGCCACTTCCCGTTTTGGGAAGGATTTCTTTCGCCCATGCCGTAAACTTGCGATAATCAACACGGAGGCGAAAAAATGACAACTTCCACCACTTTCAAAACAGCGATCTCATCGGTCGCGGCAATTCTCGTCTTGCTCTGCCTTTTGACGGCGTTTGCGGCTTGCATCGATCCCGAACAACCCGACGGCGACGTCTTTGCCGACGGCGCGTCGATGACCCTCGCGATCGCCGAAGAACCGACTCGCACGATCGAGGTCGACCTTTCGGGACTTGACAAGAACATCTCCCTTCTCGACGTGTTCGACAAGGAGGACATCGATTACGTCGCCGAAAGCGGTATGCTCTACAAAGTCGGATCGCTTGAACCGACCGCGCCGGAGTACATCTACCTCTACACTTCCGTCACGGCGGACTTCGACGTGTCGCAATACGCGACGACGATCGACTTTGACGGCAAGACATTGACAAACTCCGGCGTCGGCGCGGCGGACATGACCGTCGAGGACGGCTGCATCATCTACGTCGGCACGATCGTCTATTGATGAACGGCAGCGGCAAAACGCTCAAGGGCGCACGCTTCGTCGCCTACACCGCGCTCGCGGCGGCTTCGCTGACCGCGGGCAAGTTCGTGCTTTCGGCGATCCCCAATGTCGAGATCGTCACGCTGTTGTGCGCCGTATACGGCTTTGTGCTGGGCGCGCAGGGGGTGCTGGCGACCTGCATCTTCGTCGCATGTGAAACGCTCATCTACGGCTTGGGTCCGTGGGTGATCTCCTATGCGATACATTGGCCGGCGGTCGCGCTCGTGTTCTGGCTGCTGTCGCGATTCATCAAGCCGTCGCGCGTCATCCCGACCATAGTCGCGGTGATCATGACGACGAGCTTCGGGGTGCTGACCGCACTCGTCGATGTCGGACTTTTCAGCGGCTTTTGGGACGACTTCGGGCAACGCTTCGCGATCTACTACGTCCGCGGAGCGGTCTTTTACGTCACCCAGATCGTCTGCAACGCGCTCGTCTTCCCACTCCTCTTCAAGCCGGCGGCAAACTTTTTGTTGCGCTGCTTTGAGGGGCAACCCAAAAATTGACGTTGCGAATCAAACCGCGCACGTTTGCTTGCAAACAGTGCGCGGCTTTTCATACTTGCTATTTGGGTTTTGCTGCGTGGCGGCGGTTGAGACAATCTGCCCGTCACGATCGTTTCGGCTTTGTGTTTTGTATCTCTATGTATGCGCCGAGCCAAAACTGCGGTTTTGGCTCGACGAGTTATCGTATGTCCGAAAAACACAAAGCGGAACGGCTAAGAATCGTAATCATATGCGATCTTGTTGGCTTTCTCGCCGAGCAGATTGACGATAAAGCCGTTCTCGACCTTGCACGGCCACGCCGGATTTTTGAGCGGCAATGCGTCCAAGATCATCTCATCCGTCGCGTGATAATCTATAACAAGTTCAAGGTCTTTGACCTTGACCGCCGCGCTGGCGTCATCCATCCCGGTCACAGGGTCTTCACGATGGAACTCAAAGGCGCCGTATCTTATCTCGGGCAACAAGATGTGCCCTTCGTCCCCTCGCTTGATGCCGTATTCTTCGTAATCGTCGCTGATCACCCTCACTCTGTCAAAGTATTTCATGCTTCCTTCTCCTTCCAGCCGGCAAACGGCGTTGCATTTTTGAGTTTGCCGTGCGGATATGCTATCCATCCGGTATAAAATTCATATATGTGCCCGACTTTTTCCCTTTTGCCGGGCAATGCAATTTCGATATCGATATGTTGTCCATTGCAATTCAGTACATCTAACTCATAATCCCCCTCTGCGTATCTTGCCAACGCATTTGCGGCGATTGCGTTATAGACTTCTAGCGCGTCTTCGATGGTGTACCCCATGCTCTCGATCAAACCCGCTTTGCTTGGGTGCACAAACAGGTAGTGAGTGATCTTTCGCATATCAAAGTCCAATGTGGCGTTGAGCTCTTGCTCTTGCATATGTTCGCATTTGCAATGAAGATGCCTTGACAGGCGAGGTCGGTTTGCAAGATGAAAGACCGTATCGTTGAGCGCAACGCAAATTGCGCAAGTACGAGTCTTCGGGTCGGGCTTTGCCACCCCGTTACATGTGTCCAAGTTCTCCTTGCTTATGTTGAAGCGCTTTACCCAAAGTCCTCCGTATTTATCGGTTTTTGTCCTAAACAGCCCAAATAAGTTTTCAAAGACGTCCATTATCATGGCTCGTCACCTCCTTCACCTCGATTATAACACAGAATTTCGCCAAGTCAAGGATACGCGCCGCTTTTTTTGCGGTGAAAACGCAAGATGTCAATGTTCATCGAGGTTTTCGGGCGAAAAAAGTTGAAAAATATGTTCGGTTGCCGAACCGTTTCGGCGCAACTTATCCGGCGGTGTTACGAAAAATTTGCGTTTTTATGGAAAATACTCGTACGACCAAATGTCTCCGGCTCTCAAACGGCGATATGGCGACGTGGAAACGGATGCGCAAATTCGGTGCAAAATGCGATCGCCCTCGCCGAAAAAACAGTCAAAAACGGCACTCGATGCCGCTCAAAACCGAGAAACGCACAAATACGAATATCAAGCGGGAAAAATCACTTGACAAACGTTTACCCTTATGCAATAATAATTTTACCGTTTTGTTATATGGCAAAATCTTATAATATGACAACGGTTGTCAAGTTATGATAAAGTTTGATGGACGCTTCGGCGTTTTCATCACTCTCTGCAGTTGCGCGCTCCTGTCTTGCGATGTGGGGTGCGCAATTTTTTATTTTTGAGGGGGCACCATTTCGCTTATCGCTCAAATCAATGCCGACTGCAAGCAAATCGCTTGCAGTCGGCATTTTCATATGAGCGGCGAAATGGTTCCCCCTCAATACTCCCCTTCCCACGCGGCGCGCTCATTCACCATTCGCGACCGCGCAAAGTGCCCTCGTCGAAGAGCGCGGTCATTCGACGAGGGCGTTACCAAGTCGCGCGAGAAGCGCGGTTTCGCGCGACATTTTCTGTTCCGCACCACCTTTGGGGTGCGGCTCAGTTCACGTCTTGGGCGGCTCGTTTGCACGCTTTTGCGTTTCAGAGAACGTCCGCGTACCATTGAGGTACAGCGGACAACCTCTTCACCGCAAAATCATCGCAAGTCGCTCGCCCAATACTCCGTGGTTCTGTTTATCTAATCGGTTCTACGTCAAGTTTTGATGTAGTTGTTTTTTGTCGTGTTATCAAATCGCGCGACGCGAACCATAACCTTGTCAAAATATCGTTTTTTCGCGTTTTGACTTTTTACATAGCTGTCCAACTATGCTGCCTCCACGAGGCTTTTCTGTTCCGCGCCAATTTACTTGCTTGTCTGTCACTTTCAAAGCACAAATCAGACCGCGCCGCGCGTAGGTGAGCAAGCCGACAAAAAAACGGCGGATGTTTTCCGTCGGTTTGTTTGTCGGTGCTCGCAGTTGAGGCGAGCGTATTTTGCGCAGGGGCGAACCATCGACCGCGAAGGTCAATACCCTTGGGTCTTAGCGAGCGGCGGGGTGAAGCCCCTGCGTAAAAGCCGCCGCCTCAACCTTGCTCACCTGCCCGCTTGCGCGGTCTTATAGAGTGGCGCAGATTTGCGCCGCAAAGGTTGCGAGAGGGGCGGCCCAACCGGACTTGCGTCCGTGACCGCCCCCGAGACGTTCTTGTAGGCGCAAAGGTGCGCCGCTATACGCGGTTTTACTCTGCGACGTAAGGCAACAGCCCCATATACCTCGCTCTCTTGATCGCCTGTGCGAGCATTCTTTGGTGCTTCGCGCAGACGCCGCTCATGCGCTTGGGGATGATCTTGCCCTTTTCGGTAATGTACTTGCGGAGTTTCGCGACGTCCTTGTAGTCGATCTCCTCTGCCTTGTCGACGCAGAAGTTGCAGACCTTTTTGCGCGGAACTCTCTTGATGGGTCTTTTGACAGTAGCTTTTTCTTCGCTCATTGTAGTTCTCCTTGATTAATCAAAACGGAAGGTCCTCTTCGGGGGTGTCCATCCTTTCGAGCTTGGGAGCGGGAGCTTCTTCTCTCCTCGGAGCGGGAGCGGCGTTTTCGCCCTCGCCTCTTGGGGACGAGAGGAACTCGACCTCGTCGGCGGTGACCTCGACAGCGGTGCGTTTTACGCCGTCGTTGCCCTCGTAGTTGCGGATCTGGATGCTGCCGACCACGCACACTTTCCTGCCCTTGGTCAAGATCTTGCCGCAATTTTCGCCCAGCGTTCTCCAAGCTATGACGTTGAAGTAGTCGGCTTCGTTGTTCTCTCTGCCGAAACGTCTGTTGACCGCGATCGAAAACCTGCACATAAAGATACCGGAAGAGGTGGTGCTGGTCTCGGGATCACGGGTAAGGTTGCCGATCAAAATAACTTTGTTCATCGTAGTGTCCTCACTTCTTGATGATCATGATCCTGACGATCTCGTCCATGATGCGGCTGAGACGGTTGATCTCGGCGGGGACGGTCGCAGGAGCGGTGAACGTCATCAACACATAGTAGCCTTCGGACTTGAACTTGATGTCGTAGGCGTACTTGCGCGTACCCCATTTGTCCAGAGAGACGACTTCGCCGCCGGCAGTGGTGACGACGGCGCTGAGCCTGTCGATGACCGCCTGCTTTTCATCTTCGGACAAATCGTTGTCGATGATGTACAAAAGCTCGTACTTGTTCATATAAACCTCCTTTTGGTCTGATGTCTCCGCCACTTGACGGCGGAGCAAGGATCGATTTTTTCAAATCGCTTGATTACTATACCACAACGGCGCGCGGATGTAAAGCGTTTTGACCTGCGCAAACGCGGAATTTTTGACTATACCGTCAATTCAACGCGTGTGCGGCGAGCCACTCGGCATATTTGCCCCATGCGGACGCGCTTGGGTGCGTGACGTCTGCCTTGCCGACAAACTCGAACAGGCGGAGCGCCGCGATGAGCTTGCGGAAGTTGTCGGTGTCGAGCTTGGAGCCTTCATAGCTCACCAACTTGAAATTGAACACATACCTTTCGATCACGGACTTGATCAAAGCGTTGTCGCTCCAAACTATCTCGGCGCTCGACGTATCGCCGTCCGTTACCGCCGCGCCGTTTCTCGTCGCGAGCCCTTGGACATAGCCGTTGCCGCCGCCGGCATTGCTTTCTGCTACCGCGCCGCCGAGAGTGCCGGAAGCGCCGCCGTAGGCGCGGATCGCCGCGACCGCGTTGCTGCTCTCTACGCTCGCAGCTGTCTCAGTTTCGGCATTGTCAAGGTTGAACGCGATGCCGACCGCGTCGGTCTTACCGTCCGCGCCGGCGAAGATCAAAGCGTCCGCGACCGCTGTGCCGCCCTTTACCGTGCCGAAGTTGTTGGCGACAAGCCCTGCGAGCGCAGCCTTGCTCGCGCTCGTCGAACCGCCTGCCAACGTGCCCTCGAACGTGCAATTTTCGATCGTGCCGTGGTTCTCGATCGCGATGCCGGCGGTGACGGTGTTGTCGCCGAACGCGTCGAACACAGAGTCGACGACGGTCAGGTTGCTGACCACGCCGCCCTCGCCTATGCTCTCGATGAGCGCGGACTTGGCGCCCGTGCCCTCGTTGAACTCGAAGATGTTGCTCAACACATATTCGCCGCCGTCCAGCGTGCCGGTGAAGTCGAGCATATTGCCCTCGGCGGTGCGCCAAGCGAGCATCGCTCCCTTGCCGCCGAAGTCGATGTCGGCGGACAGCCTGTAATCGAGAGTGTTGTAGTCGGCGGTGCCGTTTTCGTTGCTCTGCAACGCGCGCCAATCGTCGAGCGAACCGAGCAGATAGGTCGTCTTGCCGTCCTCTTTATCGATATCGGGCTTGAAGTATCTCAACGTCAACATGCCGGACGCGCCGACGATGAAGTTGCCGGACTTATCCGTGCCGCCGCCCGAAGTGGCGATTGTGAATTGTTGATATTCCTTTATCTTGGCGGAATAGGTGCCGTCGCCGTTCTCTACGAGTTTTTCTTCATCGACGAGCTGCGCGAACATACCGGACACGGCGTCGACTTCGATGTTCTCCGCCTGCAAGCAAAGCTTGTCGTACTCGCCCTGCGTCAAGCCGTACTGCTCCGCCGCTTCGTCAAAGCCCATACCCACCGTCGCGGCGCCGCCCTTCGTCGTCGGCTCGACTATCGGATGGTTGTAGGATTGATCCGCGCCGCTTATCGTCACACCGATGTTGAGGTCGATGGGCAAAATCCTCGCCTCGATCGTATACTTCGCGAGCGTCGACCAATCGAAGCCCTGCGGCACGGCGAGAGTGTCTATCTCCGCGAACCAGGACGCGTTGGTCAGGTTGAGGTTGCCCGACTGCGGCGCGAAGAGCAGCTTTTCGCCGCCGTATTCGGTGCCGTTCCAAGTGCCCGTCACGACGAACACTTTGGCGGAGGAATACAGCCCGGCGTCGACGCCCTCGACGCCAACTATGTCGGCATAGTCGGTCAACATCGCATAGGCGCGCATGATCTCGGCGACGGAATAGCCTTCAAGCGGCGTTGCGACGCCGAACGGAGCCTTGTCCTCGCCTATCGTCACCGGCACGAACTCCGCGCCCTCGTCGGTGTCGACGAGACGTACGAAGTTGCCGTCCGTGTTGACAAGCACGGTGCGGACCGCGGTGTTCGCGTTGACGATCGTCACATATTTCGCCTTGTTCGCGTCGGCGGCGGCTTGCAAACTCTCATCGACGTGAACGCCGCCCAAAGTCTCCTTGTCGGCGACGACTATCGTGTCGGAGAGCCTTGCCGTCGCGTAGGCATTGCCGTCGTAATACTTGTCGGCGTTGACCGTGTCGGCTGTCTTGGGGTGGATGATCAGCGCGATGCCGTCAGAGACGGAGCTGCCGCCGCCCTCTATCTTGTATGCGACGCGGTTGTCGGTGTCGAAGGTGATGTCGCCGACCGTCGTGCCGCCTCCGCTGATCACGCCCTCGACGAAGGACTTGGAATAGTAGCCGACCGCGGTGCCGCTGACGGTGACTTCCTTTTCTTCGCCGTCCACGGTGAGCTTGACGGTGTACTCTTGCACGGTGCCGTTGTAGATGACCTCTTTGACGGAAGCGGTGCCCTCGGCGACGATCGTGGAGCCGAAGCCGCCCAGCGCGACGACGAACGCGCCCACGCCCTGAGTGGCGGTCGCGCTGTCGTCGTATTGATCGGCAAGCGAACTGCCAAGCGCGAACACGCCTACGACGCGGTTGAGCCCCGTGCCTACGCTGCCGCCGGGCACGGAGGTAAGGTAGCTGATGCCGTAACCTTCCCAAATGTACTTGCCCATCTCCGCGATCGCCTCGACGGCTATCACGTTGGCGTCCTGTGAATAGATCGTATATCCGGACCTATTGGTCTCGCCGGCGGAGCCGAACACGTTGTGTCTCACGCCGTCCGACGTGAAGTCGCCCTCGGACGTGAAGTAGTATTGAATGAAGCCCTCTTCGTGCGGATCGAGCAAGTTCAGCGCGATGCCGAGCGCGTCTGCGGTCACGCCGAGATCTGCCGTAGTGTTGACATAGAGCCCGCTCACTTTCGTCGGAGTTCCGCTGCCGACGACGCCTTTGACGCCCCAAGCCGCCGCGGCGATGACTCCGCCGATGGTCAAGCCGTCCGCCTCGCCGACGATCGCGCCGCCGTCCGCTGCCAAGACGGAGCCGCTGCCGTAAGCCGCGACGCGGGTCATCGTGCCGCCGCCGAGTCCCGCAAGTCCGCCGAACGTGCCGCTTGGAGTGACGGTCTCGCCGCTTGTCGAAGTCATTTTGACCGCGCCCGAGACGGTCGCCGCGCAATCGGTGATCGTGCCGCGCGCGGCGTTGACGCCGGCAAGACCGCCGACATATGCCGCGCCGTCGACGACAATGCCGCCGACTATCTCGACGCCGACGTTGATCAGCGAGCCGTTGTTGAAGCCGATCGCGCCGAACACGGCGTTGCTCTCTTCAAACGCGACGCTGCATCCCATCAATTTGAGGGTGACGTCGCGTATCGTGCCGTTGTTGACCGCGACGAGCGCGCCGAACGCATTGTAGCCGCCGCTCTGCTCCGCCTCGAGATCGCTCGGCGTGAGCTGAATCGTGTGTCCGTTGCCGTACAGCGTGCCGCCGAAGGTCACGCCCTTGCCCGCGGCGTCGAAGCCGTAGATGTCGGCGGTCAAGTAGCCGCTGCCGGAGCCGCCTTTCAAGAACGCGAGCAAGTCGTCGGCGGTCGCGATCGCCGTGCCCGCAGTCTGCGTAGCCGCGGCGAGCTGACCGGGCGCAAGCTCGGACGAAGTCAGCGAGGCGTTGGTGGACGGGATATATTGCGCTCCGTCCGCCGCCGTCGCGCCCTTGAGCACGAACTCGTAGCGGTCGGTCGCAAAGCCGTCCTCGTCATAGCCGTCGACGCCGGTGAAGGAGAAGGTCAGCGAATAGGTCGTGCGGCCCATGCCGTCGATGACCGCGCTCCAGAGGAAGTCGTTGAAGTAGAGCTTGCCGCCTTCGAGCGTGACCGGCTCGGTGTTGAGCTTGACCTCGAACAGCGAGACCAGCGCTTCGTTGAGCAGAGCGACCGCATTGCCCGCGGTGTAGCCGTCCGCGTGCAGCGGCTTGCCGCTCTCCGCGGTCGCGGTAAGCGCCGCGATCGCCGCCGCGATCGCCGCCTCGTCCGCGCCCGCGCCGGCAAGGAAGTCGAGCCCCGCCATTCCGCCGAAGCCTATCCTGTATTCGCCGAGAGCGCGCTCCGCGGTCAGCACGTTGCCCGTGCCGATCGTCAAATTGTCGATCGTGACCTCGCCGCCCTCGATCGTATAGTTGGCGGCTGTCGTCGTCCGGTTGAGCGCCGACGAGTCGAAGGTGACGCCCAGCACCTTCGGAACGATCGTGACGCCCGAGTAGACGCCGGCAAGCGCGCCTAACGCGCCGCTCGCGTCGCCGACGATCGCGTATTCGCCCTGAACGCCCGTATTGACGGACAGCGAGAACGCACCGTCAAAGGTCTTGTCGGTCAGCGCGGACGCGTCGACCGTGAGCGCTCTCGGGCTGATCACATAGCGCGTGGGCGCGCCGTATTCGTCGCCGGCGTCGGTGTAGGCGTAAGAAGTGTAGATGCGCGTGACGACGCCGGTGTCCCAAACATAGTTGGTGTTGGTGAAGGTCACGCCCGTCAGTCTGAACGCATATCCTCCGACCGAACCGTCCCCGTTGAGCAGGACGTTGACCGGCGCGCCCGTGACGGCGCCCTCTTCGTCGACGAAGGTCACGCCGCCCTCCGCGTCAATCGCGAAGTCGTTGTTGTTGAGAAGTACGATCCCGTCATCGACGCCGTAGAACGTGACCATCGCCCTGTCGAGCGTGGGCAGGGTCGTCGTGCCGTCGTATTCCTTGGTCAATTGCGCGATCACCGCGAACACGTCGTCGAGCTCCTTCGGCACGATCACGAGCGTGCCCGTGTAGTCGCTCATCGAGTAGTTGCCGGCAGAACCGTACGACGAGTCGAGTTCTATCGTCAACGTGTAGGTGCCCACATTGCCGGGGACTGCATCCCAACGGAGGCGGAACCTCAACGAATCATTCGTCGAAGTTTGGGAGCCGTCCTCTTCGCTGACGCTCGTCTGCGAGAAGGGCGCGGTGACCGTGGCGGTAGACCTGCCTGCGCCGGACGCGGTACCCTCGCCTCCGAAGTCGACGACAAAGTCTACCCTGTCGTTGAACCTCCTGTCGTATTCGCGCACGTCCTCGATCGGAGCGCCGTTCACCTCGACGCCGGTGATGCCGGTGATGACGAATTTGTCTATCCTGCCGCCGCCCGCAAAGACCGCGTACCACTGCTCGACCGCAGTGAGTTCGCCGCTTTCAGGGTCGGTCACCCAGACGGTCTGAGCCGCCGCAAGAGCGCTGTCAACGCCGTAATTGCCGACGCCCATCGCGCCCTCTTCGCCGGCGGTATAGACCGCATAATAGTCCATCTCGCCGACGGTATATGCAACGCTGTCGTCGACGCGGACCAACACGTTGCGCGTGCCTGCGTTGGCGCTGTCATAGTACCAATCGGGAGCGATCGTCTCGCCGTTCACGAAGCCGGTGAACGCCGACGCCGGCGCGGTCGTGATCGCGGTCGTGCCGTCGTAGGTCTTGACGACCGTACCGTCGTTGAGCGAGAGCGGCGCGGGCGCGATCGTGAACGGGGCCTCCGCATCGGCGGGAGCGGTCACAGCGACCGCGGTGCCTGAAAGCGTGCCTTGAACAAAGAAGTTGGTCGGCGTGACGCCGTCCGCACCGAGCACGCGGTAGACGGTCATGCCGTCCGCAAGCGTGAACGAGACGACGGACACTAGCGCGGACTTGCCTATGCCGATATTCGCGGTGTCAAACGCGACCGCGATCATATCGCGCGTCACTGTGACGTCGTTGAGCGCGGGAACTGCCGCAACAAAGAAGGTGTCTTCGGTCAGCGCGGCGGTGCCGTCGTAGGTCTTGGACAGCTGCGTGATCGTCAGTTCGACAGGCTCGATGTAGTAGATCGCGCTGTCGCCCTCGGCGTGCGGATCC
Organism: uncultured Christensenellaceae bacterium; assembly: GCA_944380285.1. GTDB lineage: Bacteria > Bacillota > Clostridia > Christensenellales > UBA3700 > Ornithoclostridium. The sequence continues at coordinate 59,765 of CALWGZ010000006.1, forward strand.
GGCGTGACCGGCACGTTGGCGCCGGAAGGCAGCTCGAAGTTGCCCATGCCGACGGGGGCGAGCGCAACGCCGTACGCGCCGACGTCGGTCGGAGCCGCTTCGAGCGGAACGCCGTCCTGCATGAAGATAAGTCCTTCGGCAGTCGGAGTCAGCGTGACGACGAGCGGGGCGGGCGTCGTGCCGTCGTCCCCTGCCGGGAAGTTGACGGTCATCGTCATCACCGTGCCCTCGGGGATGTCCACGTCGGCGGTGGCGTCATAGGTCTTGGCGAACTTTTGGGAGGTGATCGTCACCGCGCTTTCGTTGGCGATGACCAGCCTGCGGATGATCGCGACATTGTCGACCTGAACGCCGCCCTCCGCCGCAGCGCCTTGGACGCAATAGTTGCCGGCGACGCCGCTCGTTGCGATCATATTGTAAGAAGTCTTTTGCACCGTCAAAGCGGTGGTGTTGATGACGACGCTCGTGTTGCCCTGCCCTTCGATGCGCGTGACGCCGTCCGAGGCGTGCGTCGCGTCGGGCGACAGATAGCTGCCTGTGATCGCGGCGGCGACTTCTTGCGGAGCGGCGGTGATCGTCGTCGCGCCCGTGAACGAAGTCGTGCCGTCATAGGTCTTGTCGACGGAAGTTATCTCGACTGCCGCCGGAGTGATCGCATAGACGGCGGTGTGCTGCGCGCCGATGTCGTTGCCTTCTTCGTCCGTCTGAGGGGGCGGCGTGTCTTCGGGGAACACGGGGATGACCGCGTCGGTCGGGATCGCATAGTTGCCGAGCTCTTCGGTGAACGCGGTCGCCCAGACGAGATATTCGCCGACGAACAAGCCGTCAACGCCGGCGATCTGCGCGGCGCGCGACCCCTCGTCGACGCCGTAGAGCAGCGACGTGACGACGGTCTTGTCAAATGGGACCTTGGTCGTCTGATCGTATTTGTCGGTGACGGTGACGGTCAGGACGACCGTCTCATCGCCGACCGCGGGACCTGCGTACCCCTCCTCGCCGTATCTCTTCGAGTAGAGTGCGGCGGTGATGAACACGTTGCCGCCGACAAAGCCGGCGTCGGGATTATCGGGGTCTTGCGAGCCGCCGGAGACGGACTGCTTGACGATCTCGAACACGCCGTTCGCCGCACCTTGATCGAGCGTGAAGTAGGCGTTGTCGAGAGAGACGGAGATCGTATATTCGCCGACGCCCGGCAGCTCGGCGTCGCCAGAGATGTTCACCGTGAACGAGAGCGCGGTGATGTCGCCGATCTGCGGTGTGCCGCTCGGGACGTCTCCGTCGGCAAAGCCGTATCTCAGATCCAAATCGAACACGACATCGGCAGCCGTATAGGTCGCGCCGGCGCGGTATTCGAATTGAGCGCCGTCGACCGCCTCTTTCATGCTCTTTTCCGCCGCACCGGACGTATAGCCGTAGATGTAGGTCGTGACCTCGCCGCTTCCTATCGTATACTTGTCGATGACGCCGACGCCTCCGACAACGGAATAGTCGTCCTCCCTTGTCGCGCCGTCGATGTAGTGGTTGATCTGCTCGCCGCCTACCGTCAGCACGTCATACCTTGTGCCGCCGATGGTGTAGCTCTTGATCGGGAACAGCACCTCGCCGCCGGATTGCGGCTTGGGATCGCGATAGACCGCCTCGCCGACAAAGGAGTTTTCGTTGTAGGCGCTGTCGGCAAAGCCTTCGATCGCGAACTCGGCGACGTTGTCCGCCGTATCGGTCGCGACGGTGTTGTCGAACTCCTTCTCGACGCGGGTGACGTCGAGCGCCTTGGGAGTGACCGCGAATTCGACGGAGGTCTCGCCGCCTGTATATTCGTAATTGACCTCGTCCTCCGCGGACAGCGCGACACCGACCTCGGCGGTATAGTCGCCGATCGGCAGAGTGCCGTTCATCGAATACGAACCGCCGAGAGTGACGTTGGTCGCGTCGGAAACCGAGGGCTCGAGCGTGAGCTCATTTCCGTCTTCATCCGACACGGACGCCGAAATTTCGATGTCTTGTGCGCCGCCGTTGTAGACGTAGGAATCGCCGCTGTTCACGATCGCGTCCGCCTCGGCGGAGATGACCTGTTTGTTGACCGTGAACTTGAACGTGAGCTCGCCGCCGTCCGCGCCGAGGCCGTCCGCCCAGATATAGTCGGGCTCGCCTCCGTTTACGCCGACGATCGTCAAGGTGACGACATAGGTGCCGGCGTTGCCGTCGTCGCCGCCCTCGCGGGCGATCGCGACGTCGATGATCTCGGAGATTTCGTCGGCGTTGCCCCAGCCGCTGCCTTTGGACGCGCTGCCCGAGAACTTGTTGTCGCGGCGATAGGTGAACTTGTCGCCGACGTTGTTGCTCAACGACGCGCCCTCCAAGGTGAAGTAATCATCGCTGACGGTCTGCGTGATCGTGATCGAGAAGTTTTCGCCCTCGATAGTATATTGATAGATCAAGCCGACGCCGTCTATCGTCTCATCGTCGACGTAATAGTTGCCCGGGAAGTTGTCGCCCTCCGCCGCATTGGGACTGTCGCCGCTCTCGTATTTGCTCGCCTGCAAAATGTTGTAGGTCTTGTCGCCGACCTCAAGGCTGTCGACGTCCATCGTGACCTGCTTGTTTTCGCCGACGCGGGCGTTGACGAACTCGCCGCCCACCTGCAGCTTATCTTCTGTCAGCAGCCCGTCGATGTCGATCGTCGTGCTGTAGGGCGCGTTGTAGTCGAAATATTTGCGGCCGCTGTACAGCATCGTGACCGAGGCGATCTCGACCTTGACGGGTGTGATGCCGCCGACGGCGGGCGAAACGTCCTCGACATAGTAGTTGAGGTTGTCGGCGTCGCCGTCGACGGCAAGCACGTCGTAATCGAAGCCGCCGATGTCGACCGGGGTCGTCTCGAGGACGAAGTCCTTATCCGCGCCGGAGATCAGATAGTCGTCAAACGCGCCGAGGAAGACGATGCCCTCGTCCGCGGCAATCGGAGCGTTGTCGGAAACATATGTGAACACCGTGCCGTCCGTCCGAGCCGCGCTGCCGTCGTATTGCTTGACAATGGACTTGAACTCTATCAACTTGGGCGTGATGTACAGGCGCGCGTCCGTTATATCTATATCGAACGAAGTGACGCCATTCGGCAGCGTATAGTTGTTGGACTCAAAGTCGGAGACGGTCACCGTGAGCGTATAGCCGTCTTTGCTGACGTCGATCGCGTCGCCGTTGATGGTATAGGTGAGCTTGTAGGTCGCGTCGTCGGTGTTCAGCACATATCCGTTGGGATCGGTCACGGTCAGCGTTCCGTCGAACAGATCCGCGGAGGCGTCCGGTTTGGTCCCGTCATAGGTGCGGAAGATGTCGTCCATCGAGTAGACGAACGACGTCTCCTGAATGACGATCTCGGTGATGATGAGCGTGCCGATGTTCAGCGGCGAGGGCTCCAAGACATAGTTGCCGTTTGTCGAAACAAGGGTGATCGTGGTCTCGTATTCGCCCTTGTCCCTGACGGACTCCGCCCCTCCGAACAGATAGGACAGCGTCACGCGGTCGTCGTCGGCGAGCATTCCGGAGATCACGCCGTTGCGGTCGAAAGTCGTGCTGCCCGGCGCGGCGTCGGCGATGTTCACGGTCGACCCCTCGAACGCCGCCTCGGTATAGGAGTAGTCGTGGCGGTATTCCACCTGTCTTTGGTTGGCGTCCGTCCAGCGCCATTTGTTGCCCGCGCCGTCCGTGACCAGGAAGGTGAAGTCGTCCAAAGTGAGCGTGTAGGGCGTGATCGTGGAATTGGAGCCGTTGAAGCTGACGGTACCGCTGTTGTAATAGCCATCGATGTCTGCGGCGACTGTCTTTCCGTCCGAAAGCCGCTGTCTGACCACCGCGAAGTTGGTCGCGTTGCCGTCCGGGTCGCTGATGAGCATGATCTTGTGCGCCGAGACGGTCGCGCTCGTTCCGCTGCCGTTGACGGTGCGGAAGAACATCACGTTGCTGTCGTCGGCGGTGAACCTCTGTTCGCCCTGATCCTTGCCGGCGAACGAACCTCCGATCAAGAACCCTTCGGGCGTTTTTTCCGGCGAGGCGGTGTAGGTGAACACGGTGGCGCCCGTCACCTCGTCGGTGCCGTCATAGACCTTGGTCACGCTGACCCCGCTGATCCCGGACGGCAGGATCGCCGTGTAGAAGTCGTAATAGTCCGTGCCGACGCCGAACATGACGGTGCGCTGAGACGTGTTGACTTTGAGCCCTGTGTCCGCGCCCGTTTCGTCCTCAAACAGCAAGCGTATGTAGTACTCCCCTGCGTCGCGCGGCGCCCCCGTCAGCCTGTCGGGCGATTGCAAGTTGCCGTCCGCATCCGCGACGAGCTTGTAGAAATCGAACATGTTCTCGGCAAGCACGGCGGGATCGTCAAGCACCTTGATCGTGGGATCTTTGTAGCTGACATAGTACAGCGTCGGCAAATTGAGCTCCGAGCCGTTGTAGACGTACGGCTGCGTGTCGTAGTAGGTCAGCGATTCGACGACGGTCTCTCCGTTCTCGTCCTCGCCGACCTTCATCACCGTGTCGTAACGGTCGAGGTCGGGCGCGATCGCGACGGCGGAGCCGACCCAATAGGTGATCCTGATGTTGACGCTGTCGTTGTCGCGGCGCATCGTGCGGTCGAACTTGTTGTTTGCCATCGCCTCCTCGAGCGAGTTGACGGTGTTGTAGTAGTCGGTGGTATTTGATGTGTCCGGGATGCCCGATTCGGGAGTATAGTCCCACTCCTCCTCGATCGACCATATGAATTGCGCGAGGTTTTCGTCGGTGTACAGCTGGAAGTCGAGCCTGATGTCCGAGGTGATTTCGTCCGTCTCGAACGACATCGAAGCGACGGTGTTGGGGTCGTTCATATCCAGCTCGCGCTCCTCGCTCTCCCCGAACGCGACTTCGTAGATGTAGACGTTGTTGGGAGCGTATTGGTAGGAGTAGTCGAGCGGAGTGCTGATGTTTGCAAATCTGCCCGACGTCCTCGCCCCGACCATATCGTGCGATTTGTTGTCATCCGCTTGGGTGTCGGGATAGAGTTCCACTATCTTATGATAATGCGAGCGAGTGATGTCGCCGTAGTAGGTCGGCTGTCCGTTGGCGTCCAAGTCGGTCTTGTAAAGTTGGAAGCCCCAGTTTTTGTTTTTGTCGACAACGTGCTGTACGTCTTTGAAAATCGACTCGTTGGCTTCGCTGTCGGCGGAATGATAGTTGTTGTAATTTTCAAAGGTGAAGTCTGCGCCCTGCACGACCTCGCCGTTGACGCGGTGAGCGACCGGCACGAGTTCGTCGCCGTAAGAATTGTTGTCGCTGTTGCCGTTGGGGCCGTTCTTGTTGACGGGCGCATAGATCGCGTCCCATTCGCGGTGCTCGTTGAGCAACTTGATGGATTGCGAGACGACGTAGTCGTACTTGTTGCGGAACGACTCGTTTGTCGCGCGAGCAGCAACGGAGTCGCCATACCACCAATTGTCGCGGTGATAGGTCGCATAGTTTTCGACGCCGTACATAAAGTAGACGTTTTGGATGGTGTCTGTTTGAGAGACGCCGATCATTTGACCGCCGAGCGAATAGTTCCAATGGTTGGCGTCGTAATAGTCAGCAGGCGAACCGCCGACACCGCTGGAATAGCGCGCGTTGTACTCGACATTGCCGTTCCAATTGCAGATGACGCCGTTGACGTAACCGAAGTTGTCCTGCGTATGACCGACCTCGATGATGGGGTTGAACACGGGATAGACCGCGTTCATTCCGACGATGATGCCCGCAACGCCCACCATATAGGACGAGTTCCAAATGTTGTCGCGACCCTCGAACGACGCCAAAGCCTTGACGTCGCCTTCGCCGTTGAGGATCACGTTGTAGATCTCGCCGCCGTTGAGCATCCAGCCGACGAGGCCGCCGCTGTAAGAAGTGACGCTCGTGTACATACCGATCCAAGTGTATGTCGGGAACTCGTTGTCGACCGTGATCATCGAGCCGCTTTCCAAGGTGAGCGTGCTGTTGCGGATATACGCGGTGTTTGCCGAACGCGCTTCGTACTTGAACATCATTCCGGCATAGCCGCCTACCGTAGCGACCGAATTGATCCTCGCGCCTGCCTCACCATAATCTGTATTGTTGGTCTTGCCTTTGGTCGAACAGTTGTCTCTGAATGCTCGGAAAGTTGCGTTAGCGCCGAGCGTAAGCGAACAATTTTCGATCGTGCCGGCGTTGACCGCGGTGACGATGCCGGCGACCATAAGCGAGCCGTAGTTATCGTTGAATACGGTGACGCTGTTTTTCAGCACGAAGTTGATGTTGGCGATCGTGCCGAGGTTGCGGCCCATAAACAAGCCGCCGATCGTTGCGCCGACTCTTGCCTCTGTGTTGGTCATTTGATCGAGCGTCGTCGCATCGAAGTGGCTGGAGCCTTGATCGGTGGTGACATAGTCTCCACCCGTTGTCCCCGCTTCCTTGCCTCCGCTGACATAGCTGCGCACATTCTCCTGATCGGAGACGAGATTGCCGACGGCATACTCCTCGGCAGGACCGCTGTCCGACGCATTGTTGTCTCTGTCCGACCACATCTGATGTGCGGTGACTTGATCTCTCGCGGTCAAAGTGACCGTGAATCCCTGCCCGTCGAGCGTCTTGTTCGCCGGCATAGTGACTGCGGTCGCGCCGTAGTTGACCTCAATATTGTTCGCCAAAACACCGATGTCGGCGTTTTTGAGTTCGTTGTATCTGGCTTCGGTCTTCGCAAGCCCGTACTGCTCGGCGGCGTATGTGCCCGTCCTGTCCGTGCCGCCGTCGGTCAACGCCGACGCCGCCGTGGACGCAGTCTTGTTGGAAACGGTATTCCTGCCTTCGGTGATGAAGGTCATCAACTCCGCCTGATTGTAGATGTAGACCTCTTTGAATATGAAGCGGATGACATAGACGCCGTGCGAATAGTCCGCATTTGTGAAACTCGTCAATCTGTCTGCTACGTCTACAATCGCGGACGGCTGTACCGGGTCTCCGCTGTCGAGCGCGTGGTATGTCGTCAAGCGAGTGATGCCCTGCTCGCCCTCGAGCGCCGCACCGCCCTCGCCTGTCGCGCCGTTGAAGTAGGCGGTGAAGGACTCGTAATCGGTCGCACCTGTGATGTTGGTGACGGTGAACTTCAATTTGCCGACGGCGGTCCACTCGGCGTCGATCTCGTTGTTGGTCTCGCCCGAATAGCGGTTGTTGGTCACCCAAAGGCGCATGCCGCTCTTTGCAAGTCCCTCGTGGTAGCCGTCCACGTCCGCCGCCGCGTAGCCGTACACCGCAAGCTCGGTGCGCTCGTTGAACACGGTCGACACGTTGCCGATGTACGCGCTGCTCGCCCACGGCGCGTCGCCGTAGTAGTTGACCTTCCAGACGACGTTTTTGAGCTTGGTCGTGTCGATGTTTGTCGTGACCGTCGTGCCGTCCTCCCCGACGGTGACGCCGTCAAAGAGCCTGCCGGTGATCAGTCCGACCTTGGAGCCGTTGACCGCGCGCAGGTAGCCCTCGAAGTCGACATAGACGCTGTCCAAAGTCGAGGGGTTGATGCGTTTGTAGGTGCTTGTCGCGATGGACGTGTCCTGCGCCCAGTTGGACGCAAGTCCGATCGCTCCGCCGCTGTAAAGGTCGACCGAGGAAGATTGCTGCGCGCTGTTTTCGTCGATGCCGTTGTACATATATCCGACGCCCTTGACGACGGCGCGCTCGATCGTCGCGCCGTTGGCGACGCCGACGAGGTTGCCGAGAGCGGCGGTGCCGTTCTGACGAGTGCCGCCCACCAGCATACGGGACAGGTATTCGGTGTCTATGCGCGCGTCGGACATCACGCCGCGCAGATCGCCGACGATGCCGCCCAAAGCCGCGAAGTTGTGGGGCGCGTCTATGTCGATGAAGCTGTACGCCTTCATCACCACTTCCAGCCCGTCGGCGGAAGTGTCGTTGTCCTCGTTGCTGACCATACCTATCCAGCCGCCCACCGATATGCGGTTGAGCCCCGTCGACGAAGTGACGGCGATGCCGTCCCCGTCCCCGAAGGTCATCGTGCCGACGCCCCCGATCGAGGAATCGGCGCCTATCTGCGCGCCGACCATACCGCCGACGACAAGGTCTTTGTCCTCATAGCCACCCGTCACTTTGATCGTGGTGACGCGGTCGTACGACAGGGCGTTGACGCCGCTGATCGTGCCCGCGTTGACGCCGACCAACATACCGAAGATGACGCCGGCATAACCGTCGTCGTAGGAACCCGGCACGCCCTGCTTATCGGACGGATAGGCGTGCTCGGCGGTCTCCATGACCTTCGCGTAATCGATAGTGATGTCGCCGCCGCCCGAAGTGCCGTTGCTGATGATGACGTTGACGTTGCTGACTACGCCGTTGTTGACGGCGAGGAACATACCGCGCGCGGCATACAGACCGCTGTTGACGACCTCTGTCGAGCCGTCGCCGCTCTCTTCGCGCCAGATCATCTCCTGCGGCGCGATGTTGGAACCCATCGCGCCCGCTACCGTGATCTTGTAGCCCAAACCGGAGTTGCCTTCCAGCGTCCTGCCCGCGCCCCATACAAAGCCCGTCGCCGTATCATAGAGATAGATGTTGAAGTCCTGTGTGGAAAATTCTCCCGACTGGGCCAACGCGACGGTCTGCGCGCCGGCGTACCAGCCGTAATATCTGTACTTGCTCTGTCCGTAGACGGAGGGGTCCGTCGAAGCGGCATAGGGCACGCCCGCCAGCGCGGAGCGCAACATATACTCGTCGCGTTTGTTGTCGTTGGTGTAGACCTTGACCGAAGCCGACAGCGTATATTCCGTTATCGTACCGTCGGTCACCGCGACCGTGACGGCGCTTGCCGAACCGAAGTTCCACGAAGCGGCAAACACGGGCCCCATGTTGACCGCGGTCATGCCGGAGGGATTGATCGCCAAATAGTCGACGTCGTTGCCCGACGCGTCCACAATGCGATAGCCGCCGCCGAGCGTGCCCTTCGGCGAGCCGCCGTAGGCGTTCTCGGCGCTGTATTCTTTGCCGTCGTGGACAGCGAACACCGCGCCGTTCACGGTAACGCTGCCCTCGTTGTAGCCGCTCCACCAGCCGTAATCGCCCGGCGTATTGACATTGTACAGTCCGCCGGCGAGCATCGCCTTGACGTCCGACAGAGTCGGAGAGATGCCTGCCGCGCCGACCGCGCCGCCCATACGGACGTTGGCTCCCGCCGCCGCCGTGACGGCGATCGCGCCGAGACCGGAGACGGTCGCAGAGGTCGCCGTGCCGGCGGTGATCTGTCCGATGACGCCGCCGACGTCGACGTTGTATGGGTCGCCCGCCGCGCCCGTCTGTACGACGTCGAAGTCGACGTTGAAGAGCGCGGAAGAATTGTTCAAATTGCCGTCTCCCGGCATATGTCCGACGACGCCGCCCGCCATGACGTTGCCGCCGGTGACGGTGAGGTCGAAGGCTTTGTCGTACAGATGTCCGTCCAGATAGCCCTGCCACGTCGACGTCGAGCCGAATGTCGCCGACGCGCCCGCGATGCGCCCCGATTCGAACGTGCCGGCTATGCCGCCGAAGATGACGGTCGCGCTTTCCGCACCTTTCATGGAGACGTCGCCCATCCAAGTCGCCTTTGTGCCGTCCACGCCGCCGACCGAGCCGCCGAAAATGTAGCCGTATGCGCCGGCATTGGCACGGTAGTAGCTGCCTGTGAGCGAGACGTTGCCGTTGACGACGAGGTCGGAGTTGACGACGAGATCGCCGTCGTCCGCCTGTCCGTCGTAACCGACAAAACCGGCGATGCCGCCGAAGTACATGTCGCCGCCGCCCTGCAAAGCGACGCCGCCGTTCCAAGTGACGTCGACGTTGAGCAACTTGGCGTCGACGGCGTTGCCCATCTCTCCGACTCCGCCGACATTGACGCCCACGGCGCCGTAGACGACGTTGTCGCCGTTGAGGTCGCGGCTGCCGGTGACGTTGAGCTTGACGTCGGTGATCTCGGCGCGGTTGATCGCGACGAGTTCGCCGTATACGTTGCGCGCAACACCACCCAACTCATAGGTAGCGCCACCCTGCAACGTACCTTTGAGGTTATTGTTGATTGTAACGGTGTGACCGCCGCCGTCAAGCGAGACCTTGGGCGCGGCGAACACTATGCCGTTGGGATCCGCAGACAGCGTCAAGTCGCTCGTAATCACCGCCGACGTCGCGCCTGCGGCAATCGCGTTGTGCGTGCCGTATGTCGCCGCCGGCGTCTCGCCCGACAGGAAGTGACGGAGAGGATGATCTGCGGCGGCGCCGTCAAAGATCTTTGCCTCGTAGTCATAGTAAAGCGCGATGGTCTGCGCGTAGTTGCCGTCGTTGGCGGCGTTCTCCGCCTCCAAGATCGTGCTCGGCAACGAGATGTTTTGCCTGCTCGCCGTCAAGTTCGGGGCAAAGGACACCCCGGACGAGGGAGCCGCCATGTTGCGATATTGCAATGTGATCGAGTTGACGGTGTTGACATAGGTCGAATTGTTGTAGATGTCCGAGTCAAAGTAGACGGACGCCGTGCTATATTCAAAATTCAAGTCGCCGTTCCAATTGCTGACTGCGGCGGAAGCATAGTTCTTGGACGCGTCCGCGGCGATGATGTTGGCGCCGCCGACGAGATCGGTCGCGACATAGCCCTCCGAAGAGCCGACCCTGCCCAAAAGGGACGGCGTGCCCGTCGCGCCCGTGAACCAACCGATCTCGGAAGAAGTCTCGGGCATGAGCACGAGCATGCCGGTGATCGCCGGGTTGGACGCGCTCTCGGTCGCATTGACCGCGACCGCGCCGGCAAGGAAGCCGGAATAGGCGTTCGCCGTCGCGACGTGACGTTTGCCCGTGTAGAGCCAATTGCGGAAAGGCGAAACGTGCGCGCCGTTTTCGATCAACGTGCTGTCGACCGTCAAATCAACGACCTTGCGCGTGGCGTCGGAGCTGTTTTCGCCCAAGCCCAACACGCCGCCGACATACGCCTCGCCGCCCGAAGCGGTGATCGTGCAGCCGTCGCCGTCCGCCTTGACGTTCCAGATCTTGCCGTCGCCGCTGTTGAGACCGACAACGCCGCCGACAAATGTGCCCGACTGCGCCCAGCCGTAAAACTCGCTCCAAGTGATGACGTGAACGGTGTTGATCGTGCCGAGATTGATGCCGGCAACGCCGCCGAGCGCGAGATAGGCTCCGTTTGTCGTCACACGCGTCCTCAACGCCGTGTTGCTGACATCGTTCAACTTGACATCGTTGAGAGTGCCTTTGTTGACGCCGACGATGTTGCCGTAAGCGACGTTGCCGCTCACGCCGGAGATGTCTCCTCTGCCGCCTTGACCTTCAAAGCGGACGTTGACATCGACGATCGTGCCGTTGTTGATCGAGACGAGGTCGCCGTAGGCGTTGAACGTCATCCCGCCGACCTCTTGAGTGGCGGAACTCGACACTCTTGCACCGACGCTGTTGATGATGAGCGAATGCCCTTGTCCGTCAAAGGTCTTCCAATCCGGGAACACGCGGCTGCCCGACGGGGAGACGGTGCCGGAGACGGTGTTGTCCGCGTTCAAGATCACCGCGTTGGCGTATGCATAGCCGAAGCCGCTGCCCTCGTTGACCCCGAAGAAGGCGTCGAGCGAATCGTCGGTAGGCAACGCCTTCGCCGTGACCGAATAGCGGTATTCGAGGCTGATCTGCGAATTGGTCGAACCGGTCGAACCGGTCGTACCGGTCGTACCTGTCGGGACGATGAGCAAGTTGCTCTTGCCTATATCGCCCATATAGTTGGTGCTGCCGGCAGACGACGTCTGCACGCCGTCCACATAGCCGACAAACTTGTATATGCTCGGCTCGACGTTGTCGAACATGGGCGAAAGTTCGATGTTTTGCAAAAGTCCCGAATACGCCTCGCCGGACGAGTCAACGCCGCCGCTCCATATATAGCCTGCGGTCGCGCCCTTCGATGTTATGCTCGTGCCGGTATTTTCGCCCGAAAGATATTGACCTTCGAGCTTGGTGTCAACGGTGTTTATCGTGCCGTATACCGCCTCGTTGTCACCGTAACCGTATATCGGAAACTCGTGATCGGTGATCGGATATTCGCTGCCGTATCCGTTGTTGACCTCACTTGTTGCCCAGGGGTGGAAATTCCATCTTACTCCGTTGTTTCCGCTCACTGATTTGTTGAAATTGGTATCGTAGACGTTGATCTGCGCGGCGATATAATTGCTTCCGCCCGCCGACGTGGTCATCCTGCCTGCGATTATACCGACATAGTTGCCTACCGGCTGCCAACTGCCCTGCGACACCCCGGTACCGTAATCGCCCGCGCTGATAGAAGCACCTCTTCCGCTGTCACGGTATCCGGAGAGCGTGCCGTTGCCGTGTGCCTCGGTTGCGACTTTTACGCCATCCGCCCAATCTATAGTCAAATTGGTGATCACGCCGGGATCGATCGTCCAATTGCTTCCGTCGAGATTATAGTCCGCCGCCGCATTGGACGAGTTGCTCAGCCCTACGAGCAAACCTGTATAACTCGTCTGCCAATGCCATGCGTCGTTGTACAGCCAGCACTTGTTGTTGATATAAAAGTCAAGACCGGTTATCGTGCCGCCGTCGTTGATGCCCGCGACGCCGCCCAATGAGCCGCTGTCGATGGACAAGTTTGAGACAGTCCCCGAGACCCTGTTGGCGTCAAAACGCTTTCGGGCGCGATAAATGCCCAAACTGCCGTCGTTGAGATTGACCTTGGTGCCCACGATGTTGCCGGTGTTGTAACCGACGACGCCGCCGACCGCGACCATATCTTGGCGCGAATAGAGCGTAGCACCGCTTCTGCCGCCTACGACGATGTCAGAGGGCACTATGCCGTATCTGTCGTTGATATCGACCGTGCAGTTGACGATGTCGCCTTCGTTGATGCCGGCGATGACGCCCATGCTGACATTGCCGTCCTCGGTGGCGAGCGCAATGTGGTCGACCACGCCGTCGGTGTGGCCGTTCATCTGCACTTTGAGGTTTTTGATCGTGCCGCGGTTGACCGAAACTATGTCGCTGAGCGCATACGACTGCTTGCCGTTGATCGAATAGTAATTGCCCGACATGTTGTCCGCGCCCCACCATGCGTCGTACCAGCTTTGCAAACCGATGTGCGTGGTGCCGTTGTAATCGGCGTCAAAGACCGACAACATCGTATGAGCCAGCGCCCTGTTCGCTCCTGCGCTTTCCACCGTACCGGAGCTTGTCGTGTCGTTGACGATGGTCACGGTTTTCCCTCTGCCGTCAAGGGTCCGACCGCTGTCCAACACCAAATCGCCCCTGACCCATGTAGACAAGGTTATGTTATCGGCCAAATAGCCGTATGAGGCGGTGCCGTATGAGCCGGTACCATTGATGAACTCGTAAAATTGCTGTTGGTTTTCGATCTTCGCCGCTCCGCTCGGAACCGTGTCCTCGACCGGGTCGCCGTAATCGAGGGGGAACACGCTTGCGCTCTCGCCGCTTTGGGCGGGCGCGTCGTTTTCTTCGCCCGTGCGCGTATAAAAAACCGCCGCAAAGACGCACGCAAGCACCACCGCCAAAACGGTGAATGCCGCGATCAATTTTGTCTTTGTCGACGAATGTGTCATAACTTCCCTTTTCCTTTTCCCTTTATGTTCAGGCGCTCTCGCCCGATGTCGTCTTCTCTACGCCCACGCGCACCGTGAGCGTCGCGCCCTCCAGCTCGGGCGGAGCCAGCTCCTCGCTGAGGTCGAGCATCACGTCAAGCTTGACCGTGCCCGTCGCGCCCGGGGTAATGTTCGGCAACTTGTATTCCGCCGCGCCTGCCGCGCCCCATTCCGGCGCATCGCCGCCTCGGTACAGACGGCACTTGACGTACGGCTTAATGTACGCGGCGACGTCTTCGTCAAGAGGCGCACCGTCCGCGTACGTCCACGCATAATCGGCCACCCTCAGCGTGATCGACTCCGCGCCCTCGACCGCAACGGTATATTCGATGATCACGGACGCGTACTTTTCGCCGGAAACGCCGCCGCTGTTGTCCGAAACGGGAGTTTGCGGAAAAAGCTGCGCCGTGCCTACCGCGTCGCCGAGGCTGATCGAAAAGTCGTCGTTGGCGCCGATCGTGACGACGGTCTTGTCGGGTACGTTGGAGAAAAATGCAAATGTCGAGGCAACGATGACCACGGCGATGACTATCGCCATGAAAACAGTGGTCAATGCCAAACCCTTTCTCATCTCACAATTCTCCCTGATCCGCCTTATCGACGCGCAATGCTCAATGCTCAATGCTCAATGCTCAATGCTCAATGCTCAATGCAAAATGCGCGCTTGTAATATATAATATAATATAACAAATCCGCGGATATGTCAATATCCATTTTTATAATTTTTGAAAATAGTACAAAACTGCCGAAAATGTCCGAAAATGTGTGGCTTACGCCTCAAATGTGTCGTTATTCAAAACAGCCCGTGCCGCGCTCAACGACCCTGCCGACCTCGACGATCTCGGTCAAGGTCAAGTTGCCGCAACGCGAAAAGCAATATTCGCCCAAGGTCACCGCCACGTCCGACGGCTCAAACGTCACCTTGGTCAACGCGTCCATGTATGAGAAGGAGTGGGCGGAAATGCTCGCCACATTCGCGCCGATCGTCAACTCGCTCACCAGCCCCAGCGCCTCGCCGCCGTCCTGCTGCACGTTCGGCATCGCCACCGCGACGACGTCGACCGCCTCCGCCGGCACGCTTATGCCCTCTATGCCCGCGTCGCCGCCGTCCGCCTTGACGAATATGCTCGCCGGGATGAGCAGTTCCTCGATGATGCCGTAGTATCCGATCGCCGTCACTTCGCTCACCGCGCCGACGTACTCCGTCTCGCCGTTCTTTGCGACGAAACAGCCGGCGGTGTCGTCAAAGGCGAGCACAAGATCTTCGTCGCCCGCGCCCTTCGCCGAAAAGCGCAAGTACCGCACCGACGGATCGTCCCAGCCCATAACCTTGAAGTCATAGGACGCGCCCTCGCCGTCGCCGCTGATCCACACGGCAAGCGAAACGCCCGTCACCGCCAACACTGCGATGACGACCACAAGCGTGAGCACGATCATCTTTTGCCTTGTACCTGCCGTCATATCTCTCCTTTGCGCATTTCGCGCGTTTTTGCCGTTTTTTGCGACCTGTTTCGCTTTATAGCGCCCTTGCGGTCACTTCAAAGCCGAACGTGCAGCCTCTGAACGCCTCGTCCGCGAACGGGAACGGTATGCCCCTGTCGTTCTCGTCCGCATAGCCGAACTCGATCTTCAAGCGCAGCTCGTGTTCGGGACAATCGGTAAGATCGGGCATTACGTCGCCGGGATAGGTGAAAAGCACCTTGTCTCCGTATGCGGGCTCACCGTTCGTCACCCTCGCCACCGAGATGCGGAACAACTGCTCCGTCATCGCCCTGTCCAATTTGAGCACCGCAGGACGATTGTCCGCCAAAAAGACGTACCCCTCCGCGCCGTCGGGATCGGTCAAAACCCACTTGCCGTCATCGCCCTTTGCCGCCGTGCCGACGTGCTGCTTGGCAAAGTCGTCGTAGTTCGCGAAAAGCTGCGCGCCTTCGGCGTCTTTCAACTTTGAAAACACCGCGCTCCAAAGCCGCTCCGTCGTCACGCCCGTCGTCATCCCCTCGCCCAACGTCACCGTCAAGCCCTCGAAGTTGACCGCAAGCGTCAAGTCCTCGCTGCCCTGCATAAACACGCCGATCTTGTATTCGGCGACATAAGCCGCGTCGGGATCGCCGGCGGGATAGGGCGTGTGGTCCTCTCTGAAACCCAGCTCACCGTTGAATTTTGTCTTGTTGAGCAGCGTGCCGACGATCGTGTCGTTCGCGTCCTCGGGCAAGTCCTCGTCCGTCAAATAGACGTAGTTGGTGTCGCCGATCGTGAACGCGTTCCCCACCTTCACCTCTTCCATCGTCTGAGCAAACCACGCGAAAGTCAATGCCATTGTGCAAACCAACAGCACCACGATCAATATCGGCACCAATGCTCTCGCGCTTTTCACTTCTTTCCCTCGTTATTCTCGTTATCCTTGTCGGACTTGCCGCGAAGATATTCCTCGACGGCTTGCCGTTTGAGCTCCTCTTCCCGCGCCGCGCGCGCCTTCTCCGCCTCGTCGAGCCGCGCCGCCGCCTCTTCCCGAGCCTTCTTCGCCTTGGCTTTGCCGCTCTCCTTCGCCGCGTATGCGATCTGCCAGATCAGCACCGCCAAAAGCGGCACCACGATCAGCACGATGAAGCCGTACGGCTTGACGAAGAACGCGTGCAGCCCCGCAAGCGCTTCGCTGTGCCCCACCACCTTGCCGACCAGCGCCGACACCGGCACAGGCACCGGATCCGCCGACGGCGACGCGTCGCCCTGTGTGCGGATGTACCACACTCCGTCTTCGAGATAGGGCGCCTCGATCACGCGGTGGGTCACGTTGTAACCGGCGACGTCGCCGAAACCCTCCGGCGCGACAAATGTCACCACATCGCCGTCTGCGACCGCCCCCTCGGGCGACGACAGCTGTGCCGAAGAAAACTCGTCGACGATGATCACGTCGCCGCGGTCGTACGTCCCCGTCATCGAATCGGTCAAGACGACCATCATGCGATAGCCGAAAAGGGACGGGTCACGCCCCATCGCCGTCTCGACGACGATCGTCAAAAGACAGCCGACCGCAAACAGGAACACGACGGTGATAATTATGTCGATTATCAACACGGGCACGGATTTTTTCTTTTTTTGTTCCTCTCCGTCCCGAGCGCGGTTTTTGCTCATTTCTACCTTTTGCGCACCTTGGGCGCAAGCGTCTTTTCGCCGCCGTCTGCCCCCTCTTCGGGCGCGCTCTCACGCGGCTTTTCGGGCGCGGTCTTTTGCGCCTTTGCGCCCATCTTTTTGCCCTTAGGCGCAAGCACCGATTCCTCTGCCGCCGCCTCTTCGTCCGCCGCCTTTTCAGTCGGCTCGGGCTCTTTTTCGGGCGACTTGCCCTGCTTTTTCCTGCCCCTGGGCGCAAGCGGCGCGTCCTCTTTGGGTCCGTCCGACGCAGGTTCGCTCACCTCTTCGAGCGGCGTCAGCGCCTCTTCGGGCGTGGGCAGAGCCTCTTCGGGCGGCGTCAAAATTTGCTCCGGGGGCGGCACGTCGTCCGGCGGCACAAGCACCTCTTCGGGACGCGGCTTGGCGGGCGCGTCTTCTCTCTCGTCGATGTCCGTCATGTCCGTCGCGAGCATGGGCGTCACCTCGGGCGCTTCCACCTCTTCGAGCGCCTCAAATTGCTCTTCGGGCGGCGCCTCCGGCGTGTTTTCCAACTTCTCCTCGATCTCTTTCAGGCGCTGTTCCGCCCTCGCGCGCCGACGCTCTTCCGCCCTGCGCTGCTTCTCTTCGAGCTTTTCTTTGCGCGCAAGTACGCGCTCCACCGTCTCCTTTTCCTTTTCGAGCTGTTTGCGCAATCTCTCCGCGTCCAGCCCCTCCTGCCGCGCCTGTATCTCCGCCATCTCCGTCTTGCGCTGCGCCGAAACCTCGCGCTCGGCAAGCAACACGCGGTCGATCGCCAAATTGATGCGGCGAAGCTCCGCCTTGGTGACCTTGGCGTCCGTTTGCTGGAACATGTTGCGGATCTCCGCAATGCCGAAGTCGGGCGGCAGCTCGTCGTCCTCGCCCTTTTCCTCTTCGTCCTCCCCCTCCTGCGGCTCTTCCGACTCCTCTTCGGGATGTTCCTCGTCCGGGACGGTCTCGGCGACCTCTTCCTGCACGGGCGGAACGTCCGTCTCCTTGGGCTGTTCCTCTTCCGCCGCCTGTTCCTCTTCCTTTTTGTCCGCCTTTTCGACCTCTTCCTTCTCCTTTTGCTCCTCTTCGGTCATATTAGCCTCGTCGAAGAACGCCATGTCCTGCGCCTCGCCGTGGATGAGCCCCTCCATGATCATATTGGACAGACACATCATGTCGCTGACCAAAGTGTCGACCTTTTCGTCGACGGGCATCTTCTTGATGTCGTTCTCGACTTGAAAGCCCATCTTTGTATAACTTTCGATGAACTGCCACAACACCAAAGCCTTTTTGAAGTCGGGGTTTTTGAGAATGACGTTGGTGCGCGTGATCGGCGGCCGCACGGGCGCGCTGTTGATCATTTGCTTGGCGAACGGCGACGACAAAAAGTCGCTGATGACGCGCTGCAACTTGGTCACGCGCTGCAATATCTCGACGTCGCGGCTCTGTTCCGCCTCTTGTTCGGGGTCGGTCGGCAGCGAGCCGACGATCTCGAAATTGCAAAACACGCGCGTCTTGCCCATGAAGAAGTTGCCCTTTGCGGTCAGCTCCAAAATGTGGTCGTTGACGTACGACATCTTGATCGCGTCGAGACGGCGCGTGACGAAATTCGACAAATTTTTGAGCAACGTGTAGATGAACCTGTTCTCGTAGACCTCGAAGCTCTCCTCCTTGGTCGTGTTGAGGATCTTGTTGGGGGTGACGTTGCCCTCTTTGTCGACCGCGGCGATCATGTTGGTGTGCTGCGCCAAATGCTTGATCGACTCGGTCGAGATCGCGCGCGCAAGCGAGATGTCGACGATGTCCTCTTCGACGACGATGAACTTGCGCGGATTGCGGACGATGTTGTCCAAATTGACGATGCAGGACTCGATCATCTCGATCCAATCCAGCTCGAAATGCTTTTTGCGGTCCTTGCGATTGAGCTTGAACTCGGGGCGCGACGCGCGCAGACGACGTCGAAAAGCGGCGTAAAAGTCCTCTGAACGCAGCATTGCGTTCACCTTGTCCGCATATTTTTCAAACTTCTCTCTGTCGTCCATTTTCCCTTATCCCGCCGATGTTTTACTCTTGCGGCGGCTCCTTTTTGCCGTCCTCTTTTTGCTCCGTCTCGGGCTGCTCGGGCGCGGCTTGTGCGCCTGCATTTTGCGAAGCGAGATATTCCTCGATCGCGCGGCGCTTGATCTCCTCTTCGTCGAGCGCAGCGCTGCTTTGAGCCTGCGCCAAAGCCGCCTGCGCCTGCTCCTGCTGCTTTTTGAGCTTCGCCTCGACGACCATGCGGATGACCAAATATGCGTTGTAGACCAACAGCAAGATCAGCGGCAGCATGACCACGAGGAAGAAATGCGTAGGCTCTTGCAGCCAGCCGAGCGCGCTGCCGACGCCTGCGATCTTGGACGAATAGATGCCCTTGATGTCGCCGGCATAGATCGCGGTCGGCTCGACGCTCTCCGCCTCCGCGTCGCCCTTGGTGTAGAAGGTGCGCACGCCGCTGTCGCTCTCTTCGATGTCGACGATGCGGTGAGTGATGAACCCGCGCGCGCCGCCGACGTTGCCGACATAGGTGACGATGTCGCCCACTTCGAGCGCGGCGATGGACTCGTCGGTCGCCTTGTTGACGATGATCAGATCGCCCGCGTTGAAACTGTCGGGGTTGTCGCCCTCCATACTTCCCGTCAAGACGGGCATCAACCTCACCGACGCGTCGCCGAAGTCGGTCGTCGTCTCGTAGCCGGTCGACAGCAAGATCGAGATCGAGAAGCCGATCGCGACCACGACGATGATCAACTCCAACGCGATGACGACGGCGTTGATTATCTTTTTTTGTTTTTCGGAAAGAATGCTCTTTTTCTTTGCCTTTTCCATGCGATATATATTCCTCCCTGCAGGGAATTGTCTTGCGGTGTCAGAACAGCTTCTTCAACCTTTGCAAATACTCTTTGCTCTCGCCCATGTTCTCTTCGCCGAACAACTCGGACAGATAGTCGCAAAGCCCGTCGATCTCGTCGCGGATGAAGCCGAGGTTGAGCGACTCGAACTTGCGCAAGATCTTGTTGCAAAGCACATAGTCGATGCCGTCGATCTCGGTGCCGCCGCACGCGACGTAGGACGGAACGAACTCCTTGAGCTGCTTGACGATACGGTTACCGAACGCCAAACGGAAGTGTTCGATGACGTAATCGTCGAGGGTGTTGATCTTGTCGATGACCTCCTGCGAGACCTTGTACTTTTCCTGCGCCTCTTTGAACATCGCCTCGACATGCTTGAACGAGACATAGAGTTTGTCCGTCTCGGGCGCGTCGAACGGGACGCCCTTGGTGTTGATGTTGATCGGGATCGCACGGTCGTAGACCTTGTCCGAGATCGCGAACGTCGAGTCGTCGTTGTTCGCCGTGCCGACAAACCACATGTTTTGCGGAAGCGTGAACCTGCCCTTGACGACGTGTTTGGGGTCGTTGGGCCAGCCGCTCGGGACAAGGTCGACGATCCAGTTGTCGCGGGACGGCATTTCCAAAATGGACAGCATTTCCGCAAAATAGTACTCGACGCGGGCGATGTTCATTTCGTCCAAAACGGTGATGTAGATGTTCTCGTTCCAGGTCGCCTCGTACATCTTTTTGAGAACTTCCGTCTCGTTGAACCGCTTGGTGAATTCGTTGAAGTAGCCGAACAGCTCCGTACGGTCGCGCCACGACGGCTGAACGGACGCGATCGTCGCCGGATTGTCGAGGAACTGCCCCGTCGCGTACGCAAGCGACGTCTTACCGGTACCGGATATACCTTGCAGGATCAAAAGCCTCGTCGTCGACATGCCCGCCCAGAAAAGACGGATGATGCGCGGTTCGTAATAGAGCCTGAGACGGCTCGCCGCAAAGTTGCGGAAGCGGTCGCAGATCTGCTCCAAAGTGATGTCGTTGTCATATTCGGGCGGCGTGTAGTTTTCGTAAATTTGGTCGACTTCGGTCAATTTGAAGAAGCGGCTCTCGCCCGTTTGCTTCTTTTCCTCGCCCTCCGCCGCGGCGCCCTCTTCGCCCTCTTCGAGCGCGGCAAGCGCCTCTTCGTCGCCGACCGCGTGCACCTTCATCGAGAGGATGCGGTCCTTCTCGCGCGTCAATTTGACGATCTGCTTTTTGAGGTTGTGGATCTCGTCCAAAAGGTCTTGGTTGATGACCGGCTTGCGGAAGCGGCGGATCAGCCTCAAAAGCCCCCACACGATCAGCCATACCAGCGCAGCCAAGATCGCTACTACCAGGATCGCAAGCAAGATCGCGACCACCCAGCCGCCGGCGTTCCAATCGCCCGAGTAGACCCAAAAGACCTCGTAGTATTCCGGGAAGTTGAACATCTGGAACAAGCCGCCGAATATCCCCACGAATATCCCGCTGACGCCTTCCCACAGCACTCCCAGAAAAGCCTTGATGAATTCAAGCATGTTTCCCATAATTCCCTCGCTCTTATGCTATATCCGCATTTTCGTCCGTCACCTCGAACATGAACTCGAAGTTGACGTACGCGCTTTTTATCGCGTCCACACAGTCCGCGTCCGTGCCCTCGACCCAGACCAAGACCGTAAACTTTTTGACCTCGCCCGGCGCGAGCGGCAGGTCGGTGTGCTCGAACACAACGCACTTCTCTTCGTCCTCTTCGTCGACAAAACCGAGGAAGGGCGTCGTCGTGCTTTCTCCCAAAAGATCGTCCAATTGCGTGCCCTCGCGCAGCAGGAACGGCGTTTGAGTCGCCCGATCGTCGTTGAGATCGGCATAGGAGATCGCCTCCGGCTTCATCTCGCCGATCTCCTCGTCGAGAAAAGGCATCGCATAGCAAGTCGCCTTGTACGCCGCCTCTTCGGGTATGTCGCCAGCCGCGCCGCCGCCCTCTTCGGGCGCCGCCTCGACGTCCGAGCCCGGATCCGCCTCCTCGACGACTATTATGCGCAACGCGTTCTCGACGTCGCGCGAAAGTTGGTTGAGCACGATCGTCGACGTGTAGTAGATCGCCGTCTCGCCCATATTGCGCAAATAGAAACTGTAGGCGATCACGTTCTCTTCGTGGTGATTGCCCTCTCTGCCGAGCACGCTTCCCGCCTGCTCTATCCATTCGTAGGTGGTGTTGGTCATCTGCTCGGGACCCTGCATACGGATCACCGAGGTCGGAGAATTGAAGTCCTCGCTCTCGGAAAGCGAGATCGTGCCGACGTTGCGGCGGTTGATGTAAATGCGCAAACTGTTGGCGTCGATGAAAGAGATCGTCCCCCAAACCGTGCCCGTCAAAAAGAGCGCGGCGATCAAAAAGATGACAAGAGCGCTCGTAAACGTACGGCGCTTTGACGCCGCCCGGATGGATTGATTCTTGATGATCTCATCTCCGCTGCGAGTTTTCCTGCTCACACCCTTACCTCTCATAACTTTGCGCGCCCCTATCATGCGCACGCTAAATGCGCGCGTTCATATACGCGTATATTTTTATTATAATATACTAATCGCCCCCTGTCAATATGAATTTGAAAAAACTTTCGAGCATTTTTTCGCAAAGCCGCCGCCTGCCGCGCTTTACACGAAAAAACGGAGCGCGGTCAACTCGCGCCCCGATGCCGTTTTTGCGACCTGTTTCGACTAAATGACCCCGATCGGGATCGCGCGATCTGTCCCTGCCCCTCGATGACGATACGGCAAGTTTTGCGCCGCATTGCCGCATTTAATCCAAAATATCATCGGATATTGCGCATTGAATTGCCGCAATTTCTCAAAAAGCCACATTTGGCGACAAAATTCGAAAAACCCCGGAAAATCTAAAGTCGATTTTAGATTTTCGAGGTTTTTTCAAAACGACAAGCGAAAACACAACTTTTCTTTAGATTGCGCGTTTTCGGATGTCAAAAAACTTCAATTTTGACAATTCCGCATTTTTTCAATGACAAATTCCGCAAAATTTCAGGGCTTCAGCATTGTGATCGGCACGACATAGACTCCGTCGGCGCGCCTGTATATCGCATTCGCCAAACCGCATATCACACACATGACCGCAGGCGTCTTGCCGCCGCCCTGCGCGATCTTGTCTCGCATTTTTGTCAAATTCGCCGCAGCGGCGTCAATTTGGTTCGCCCCCAATTTGATCTCGAACGCACCCCATCTGCCGTCGCTCAACTCGACGACCGCATCGATCTCGTCGCCGCGGTAGTCGCGATAGTGATACAATTTCCCTCCGATCGCCTCCGCATAGATCGCAAGATCGCGTTCGCACAAAGCCTCGAACAACATGCCGAACGTGTTGAGATCGCCGAGCAATTTTTGCGGTGTGGCGTCCAGCAGCGCGCAAGCGAGCGATGGATCGGTCAAGTGCCTTTTTGCGCCCTTTCCGACCTTGACGGAAGAGCGTATATTCGCCGTGTATTGAGGCTGATCGGCAAGCAAAAACAAACTGCCCAAGACCTCTAAGTATTTTGAGAGGGTGTCGGGGTCGAATTTTTCGTCCGCCCCGACGATATCCGCAAGCAATTTTGCCTTGGTCGCCACGGTGCTCTCGTTGCGCGCAAGCGACGCAAGCACCTTGCGCAATTTCACGACCGACGCGTTTGTGCTGTACGCCCTGCCGAAATCCTCTTCGACAATGATGTCGATATAATTCTTCACCGCAAAGAACGCGTCCTCGGCGTCCATGTCGATATTTGCCGGCCATCCGCCCCGAACCGTCAAATATATCAATTGCTGCAACGTGCTTGCCTCGACAAGTTTGTTTTGCAGACGGCCGTCAAACAATGCGGCGAGCGAGACCTCGCCTTGCGAATCTCCCGATTCCCAAAGAGACATCGTCCGCATCCCGACGCGCGCGATCCTGCCGGCGCCGCTGTGCATGATGCCCTCTTTGACCGGAGTTGACGAACCCGTCAAAATGAATTGACCTTTTGCGCCTCGGCGATCCACCTCATATCTGACCGCATCCCATATCGACGGCACTTCCTGCCACTCGTCGATCGTCCTCGGCGTCTCCCCGTCAAGCACCAATCGCAAAGAATTCAAAGCAAGTTGACGATTGGGGTAGCCTTGATCGGTCAACCCCATCATCATGAACGCGCTCTTGCTGTGCGCAAGCGCGGTGCGCGTCTTGCCGCACCACTTCGGCCCCTGTATGCAGACCGCGCCCGAAACGCGCAATCCCCTTGCGACCGTGTCGTCAACAACTCGCGCACGATATCCTTCGATGTTTATGCCTGACATATTGCCTCCTTACATCGTGATTATACCATATCCAAACTCAAATTACAACCCTTTCCGTGAAAATTCACGGGGTCATTCCGTGAAATTTCACCGAATCATTCCGCAAAATTTCACCGAATTTGCGAGTTGATACTCATATGAGGCTTATTTGTGTAGCAATTGCGCAAAAAAGCGTTTGGCAAGCCAAGGGCGCGCTTCTATCCGCGCAGGACAGGATCGTCGTATGCGCAAAACCGCAAACATTTGGCGACGGCAAGGCGCGAGTGCGGCTCATCTTTTCGCAAAACAAGACCTTTACGAAAAGGCACAAAACGGAAACCTATCTCCGCCAAAGCGGAGAAATAAAGATAAGGAGCAAAAATTATGAAAAAGAGTTTGGTCATTTCAACGATCGCGACCGTGCTCGTCGTCGTTGTGGCTCTCACCACTGCGACCTTTGCGTGGTTCTCGACGAGCCAAGAATCAAAAGTTTCCGGTGATTTCCAAATCAGCTCTGCCGGCGGTGCTTTCAGACTTTTTCCGTTTGATGTCACCGATGCGACTACAGGCGCAGGTACATTCTCATTGAATGCCGTTTCTGATTTCGACTTGGTGGAAGCGGTAGGAAACAGAACGTATAATGCGGCAGCTATGGGCGCAGCCGTCGAACTTGAAGAAGGCGAACTGTCAACGTTCAACCCATCTATGCCTCTTAATGTGTTGACTTGGGCGAATAATGAAGCAACAACTTTGCCTTCGACAAATTTCGTTGCCGCAAATACAGTTGATACTGGGGGTATAAGTGTTACCGACATCGATTGCAAACCGCTTGTCGTAAGATTTCAGCTCGATACTACTGTTACCGAAGGAGCAGAGATGCTCATCACAATGAAAGTCTCGTCTGCTCAAGCGACGGATGCTTCTTTGCAAACAGCGCGTAGCGTAAGATTCGTTTTGTTCGGCTTGCCTGACACCGGTGATACGTCGGACGCATTTGTTTTCGGTACTGACTACCAATACATGCCTCCCGATACAGCTGAACAAGCCTACCCCACTCCGACATATAACAGCGTTGCAATCGCAGATGAATATGCCACCGGTGGCGGACATGTGTTCAACAACGGTACGGCTGTTATCAAAGGAATCGCTTCCGATGATATGAAAGGGATCGCAAGCACGGATATGACCAATGGTAAAAATTTTACTACTGATCCAATTTCTATGGTCTATGGGGATGTAGTATATTGCACTCTCTTCCTTTGGTTCGATGGCGCAACAATGGGCGATCGTGCCGGTGACGGACAGGTTTCTATCGAAATCAGCTTCAAGCAGCAGCAAGCGCAAGGTTAATTTTGACAAACTCTAAATATCCGCCCATCTCATATGGGATGGGCGGATAAGAGCGGTCTTTTAGGAAAAAGCAATACGACTTATGTGCGGATCCACGGTGCGAAAGCATTAAGTGCGGCGCAAAGTCGTTTTTTCTTGCATAAAAAAACTACACGCCGCACCGCGAGGTGAATACGCGCATAGTTCAACCAACCCCGAAAGTTCTGCCCACCCCACGCGAGGTGGGCAGATGTTCGAGTTGAGTCAAGTTATCTAAACGCTAAATCAAGGAGATTGAGCCGCGTTTTTACCGGAAATGTTGAGCGTTATCTCAAACCTACCCAAGCTTGCCGCATTATCAATTTCGGCGCCGTCCAACCAAATATACAGGACGCAGTCCATAGATTTCGCGTTTGTCATCTTGAAATTGATCGTTGTTGAGCTGTCCGCGTTGGTGTAGGTGCCGAGATCGTCGATAACCTCCGTGACAACAAAGCCGTTGCTGTTGGAAGCCGCCGCTGTCGCAAATGTGGTTTCGTTGGACGCATAGTTGCTCTCTGCATAAGACGCGTTGATTGCGACATCGTTCGGCATATACTTGTAGTTCGTTGCGAGCAAAATATTGTTTGCCGTTTCGGACGGAGTGTCGACTTTACCTGCCAAAAGGAATTTGATATTACGCACTGCGTTCATATCGCTGCTGGACGGAGTATCGCTGACTGCTCCGATCGTCAAGACTATGGTTGCGTCGGTCTCGGCAAACAATGCGTCCAATCTGAAGCGGGCTGTAATCGGATGCAATTCAACCGCGTCGACATCAACGGTATTGTCGCCGTTGTCTTTCGCATGGGCAAACAAGTGATTCGCAAGACCGTTACTGCCGGCAACAGCTGTCGAAAGATCAAAACTCGACGTGTCGATCTGGTCGACGGGCATCATCGGGATGTAATTGCCTTCTCCGACCAACGGAGCGACCTCTCCTTGACCTGCGGCGCTTGCCGCCCATTCGAAATTGGCGGTATATGTGCCGAGCGCAAACTCGTCGGCATCGATTACAGGGGAAGTACTCCACGCGCCTTGGTTAGCGTTGCCTGTTTTGTCCCACAGATAGATGTTTACACCGCCGCCGGCTTGCTGGACGGTAAAGTTGGATGTAAACTGCGAAACGGTGGACGCCGAGAACCACGCAAAGGTCGCGGTGGTGAGAGCCACGACGACGACGAGCACGGTCGCGATCGTTGAAATGACCAAACTCTTTTTCATAATTTTTGCTCCTTATCTTTATTTCTCCGCTTTGGCGGAGATAGGTTTCCGTTTTGTGCCTTTTCGTAAAGGTCTTGTTTTGCGAAGCGGTTGCTCCGCCTATCATATGATATTCACGCTTATGCACGCGAACGCATTGACAATTCTCTTAACTCGCGAACACGTTCGCCAACCTCTTTTTGGGTTTACTAAACGCGCTGCCGCCGAAGAGCGTACATCCGGCGTCGACGAACCATTGCAAATTGGTCTTGTTGACCACGTTGCCGACGACGAAGACGGGGTCGAACTCCTTGGTCGCCATGTGGAAAAGCGACAGCATCGACTTGTTGCTCTCGTTGAAGTAGCGGTAGTCGATGAGGTAGGCGTCCGGGCGGTACTTGGCGATGACGTCGACCGGGGCGCGTTCGATGCCCTCGATCATGATCTTGGCGCCGCGCTTGCGGAGGAAGTTGAGCCCCATACGGCTGTTGCGTTCGCCGAACGCCTCCAAAGCGTAGATGTCAAAGCACATATACAAATTGGGCAGGTCGGACTGCGCCAGCCGGTGGACGTTGCCCTCCTCGAGCAGCCTCGCACTGAGCTTGTAGATGAAAGGTACGTCGTGATAGGTGATCACGTCTTGTGAGAAGTTGGCGAGCGCCTGAAAATTGAGAACCTCGATCCTCGAACTCATAGACGCGGCAGGAACGTACTGCCAAGGGTAAAGTTTGCCCAAGACCTCGTCCTCGAGGATCTGCCACACTTCGATCGCCCCGATCGCACCCTCGTTGTCGAAGTAGGGTGTGTAGCAATACGAAATCGGCTTTTTGACGACTTTCCCTCTAACCATTCTCACATAATTCCCGCAGATACCCCCTTGAGGGGGAATATCATATTTCTATCATATGACAAAAAGCGCCGTCTGTCAAGAAGAAAATGAAAAATTTTAAGCAATTGTTAATGTTCCACGCCCTCAAAGTTGTGTTTCACGGCTCCGACCGCCCTTTCGGGCGCGTTTTCGCAACACCGCCGCAGGTTAGGCGAAAAACAAAAATTGTGGATATGTTTCGACTTTTGCACCCGGGATCGCCGAAAATTTAACGCACTTCTCCACAATTGCAGATCTGTTCGCCACATTTGTTGCTTATCGAACACCGACGAAAAAATTTTTGCGCGCCGCATGCGCCTCAAACTTTGAGAACGGCTCTTTTCACCCTCAAAAGTCGGCATTTTCGAATCACCGCGACATTTTGGAGACGACATATCTCCCCTCGCTTCGCGGCTTGCCGCAAACGTCAGCGTGCCTTGCCGCCTTACCGCTTGACTTTGCGCTTCACGCATTGCCCCGCCCGATCTCGGCTTCGCTTGCCGCGCCGCCGCATTCCGCAAACGCAGACGCGATGACTGCCGCCGCCGTCGCGCGCGTTTTCCTCGAAGAAACGAGCAATGTAATCAAAACCATTTATCCCTTTATACTATCATTGAATTGTAATATCAAATATCATTACTCTGCCACGCCCGAACGACAGCGGCCTCTTGCGCAGACCGCTCCCTCTCGGCGAGCGCGTACCGCAACGGCGTGCCGCGTCTTATCGCCACGGTCGTCATATGACCGCTCCCTCTCGGCGAGCGCGTATCATAACTTCACTTCCACATATGCTACTTATCGGCGGGGCAATCCAAGAATTTTGTCAATTGTCTTGACAATGCCTTGCGCGTGACTTATAATATAGGTACAAAACCAAAAATAACTTAGGAGGTTATATTATGAAAAAATCACATCTGTTGTGGAAGATCCTCGTCGTAGTGATGATCGTCTCCGCAATGATGGCAACTTTCATCGCATGCGGTGAAGATCACGTTGCACCCAATGATTGCGTCGACGACAACGGCGACTACAAGTGCGATGTCTGCGGCGCATGGATGACCCACCCCCACAAAGACGAAAACTGGGATGACGTTTGCGACATCTGCGGCGAACAGGGCAAAAAGGGCGTCCACTGTGATTGGGGTTATCACCGTGACCAAAACGGCGACCACATGTGCGACGACTGCACCACGATCTTCGGCGCAGAAGCGGGTTGGAACGGCTTCATCGCCGAGATCGACAAGGTCATCGCCAGCGCCGGCTCGATGGGCGACCTCGCAACGATGGGCGGCAGCCTGACCGCGGGCATCAAGTTCGAGCAAGAGGAGTTCACCGACAAGGAAGGCAACAAGACCGCGGCAGTCAGCCACGACATCGAGATCAATCTCGACTTCGGTCTTGACCTCGCGACCGAATTCACTCCGACGACCGCACACCTCGGTTCCGGCAACGCGTTCGGCGTCACCATCACCGACACCGTAGGCGCGACGACCACCACCCTTCTCGGTCTTTGGTATGTCGACAACGGCAGCGAAGCAGACAACTACATCCTCGCCAAATTCGGCGAAGAGGAGTTCAAGATCAACGCTCCCAGCCTTGCCGAGACTTTTGCAAACTACCCGATCAACGTCGACGTCAACATCGCCGACAAGGTCAACGGCGTCAACGTCTCCGGCAACTCCATGGTCGGCACGATCGTCGGAGTCCTTTCGGGCATCCTGCCTCTCCAGGTCAACGAAGGCACCAACAGCACGACCTATTCCATCCCGCTGACCGACTTCTTGTTCAACAAGGTCGGCATGACGGAAGAAGCTTACGGCCTCGGCGCACTTCTCAATCAAGGTTTGGCTTCTCTTGCAGGCATCACCGACCTGATCAACGCGATCGGTCTCGACAGCTCCGCTTTGCTCGACACCCTCGACGCTTTGCTCCCGGGTCTCGCCATCGACGTCACCTTCAACAGAGACGCTGCCGGCAACACCAACGGCGTTGCGCTCGGTCTGTCCATTGCGGGCGAGCCGATGAGCGTTGAGCTCTATCACCCCACTGCCGACACCACCGACGGCTTGATCTATGACATCTTCAAGACCGAAGCAGTCGAGGGCAACGGCTCCATCATCATCAACAACGGCTTCGGCGACATCGAGATGGATGTCACCCTCGGCTATGAGTTCGGCAGCAACGCTATGGGTTC
The DNA here is from genome assembly GCA_944380285.1 of uncultured Christensenellaceae bacterium. Taxonomy (GTDB): domain Bacteria; phylum Bacillota; class Clostridia; order Christensenellales; family UBA3700; genus Ornithoclostridium. The sequence goes on from CALWGZ010000006.1 coordinate 89,387, forward strand.
CGCCGACGACGGAGAAGGCTACAAATACAGCGATCCCATCAAGGCAGACTATGCTGCGGCAGAGGCAGCGTTGACCAACGCCAAAGAGATCGGCTTGCTCAACGCGGCGATCGAAGGTCAAGTCCTTCTCGGCCTTGACGAGAACGCGCCCACTTCGTATGATGTCAAGCTGGCGATCGACCTCAACCCCTCCGTCCTGACCAAAGACGGCCTGCTCACCGACGCGTATGTCGTCAACGGCGAAGGTCAGGGCTTCAAGGACGAAAATGGCGAATGGCAAACCGTCAAAGCGATCAACCTTAACCCGGATTCGATAGTCAACGCTTATGATGTCGTGCTCAGCGCGATCGACAACCTCTATATCAAGCTGGGCGATCTCGAGGTCCGTATGCTCGATAAGACCGTTGCCGATAACGGCACCGTCCCGACTTTCCGTGTCAACATCGCCGGCTTGAGCTGGATCCAAACTTTGCTCAAAGGCTTCGGCGTTGACCTCTCCGGCGTTTCGGATCTGTTCGAAAACTTGAACGAAGGCGAAATGAACATCGGCAGCAGCAACGCCACTCTCAAAGGCATCGTCCTCAGACTTCTCGGCGGTCTTGTGACCAAAGGCTTCCAATATGACGAGCCCACCGTCGAAGCGACTCCTGTCGAAGACGAAGGCAGCGGTGAAGGCTCCGGCGAAGGCAGCGGCGAGAGCTCCGGTGAAGGCAGCGGTTCCTCTTTTGCCCTCACGGACATCATCAAATATATCGACATGTTCAAGTTCAACAGAACGGACAAGAACACCCTCAAGCTCACCGTCAATGAGGATGATATGAACGGCGCGGGCGTCAAGTTCGAAGCCACCGCTTCCGTCACGAGAGACGCCGACGACGCTGTCGACTCCCTCACCCTCTCGCTCGGCGCAGATGGTCTGGTGATCAAGGGCAGCGACAATGTCAACACCACCCTCAAGATGGTCGACGGATGGCCGCTCTTGCAGATCGGCGGCGAGGGCAACCTGTTCAAGGCAGCGATCAATGCAGTCGTCGAGGATGAGAGAGACATCAAAGAAGGTACGGACGCGGAAGGCATCAAGTTCTACTATCTCGACAAGAATGGCAATGGCAAGTATGACGAGCCTGTCGAGAACGACAAAGGTGAGCTTGTTGGCGATGAGATCATCGACGCAGCCACCGCAAAGTCCAAGGACATGAACCTCACCATCGGTCTCAACCTCAAAGGCATCGGCTACGGCGTTGTGCCCAAGGGAAAGCAGATCACCAAGGACAACTTCGGCGAACTGTTCAGCAACACCAACCTCTCGATCAGCGTTAAGTGATCATCGTAAGTCTCAGGACTGAAAACAGTACGGGCACCCCTGCAAAGGGGTGCCCTTCCTTTAAGTTCCGCGCTCCCTTTGGGGCGCGGACTTTTTCACCGCTTTGGACGGATCTTTTGCAATCTTTTACGCCGTCTGTCGCTTGCATACCGGCAGGTAAGCGGCGTTCCACACGGCGCAAAATCTTTGCAAAATCTCTCGCCCAAAGCTACTTGTTTCTATCTAACAAATTTAACTTTTCCAATCTTTAGATATAGGGTTCCCTCTCAATACTCACCCTTCACGGGACGAGCGCTCGCTCACCGCTCGCGGTCCCGCAAGGGGAAGTTCCCGAAGAACGCGGTCGTCGGGAACTTCGCTACCGAGTCGCGCGAGAAGCGCGGTTTCGCGCGACATTTTCTGTTCCGCACCACCTTTGGGGTGCGGCTCAGGTCACGTCTTGGGCGGCTTGTTTGCGCGCTTTTGCGTTTCAGAGAACGCCCGCGTACCATTGAGGTACAGCGGACAACCTCTTCACCGCAAAATCATCGCAAGTCGCTCGCCCAATACTCCGTGGTTCTGTTTATCCAATCGGTTCTTTGCCAGCTTTAATCAAGCTATCGATCGCAAATCAATTTATGCGGATATCCGGCAACCCAAAATTAACGCTTCGAATCAAACCGCGCGCGTTTGCACCGCAAACTGTGCGCGGTTTTTCATACTCGCTGTTTTCGGTTTTGCCGCGTGGAGGCAGCATGGTTGTAATGAGTCGCTCTGCACTTTTGTTGCGGCTTTACGTTTCGTGTAGCTTTTCTAATAGTCTCACATGGTACGCTCTCTCGCTGTAATGCATGACCTCATCGACAAATGCTTTACTTCCGCATAACGTAACGTATCCCTACGACCAAGAGGTTTGCGGCGTACTCTGAAAATTACGACACATGCCGGCATTAATTTACCTTATTGTTTCTACCGTAATATATAGTCTGCAACCAATTTGGCGCGCCGCGCTGCCCCTTTTTCGCCAAGGCTTTGATTCGCAGCCATAATGTCAACCCCTCTTTCGGCGACATTTCCGTTGCCCGCCCGACACAAAGCCTCCCTCGCCCGACTTGCCGTAGGCTTCGCCGAATTTGGACAAAATTCGCCATTTTGTGCAATTTCGGTTGACAAATGCGATTTTATATTGTAATGTCTTGATGAAATAAAATTTGAGAGGTACATCATGAAGAAGCTCCTGCAGGAATTCAAAGCTTTCATCAACAAGGGCAACGTCATGGATCTTGCCGTCGGTATGATCATTGGCTCTGCCTTCACCGCGATCGTCACCGCCCTCGTCCAAAACATCCTGACCCCGCTCATCAATTGGATCCCCGGCACCGGCGATACCGGCGCACTCCAGACCGTGCTGCGCGAAGCCGTCACCGATGAGGCAGGCAACGTCGTCACCCCGGCGCTCATCCTCGATTGGGGCGCAGTCATCAGCGCGATCATCACTTTCCTTTGCACCGCGATCGTGCTCTTCCTCATCGTCAAGTTGTTCAACAAGATGAAGGAAGCGGGCGAAAAGGTAAAAGAAGCCGCCGCTCACAAGGACGAGCAAGCCGCCGAAGAGGCTGCCGAAGCTCCGGTCGAAGAAGCTGCCCCCGAGGTCGCTCCCGTTGAAGAGGTCAAGCCGAGCGAAAGCGAAATGCTGTTGCGCGAGATCTTGGAAGAGCTCAAAAAGTCCAACAGCGCCAACGCGTGATCGACAACACGCAAAAAACAAAGCGCAAGCAAAATGCTTGCGCTTTTTGTTTACATAAAATCAAAGTTGAGGTCTTTCAGCAAAAAGTCCAAAAGCCCCACCGTCACTATTCCGTCGTCGTCTATCCTCGCACTTATATTGTCCTTGACGACTATTATTTTGCTGAACGAATCGTCTATTTTGACAAGTGAGCGCTTTTCTTGTTTCAACTTGTCTTGCGTTGCCATTTCGTAAGCGGATTGAATATAAAATTTTTCCGCGCCTTTTGTCGCTATAAAGTCGACCTCAAGTTTTTTCGCCTTCCGCACATCGCCCTCGGTCTCGGTGACATCGACGATCCCTACATCAACCGAAAAACCGCGCACACGCAACTCGTTGAAAATCACATTCTCCATGATGTGATTTTCCTCTATTTGCCTAAAATTGAGTCGCGCATTCCTCAACCCTACATCTGCCGCATAATATTTTTGAGGAGTGTCAAAATAGCGCCTGCCCTTGACGTCGTATCTCTTTGCGATCTCGAACAAAAATGCGTCGCACATTTGATCCAAATATCTCCGCACGGTGTTTACGGACAAATTGCTGCCCTTGACCGACGCCAATGCATTTGCGATCCTCTTTGGGTTGGTGAGCGATCCGACCGCAGAACACACCAAATCGAATATCGCGTCCATCTCGTCCGGATATTGGATGCGATTGCGCGCCACGATATCGGCAAGATACACCTTTGACACCAAAGCCTTGAGATATTCTGCCTTTTGCTCGGCTTTTTGCCTCTCAAAAAGTGCCGGCATGCCCCCAAAACGGTGATATTCGTCCCAAGCCTTGTCGCGATCTCCCCCCTTTGCGCCATAAAATTCGGCAAATGTCAACGGATATACACGCACTTCGTCACCCCTTCCCCGGAACTCCGTCAAAATGTCGGTGGACAAAAATCGAGAATTGCTGCCCGTGACATACACATCCAAATTTCTCAATTGCGACAAGCTGTTCATCAATTCGGAAAAGTCCTCTACCTCCTGGACTTCATCCAAAAAGACATAACACCGCTCCTTCCCCTCGGACTTCGCAACGATGTCATCATACAACACCTCGGCGTCACGCCACTTTCGGCTTCTGATATTGTCCAATTTGTAGCACAAGATGCAATCGTTTGGCACACCTTGCTCTCTTAAATATCCGCCGAAAATGTCGAACAGCAACACCGATTTGCCGCACCTGCGTATGCCGGTGATCACCTTGATCGAACCGTTGTGCATCCTGTCTTTCAGACGTTCCAAATATATATCGCGGCTTATCATGTTCGTCTCCTCACTGAAAATTCAGTCGACATGTAGACTAAATTTTCAGTTTTCTATAGTTAAATTCTATCCATAAAAACGAAAAAAGTCAAGCATTATCGAAGTTTTTCTTGCGCTATGATCTTTGGTCATTGAAAATTTGGTCGACATGTCGACTAAATTTTCAGTGAAAATAAGAAAAATTCTTAAAAATCCTCGATGACGCTTGATGTTTTTCAGATTATATCTTGTCGGAATTTTTGTAAAATTACGATACGCTGCCCAAAATCATTGCAAAATACTTTGTCATCATATCGTTTGATCGGAACAAATCGGACAAGAACGCCCGGGAGACTTCGTTTCAGTAAAAAGTTCCGCGCCTCGATCTGTGCGCGGAACACAATTTACATCATGCAAATGCACACTGTATGTCAGCGTGCGAGCTTCAAAAACACAAGTTTTTCGTTGTAGTTCACTCTTCCGACTTCCGCAAGCACATACATGCGCCCGTCGCCGTCCGCGGTCAGGCAGGAATAGCCGCTCGCGCCGCGATAGAGCAGCCTTGTCGTCCAGGTCGCGCCGCCGTCCTCGCTCTCGCCCAGCGTCAGCTTGACGCGAGTGTGGAAGCTGTCGGGATAGGTGATCGCCAGCTTGCCGCCGACGCTCGCAAGCGACGCCATGCAGATGGGCGTTTTGAGCGGCGTCGCGACCTCTTTGCGCGCCCACGTCTCGCCGCCGTCGGTCGAAAAACTCAATTTTTGATATTGCTCGGGGTGCGGCATAGTGCAGCCCTTGCCGTCGCGGACGACAAGCACGAGCGTGCCGTCGTCAAGCTGCGCCGCCTCGCATTCGTTGCCGCTGCCCGCCGCGTCGCCCCTGTTCCAAGTCTCGCCGCCGTCGTCGCTGAAAATGACGTACGAATTGCCGCCGTTGGACGCGGGGATCACGATGCGCCCCTCATGCTCGCCGCGCAATTGAACGCCCTTGCCGGGACCGACCATCAGCGTGTGCTTGCGCACGCCGTCCTGTCCGCCCTTTGCGCCCTGCTCCTTTTCAAGGCTTATGTCGCGAAGTTCGCCCCACTCGATCGTGAGCTTCGCCGTCAATCTTCCCTTGACAAAATAGGTGTTGTAATCAAAATTGTCCTTCTTTGCCGCGGCAAGCATAGCCATGCAGATCTCGCCCGTCGCCCTGTCGAGCGCCACGGTCGGGTTGCCGAACTTGCCGACCTCTTCGCCATAGGTGAACATCACCGCAAGCGGCGTCCAGGTGTCGCCGCCGTCCGCGGACAGCTTGCCCAGCATGTCGACGACGCCGGTGTCGTGAGAGCTGTTCTTACGCCCCTCGGCAAGCGCGAGCAGCACGTCGCAATTCAGATCGAGACCGCACTTTGCGTTGAGCACGTCCTTGTCGAGCGCGATCAGCGACGGGATGCGGAAGGTGCTGTATCCGCCCTCTCCGTTGCGGAAGATGTCAAGCGGCTCGCCCTCTATGCCGGCGAACTCTCCCATCGGCTGATTTTTCGCCCAAATGACGCTCATCGCCGCGGTGACCAACATCCCCGCACCGAGACCGAGCGCAAGCCCATGACAGCCGTATATCGCCGCCGCGACAGCCGCCGCGATCGTGAACGCCGCGCCGACGATCAGCACGATCACCGTCACCGTGTCCAGCGCAAGCGGTTGGAAAAAGTCGAGGATCAGGCATTTGAGCAACATCGCGACGAGCACCGCGACGCACGCCGCGATCGCAATGACAGCGAGCGCAAGCAACACCTTTGACTCAGAGCCTGCGGTAGCCGCGCCGAACGCCTGCCCGAGCGGATAGAACGCCAGCCCCACCGAGAGCATGAACGTCACTGCGTTCTTGTTGAAAAGCCCGTCGTTGAGCGCGACAAAGCGCGTCACACCCACGCACATCGCGGCAAACGCGACCGCCGCGATCGCACACGCAGCCGGTGCGGCGGCAAATCCGCCGTCCGCAAGCGCGGCGATGCATACCCACGCGACGAACATGATCGCCGAGAGATAAACCTGTTTGTCTTTGAAAATGGTCTTGAGTTCCGTCTTCATAAGTTCTCCGCCCAAAATTTTCTATTACCATTATCGTATATGCGCGCGCGTTTGTCAAGCCGTTATCTCAAAAAGGCGGCACATCGTGCCGCCCCGCGCCGCAAACTCTCGCCATTCAGGTCGAATTTTGCGATACATATTGCAAATTTTGTTTGAGCCGCTCATCTTCCGGGCTGTGTTCGAGCGCTGTTTTGAGCGCTTCTTCCGCGCCCTCTCTGTCGCCCAAATTCCAAAGCGCGACCGACAAGATGTCGTACGGCAGCGCGCCCCACGCTTCGGGCGTGTTGATGTACGACAGACTTCGCCGCTCGATCGCGAGCGCGCGCCCGGCAAAATACGCCGCGCCGTGCCACATGCCGCCGTCCAGACATTGCCGCGCCGCGTCCAGCCACGGCTCGCGCAGCCACGGCGCCTCCGCGCACGCACGCATCAGCCATTCCTCCGCCTCCGCGCGCCGCCCGAGCGCACTCAAACAGCTTGAGATATAGCGCATAGACGCCGCCCTCTCGTCGCGCCAGACCGCGGTCGACAGCTCCAAGTGCCGTTTGAGCGCCGCGATCGCGTCCTCATACCTGCCGTGAAACATATATTCCCTGCCCAAATAGTGCGCGTTGCGGTCGTCGGTCGGGTCCTCCCTGACCGACAGTTCAAGCAGCGGCAGATAGCCGGCGCGCGACTTGTGCGGATCGGGTCGGTGCATCAGCGTCACGCCGTCCGCCATCGCGTACTTCGCCCCGCCCGAAACGGGCACGACGACCTCGTGCACCGGGTGGCGCCACTCAAAGCCGCGGCGCGCATGCGCCTTGCTTATCCAAAAGACATAGCCCTCTTTGCCGTCGGGCAGATAGTTCCAGACATAGCGGTATTTGACCGCGTTCGCGCCGCTCGACGCCGCCCTCTCGAACGCGTCGCGCCAGCCGGGCGTAAACTCCTCGTCAAGGTCGGTGCAGACGCAAAGATCGGCGTTCTCGGGCACGAACTCGAGCGAACGGTTGCGCGCCTTGTCAAACCGAAAAGGCTCAAATTCCTCCCTGACCACGACCGCGCCGAGCGACCGCAATTTGTCCGCGGTGCCGTCCTTCGAGCCGGTGTCGAGCACATATATCCCATCCGCCTCGCTCATCGAAGTCATCCACCTTTCGGCGAACTTCTCCTCGTCGCGGGCGATCGCATAGACATAGATCTTCATATTGCAGACTATGCCCGCGCGCTGTTTTGCGTGAGAAAAAGGGGCGGCGAAAACGAGTTCCGCCGCTCCGTTCACACAGAGTGTTTTGTGCCGTTTATCGACACGGGCGCCTATTTTGTGTTGATGTTCATCCCCGTAACCGGATCGGTGATCAGATCGAACCTGTCCTCCGAAAAGAACTTGTACGCCTTGTTGACGCCGTAGTTGCGATAGTCGAACGAAGGGTACGCCTGATAGATCTTGTCCATCACCGCGGACAGCTGACACGGCTTGCCCGCCTCTTCGATGATGCGCTCGGCGAAGTTTTCGATCTCCTCTTTGGCGACGGGCTTCTTTTCCGCTTCGGGCTTTTTGCGGCTCTTTGCGGGCTGCTTCTTTTTGGCGTTCTTTGCGGGCTGCTCCTCGCCCTCATCCAAAATGAAAAAGCGGTCGCATGCGTGCACGAACGACTCGGGCGTCTTCTTCTCGCCCGCGCCGATCACATAGATGTTGGACTCTTTGAGCCGCTTGGCAAGCCCGGTGAAGTCGCTGTCGCTCGACATCAGGCACATCGCGTTGACGTTGCCGCTGTAAAGTATGTCCATCGCGTCGATGATCATCTTGGAATCGGTCACGTTCTTTCCCGTCGTGTACGAGTACTGCTGGACGGGCGTCAGCGAAAAGTCGTTGACGATGTCCCGCCACCCGGCGGCGACCTTCTTGGTGAAGTCGCCGTACATGCGCCTGTACGATACGCGCCCGAGCAAGATCAGCTCCTTTTCAAGTTTGCCCATATACTTGGCGGACACGTTTTCGGTGTCGATCAAGAGGGCTATCGTAAAGTTCTCGTTCTCCATATCTCTCCTATATTTTCCGCGGCGAGTTGACGACGTTGCGCTCCTCTCCGCGCAGCCACGCCGCAAGATTGAGCGCCGCCTCGTCGAGCAGCCTGCCGCGCGCCTCGCGGCTCGCCCAAGCGATGTGCGGCGTGAGCGCCGCGTCTTTCTCTCCGAAAATGCGCCTGCCCTCTTCGGGCGGCTCATGCTCGCAGACGTCGGCAAGGTATGCCCCGAGCGCGCCGCTCTCGAGCGCGTCGCAGACCGCGTCCTCGTCGACGAGCCCGCCGCGCGCCGTATTGATCAGCACCGCGCCCCTCTTCATCGCCGCCAAAAACGCCGCGTCGACCATGTGCGCGTTGCCGCCGTTGAGGCTGCAATGCAGACTGACCACGTCCGATTGCGCAAGCAGTTCGGGCAGTTCCGCCATTCGCACGAACGGCTGAGCCGCCGCGCCCCTACTCCTGCGGTTGGCGAGCACATTCATCCCCAGCGCGTGCGCGATCGACGCGACCGCCCTGCCTATCTCGCCGTATCCTATTATGCCCATCGTCTTGCCGCAAAGTTCGATCGGCTCGCGCAGCCAATAGCAAAAATTGGCGCACCTGCTCCAATCGCCCCGCCTCACGCTGTCGACGTGTTCGCCGACCCGCCCGGCATGCGACAGCAGCAGCGCGAACGTGTGCTGCGCGACGCTCATCGTCGAGTAGGACGGCACGTTTGTCACCGTGACCCCGAGCCTGTCCGCCGCCGCAAGATCGACGACGTTGTAGCCCGTCGAAAGCAAACCGATATATTTGACGGACGGCAGCGCGCGCAAAATGTCGGCGGTCAATTCGACCTTGTTGTCGATCAACACGTCCGCGCCCATTGCGCGCTTCACGACCTCGCCCGCCGCCGTGCAGGGGAAGACCTCGACCTCGCCTATCGCGCGAAACGCGTCCCAATCGAGGTCGCCGGGGTTGGCGCAGTCGCCGTCCAAAACGACAATTTTGACGTCTTTCATATCAATATTATAGCATCGCGCGCGCGTTTTGTCACGCCGACGGCGCGTCGATTCACGCCAAAAAGCCCATCCTCACCTTCTTTTTGCCGGGCGAAAACTCGTTTTCCGCCTTCGCCTTGTCAAAGTCTTCTTTGGTCAAGATCTGATCGTCGCATCCGGACATCTGCCAGCGAAGCGCCGCCTTTGCCCATGTACGCTCGAACAGATTGCGCACATATCTGCCGTTGGAAAACTCCTTGGCGGTGATGAATCCCTCGCTCAAACCGTCGAAAAACTCCTTCGCCGCGGCGAGCATCTCCTTGTCGCACTTGAACGCCGACGTCGCCATCAGCTTGAAGATCTCGAACAGCTCTTTGCGCGAATAGTTGTGGAACTCGATCTTGTACGGCATGCGGCTCCTGAGCCCGGGATTGAGGTCCATCAGTTCCTCCATCTCGTCGGTGTAGCCCGCCATGATCACGACAAAGTCGTCGCGGTGATTCTCCATCTCCGCGATCAGGGTGTCGATCGCCTCGCGCCCGAAATCCTTGTCCGAATCCCTCACCGACAGCGAATACGCCTCGTCGAGGAAAAGCACCGATCCGTATGCGTCGCGGCATATCTGCGAGGTCTTGGGCGACGTCTCGCCGATGTATCTGCCGCACAGGTCGCGCGCGCCGTGCTCGTAAAATTCGCCGATGCGCAGCACTCCCTTCTCTTTGAGCAGCTTGCCCAATATGCGCGCGATCGTCGTCTTGCCCGTGCCGGGACTGCCGACGAACCGCATATGGATGCAGGGACGCTTTTTGGACTTGCTCTTTTGAGCGGACAATATCTGCGCGACGATCTCCTTGATCTGCCGCTTGATGTTTTCGCAGCCGATCATCGCGTCCAGCTCTTCCTGCGCGCTCCTGCCGTCGTCCGGCTTTTTGAACAGCGACATTGCGGCTTCCGCTGCGTTGACGACGTTCTCTTTCTGCCCCGTCTTCGCCATGGTCACGAGACGGTTGTAGATCATCTCCCTGACGACCTTGGTCACCGTGCGCAAGCCGTAAAATCTGCCGTCCGACTTCTCTTCGCGCAGCTTTTCGAAAAACGCCTGTTTCGCGTCGTCGGCAAGCGCGAACCCCAGCCTTTCAAACTCGCGCCGCGCATATTCCGCCAGCTCGTCCTGCGAAAACGGCGGGAATGAGACCGCCTTCACGCCCATCCTGTCGTTGATCGCATAGCACACTCTCGCCAGCACGCCCTTGTCCACATAGGGCACGCGGAAGACGATGATGTTGCCGCTCAGATTGGCTTCGACGATCGCGTCCAGACACTTGCGGAACAGCCCCGAATCTATCGACCCCATCCACTCGCTGATATCAAAACAGACGATGTCGCGCATTGCGCGCAAAAGCGGATCGTTCAAGGCCGAGGCGATCTTGCCCCTCAACTCTTCCATTTCGCCCTGCTTCGCCCCGACGAGAGGCAGCGTGTGCTCGAACACCTTCATCGTCCTGCCCGCCTTCACCACGGGCGCAAGCGCCGTGCCCAGCATCTCCAAATAGGTGCTCAGCCCGTGCCCGTCCTCGATCGAGAAGACGTAGCTGCGCCCGACCATGACCTCGGTCAACGCGTCGTTCACCAGCGGACCGACATCGGCAAGTTCGCGTATCAGCGCCTTGAACTCCGCCGCCCCGATGAGTTCGTTTGCGGCTTTGAGCAGCCCGTCGCGATTGACGCTGCCGCTCCGTCCCACCCTCTTGACTTCGCCGTCCGTCTGCATCACCTCTATGTCATCCTCGTCGTCTTCGTCTTCCTCGTCGTCATCGAAGATGTCGCAGCTCGCTTCCTCGTCTTCGCCCTTGTCTTTTTTGTCTATGATCTTGGCGATGTCTCCGAGCAGCGCGTCCAATTTTCGAGCGTTATCGTCCTTGCCGATCTCCGCGGTCGTCAGCTTGATCGGCAGCTTGTCCAGCTTGAACTTGTCCGTCAAATGCGCCGTCATCGCATTGAGGAAGACCGTCAGCTCGTCTTTGGTGCCTTTGAACTTCATCTTGACGCCGTCGGCGCTTTGACTGAGATCGCTGACACTCTCCGTCTGCTTTGCCGCGTCCGTGATCTCGGCAATGAACTCTTTTGCGGCTTTTTGGTCGAATATCGTAAAACGTACTTCGAACATGATTTTCCTCCGTGGCGCAAAAGCGCCGTCATCTTTTTTATTATACCACAGACGCTCGGCGCGCGCAACGATATAACTTTTTATTGATAAATTGCCCGTCTTTCCCTCTTTTAGTGCAAAAATGCGAAAAATTTTTGCGTTTTTACGTCAAATCACTTTACTTCGCTAATGCAATAAAGTATAATGAGCGTATCAACTCACAAGGAGTGTAATCATGAAAAAGAAAATCGTCATCGCGGCGGTCACCGTCGCACTTGTTTTGAGCATGGCATTCGTTTTCGCCGCCTGCGGCAATGGCGGCGAAGATCCCGGCATCCTCTTCGGCAAGGAATTGCTCCCGCTGACCGCGCAGGTCGACATCCTGCAAAATCTCGAGACCGGTTCCGCCGACATCGGCATCATGGATTCCGTCATGGCGGGTCACTATTTGACCCACGGCAGCTATGTCGGCAAGATCGCCTCTCTCGACCTGTTCACCTTCCCTGCCGAGGAATACGGCATCGGCGCGAAGAAGGGCAACGACGCACTGGTCGGCAAGGTCAACGAGGCGTTGATCGCGCTCGCCGCAGACGGCGCTTTCGCCACGATAGCCGCCGAGTACGGTCTGCAAAACGAAGTACTCGTCGGCGACGACACCGCCAACCCCAAGGCGGACGCGACCGACGACAGCTGGAACAAGGTCGTCGAGGACGGCAAACTCGTCATCGGCTACACCGTGTTCGCGCCCATCGCCTATATGGAAAACAACACGCTCACCGGCTTTGACGTCAATCTTGCCGAGGCGGTCGTCGACTACCTCAACGAGACCTACGGCTCCGCCGTCGAGATCGAGTGGGTGGAGATCGATTGGTCGACCAAGCAGACGCAGCTTGAAAACGGCACCCTCGACCTTGTCTGGAACGGCATGACTCTCACCGACGAGGTGATGAACGGCATGTCCACCACCGTCCCCTATCTCGCCAACAGACAGACGCTGATCATCCGCAGCGCGGACGCCGAAAAATACGGCGATATGCGCTCCTTCTTCATCGCGGCAAAGGACGCGGTCGTCGCGGTCGAAAGCGGTTCCGCCGCCGACCTTTTGATGAACATCGAGTGACATGTTCGCCGAAGTTCTGGAAAGATTCGCCGAAGGTTTCGGCTATACGGTAGGGCTTTTCGCCGTCACGCTCGTGGCGGCGATACCTCTCGGCATCATCGTCGCGCTGTGCTCGATCACCAAATTCAAGCCCATTCGCTGGCTGACAAAGGTGTTCATTTGGGTCGTGCGCGGCACTCCCCTTTTGTTGCAGATCATCGTCGTCACATTCATCCCGTCGACGGTGTTTTTGCTCGCCAACAAAGACCTCGCCGACTTTTTTGGCGTGAGCATCGTCGGGCTCAACTTCATCTTTGCCGCGGTCGCTTTCATCATCAACTACTCGGCATACTTCGCCGAGATCTTCCGCGGCGGCATCGAGGGCATCCCGAGAGGGCAACACGAGGCGGCGCAGGTGCTGGGCATGAAACGCGGACAGACGTTCTTCCGCATCATATTGCCGCAGGTCGTCAAGCGCATTTTGGCGCCCATCTCCAACGAAGTCATCACTTTGGTCAAGGACACATCGCTCGCGCGCGTCATCGGCGTGACAGAGCTGTTCATGGTCGCGTACAACGTCGTGACCACCGAGGCGATCATTTGGCCGCTGTTCTTCGCCGGGCTGTACTATCTGCTGTTCAACGGCATATTGACGATACTCTTCCATGCGGCGGAGAAAAAACTCTCCTACTACAAGGTGTGATATGAACGACGAAAAGACTTTCAAAAGCGATCGCGAGCCGCTGCTCGTCGTCAAAGACCTGCGCAAGAGCTTTGGCGAAACTCAAGTGCTCAAAGGCGTGTCGTTCGAGTTGCACAAGGGCGAAGTTCTGTCGATCATCGGCCCGTCCGGCGGCGGCAAGTCGACGCTGCTGCGCTGTCTCAACTTCCTCGAAACGCCCGAGGGCGGGACGATCGCGGTGGGCGGCGAGACGCTGTTCGACGCGTCCGCAAAGATAAGCGACAAAGAATCGGATCTGCGCACCAAGCGGCTGCATTTCGGGCTGGTGTTCCAGTCGTTCAACCTCTTTCCCCACTACAACGCGCTCGAAAACGTCGCGCTCGCGCCGAGTTTGCAGGGCGGCGACTACCGCAAAAAGCGCCGCGAAGCAAAAAAGAAAAACGCCGCGCTCTTGGCGGCGAAAAGACGTCAATTGCGGATACGCTTTTTCGCGCGGTGGCTGCACGAAAATCCGTTCAAACTTTGGGACGAGCTGAGCGCCGAACTCCAATTGCTCAAACATGAGCTGGGCGCGCAAGAAAACCCCGAAGCGGCGCAACTGCTCGCAAGAGTCGGGCTTGCCGACAAGATGTACAACTATCCATGCGAACTGTCGGGCGGACAGCAGCAGCGCGTCGCGATCGCGCGTGCGCTCGCGCTCAAACCGGACATACTCTGCTTTGACGAGCCGACGAGCGCGCTCGACCCCGAACTGACCGGAGAAGTGCTCAAAGTCATCAAGGACCTCAAACAAGAGGACACGACGATGATCATCGTCACTCACGAGATGGAATTCGCGCGGCACGTCTCGGACAAAGTGCTGTTCGTCTCGGGCGGCATAATCGAGGAAGAAGGCTCGCCCGAAGAGGTGTTCGGCTCGCCCAAGAGCGAAAAGACGAGAGCGTTCCTTTCCAAGATGGAGGAGAAGATATGAGCGGCACAAAGGACAACCTCGACGCGCTGTACGACGCGCTCGCGGCGCTGACCGACCCCGCCGACGTCAAAGCCCTGCTTGCCGACCTGTGCACCGCCGGAGAGACGGAGCAGATGGCGTGCCGTCTGCGCGCGGCGATGCTTTTGCTCGACGGCAAGACCTACTCGCAGATCACCGAGGAGACGGACATCTCGTCGGCGACTCTGTCGCGCGTGTCCAACTGTGTGAGACGCGGTTCGGGAGGCTACTCAAAGGTGTGGCAAAACATCCACGGCGAAGATTGATTTCCCTGCCCGTGTCGATAAAACAAAAAAATACGCCCGTATGCGGTCTGCATACGGGCGTCTTTTATGTTGAGTTACAGCCTCGTTCCGCACTTGTCGCAAAACTCGGAATCGACGCTCTTGACCGGCGCTCCGCAGCTCGGACACTGTCCGTACTCTGCCGCCCCTTCGGCGAGCTCTTTCTCTTTGCGCTGTTGTATCTCAATGATCTTCTTGTAGCACTCGGGCATGTTGTCCGCCGTCATTCCCATATTGATCGCGGCGTTGACATTGAAGAACGGAGCCGCCTCTTCCCAAGCCTCTTCGTCGGTCATCGCGATGTCGTCCCTTACGATCATCACGTCGCCGACGATGCGATAGCCTGCGAGATTGCCCGTGTCTATCAGCTTTTGCGCCGCCTCGCGCTCGTTGGACGCAAAGGCAAACAGCATGAATATCGGCATCTTGTCCTTGAGCTTGACCGCTTGGACCGCGTGACACAATTGCATGCACGCGCCGTACTTTGCGAGCACGATCATCGCCGGTATCGCCGGGATTATCAACAGCGCAAGCACCATGAACACCTTGCGCAGCGTGTTCAGCTTTTTGAGTCTGCCCTCGAGGTCGGGCACGATGTCTTTGAGGTTGATGCGTCTCATATTTTCCTCCTTTAGAAAAAGTTTACACTTCGCAGGCGGAGAGTATCTCCCCCACATTGCCTCGGATCACGAGGTCGGCGCGCGATTCCGCCGCCAATCTGTCGCGGTTGATCAAGACAAGCGCGTCGCCGCCGAAGAAATCGATCAGATTCGCCGCCGGATAGACCGAAAGCGACGTGCCTGCGACGATCAACGTCTTTGCGTTTGCGATCGCCGCGATCGCGCCTTCGACCGTCTCCTCGTCGAGCGGCTCGCCGTAAAGCACTACGTCCGGCTTGACAATGCCGCCGCACTCGCAATGCGGCACGCCGTCGCTCGAGCGCACATAGTCAACGTCATAACTCCTGCCGCAGTCGAGACAGCGGTTGCGCATCACGCTGCCGTGCAACTCATACACCTTTTTGCTGCCGGCGGCGGTATGAAGTCCGTCAATGTTTTGCGTGACGACCGCGTCGACGAGCCCCGCTCTCTCCCACTCCGCGCAAAGCGTGTGCGCGGGGTTCGGCTTGCAGTCGAGACAGCACAAGATCGCCGAGCGGTAGAAGTCAAAAAATTCTTTTGTGTGCGAAAAGAAGAAGCGCCGCGACAGCATCTCTTCGGGCGGATAGGCGCTCCTCCGCGCATACAGCCCGTCGGGCGAACGAAAGTCGGGGATGCCGCTCTCGGTCGACACGCCGGCGCCGCCGAAGAACACGACGCCGCCGCGCGCTGTCAACCTTGACAATTTTGCGATCTCGTCCGTCATTGCGCCGCCGGGAAGACGAACGTCGTCACGCTGTCCTCGGCAAGGGGCAGACTGCCGTCAAAGACGAAGTCGCTCTCTTCCCACTTGTCCGTCTGCGTGGTGCGCGTGACCTGCACACTCGTGCCGCCGAACTTGTCCATGCCGTTGAGTTTGAGATCCTTGGCGCCGCCGTCGTTGACGACGATCGCGACCACCGTGCCGTCCGGCTTGACGAACACGCCGATGTCTACGCCCGCCCAACCGGTCAGGTCGGAGATCGCGCTCTCGACGCGCACGTCGCCGGGGTCGAGGAAGCGGGTGATCTGTCCCATCGTGTAGTAGCGGTTGAGCACCCACACCTTGGGATCGCGGCCGCCATTCCAATAGACGAGTCCGTCGTTGTAGCCTCCGGCGGCGACGGACAGCCACCAGCTCCACTCGGTCGCGTCGATCATCGTCAGATCGCGCAAGATGACCTTGGCGAGGAACATGCCGCTCTCGATCGTGTCGTACTCACCGCTCTCCATCTCGCAGAACTCGGTCGCGGTGACTTCGAGCTCGGGATAATTCTTCTCCATGAACGAAGCGAACTTCTTTCTTGCCGAAACGCTGTCGTTCGCGCCGTAAGTGTGCGTCGAGATCTCGCCCAATTCGTCGAAGTAGTCGTACTTGCTCATCTCTTCGAGATAGTCGGCGACGTCGACGTCGAACGGCTTGAACAGATAGTTGCCGCACTCGAACGCGTCAAAGCGGAAGTTCGTGCCGTGCTCCTCGTTGTATGCGGTCAATACGTTCCAGAATACGTCGTAGAACTTCGCCAGCACATCGGGGTCGTAGTGGCAGCCCTCCTGCGACGCGTCGGGACCGCCCCACTTCCACTGCGGTTCGTTGACGGGGCTGATCCAGATCTCGATACCCTTGTCGAGCAGGTCGTACTTTTCGACGAGCCCCTCGACGCAGATCATCAAATATTCGCTGTAAATTTGGTAAAATTCGGGTTTGAGGTTGTTTTGATACTCATACGCGCCCGTGCACATGCCCGATTCGGTCATCAGATAGTGCGGCGAGTTGGAGAAGAACACCACCTTGTCGATATGCCCCTTGTCGAGCGCCTGCTTGAAGAGGTTTTGCACCGCCGCGTCCTTTTCGAAGTCGTAATTGCTCACGTCGAGAAAGTCCTCGGGCGCTTTGTAATTCTCGGCGACAAAGAAGCTCTCCGCACGCCTGTTGGGGTCGAACCAGTCGTTGCTGTACGGCACCTTGTCGTCAAGCACGCTGTCCTTGGAGCCTCCGCCGATGTTGTAGCGGAAGATGTTGAGTTGCAGGCCGCTGTCGCCGTAGAGCATCTCGATCGCCTGCTCTCCTTCGGCGGCGTTTTCCGCCTTGCCGAGTTCCTGATATATCCATGCCGACGACGCGCCGAATCCGCCCAACGTCTGCTGCTCGGCATTGAGATCGACATTGACGCGCAGCGGCGCGTATGCGGCGATCGAATATATCGACAGCGCCAAGATCGTCACGATCGCGAGGACGGCGACGACTATGCCGACGACCTTGCCTATTCTGCGCGACCTCTCGGGGGTAAAGAACGCCTTGATCCGGCTCAAAAACGACGGCTTGGCGGCGGTCTCCGCATTGGTGTTTTTTGTTTCCATGTTCATAACTCCCTCTCGGGCATACGCCCATTTGTTGATTTAATTATAATATAAAACGCGGACGATTGCAACAGACATTTTGTGCCGCTATCTCCGCTTTTGTGAATATTTTGAAATTCAATTTTTGTCCGCCGCTATCTCCGCGAACGCCGCGCCGCACGCCGCCGCGAGCGCCTTCGGCGACAGCTCGACCTGATGACCGACTTTGCCGGCGCTGACGACGATCGCGTCAAAACCCTCGGCAGACGCGTCTATGAAGGTCGGAAGGGGCTTTTTCATCCCGATCGGCGAACAGCCGCCGTGGATATAGCCCGTAAGCGGCAGCAGCTTCTTTTGCGGGATCATCGCGACCGACTTCACTCCCGCCGCGCGCGCCGCCGCTTTGAGGTCGAGCGTCTTGCCGACAGGCACGACAAAGACGAAGTTGCGCCTCTCGCCGCCCTCTGTGACGAGCGTCTTGAACACCCTCTCCGCCGGGATGCCGACCAGCCTTGCGACCGTCTCGCCGTCGGTCACCGAGTTGTCGTACTCGTGCGGAACATAGTCGATGTGCGCGGCGTCGAGCAGCCGCATGACGTTGGTCTTGTTCATCATCTCACCTTTTTGAACATCGCGTGATAGTGCGCGCTGTTGCCGGGCAGCAGCATGTTGAAGCCCTGTTTTTTGGTCAGTTCTCTCTCCCTGTCGACGAAGTCGTTCAGCCCCCACCACGGCTCGACGCAGATGTAGCCGTCCTCGCCTTGCGGCTCGCCCCAAAGCGCGAGCACCGGCGGCGACGGAAGCAAGCCTATCTCCCAAAGCGAGCCGCCGCGCGTGTACAGTTTTATGTCGCGGAAGGGCGCGTCGCACAGCATCAGCGTACCGTACTTTTCGACCGTCTCCGCGGTCGTTTCGACCTGCTTGATCGGGGCGAACGCCTCCTTGCCGACGACAAAGTGCCCCTTTTGATCGAGGCGCCAAACATGCGGCTCGATCTGCTTGCGGAAGCGCAAAATATCCGTGCCCGTGTTTGTTTTGCCATACTTTGCTCCGTCCAGCATGAACGACGGATGCAGTCCGAACGAATAGTACATCGGCTCGTCTCCCCTGTTGACGACGACGTGGTGCTGGTAGAGTTTGCGCCTGCGCAGCGCATACTTGACCGTGTACTCGAAGTCGAACGGATAGACCTTTTTGTCCTCGTCTGTCGCGCGATAGGTCAAGATGACGAAGTCGTCGCCCCTCTCGCGCACCGCCATGTCTCGCTGTTTGAGGAAGCCGTGTATCGGCAGCTCGTACGCCTCGCCGTTCACGGTGTAATCGCCGCCGTTCTGTCTGCCGACGATTGGGAACAACACCGCGTCGATACCTCCGCCGATGTTGCCTCTCTTGTCGATCACGCACTCTTCGCCGCCGATCGTCAGCACCTCGACGCACGCGCCGACCGTCTCGATCACCGCATGAGAGCCGTCTTTTGTCAACTCTATCTTCATATCTTACCTCCGTTCGAGACGTCGCCCGAGCTTGTATTCGCGGTCATCGCCGCGCGTCTTTTCATGATCTTGGGGAACGCGATCGCAAACGTCGTCGTGCTGAGCACCGCCGCACCGATGTCGGCGATCGGTTCGGCATAAAACGCCGCCTGCACGCCGTAGATCGTCGGCAGCACGATCACGCTGACCGTGTAAAGCAGCAGTTTGCGCGTCAGCGACAGCGCGATCGCAAAGCGCGGCTGCCCGAGCGCGGTGAAGCCGTCGACGAACGCATATTGGAGCGCGAGCGGGATTATGCCGATCATATATACGCGCACTCCCCAAACGCTCTTGTCCAAAATGTCCGCGCTGTCGGTGAACAGCGTTGCGAACGGACGCGCGATCGCAAACGAGAGCGCGAACATCACCGCGGTGAACGCGACGCACATCGCGACGATGCGAAGCTCCGCCCTCTTGACGAGCTCGAGGTTACGCGCGCCGTAGTTGAACGACAGCACGGGCTGGGTACCCGAAGTGATGCCCAGCATCGGCATCGTGATCAGCGAGAGGAACGCCTGCACGATCGTCGAAACCGTGATCCAATCGTCTCCGTCCGCGCCGCCGTGGCGTTGAAGGACCATGTTGACGGCGATGATGATGACGCTGTCCGTCGCCATGATCGCGAACGGCGAAATGCCCATGACGGTGATGCGCCCCATGATCTTGAACGAGGGCTTACGCACCGCGAGCCTGCATTTGACGCTCTTGCGCGTCAGGAACACGACGACGAACACAAACGACAGCGCCTGCGAGATCACCGTCGCGATCGCCGCACCCGAGACGCCCATATCGAACACGAAGATGAACAGCGGATCGAGCGCGATGTTGGCGACCGCTCCGATCAAGATCGTGAACATGCCCATCCCCGAGTAGCCCTCGGCGATTATGAATTGATTGAGTCCGGTCGCCGTGATCGAGAACACGCTGCCCAGCGCGTATATGAGCAGATACTGCCGCGCATATTCGTACGAATTTTCGCTCGCGCCGAACGTCATCAGGATGGGGCGGAGCGCGCAGCATACGACGACGGTCAGCACCGCGGCGATCGCGACCAACATCACCGCCGCGCACGACAAGATCTTTTTCGCCCTCTCGTCGTCGCCCTCGCCAAGCGCCATCGAAAAGATGGGTGCGCCGCCCGTGCCGACCAAGAAAGCAAACGACGATATCAACGTGGTGATCGGGGCGCAAACGCCCACGCCCGCCAGCGCGATATCGCCGATGACGTCGATGTTGCCGACAAAAATGCGGTCTACGATGGAATAGAGCACGTTGACCAGCTGCGCGACCATTGCGGGGACCGCCAGCTTGACCACCGTTGCAAAAACCTTGTTGTCCGAAAGATCGACCGCTCTCATCTCTTGCCTCGATTGCGTTGCAATTATATTACGCGGGCGCGAGAATGTCAACGGTTTTCGCGCTTCAAATGTACGGCGGCGATACGGCTTATGCGGCGGCGCGCCTCAAAGATGTCCGCCCGGATATCGAAATTGCCGACACGTTTCGCTTTTTCGCACAAAAAAGCCGCCCCGATCAAGAGCGGCTCGTCTTTTGTTTTCAGCCCTTTGCTATGCGGTCGGCGAACGACTTGATGGAATCGGACTCTCCTCCGATGACCATCTTGTCCCCTCTCGCGAACGTCGTCTCGCCCGAAGGCATCGAGTTGACGCCCGAGCCGGAGATGACGATCAGCACGTTGACGTCAAAGCGGTTGCGCAAGTTCATCTCCGACAGCTTTTTGCCCGCCCAGTCATCGGGCACCGCGACCTGCGCGATGCTGTAATTTGACGTGATGTCGACGATGTCGCTGATCTGCGGCTGAGTCAAAAGTCTCGCCGTCTTGACCGCGCTGTCCGCCTCGGGGATGATGACATAGTCGACGCCGATCTTTTCGAGCACACGCGCGTGCTTTGCGTTCTGCGCCTTGGCGACGATGTAGTTGCAACCCATCTCCTTGCAGTTGAGCGCGGTGATGATGGACGCCTGGATGTTGTCGCCGATCGCGATGACGACGCCGTCGAACTCGGTGATGCCGATCTGGCGCAGATTGCTCTCTTCGGCGACGTTGGTCGCGACCGCGTGGGTCGCGTTGTCGGCGATCTCGTAGATACGGTCCTCGTTTTGGTCGACCGCGAGCACCTCGCAGCCGCTGTTGTAGAGCGCCTTGGTGAGCTCGGTGCCGAACCTTCCGAGTCCGAGCACCGCGACCTGTCTCATATTGGATTTGGGTAATTTGTTGTTCATTTCTCCCTCTCCTTTTGCTTTATAGTACTATTCCCGCTTCGGGGTATTTGACCGTTGCTTCGGGTTTTCTCGAGCCGGACATGAACGCCATAAAGAAGCCGAACGACCCTATCCTGCCCATATACATATTGATCGTGATGATCAATTTCGCCGCGGTATTGAGCTGAGGCGTGACGTCGAGCGAAAGCCCGACGGTCGCGTATGCGCTGACCTGCTCGAACAGCAATTCCGAACTTGTGAACTGATCGCCGCAGGCGATGTTGAGCGCCATCACGCTGATCGCCGCGACGGACACCGCCAGCGTGAATATCGTCGCCGCCTTGGCGATCGTCTCTCTGCCTATGCTGCGCATATCGATGACGACCTCGCGCTTGTGACTGAGCGTCGCATAGATCGTGACCAACAGCACGAACATCGTCGTCGTCTTGATACCGCCGCCGGTACTGCCGGGACAGACGCCGATGAACATCAACACGATCGTCAAAGTCTGCGAAAATGTCGTCATACCCGATTGGCTGAACGACGCAAAGCCCGCGGTACGCGCGGTGACCGATTGGAAGAACGCGTTGACGATCTTGTTGCCGACACTCATATTGCCGATGGTCTCGGGGTTGTCGAATTCCGCCGCGAAAATACCGATCGCTCCGATGAGTATCAACGCCGCGGTCAGGGGGATGACGATCTTTGTGTGCAGCCTGAGCTTGCGCCACCTGCGGTTGTGCGCGATGTCGGACACGACCATAAAGCCTATGCCGCCCAGCACGATCAACAGCATCGTGACGATCAGGATGAACGGATCTTCGGCGAACATGCGGTAAGACGTCCCCTCGGACGAGACGATGTCAAAGCCGGAGTTGCAGAACGCCATCACGCTGTGGAACAGCCCGTACCACACCGCAAGCCCCGGCGAATAGTAGCGCGAGAATGCGAGCGCGAGCAACAGCGCGCCGATCAATTCGGTCGCGACGGTCATTTTGAGGATGTCGAACGTGAGCCTTTTGAGGTCGTCCATGCCGTCGTGGGACAGCTCCTCGGTCATGCTGATGCGCTTGCGCAGCGAAACCTTGTGACGAATGAGAAGATAGACGCCCGAAGAGATGGTCATGAAGCCGAGCCCGCCTATCTGGACCAAAAACAATATCACCACATGTCCGAACGTGGTGAAATCGGTGGCGATGGTGTTGACGACAAGCCCGGTGACGCAAGTCGCGCTGGTCGCGGTGAACAGAGCGTCCACAAACGACAGCGAGCCGGGAGCCGTGGTCGACCACGGCAGCATCAGCAGCGCCGCGCCGATCATGATGACGGCAAAAAAGCTGAGCATGATCAACCTGATTGGGGTGAAGATGCGCTCTGCCATATGTCTGAATCCAAACTTGCCTTTCATACAACCTCTTTGCGATTCAAGTCGTATTATACACCATACCCGATCAAAAGGCAATGATTTGACGGCACATCAATCCTGCGGGTCGGCGGGAGGCTCCGAGACGTTTGACGGCGCGGGGCTCTGCCCGTACACCACCGCGCGCGGCAGTTTTTCGCCGTCGGCAAGCCCGAGTTGTCTGCGCTTCTTGAGAATGCGGTGCAGTATGACGACATAGGCGCTGACGAGGAATATGTCGACGAACACCCACGCCGTCGGATTGGACGCGCATATGCCCGCAAAGCCGAAGTGCTTGGCAAACACGAGCGACGCGACCACTCTGCCCGCGACCTCGAGCATGCCTCCGACCATCGTCAGCGCGCTCCTGCCTATGCCCTGCAACGCGTCGCGATAGACAAATATGATCGCGAGGAAGATATAAAATCCGCCCTGCCAAAGCAGGTATTGCTTGGACATGTCCATGATCTCGTCGGTGACGTCGGACGAGAACAGCTTGGTCATCGGCTCCGCCCCGAGCGTGACGAACGCAAGCCCGACCAGCGCGCAGACGACGCCGATCGCCATGCTGTATCTCACGCCCTTGCGAATGTTGGAGAACTGCCCCGCGCCGTAATTTTGACCGCAATAGGTCGCGACCGTGCTTCCGAGCGCATAGAGGCTCTGCGTCGCGAGGTTGTCGATCTTGGACGCGGCGGTATAGGCGGTGACCGCGACCGAACCGAGCTTGTTGAGCGCGGTCTGCTGCACCATCATCCCGATCGAAGTGATCGAAAATTGGAGCGCCATCGGAAGTCCTATCGCCATGTGCTGCCAATAGAACATGAGCGGATTGGCGAAGTGTTTGCCGCGAATGCGGAACCTCTTGAACCTGGCGAACAGGAACGCAAAGCACCCGATCGCCGACACACCCTGCGACAGCACAGTCGCCCAGCCTGCGCCGGCGACGCCCATCTTGAACGCTACGATGAACAGAAAGTCAAGCCCGACGTTGAGCACAGCCGCGACGATGAGGAAGACGAGCGGCGTGCGGCTGTCGCCTATCGCGCGCAGCACCGACGAGCCGAGATTGTAAAACACCGTCGCGATCAATCCCCAATAGATCGTCACGATGTAGTCGTACGAATAGCCGATGATGTCGTCCGGGGTCTGCATGAGTTTGAGAAGAGGCATCGTCGTCACGACGCTGACCGCCGTCAAAACCACCGTAAGCACCGCGCCGAGAAGGATGGACGAAGCGATGCTGCGCCTCACTCCCTCTTCGTCCTTTGCTCCGAAGAGCTGACTCGTCTTGACCGCAAAGCCGGCGGTCAAACCCTGGACGAATCCGATGATGAGAAAGGAGATCGCGCCCGTCGCGCCGACGCCCGCGAGCGCGTCGTTGTTGATCGTCTGACCGACGATGATCGCGTCGACCATGCTGTAAAGCTGTTGGAAAACATTGCCGATGAAGATCGGTATCGTGAACAAGATTATATTGCGCAGCGGTTTGCCCGCAGTGAGGTCGTTTGTCATACTGTCCTTCCGTTGAAGTTTGTCGCCTCAAAGCCTTCCCCGCGGCAACGCAAGCAGTATTATATTACAATAAATGCAAAAGCGTATACTTTTTTTGCGACTTTTTGAAAAATTTTACGATTGGATGGGTATGGACGCGACCGCGTCGAGATCTTCGCGCGCGCAGCCGCGCCCGCTCGCTATCATATTGTATGCCTGGGAGGCGATCATCGCGGCGTTGTCCGTACACAATTTGAGCGGCGGATAAAAGACCTCTATGCCGCGAGCCTTCGCCTTTTGGGTCATGCTCTCGCGCAGATACGAATTGGCGGCGACGCCGCCTGCGATAACGATTTTTTTCGTACCCGTGTCGATCGCAGCACGCAATGCCGCGTCCGTCATCATGTCGACCGCCCTGTTTTGGAAGGACTTGGCGACGTCGGCTCGGACGACCTTCTCTCCCTTTTGCTCGGCGGTGTGGACATAGTTGATGACCGCCGTTTTGAGTCCGCTGTACGAAAAGTCATAGCCCTTTTCGTCTTTGAGCGGCATGGGCAGCCGCACGCTGTCCTTGCCCTCTTCGGCGAGCTTTTGTATCTTGGGGCCGCCCGGATACTCCAGCCCGAGCACGCGCGCGACCTTGTCGAACGCCTCGCCCGCGGCGTCGTCCTGAGTCGACCCGAGCAGTTCGATCTCGTCAAGTCCCGTCACCTTTGCGACAGCGGTATGGCCGCCGCTCGCGATCAGGCAAATGTACGGAGGTTTGAGGTCGGGGAACGCGAGGTAGTTGGCGGCGATGTGTCCCTTGATGTGATTGACCGCGATCAGCGGCTTGTCCAGCGCGTACGCGAACGCCTTTGCGAACGACACTCCTACGAGCAGCGCCCCCAAAAGTCCCGAACCGTACGTCACCGCCACGCAGTCGAGTTCGTCCGCCCTCACGCCCGCATCGGCGAGCGCTTTGGACACGACGCCCGATATCGCCATGACGTGATTGCGCGACGCGATCTCGGGGACGACGCCGCCGTAGCGTTTGTGGATGTCGATCTGCGACGCGATCACGTCGGAGAGGATCTCTCTGCCGCGCGTGATAGCGCACGCGGTCTCGTCGCAAGACGACTCGATCGCGAGTATGAGCAGGTCGTCCCTGCCCCTCATCGCCTCGATCTTTTCGCACGAACGCTCGTACCAACCGCTCATATCACGCCTTGGACTTCTTCAAAAAGTCGAAGATGAAGTCCTCGAGTTCGCCGTCCATGACGGCGGTGATGTTGCCCGTCTCGCAGCCTGTGCGGTGGTCTTTGACCATCGTGTACGGGCAGAAGACGTAGCTGCGGATCTGGCTGCCCCACTCTATCTTTTTGACTTCGCCTTTGAGTTCCGCCTCGTGTTCCTGCTGTTCCTGCTCCTGCCTCTCGGCGAGCTTGCCGCGCAGCATCTCCATCGCCTGTTCGCGGTTTTGGATCTGGCTGCGCTCGTTCTGGCACTGCACGACGATCCCGGTCGGGATATGCGTGATTCGCACCGCGCTGTCCGTCTTATTGACGTGCTGACCGCCGGCGCCGCCGCTGCGATAGGTATCTATTTTGAGGTCTTCGGGACGGATGACGATCTCCGCCGCGTCGTCGATCTTGGGCATCACCTCGACGGACGCGAACGACGTCTGTCTGCGCGACTGCGAGTCGAACGGCGAAATGCGCACGAGGCGGTGTACGCCCTTTTCGGACTTGAGATAGCCGTACGCGTTCTCTCCCTCGACGGTGAAAGTGATGCTCTTGAGTCCGGCGTCGTCGCCCGCGAGCGAATCGATCACCGTGACCTTGTAGCCGTTGCGTTCGGCATAGCGGGTATACATGCGATAGAGCATGCTGACCCAGTCCTGCGCCTCTGTGCCGCCCGCGCCCGAGTGCAGCGACATGATCGCGTCGTTGCCGTCGTATTTGCCGTTGAGCAAGGTCTGCAAGCGCAGCTCCTCCGTCAGCTTGTCTATCTCCGCCATCTCCGCGGCGATCTCTTCCTGTTCGCTGTCCGTGCCGCTCTCGAGGCTGAGGTCGATCAACACCTCGAGATCGTCGGTGCGCGAGACGAGTTTGTCGTATTTTTCGAGCTTGCCGTCGACCGCCGCCGCCTCTCTGTTGACTGCGGTCGCCTTGCCGAGGTCGGACCAAAAGCCTTCGCTCTCCTGTTTTGCGGTCAACTCGGCGCGGCGCTTTTTCAGCCCCTCGACATCGAGAGCCTCGCCGAGCTCCTGAAGCTGCCTGCGCAACTTGCCCATATCCTGTTTTGCCTGTTCGATCAGTATCATTTCCACTCCGTATTTTTTTTGTTTTTGCAGCATTTCTTATATTTCAGGCCGCTTCCGCACGGGCAAGGATCGTTGTTGCCCGGCTCCTTTTCCTTGTGGACGGTCTCGGGCTTTTTGGGCGCCTTCTTTTCCCCGCCGAGCGCCGAACCGTCTGCGTGACGCGCCTGCGCTTGTTGAGGCTGCGCCTGTTCCGCCTGCTGGGCGCGCGAGACTATCTTGACGTCGATCGTCAGATGCGTCAACACCTTGACGACGTTTTCGCGGATCTCTTCGATCATTCGGTCGAACATCTCGAAGCCCTCTTTGCGATAGGTGAGCACGGGGTCGCGTTGACCGTACGACAGCAGGCTGATGCCCTGTCTCAACTCTTCCATTGCGGACAGATGCTCCGTCCACGCGTTGTCGACGCATCTGAGCAGCCACATGCGCTCCATCTCGTCGAAATCGAGGTCCGTCTGTTTGATCGCTTTGAATTTTTCGCACAACTCCGCCTTGTGCCCTTCGTACTTCTCCTTTGCAACGCGGGTGACCTCGGCGATGAACGCCTCGACCGTGTTAAACTTCTCGACAAACGGCATATCGACGAGCCCCGTCCCGTCGGGCAGGACCTTCTCTTCGAGTTCTCTGTTGAACTCCGCATAGTCCCAGTCCGCATAGTCGCGGCGCAGGTCGACGTGCGCTCGGCAGACAGACTCGACGACGTCCTCCATCATCGCGAGGATCTGATCGTGCACGATCAGGTCGTCGAGGACGATGTTGCGCTGTTTGTAGATGATCTCGCGCTGTTTGTTGAGCACCTCGTCATAGTTGAGGACGTTCTTTCTCGTCGAGAAGTTGCGGTCTTCGACGCGCGCCTGCGCGTGCTCGATCTGCTTTGTCAGCACCTTCGCCGAGATCTCCTCGTCGTCGGCGATGGGCAGCTTGGCAACCATATTGCGCAGCAGATCTCCGCCGAAAATACGCAGCAGGTCGTCCTCCATCGACAGATAGAATTTGGACGAACCGGGGTCTCCCTGACGTCCGCTTCTGCCGCGCAGCTGATTGTCTATGCGGCGCGACTCGTGTCTTTCGGTGCCGATGATGCGCAAGCCTCCCAGCGCGACCACCTTTTCCTTTTCGACGTCGATCTCCTTTTTGAAGGACGCGTAATATTCCTTGTACTTGCCGCGGGCGTTGAGGATCTCTTTGTCCTCGGTCGGCGCGTGGCCGATCGCCGCCTCGACGACTTCGTGGGTATACTCCTTCTCCAGCTTTTCCCTTGCGAGGAATTCGGCGTTGCCGCCCAGCATGATATCGGTACCGCGGCCTGCCATATTGGTCGCGATGGTCACCGCTCCGAGCTTGCCCGCCTGAGCGATGATGGACGCCTCTGCGGCGTGGTTTTTGGCGTTGAGCACATTGTGCGGGATCTTGCGTTTTTTGAGCAATGCGGACAACTCCTCGCTCTTTTCGACGCTGACCGTACCGACGAGCACGGGCTGTTTTCTTTCGTAGCAGGCGGCAATGTCGTTGACGATCGCCTTGAGTTTGCCTTTGCGCGTCTTGAACAGCGAATCTTCTTCATCCTTGCGGATCACCGGCTTGTTGGTCGGGATCTCGACGACGTCGAGATCGTAGATCTTCTCAAACTCCGCCTCTTCCGTCTTTGCGGTGCCGGTCATGCCCGACAGTTTGCGGTAGAGCCTGAAAAAGTTTTGGAAGGTGATGGACGCGACCGTTTGGTCTTCCGCCTTGATTTGGACGTGCTCCTTCGCCTCGATCGCCTGATGCAGACCGTTGCTGAACCTGCGCCCTATCATCTGTCTTCCTGTAAACTCATCGACGATGATGACCTCGTCGTCGACGACGATATAATTGCTTTCGCGGTGCATCACCACATGCGCTTTGAGCGCATTGTCGATGTAGTGTTTGATCTTTTGATTTTCGTAGTCGGACAAGTCGTCTATGCCGTAGAACCTCTCCGCCTTGTCGGCGCCGTTCTCGTTGAGATAGACCGTCTTTTCCTTTTCGCCGATCTCGTAGTCGCCCGTGTTGTCGCAGATCGCGCCGCATTCGGGACACTCGACCTGCTTGGAACGCTCGGAGACCCTGCCGTCGTCAAACTCGTGTTCGCACTTGGGGCAGACATAATGCGGCGCCGTGAGCGTTCTCACAAAGCGATCCGCCTTTTCGTACGGCTCGGAGTCGCTCTTGCCCATTCTCGTGATGATGAGCGGCGTGCGCGCCTCGTCGATCAAGATGCTGTCCACCTCGTCGACGATCGCAAACGCGAGCTTGCGCTGCACTCTGTTGGCGGCAACGATCGCCATATTGTCGCGCAGATAGTCGAACCCAAGCTCATTGTTGGTCGTATAGAGGATGTCGCACGCATACGCCGCCTTCTTTTGCGCGGGCTTCATGCTGTGCAGGTTGACCCCGACCGTCAAACCGAGGAAGCGGAACACCTTGCCCATCCAATCGCAATGGTATTGCGCGAGATACTCGTTGACGGTGACGATCTGCATCCCCTCGCCCGTCAAGGCGTTGAGATATGCGGGGAGCGTCGCGACCAGCGTCTTGCCTTCGCCCGTTCTCATCTCGGCGATGCGCCCTTCGTGGAGCACGATGCCGCCCATGATCTGCACATAGAAATGCCTGAGTCCGAGCACGCGCGTGCTCGCCTCGCGCACGGTGGCGAACGCCTCGGGCAGCAATTGGTCGAGGGTCTCGCCCTCGGCGTATCTCTTCTTATATTTTTCGGTACATGCGGCGAGTTCCTCGTCCGTCATCGCCTTGAACTTGTCCTCGAGCGCAACGACTTTGTCTGCGATCTTGCGCACTTTGCGCAGCTCTCTCTCGTTGCGATCGGGGAATATGCTTGACAAAATACCCATTTTTTACCTCGGCGCGCAAATGGTCGCGCGCATTATTTTATACTATGCTTTTCAATATTAGCACAGCGCGCGGCGATAGTCAAGCCAAATGCAAACACGGAAATTCGCTCTGTTTGACGAAAAAGAGAGAACGAGGCGCCGACATTGCCGACGCCTCGCCTGTGTATGGACCTCCGCTCAGGGACCGGTGATAGATTCGCGGAGGAGCTTCACCTGTGTTATGACCGCGCCTTTGCTCGGCTCGCCGCCGCAACGAACGCGCGGAACAGCGGGTGCGCGGCGTTGGGGCGCGACTTGAATTCGGGATGGAATTGCACTCCGACAAAGAACGGGTGCCCCGTCAGCTCCACCGCCTCGACGAGAGTTCCGTCCGGCGACGTCCCCGCCACCTTCATCCCCGCCTCTTCGAATGCGTTGCGATAGGCGTTGTTGAACTCAAAGCGGTGCCTGTGTCTCTCGCTCACGCTCGTCTTTCCGTACGCCGCGGCGAGCGCGCTCCCCTCGGCGACGGAGCACGGATACGCCCCGAGGCGCATCGTCCCGCCCATCTTCACCCCGTGCTGATCGGGCATGAGGTCGATGACCGGATTTTTCGTGCCCGTGTCGAATTCCGATGAGTTTGCGTCCTTCAATCCGAGCACGTTCCGCGCAAATTCTATCGTCGCGATCTGCATCCCGAGGCATATCCCGAGGAAGGGTATCCCCTTCTCCCTCGCGTACTTCGTCGCGAGGATTTTTCCCTCAGTACCGCGATGGCCGAAACCTCCCGGCACCAATATCCCGTCCGCTTGGGACAACCTCTCTTCGACGGTATCCGGCGTGATCTCGCCGCTGTCCGTCCACAAGATCTCGACCCTTCTCTCGGTCTCTATCCCCGCGTGTCTCAAAGCCTCGGCGACGGACAGATAGGCGTCGTGCAGCTGAACGTATTTGCCGACCATGGCGATCTTCACCGTGCCTTTGGGGTTTCTTGCCCTTTCCAGCATCGCGTTCCACTCGCGCATATCCGACTCTCGCGGATCCAGCCCCAGCTTGCGGCAGACGATCGCCGAGAGGTTTTCGCTCTCGAGCATGATCGGCGCCTCATAGAGCAGCGGCACGGTGACGTTGTCGATCACGCAGTCGCGGTCGACGTTGCAAAACATCGCGATCTTGTTCTTGATGTCGTCCGGAAGCGGCAGGTCGGAGCGCGTGACGATGATGTCGGGGCAAATGCCCATGCCCTGCAACTCCTTGACCGAGTGCTGCGTGGGCTTTGACTTGAATTCGCACGAACCGGATATATACGGCACGAGCGTGACGTGGATGAAACAGCAATTGTTTCTGCCCACGTCCATCGACACTTGCCGTATCGCCTCTATGAACGGCTGGCTCTCTATGTCGCCGATCGTGCCGCCGATCTCGGTGATGACGACGTCCGCGCCGCTTCTCTCGCCGACGCTGTGGATGAACGTCTTGATCTCGTTGGTGATGTGCGGGATGACCTGCACGGTCTGCCCGAGATATTCGCCCGCGCGCTCCTTGTTGAGCACGTTCCAATAGACCTTTCCCGTCGTGAGGTTTGAGAACTTGTTGAGGTTTTCGTCGATGAAGCGCTCGTAGTGCCCTAGGTCGAGGTCTGTCTCGGCTCCGTCCTCGGTGACGAACACCTCTCCGTGCTGATAGGGGCTCATCGTCCCGGGGTCGATGTTGATGTAGGGGTCGAGTTTTTGGGCGGCGCACTTGTAGCCGCGGCTTTTGAGCAGTCTGCCGAGGCTCGCCGCGGTGATGCCCTTGCCCAAGCCGGAGACGACTCCTCCTGTTACAAATATATATTTCATGGTCCCTCCTTCGAACAAAAAAGGCGTCCGTGACCGTATCGGTCACGGACGCCTTTGTCCGATTTCATATGCATATTATACATCGCTCGCGCGGCTTTGTCAATCGTGTGCCGCCATTTAGAGCTCGAATTTTCGCAAGATCTCTTCGGCGACTTCCATCCGGCTCATTCGGCTGTCCATCGCGCTCTTTTCGATATATCTGTGCGCGTCCTCTTCGGACATTCCCCGCCTGACGGCGAGCGCGCACTTCGCCCTCTCGACGATCTTGACTTCGGCGATCTTCTTTTGCAGATTGGCGATCGTGCGCTTCATCGCCGCCATCCTCGCCTCTGTGGCAAGCGCGACCTTTGCGCATTGCGCGGCGAAGGCGACCGAACACGGCTTTGCGACCACTATCACTCCCGACGAAGACACCTTTGTCTCGATCGGTCCGTACTCCTGCGCGCTCACGAACAGCAGGATGCCGGCGCTCGTCTTTTCGGCGGCATAAACCGCCAGATCGGAGCCGTACTCGTCCGCCAATGGGGCGTTGATGACGATCAGGTCGAACGCGTCGGACGACAAACGCCGCCGCGCGTCCGCGCCCCTCGCGCACGCGACCTCATCGGCGAAAAGCCCCGTGACGGGACCGAACAGCGCCGACGATTTGAACGCGGTCGAAGATACGACGAGCGCCCTGATCATATTCAGCCTTTGAGGAACCCCGCCGCGACGTCCGCGCCCAGCGTCGCCGCTACGAACTCGCTCTTTTCGGCAAGTTTTTTCGCCTCGGCGAGCGTGGCGGGCAGCGTCGGATATTTGCCCTCGGGCGCGAGATAGACGTTTTCGTCGCACTCGGGCTCGAGCGCTTCTCCGCGCGCGATGCCTTCCAGCCCCGCGTTGAGCAGCAGCGCGAACGCCAAATAGGGATTGATCGTGCAGTCGGGGTTGCGCACCTCTATGCGCTTGCTCTCGCCGAACGCATACGGCACGCGCACCAACTGCGAGCGGTTGCCCCTCGACCAAGTGATGTGGCGCGGCGCTTCGCACGTCCCCAGCCTCGCGTACGACGCCTCGCGCGGAGCGGTGAACGCGCACATCTCGGCGCTGCGGTTGAGTATGCCGGCGATGAAGGACTTTGCGTCCTCCCTCATATTTCCGTCTTCGGCGGCAAAGATGTTGACGCCGTCCTTTTTGAGCGAGATGTTGACGTGCAGTCCGTTGCCGCTCTCTCCGGGAACGGGTTTCGGCTCGAACGACGCGACCAGCCCGTTGTTGCGCGCGACGGACGCGACGACCCAGCGGAAGGTGACGATGTTGTCCGCGGTCTCGGACACGCCGTCATAGCGGAAATCTATCTCGTTCTGACCGGGGCCGTGCTCGTGGTGCGACCTTTCGGGGCACAGTCCCATCTGTTCGAGCGTGCCGCAGATCTCGCGGCGAACATTCTCGCCTCTGTCCTTGGGGAAGACGTCGAAATAGCCTCCGCGATCGAGCGGCTCGGCGCTTCCGTCCTCTCTTTCGCGGAAGAGGTAGAACTCGCATTCCGCGCCGAAGTCGGCGGTATAGCCCATCGACGCGGCGCGCTGTTTGACCTTTGAGAGGATGTGCCGCCCCGACCCCTCGAACGGAGTGCCGTCGGGGTGACAGATGTCGCAGATCATTCTGATCACGACTCCGCCGAGCGAACGCCACGGCACGACGCTCATCGTCGTCGGGTCGGGCTTGAGGAACAGATCCGACCTGTCTATGCCGAGGAAACCTCTGACCGCCGAGGCGTCGAACGCCACCCCGTACTTGAACGCCTTTTCCAGCTGATCGGGCAGGATGGAGATATTTTTGAGTTCTCCGAACAGGTCGCAGAACGCGAGCCTGATGAACTTGACGTCGTTTTCTCTGACGAATTCGGCGACGTCGCGCTGTGTGGATACCATATGCACCTCTTCGCGCCGAGCGCGGTTTTCTATAATGAAATTATAATACTTTTTGCCGCTCTTGTAAAGCGTCGACGGCGCGTCAATTGGCGGTATAGAGTCTCTTATAGGGATTGGCGGTGTCGGGCGTCAATCTCAAAAATTTGCTACCCGTGTAGATATTCGGCTCTTTTTCGAACTTTTCGCACCACTGCTCGATCAACTCTTCGATGTGTTCGGGAAGGGTGTCGACCTTGTCGGCGCGCACCTGCGGCGGGAGCGTCGACGGCGGCTGAGCCGCTCTGAGCCATATCTCTCCGCCGTGCATTCCGGTGCCGCAAAAATAGCCCACGGTGCGGCTTTCGTCCTCTCCGCCGAGCACGACGATCGTGCCGCCGGCTTGGTACTCTCCGAGGAAGCTGCCCGCCCTTCCGCCGATGACGATCGCGGGATGGGCGTCGCGGTACGCCTTCATATGTATGCCGCAGCGATATCCGACGTCGCCTTCGACAAAGATCTTTCCGCCGCGCATCGCATAGCCGGTCGCGTCGCCGGCGTTGCCGTGAATGACGATCTCGCCCGCGTTCATCGTGTCTCCGGTCGCCTCCTGCGCGTTGCCGAACAGCTCTATCTCTGCGCCGTCGAGGTATGCGCCGAGCGCGTTGCCGGGGATGCCGTCGATCTTCAGGATCTTGTCGACGAGCGCCGTTCCGAGATATCTTTGCCCGACCACTCCCTCGACCTCGACGACCTTGTCGTGCGAGGCGGCGATCGCGGCGTTGAGTCTTTTTGCCGTCTGTCCTCTTGCGTCTATCTTCATACTCACCTCACATCGATTCGCCCGCGGGCTTGACCCCGAGCAGTCCGAGTTCGCTGTCCGTCATACCTATGCCGCGCAGCATCAGTCGGTTGCCGCGCAGCGCCTCGATCGAGTTGATGCCCATTCCGCCCATCATCTCTTCGAGTTCGTGTTTCCACGCGGTGATCAGGTTGACCAGTCTTTCGGCGCCCTCGTCGGGGTCTAGCCTTTTGACGAGGTCAGGGCGCTGAGTCGCGATCCCCCAATTGCATATGCCGGTATGGCAGCTTCGACAGAGGTGGCAGCCGAGGGCGATCAATGCCGCCGTGCCGATATAGCACGCGTCCGCGCCGAGCGCGACCGCCTTCAACACGTCTGCGGACGAGCGGATCGAGCCTCCGACGACGATGGAGACGTTGTCGCGGATGCCCTCTTCCCTCAGTCTCTCGTCGACCCTTGCGAGCGCGAGTTCGACGGGGATGCCGACGTTGTCGCGGATGCGCGTCGGCGCGGCGCCCGTCCCGCCGCGAAATCCGTCGATCGCGATGACGTCGGCTCCGCTGCGCGCGACGCCGCTAGCGATCGCCTCGATGTTGTGGACGGCGGCGACCTTGACGATCACGGGCTTGCGGTAGCCCGTCGCCTCTTTGAGCGACATGACCAGCTGTCTCAGATCCTCGATGGAATAGATGTCGTGGTGCGGCGCGGGCGAGATGGCGTCGCTGCCTTCGGGGATCATGCGCGTCTCGGCGACGTCGGCGGTGATCTTCGCCGCCGGCAGGTGTCCGCCTATGCCGGGTTTTGCGCCCTGCCCCATCTTTATCTCGATCGCCGCGGCGGCGTCGAGATAGTCCCTGAACACTCCGAACCTGCCCGACGCGACCTGCACGATCGTGTTTTTGCCGTATTTGTAAAAGTCGCGGTGCAGACCGCCCTCGCCCGTGTTATAGAAGATGCCCAGCCTCTCCGCAGCCTTGGCGAGCGCGGCGTGGACGTTGTAGCTGACCGAGCCGTAGCTCATCGCCGAAAACATGACGGGCACGTCGAGTTCGAGCTGCGGGGGAAGGGTGTCTTTGAGCCTGCCGTTTCGGTCGCGTTCTATCGTCACGTTGCGGCACCCCAATCTCAGACGCGTCTCCATCGGCTCGCGCAGCGGGTCTATCGACGGGTTGGTCACCTGCGACGCATTGATCAAAAGTCTGTTCCAAAATTCGGGATATGTATTGGGATTTCCCATCGAAGAGAGCAAGACTCCGCCGCTTTGCGCCTGTCTGTATATCTCGTCGACGGCGTCGCGGCTCCAATTGGCGTTGGCGCGATATGCGTCGTTCGACGCGGCGATCTTGAGCGCGCCGGTCGGGCATACGCATACGCAGCGGTGGCAGTTGACGCACTTGGCGTCATCCGCGACCATCGCCCCTCTCTTTGGGTCAAAGGAATGGACTCCGTTTGCGCACTGTCTCTCGCAGAGGCGGCACGCGGTGCATTTGCTCTCGTTCCTCAGCACTTCGAACGACGGAAGGATATAGCGCACTTTCATCTTGCCGCCTCCTTGCCGTAAAGCTCGAAGACGACCGCCTCGCCGCCGGCGGGCGCCCAAACTCTGTCGAGATCGGGCTCTATGCGGCGGATCGCGCTCTCCTCGCTCGCGACAAACGCGAGGTCGCCCTTTTCGGCGCAGACGGCGGAGCGCAATTTGAGCCTGTCGTTAAGCGCCATGATGCCGCCGTCGTAACCGACGATGATCGAGAACGGACCGGTGATCAAAAGCGACGGGAAGGCTCTGCGCAAAAAGCGCTCCTCACGCTGCTCCTCTTCGCTCTTTGTCTCGATCGTCGTCCAAAACGACGGCGCGATCACCTTGGCGGCTTCGCGCAGCGTCAACCCGCGTTTGCGGACGAGGTAGTCCATGATGTAGGTGATGACCTCCGTGTCCGTCCTCAGCGTGCACTTGTAGCCGAACATCTCGATGTAGCGGCGGTTGGCGTCGTAGGACGAGATCTCGCCGTTATGAACGATCGTGAAGTCGAGCAGCCCGAACGGGTGCGCGCCGCCCCACCAGCCGGGGGTATTGGTCGGATATCTGCCGTGGCAGGTCCAGCAATAGCCCTCATACTCGTCGAGGCGGTAGAACTCGCCTATGTCCTCGGGGTAGCCTACGCCCTTGAAGACGCCCATGTTTTTACCGCTCGAAAAGACATACGCTCCGTCTATTCCCGAATTGATGCGATTGACGCATCTTGCGACATATTCTCTCTCGTCGAGGTGGCTGTCGGCGAGTTTGCGCGGCAGCGGCGCGAGAAAATATCTCCATATGATCGGCTCGTCGGTGACCGTGGGCAGCTTGCGCGTCTGTATCTCCGACGAATACGCGATCTCGAAATGCCGCAAGATGTACTCTTCGGTCGTCTTGCGCGCCGCCCTGTCGTCAAAGAACAGGTGGAACGCATAAAATTCTTTATGGTCGGGATAAATCCCGTATCCGGCAAAGCCGCCGCCGAGCCCGTTCGATCTCTCGTGCATGACCGCGATCGAGTCGATCATACGTCTGCCGCTCATCGGCTTGCCGCTTCTGTCTATCACCGCCGATACCGCGCACCCGGACGGGTTGCGGTACTGTCCCTCTTTTAACATTTTTCCTCCTCAGACTCCGAACAGCAACTCGCCGTATGTGGGATACGGCCACATCTCTTTCGGGGTCTTCATCTCCGCGCAGTCGACGATCACGCGCATCTCGTGCATCAGGGGCAGGACCTTATGCGCATAGAACGCCGACTGCTCCGCCGCGCCTTGAACGTTTTTCGCCTCGGCAAGCGCCTGCGAAAGCTCCTCCGCCTTTGTGCACATGCCGTCAGTCAGCTCGGACAGCTCTGTCGCGAGCGCCTCTTCCGTCGCGCAGTTTGCGCCGGGCAATATCTTTTTGGCGGCGACGGCGTCGCACAGCGTGCGCACATAGTTCAACACCGCCGGATAGATGTCGCGCCTGACCATCTCGACGGCGGTCAAGCCCTCGATCGCGACGCTCTTGCAATAGTTGTCCAGCATGATCTCGGTGCGGGTGACCACCTCGCGCTTTGACATAACGCCCATGCGCTCAAACAGATCCACGCTCTTTTCGCCCGCGAACAGCGGCAGCGCCTCGGACGTGTCGGCAAGATCGGACAGACCTCTCTTTTTTGCCTCCCTCTTCCACTCGTCCGAGTAGCTGTTGCCGTTGAAGATGATGCGCTTGTGCTCTCTGACCGTCTTGACGACGAGGTCGTGCACCGCGGAGTTGAAGTCGTCCGCCTTTTCGAGCACGTCGGCAAAGCGTTTGAGCACGTCCGCAACGATGGTGTTGATGACGATGTTGGGACCGGCGAGCGAGAAGGACGAGCCGACCATGCGGAACTCGAACTTGTTGCCGGTGAACGCAAACGGCGACGTGCGGTTGCGGTCGGTTGTGTCCTTGGGCAGGTCGGGCAGAGTGTCCACGCCGAGCTTCATCACTCCGCGCTTTTTGCCCGCATATTTTTCGTCGCGCTCGAGCGCGTCGAGCACTTCGCCGAGCTCTTCGCCGACATACACGGACACGATCGCCGGCGGAGCCTCGTTCGCTCCGAGCCTGTGGTCGTTGCCGGCGCCGGCGACGGACAGCCTGAGCAAGTCCTGATACTCGTCGACCGCGGCGATGACCGCCGAGAAGAAGAGCAAAAAGCGGCTGTTTTCGGCGGGCGTGCTGCCCGGGTCGAGCAGGTTCACTCCCCTGTCGGTGCTCATCGACCAATTGTTGTGTTTGCCGCTGCCGTTGATGCCCGCGAACGGCTTTTCGTGCAGCAGGCAAGCAAGCCCCCTCTTGTCGGCGATCCTCTTCATCATCTCCATGATCAATTGATTTTGGTCGTTGGCGAGGTTTGACGACGCGAACAGCGGCGCCAACTCGTGCTGCGCGGGCGCGACCTCGTTGTGTTCGGTCTTGGCGAAGATGCCCAGCTTCCACAACTCCTCGTCCAGCTCTTTCATGAAGTCGAAGACGCGCGACTTGATCGCGCCGAAGTAGTGATCCTCCATCTCCTGCCCCTTGGGCGGACGCGCGCCGAACAGCGTGCGCCCGGTATAGACGAGATCCTTGCGGCGGAGATAGTCCTTTTTGTCGATGAGGAAGTACTCCTGCTCCGCGCCGACGGTGGAAAAGACCTGCTTTGCCTCGGTGCCGAACAGTTTGAGTATGCGCAGCGCCTCACGGCTCAGCGCCTTCATGCTTTTGAGCAGAGGCGTCTTTTTGTCGAGCACCTCTCCGCTGTACGAAAAGAACGCGCTGGGCACATACAGCGTGCCGTCCTTGACGAACGCAAACGAGGTGGGATCCCACGCGGTATATCCCCTCGCCTCGAACGTCGCCCTGACGCCGCCCGAGGGGAAGCTGGACGCGTCCGGTTCGCCCATCACCAATTCCTTGCCCGAAAACTCCATGATCGCCTTGCCGTCCCTGCCGGGCGAGACGAAAGAGTCGTGTTTTTCGGCGGTGATGCCCGTCATCGGCTGGAACCAATGGGTGAAGTGGGTCGCGCCCTTTTCGACCGCCCAATCCTTCATCGCGTTGGCGACGACGCTCGCGACGCCGGGGTCGAGCGGCGTGCCGTCCTCGATCGTGCTCACCAGCGACTTGTAGACGTCTTTGGGCAGTTTGTCGCGCATCACGGCAATGCCGAATACGTTTTCGCCGAAGATCTCGCTTGCTTTCATAAAACACCTCCAAATGAAAAAGGCGCCGCGACCGTCTTTTGACGATTCGCAACGCCTTTGTTGCCTTTGTTATTTATTTTATGTGGATATTATATACTTGCTCTTTTTGTTTGTCAAGCGAATTTTTACGCTTTTTTTGCGCATTTTACCGCAAAATCAATCCTCTATTCGCGCCGTCTTGCCCCAAGGCGGATTGACGCCTTCGTTGTTGATCAGCCACAGCACCGGGACTCCGTTTGCCGCGCTCTCCGGAGGGAAGGGTGCATATCCGTCCGTCAACATTATTATGCACGCAGGCGGCTTGTCCGCCATGCGTCTTTTCACATACTCAAAGACGACGCCGAAGTCCGTACCGCCTCCGCCGACGGGCTTTATCCCCTTCAATTCGCCGACGTCGGAGAAGGGCTGCGGCTCGGAGACAGCGGCGTCGAAGAAGCCGAGCCACCCCTTGAGTTTGCCGTCAAAGCAATCGATTGCGCCCTTGACCTCGGAGTAGGCGGTAGTGACCATATCGTCCGACATGGAGCCGGACGTATCGATCATGAACAAAATATCTTCCGCATACTCGTCTCTGTCGTTGAACGCCGGCAAAAAGAAGGGGCTTTCGGCGAATCTCGCGTCGGGCGGCGCAAACGAATAGTCGTTGATCTCCTCTTGAACGAAGTCGCTGAGCACGCTTCGCCAATCCGTCTTGGGCGACTTCAGCTCTTTGAGAAGCCTTCGCGCGAACAGCGGCAGCATACCGTTTCGGTTGGACGGGTCGCGCACCGAGATTGCCTCGCAGGCGTCGCGGAACCGCTTCACCCACACGTCTTCGAGCGCGGCGTCGTCGACCGTGCCCCAGCGCGAGTGGTCGTCCCATTGTCTGTCCGAACCGCCTCTGCCGTTTCCGACGCGCCTGCCGCTCTTGCCGCCGCTTGTGCTGCCGTTTTTGTCGTTTTTGGCGTTGTCTCTGCCGCCGCTCGCCTCGTCGCCCTCGCCGACGCTCTCCGCGCCCGAGCCGGACGCCGCTCTCTGCCCCCTGCCCCCGCCGCCTCTCTTTATGAGCATGTCATAGACCTGCTCGGCGGTGAATTTGTATCCCTCCTCACCGTTCGGAGCGACGTGCATTGACGGGCCGTATTTCTTCAACGTGATTGACTTGATGTCCATGCCGTGCTCGAGCATGATGTTGGAGTTGACGACGATATCGCATGCGACGTTGAAGACGCCGTGATCTCTGTCCTCTTTTCGCAGGCAGTGTCTGAGCACGCAGTGCATCACCTCGTGCGTCATCACAAAGTCGAGCTCGCGATCGTCCAGCTCGTCGAGAAACTCGGGGCAAAAGTACATTCTCACTCCGTCCGTCGCGGCGGTGCCGCAATTCTCGTCGAGCGCGAATTTCATATGCATCATCAACACGCCGAAAAAGCCCTGCTTTGTCAGCAACCGCATGCGCGCCAACAGCAGTCTCTTGACGTACCCTCTCTTTTTCTCTTCAGACACTTCCATTGAGCAAGCTTCCCGTGGTGCGCATCCACCTGACGAACTCGTCGATTTTCATCAATTTGTCGCGATAGCCCGGCTCGAGGTACATATAGTCCTTCATCAAGACGGCGGAAAAGTCGGGCGGCAGCATGGCGGCATAGCGTATCGAATTGGCGATGCGCGTCAATTCGTTTTTGTGTTCGCGCGCATAGGCGGTCATCGACGAGATCAGCGCATAGAGCGCGTCCGACGTCTT
The DNA here is from genome assembly GCA_944380285.1 of uncultured Christensenellaceae bacterium. Taxonomy (GTDB): domain Bacteria; phylum Bacillota; class Clostridia; order Christensenellales; family UBA3700; genus Ornithoclostridium. The sequence goes on from CALWGZ010000006.1 coordinate 129,746, forward strand.
GGGCGGAGCGGGTTTTTTGCCGTCAAAGATATCCTCGATGTCGGGAAGGTCGGCGAACACTCTCGACCACGAGCGAAACTCGACCGCGGTGCCCGAGCCCACCAAACCGGCAATCAGCGGATACATCTCGTCGATGTCGGAATTTACAGTTTTCAAGAGGTCGCTGACCATCTCCCATGTACGCGGAGTGGGGAACGCAAGCTCTTCGCTCGCCGGGTCGAACTTCATCAAATAGTCGACGTGGAAGGACAAAAATCCCAGCACTTTCGCGTCGACGCCCTTTCCGATCGCCCACTTTTTCCACTCCGAGAAACTGCCGTCGACCTCGATATGCATAAGACGGTTGGCGAGCGCCTTGGGCATCTTGAACGCAACCGCTCTGTCCGTCGTCCTGTTTCCGGCGGCGATGACGATGCAATTGTCGGGCAGGCGGTGCTCGCCTATGACCCTGTCCAGCGTGATTTGATATGCGGCTGCTTGGACGGATTGCGGCGCGGACGACAGCTCGTCCAAGAACAATATGTTGACGACGTCGTCCGACTCGTCCATCGCGAAGATTTTCGGTTTGAGCCAGACGGCAAGCGTCTTGTCCGCGTTGGCGGTGGGGATGCCTCGAAGGTCGATGGGATTGAACAGCAAAAGTCTGACGTCGGTGACGTCGACGCGCTTTCCCGTGCGGCGGCGTATGACGTCGGCGATCTGCCTCACCGCCTGCGACTTGCCTATGCCGGGCGGTCCCCAAAGCATCACGGACGGCATTGTCTTGACGGGCGCGTTCGCCGCGATCAGCGCGCAATACGCATCGCTCAACTGTTTTACGAGGGCGTTGACCGTCATTGACGGCACGCCGGCAAGTTTGATGTCATTCATCTTGATTCACTCCCAATTTTTCGTCTATTTTCGCGAGCTGTTTTTTCAGCTCTTCGATCTGTTCGGCATAGCTGTCGAATTTGGCGAGCTCATAGCGGATATCCCTCTCTCGCTCCTCCAATTCGCGCAATACTTTTTGGTGCCTTTTCAGCTCGTCCCCGATGCCGTCCAACGCGTTGTCGAGGCGCTTCAAGATGCCTATGTCCGCGTCGCCGAGCTCGACGTAATGCCTGTCCATGCGCTTGAGCCACAAGTACGGTTTTTCGGGAATCATGTTGGCGGGCAGGATCAACTCGAATCCGCAATAGTCGCACAGCGTCGTCTCCTCCGTCGCCCACGCGTACGCTCTGACCGCATTGCCGATGCTTTCACGCAGCGCGCGCCTCTTCTCCGTCTCCTCCTTTTTGTCGGCGCCGGCGGCGAACACGCTTTCCCTCAATCGCATATCGCGCACATATTCGAGGTCTTGAGCGCACGCCTCCGTCTTTATCCTTTGAGCGCCGATTTTCTCCGGCAGGTCCGCCAATTCCTGCTCCATGTTCAGCCTTGCCTCGACCGAATTGCGCCGGAGCGTCAAACATCTCGACAGCTCGTTTGCGGTCTCGACCCTCTTTTTGACCAGCGGATTGCCGACGGCGATCGCCTTGACTTCGGCGTAGTTGAGCACAATGCTGTCAATGTCCGAACTGCTTCGCGCGTCGAGCGAGCCGGACAGCAGCGCGGCGATGAATCGCTGTTTGGTCTCGAGCAATTGCCACGAATAGGCGTCGAAGCTGCCCTCGGTGATATAGCGATGGATAAACACCTTGGCGTTGGTGTTGCCCTGCCGCAAAATTCTGCCCTCGCGCTGGGTCATGTCCGCCGGTCTCCACGGCACGTCGAGGTGATGAAGGGCGATCAGCTTGTCCTGAATGTTGACCCCGAGCCCCAATTTGAACGTCGAGCCGATCAATATGCGTATGTCTCCGCTCCTGACCCTTTCGAACAATTCTTCGCGCTTTTTCTCCGTGTTCGCGGTATGGATGTAGGCGATGTCTTGCCTGTCCACGCCGTAATCGACAAGCAGTCTCGCGAGCTCGTCGTAGATATTGAATTCGTCCTTCGGCGTCGAGATGTCGCAAAAGACGAGCTGCGTGCTCTTGGCGGCGGCGGTCCTGCGATAGATGACGGCGACGTTCTCGGCGCATCTGGCGACCTTTGACTGATACGAAAAGGACGCCTTGGGATTGACCAATCTGATGTCGAGCGCCGCTTTTCTTCCGTCCGTCGTGATCTTGAGCATGTTGTCCTCGGTACGTTCGACGTTGCGCGAACGGACAGCTTCGGCGCGTTCGGACAGCTCTTCGAGATACGCCTTGAACTCGTCCGTTCTTGCGACATTTGCGTCCGTATAGCCGTCGAACGAGGGGATATGCGCGCTCGAGTCGACCGCATGGAAGTCTGCGATCGACGACAGCAGCGTCGTCAGCTCGGGCAGGTTGTGGAACTTGGCGAACCTCGTCGCAAGTCTGTACGAGCTGGTGTCCACGTCGATTTCGAACTCCGTCGTCTTTTCGGCGAACATGCCCACCCAGCTGTCGAAATTTTGGAGGTCGAGCATCGCCAACTCGCCGCTCTGCAGATAGTTCTGCATGACATATACGTCGGTGACGGAGTTGGTGATGGGCGTGCCCGTAGCCATGACGACGCCCTTGCCGTCGTGCTTCCTCTGCACCGCGCGCACCTTGTCCAGCATATCTGCGCACCTCTTCGACCCGGCGGAGCTTATGCCCAGCACCGATTCGATCTTCGTCTCGATGGGGACGTTTTTGAAGTTGTGCGCCTCGTCGACAAAGAGCCTGTCTATCCCGAGGTCGTCGAAGCAGATCGACTTGTCCTCCTCGACTTTCGCCGCCTCTTCGGACAGCTTTTTCTTGACCGTCTCCAGTTTGCGCCTGAGCGCGGACGTCGCTTTTCCTTGGTCGATCTCTTCTTGAATTTCGTCTCTTTGCGCCCTGAGCTCGTCCAATCGGAAATCCTTTGACACGGGTATCTGCTCAAAACAGCTGTAGGCGATCACGATCCCGTCATAATCGTTGTCGCGTATGTTTTGCAATACCTGTTCTCGCTTTTGCGGCGTAAACGTCTTGGGCTCCACGCACAATATCTTCGCCGAGGGGTACATCTGCCGGAAGATGTCCTGCCATTGTCCCACAATGTTGTTGGGGACGACATACAAGTTCTTTTTGGACAACCCCATTCGCCTGAGTTCCTGCCCCGCGGCGATCATGACGAACGTCTTGCCGGCTCCGACGTCATGCGCGAGCAGCACGTTCGGCGTAAAGATTATCCTTGCGACCGCGTCCTTTTGGTAGGGATAGAGCCTGATCGACGGATCCATTCCCGGGAAGTTCAAAAAGGACCCGTCAAACTTTCTGCGCCTCACACATCCGTACTTGTTCTCAAAGATCTCGACGAGCCTCTCCCTTCGCCCCGGCTCCGCCCATATCCACTTTTCGAACGCTTGCGCAATCTCCCCCTGCTTTTCGAGCGCGGCTATCGTCTCCTTTTTGTTGAGTATCCTCTTCGTGCCCGTCGGACTCGTCGGACACGAGATCTCGTCTGTGACGACGATGTTTTTCATGTTGAGCGTCTTTTCGAGGATATACATCCCCTCCATTCTCGCCGTGCCGTATGTATGGGTCACGGCGACGCTTCCGCGATAGCGGCTCTTTTGGGGGATCTCCCATGTGCCGATCATCTCGTCGTGTTTTGTCTGCCACATCCGCCGCATTTGTTCTTTCTCTGTCTCGTCCGCCATCTTGTACCCCGACGGCTCGCCGAAGAGGAAAAAGATGAAGTCGTCGACGATGTCGGTCGGCAGCCACGGCGACCCGAGCGCTGCATGGATGTCTTTCGCCGTCGCCGCGGCAGGCAGCACCTCTTCGATCGCGGCGACGTTGTCGGCAAAATAGCCGCAATATTTTTCGTTCTCCTCCCTTGCGATCCTCAACTTGCGCATCAAGTTGCCCGACAGGTACTCTTCCGTCGTCTCCCACCCCTTGTAGAAAGTCTCCTGCCACGTCTCGGGATTTTGCAGGATTGCGCCCTTAAGCTCGCCTATGACCTCTTTGTAATCCCTGCCCGTGACCGACGCGATATACTCGATGTCCACCCTGCCCAAATTGCTCAAACTCGCAATCAAACCGTCCGCGCAGCTGTCAAAATGCACGCCGAATGTCCTGTCGTCCGTGTCGAACACGTTGACCCAATCGACGGGCAGATCCATGCAGGTGACCTCTTTGGCGTGCTCCTCTTTCCTTTCTCTCTCCTCTTGCTCCTCCCTCTCTCTTTCGAGCCGTTCGCGCTCTTCTTTCTCCTTTTGAGCGCGAGCGCGCTCGGCGTCCTCCGCGACCTTGAGACCGTCCACCTCTCGTCTCAGCTCCGCCAGCAATTCCGCCTTTTCGTCGGGAAAAAGATCGGGATCTCCGAGCCGCGAAATCAGCGCGTCGATCCTCTCTTTTGCCTGAGCTATGAATTCTTTATCCATGCGTTCCTCCTCTTTCGCCTCCCCATAATTGTATCAAAACGATGGTACCGTTCTCGTCGCATGAATCTCAATATCGCTTCCGCCGAATATAATATGATACCCGAACAGTATTGCCGGTCAAAATCGAGGGCTTTGCCCCGCCGCGCGGCTTGACGACGAGTTTGCAGCGCGCAAAGGATCCGTGCGATATTGCGCGTCGAGTCAAAACATTGTTGTTGTTTTGGGGAGTTGGAAAGACTGCGATAGCTTCCTATCACCTACGATGATAACACATTTTCCCCCCTTCTGTCAAGCCCGCATTGCAAAAAATTTCCGTTGTCTTTGAAAGCTTGGGCGCAGCGCACGGGTCCGCCATCCCCTGCGCTGCGCCGCAATCGCTTTGTCTTTGATGTCAAGCCGTACGCTTTGCGCCTATTTGACGCCGCGCCGTCGTATCGTCTTCATACTCGCCCTCCTCCGATCTTTGTCCGCACTTCAAGTATACAACGGGTATTGCCGCATGTCAAGACTGAGTGTTCATATTTCTTCTTTTGAGCGTTCGATGTCCCGTGATTGTCCCATCGGCAAAAAAGTCTCTTTGCCGCGCTCAATTCATGTGCGGTCCGACATAGATTGCCCTGCACTCGTCGAGGGCAACGCACCCCAAGACGCCGCTCAAATATACGCCCGTGTCCAAATGCACTTTGCAATAGTCGGCGATGTTCGGGCTGTCTGTCTTTGCGCCTTTGCGCGGATAGAAGACGATTTCGTCTCTGTTCGTCAAGTACCTGACGGGCGTATGCCCGAACAGCACGCATTTGCTCTCTTCGGGCAGGACGTCTTCGTCTTTGAAGCGGCGGTCGTAGACGAGTTGTTCGCCCGTCGCCTTTGACGGGTGCAACGCCTTTCCGTCGACGACGGGCACGCCGGCGTGCACGCCGATGAAGTTTTGCCCTTCCGCATAAAACGGCAGCGAATCAATTGCGTCCACCGTCTCCCAATCGAGCAACCGCCCGTCCTCGAACCGATTGCGCAGCTTGTCGAGCACCGTGTCGTAATCTTGCGCCTCAGCCATCAACGCGCGATAGTGTTTGACGAAGTCGTATTCGTGATTGCCGGCGATGCAGATTGCGTTCGGCATCGAAAACAACAGTTTGGCAAGACGCACGCCGTCCGGTCCCTTGTCGATGATGTCGCCCAGCACAAACAACCTGTCTCCGCCGCAGAATTTAATCTTGTCCATCAGGCGGCAGAACAGCTCATAGTGTCCGTGTATGTCCGAAATGCAATACTCCATACGTCGATTATATCACATCTCTTCAACGGTGTCATTCCCTGCCGCGGCTTTCGCGCTTCGCGCTCCGCTCGAGCACGAATCCCTGCGCATTGTCATGCGCGAGTGCTCCGTTACGTTTTCCTTATGGCGCGCCACGCAAAGAGGGATACGGTGATGCCGTGTAATGCCTGCTCCGCAGCCGCCTCGCGCCATAAGGAGGCTTGCCCCGCAAGGGGGCAAAGCTCTTCGCGTTGCGCGGCAGCGCAACACTTGAGCACGAATCCCTACGCGCTGCAGCGCGTGAGGTTCTTCTTCGTTTCCTTATGGCGCGCCACGCAAAGAGGGATACGGTGTTTGGAAATGTGGATTTTCTGCCTCTTTCTTTTCAATACTTTTGTCTTTGTAAAAAAGTATCGACTTCTGCCGGATCTGCAAAAACACCTTTTATTGCACTGTTTCCTTTTCGGCGCGCCATAAGGA
>CALWGZ010000007.1 GCA_944380285.1 uncultured Christensenellaceae bacterium
CGATTCCCCTTGGAGTCACCAAAATACGGACGTTTCGCACGTCCGTATTTTTTCGGGAAATCGTCCCCCTGTTATGCGTATTGCTTTGCAATCCGCGACAGGCTTTTTCTGTTCCGCGCTCGCTTTGCGGCGCGGCTCAGTTTACCGCTTTAAGCGGCTCGTTTGGGCATCTTTGCGCCTCACGGAACGCTCAGGTACCATTGAGGTACACCTCGCAACCCTTTCGGCGCAAATCTGCACCAAGTCGCTCGCTTAAAGCTGCTTGGTTCTGTTTATCCAATCGGTTCTTTTCTAACTTTAATCATGCGGTTTTGCCGTCGTTGTTTGTCGGTGCTCGCAGTTGCAATGCTCCTTGCCTGCCTGTCAACAAACTAAGCCCCAAAAAAGACCGCGCCGCGCGTATGTGGACAAGCCGGCAATCACATTGCTCCTTGCCTTTCCGTCAACGTATCAAGCCTAAAAATAGACCGCGCAACGGGCAGGTGAGCAAGCCGACAAAATACGACAGCATTTTTGCTGTCGTATTTTGTCGGTGCGAAGCAGTTTTGAGCACGCTATTTCGGGATGAATTTGCGCGGCGCGCGTGCAGGGTCAATACCCTCTGCGGTCTTAGCCGCACGCCGACGCGCGCTCTCCTTCCCGCCGATGTAACAAGCAAATAAATTAAGACCGCGCAAGCGGGGTGAGGGCAAGCCGGCAAAAAATACCGACGGCGTTTTGCCGTCGGCGTTGTTTGCCGGTGCGAAGCAGTTTTGACGTAGGGATTTTGCGCGCAGACGAGTCGCGTCCCCGCAGCTCAATCCTTTATGGCTTAGCAAGGGGCAAGACAAAGTATGCGCGCAAAAGGTCCGCTCAAAACCTTGCTCACCTGCCCGCTTGCGCGGTCACCAAAAACGATTCAAGCATGCTGTACCGCTTCGCCGTATAGTTGTTTTTGACCATCTTTTCGAGGTTGTCGGACGAGCCGATTAGCACTGCCATCTCTTTGGCGCGGGTGACGGCGGTATAGAGCAGGTTGCGCGTGAGGATCATATAGTTGCCGCTCATGAGCGCGATGATGACGACGGGGAACTCCGAGCCCTGCGACTTGTGCACGCTGATCGCGTAGGCGAGGGTGAGGTCGTCGAAGTCGCCCTGCATATATTTGACGCGTTTGCCGTCGTCGAAGAGGATGGTCATGGACGGGGCGAGGGGGTCGATCTGTTCGATGCGGCCGATGTCGCCGTTGAACACGCCCGAGCCTGCTCCGCCCTCCTCGGCCGTCCATTCGAGGTCGTAGTTGTTGACGGTGTGCATGACCTTGTCGCCCGTGCGGAAGGTGTGCATGCCGACTTTGAGTTCTGCCTTGCCGCGAGCGGCGGGATTGAGCGCCTCTTGCAGGGTGTCGTTCATATTCTCCACGCCGATCACTCCCTTTTTCATCGGGCAAAGCACCTGAATGTCCATCGGCTTGACTGCCGCGTACGACGGGATGCGGCGCGTGACCATATCGGTGACCGTCGCGAGGATGTCCTCGGGGTCGGACTTGTTGTCAAAGAAAAAGTCGCGGCTGCGATTATTGATGACGGGCATCTTGCCGGCGTTGATGCGATGGGCGTTCTCGACGATGAGACTGTCGTCACTTTGGCGGTATATCTGCGTGAGATAGCTGACCGGAACGATCCCGCTCGCGATCATGTCGGCGAGCACGTTGCCCGCGCCGACGGACGGCAGCTGGTCCTTGTCGCCGACCATGATCAGTCTGCCGCCGAACTTGATCGCCTTGATGAGCGCGTTGAACACATAGTCGTCGCACATGCTGACCTCGTCGACTATGATGACGTCCTCTTGAAGTTTGGAGGACTCGTTGAACATGAACTTGCCCTTGCCGTCCGAAAAGTCGAGGTCGAGCAGCCGATGTATCGTCTTCGCCTCCACGCCGGTGGTCTCGGTGAGGCGCTTTGCCGCCCTGCCCGTCGGCGCGCACAGGCAGACGGTATAGTTGCGGCTGCGCAGCAGATGTATGATGCACTTGACGATCGTGGTCTTGCCGGTGCCGGGGCCGCCGGTGATGATGTTGACGCCCTTCATCAAACAGCTGCGGACCGCCTCCGCCTGAGATGGGTGAAGTTTGATCTTGTTGAGCTTTTCGTAGAGGGCGATCTCTTCGTCGGCGTCGAGCGGCAGACTGTCTGTGTTGTCGAGCATCGCCCTGACGTAGGTCGCGATCGACTTTTCGCACACATAGTTGCCGGCGAGCATGTCGACGGTCTCGCCGTCCTTTTCAAGCCTGACGATCTTGCCGGTGACCTCGCAGTCCTCGATCATATCGCGGATCAACGTCTCAGCGTCGAGCGCGTCGAGGCGCAGCAGCGAATCGACCTCGGCGACGAGCTTGTCCTCGGGAAGGTAGGTGTCGCCGTTCTTGTTCGCCGCCTCTTTGAGGACGTGGACGACCGCGGCGGCGACTCGAAAGCGGCTGTCGGGCGCGACGCCGATCTGAGTCGCGATCTTGTCCGCGGTCAAAAAACCGACGCCGTCGATGTCGTCGACCAGCTTGTAGGGATTGGTCTCGACGATCTTTGCGGTGGACTTGTCGTACGCCTTGAAGATCTTGATCGCGAGGTTGAGCGTGACGCCGTAGTTTTGGAGATAGACGATCGTGTCTTGCATCTCTTTGAGCGAGAGCATGGACTCTTGGATCGCGAGTGCCTTTTTGAGCGAGATGCCCTTGATCTCGGCAAGGCGCGCGGGCTGATGCTCGATGACGTCGAGCGACTTGGAGCCGAACTTCTCGACGATCGCATATGCGGTCACCTCGCCGACGCCTTTGAACAATCCGCTTGACAGATACTTGAAGATCGCCTCGGTCGACGTGGGCGGCAGCACCTTGACGGACGTCACCGAGAACTGCTCGCCGTAGCGGCTGTTCTTGACCCAATTGCCGTCCATCTCGAGCGTCTCGCCCTCTGTGATCGGCGGGAAGACCCCGACCGCGGTGAACGGCAGCACGTCCCCCTGCATGTAGAGGACGCAATAGCCGTTGTCGGCGTTCCTGAAAATGATCTCAAGCACTGTACCTTTCATCGTAGAACATTATAAAACAAAGCGGGCGCAGAGGCAATCGTTTTGAGACGCATCGTCATCTGCGCATTGAAAACGATTTCGGCACGGTTTCAAAAAACCGCGTTTTATCGACACGGGCACCTAAATTTTCGGATATTCTGTGCGCGCGTGTTTTTCGAGCGAGTCGAGATATCTCGCGACATAGAACTTTGCCATCGCGAGGTTTTGTTCCGACCAATTGCCGCACTCGGACGGCTTTGCGCCGGGGATCTCCCCTTCAAAGCCCAGCACGAAGCGGCACATGTCCTCGACGAGCGGCAGCACGTCTTTTGCGGTCAAGTCGCCGAACATGAGCAGATAAAAGCCCGTCCTGCAACCCATCGGCCCGAAGTAGACGACGTCGTCTTTGCGCTCGCCGTTTCTCAAAAATGTCGCGCCGACGTGTTCGATCGTATGCAGCGCCGGCATATCGATGACCGGCTCTCGGTTGGGCGCAACGAAGCGCAGATCGAACGTCGTGACGATCACGCCGTCGCGGCGATCCTTTCTCGAGACATAAAGTCCCGGCAGCAATTTTTCGTGATCGATACAAAAACTCGCGATCTTTTCCATCACTCACCTCACGCGCTTTCGCGCACGATGATTATACCACATTTTCCCGCGCCGGCGCAACTTCGCACATACGTCCAAAAAATTGTTGACTTTGGCGCGCGCATTATTTTATACTATTGAGGCAGGAAACCCTCGCGGGGAGTAGTCGGCGCTTTTGCGTAATTAGCCGCTAGCACGAAGGCATCGCCTTCCGGTTTAATTTCAAATGACGAGACCGCGGATCGACAAAGTCGGTCTGCGGTTTTCAAAACTATAAGAGGAGTATCATATGGATTTCTTGATCGAAAGCATCGCCAATGTGTCGTGGCAGAACGTCGTCATGTGGTTCATCGGTGCATTGTTGATCTTCCTTGCAATCAAGTTTGACATGGAGCCGTCGCTGCTGCTCCCGATGGGCTTCGGCGCGATCCTTGTCAATATCCCCCTTTCCAACGTCGTCAACGACGGCGAGACGGCGGGCATCATCGACTGGATGTTCGAGATCGGCATCGAGGCGTCGGAGGCGATGCCGATATTGCTGTTCATCGGCATCGGCGCGATGATAGACTTCGGTCCGCTGCTGTCCAATCCAAAGCTGTTCTTGCTTGGCGGCGCGGCGCAGTTCGGCATCTTTATGACGCTGCTTTTGGCGACGCTGTTCGGATTCGGGCTCAACGACGCGGCGTCCATCGCGATCATAGGCGCGGCAGACGGACCGACCTCGATTGTCGTCGCACAGGCGCTCGCAAGCAAATATCTCGGACCGATCACCATCGTTGCCTACTCGTACATGGCGCTCGTCCCAATCATACAGCCGGCTGTCGTCAAGCTGATGACGACCAAAAAGGAGCGTCTCATCCGCATGGAGTACAACTCCGCGCAGGTGTCGCGCACGACCAAGATACTCTTCCCCATCGTCGTTACGGTGGTTGCCGGTTTGATTGCACCCAAGTCGCTGGCGCTGGTCGGCTTCCTGATGTTCGGCAACCTGTTGCGCGAGTGCGGCGTTTTGAGATTGATGTCCGAGACGGCGCAAAACATCCTCGCCAACCTGATCACGCTGCTTTTGGGCTTGACGATCGCGTCGCAGATGAGGGGCGAAGCCTTCCTGCAGCTTGAGACCTTGCTCATCCTCGCGCTCGGACTTTTGGCGTTCGTCTTCGACACCGCGGCGGGCGTCGGCTTTGCCAAGGTGATGAACCTGTTCTCCAAGAAGAAGATCAACCCGATGATCGGCGCGGCTGGCATTTCGGCCTTCCCGATGTCGGCGAGGGTCATTCAAAAGATGGGGCTCAAAGAAGATCCCACCAACCACCTGTTGATGCACGCGATAGGCGCCAACGTCTCGGGTCAGATCGCTTCGGCGATCGTCGGCGGACTGATCATCAGTCTGGTGCTCGCTTGAGGAGGTGCGTGATATGAAAAGCAATGTTTTGACCAAGATCTGCGTGGGCACGCTGCTGTGCCTGATCGTGTTGCTGACGCTGTTCGCATTCGGACAGTCGGTCTGCGCCGAAGAGAGCGCGCCTGCCGACGTCCCCGCCGAGGGCGAGACCGTACAACCGCCCGCCGAAGACAGCGCCGACGAGACCCCTTCCGAAGACGCCGACGCGGCGGACGACGGAGGAATACTCGACCTGCACTTTGACAAGAACAATGTCATTGCCGCGCTCAACATCATGTGGAAAGGCGTGCTGGCGATCTTCATCACGATCGCGATCATCATCGTCGTGTCGCTGTTGATGAACAAGGCGTGCAACGCGGCGACCGAAGCGGTCAAGAAAAAGCAGGAGCGCCTCGAAGATCAAATGCGCAACGAAGAGAACGAAAACAAAGAATAAACCGTACAAAAATACCGCCGCGGCGTGTTGCCGCGGCGGTATTTTTTGTCCTCTTATTTCACAAAAGGTATTTCGTCCACATCATAGCAGCGGACATAGTCGATGACGAACTCTGAGACAAAGATCGGCTCGCCGAGCGCGTCTATATCGATGACTTTGTCCGCATCGGGCTGATAGACGCAAGAAACTGCCGAGACAGCAAGGATCACGAGCAAAGTTGTCACGGCAAATGTCGCAAGCAATTTCTTCATTTTGTCCTCCTTTCATATCGCGCCTTTTTTGATCATAGCACCACTTCTCTTCCTTTTCAACTTTTTCGGCAAAAAGAGACGGCCCCGTGAGGACCGCCTCTCGTTTGAGGTTATATTATCGCCCGAGGCAAGCCTCGGTCAAAGGTGTTATTCCGACCTCAGAGCGACGACCGGGTCGCGCTTTGCCGCAACGGACGACGGGACAAGCCCGGCGATCACCGTCAAGCAGAAGCTGATCACGATCATCAAAAGCGCGTGCAGAGGATTGAACACGCACAGCGTCAGCGAGCCCATATTCGCGAGGTTTTGGATGATCACGTTGACGATAGGCTGCAGAATGTAGGTCACCAAGATGCCGATCACGCCCGCAAACAAGCCGACGATGAAGCTCTCGGCGTTGAACACGTTGTATATGTCTCTCTTGCGTGCGCCGAGCGACCGCAAAATGCCTATCTCCTTTGTCCTCTCGACGACGGAGACGTAGGTTATGATGCCGATCATCACCGACGACACGACCAGCGAGATCGCCGCAAAACAGACGAGAACTATGGATATGATGCGGATGATCTCGTTCATCATCTCCGTGGCGGTCGCGGACATATCGGTGTATTGCACCTCGTTGCCTGCATGAGTGTCGTTCCACGCGTCCAGATAGTCGAGGATATACTCCTTGTTCTCGAAGTCGAGCGGATAGATGTTCATGCTGTCGGGGGTACGGTCGCCGCCGAGCTGCTGCATGATCTCCTTGTGAGTCGAGCCGCTCAAAGCGATGCGTCCGCCTGTGACGACGTTGTATTCGGTGTCCGCCGCCTGCGCGGCGACCACGTGCGACGCGCCGTTGACGTCGAGCAAATACTCCGTCAATTCGGGGGTATAGTTGATGCCCTGATAGAGCAAGCCGAGCATGACGTCCGGTTTGAGACGCAGCACCGCGACAACTTCGAGCTGAGTCGTACCGTCGCCGCCCTCTTCGCAACAGCTGCGGTAGAAGTCGCTGCCGCTCTGTTTGTTGAACTGCTTGTTGCCGTTCGGCGTATCGAGTTTTTTGTAGAGAGCGTTGTTGTCGACAACAGTCAATTTGCGCCCGATGATGTCGTCGAAACTGACCTGATCGCACTCGTCGGGGTCAAATCCGAGCCCCATCAGCACCTCTACGCTCACGCTGTTGTAGGTGTCGACGACCAGCACGACCTCGTTCGCCGACGACGGGAACTTGGTGCCTGCGATCATGTCGTATTGCGACAGGATGAACTCTTTGCCGCCGACCATTTGATACCAGCCGATCGACGGGGTCTTCTGCTTTCCGAAGTTGCCGCCCAAGATCCCGTCCAACATGCTATTTTTGACGTTGACCTGCTGATAGACGGTGTTGCCGTCCGCGTCGATCGTCGGTCCGACGACGGTGGTCTCCATCGCGTAGCCGTACGAAATGCTGCTCGCCCAGCCCTTATCTTTGACCTCATTGACATAGTCGATATAGTCTTGACCGAAGCTGTTGTCGATGATGATGTCCTCCATCATATCGGACGAATCGAAGCCGTAGACAAAGTCGTCGTCCGGATATTGTTTGTCGCCGGCGTCGCCGGTCATACCCGAAATGATGGACATCGCGGCGTTGGTGTCGATCGCGCTGCTCGCGATCTGTATCGGATAGCCGGACAACACCGTCGTCTGAAGGTCGGTGACATAGCTCGTGAAGCCGTTGGAGATCGCCAGCACCAGCGACACGCCTATGATGCCTATACTGCCTGCGATCGCGGTCATGATCGTCCTTCCTTTTTTGGTCATAAGGTTGCGGAAGGACAGCTTGATCGCGGTCAAGAAGCTCATGCTCGTGCGCTTGAGCCTCTTCTTTTTCTCCTTGACGGTCAATTGCTTCTCGCTCTCGGTCGCGGCAAGCGTCTTTGACTGCGCCTCGGTGTTCTCTTCGGGAGTGAACGGATCGCTGTCGCCGATGACCTCGCCGTCTTTGAGCCTGACGATGCGCGTCGAATATCTGTCCGCAAGCTCGGAGTTGTGCGTGACCATGATGATGAGCCGCGTCTTGGAGATCTCTTTGAGAAGGTCCATGACCTGGATGCTGGTCGCGCTGTCGAGCGCGCCGGTCGGCTCGTCGGCAAGAATGATCTCGGGGTCGTTGATCAGCGCACGCGCGATAGAGACGCGCTGCATCTGACCGCCGGAAAGCTGATTGGGCAGCTTCTTGATCTGCTCGGAAAGCCCGACCTTTGCGAGAGCTTCTCGCGCACGCCTGTTGCGCTCAGCGCGGCTGACGCCGGACAGCGTCAAAGCCATCGCGACGTTGTCCAAAATTGTCATGTGCGAAATGAGGTTGTAACTTTGGAAGACAAAACCTATCCTGAGGTTGCGGTATGCGTCCCAATCGACGTCCTTGTAGACCTTGGTCGACACGCCGTCGATCAACAGATCGCCCGACGTATAGCGGTCGAGACCGCCGATGATGTTGAGGAGCGTGGTCTTGCCGCAGCCCGACTGTCCCAGCACGGACACGAATTCGGTGTCGCGGAATTTGAGGTCGATGCCCTTGAGCGCGCGGACGACGCCGTCGCCCACGGGATAGTCTTTGGTGATGTTACGAAGTTCGAGCATAAACACCTGCCTTTTTCTTGTCGTACATCTATTTTATGCCAAAGCGTATATTCGGTCAATATATTCGCGGCTCGGACGGCGAGATTTTACCTAATAATTACATTATAATGTATCCGCGGGGACGAGAGGCGGAGCCTTCTGTTTTAGCTCCGCCCCTTCAAAAACCGATATATTTGTGCGTTTTCTCAATACATGTCCTCAAAAAGCGGTCAGCGTGCTCCCATCCTCCGCCGATTGATACATCATCCAATATCCGCCTCCTCCGGGCACGGGCAGCCATTGGCGGCTCTCCTCTTTGCCTTTCGGCGGAGCGCTGCCGTCCGCGTCGGGTACGCCGTAACAGATGAACTTGACGGGGTCGCCGACCACGCCGACGACATACGCCGCCTCGCCGCCGTCATCCACCCTCACCCACTTTGAGTCGGGAAACAGCGCTTCGAGTTCGCTTGCCCTCTCTCTGCCGTCGAACAACTCTTTCAGCTTTTGTTCGATCAGCTTGAAGAACTCGCCCTGTCCCCCTCTTTGCGGAGCATGCTCATCTTCCGGCGCGCCCTGCTCAACGAGCTCCTCGGGCTCCTCTTCGACGCCTTGCTCGGCATCGGCGCTCTCCTCTTCGGCGCTCTCGGTCGGCGGTTGAGGTTTCTCTTCGGACGTCACCTCTGTCTCCTGCCCCGTCTCTTCGGGCGCGGCTTCCGGCACGGTTTCTTGAACGGTTTTCGGTGCAAAGCCGATCGCTTCGCCGCCCGAGGCGACGAGTACGCCGTCCCCGAAGAGCGCAACTCCTCTCACTTCTCCCTCCACGCCGCCATCGCCGATTTCGACCGCTTTGCCGCCGACATTCGCGATCACGGCGTCGAACGCCGCCGCGCAGCTCGCTTCGACATAGTTTTTGCCGCCGCCTTTCACTATCTTTGCGACGCCCTTTGCCTCGCCGCAATCTTTGAGCACAAATCTGTTGACAACTTTCATATCGCCTCCGTTACACTTCAATATAATCGAAGCGGACGCGCGATATTCCGCGAACGAACGTTGTTTGCCGCAAAAAAATCGGTATTGACACCACCCCCGTTATGATGCTATAATTCACTTGAAAGCATTCGGAGGTGACTATGCCCGAACTCAACATTGCAGTTGCGGTGATCGTATCAGTGGTGTTTGCGCCCGTCTATACGATAGGTGTATGCTTTCTCTTCGGCGTCGGAGGGATATTGCTCGGCGGCTATCACAAGGACCCGCGCAGCGAGCGCGGCAAACGCGCCGGCCGCTACATCGTGCGGCGCGCCGGCATATTGACGCTGATCGTTCTTTCGTCCCTGCACGCATGCATTTTGACGGGCGTGCTCGGCGAAATGACGGCTTGCTATGCGTTGATCGCCGTGACCGCGGCGACGATCGCGATCGGTTTGACGTTGTTCAACCGCGACAAAAAGATAAGACAAAAATATTCCGAGCTTGAGGCGAGCGAAAGTGAATATCGCGCTTCTCACCCGGAAGAGTTTGAGCAATAAAGTGCCGATAACCTACACGGACAGCAAATTTTGCAATTTTGCAAAGTCGAGGTAGGACAGCGTTTCTCCCCTGACGTCGGCGCGCAGCCCCATCTTTTCGAGCGCCGCGGCGACAGCCTCTTTTGCGTACCCGCAGCGGGCGAGATTGTTGACCAAAGTCTTGCGCCTCATCGCGAACGCCGCGCCGATCAGTCGGCGCGTCTTTTGTTCCTCTTCCCTCGGCAGCTTGTCTACAAAATCAAGTCTGACGACGCTGCTGTCGACATTTGGAGGTGGCGTGAACAGCGACCGCGGAACGAACCTCGTTATCCTGACGTCGCAGCAGAGCGCGACCGACGCGGTGATCGCGCCGTAATCGGCAGTCCCGGGTGCGGCGGCGAGGCGGTCGGCGACTTCTTTTTGGACCATCACCGACATGCTCACGGGGCGCACGTCCCCTTCGACAAAGCGCATCACGATCGGCGTCGTGATGTAGTACGGCAGGTTGGCGACCACCTTGAATGCGTCGCCGACCAGCGCGCGGAGCTCATCGTCCCCGACCGAGCGGAAGTCCTTGAACACGACCTTGGCGTTGCCCTTGTCCGCAAGCGTCTCGGCAAGGACGGGGCGCAAGTGCTCGTCCACTTCGAGCGCGACGACCCTCTTCGCCCTGTCGGCGAGTGCGCGCGTCAGCGTGCCCGCGCCGGCGCCTATCTCGAGCACGGTGTCCTCCGCCGTCACTCCGGCGTCGTCGGCGATCGCGGCAAGCAGATTTGAGTCGGTCAAAAAGTTTTGACCGAGCCGCTTGTCAAAGCCGAAGCCGTGTCTTTTGAGGATGTCCGCGATCTTATCCATCTATCATCTTGCGCACGCGCAGCTTTGCGCCTATCTTTTCGGCGATCGTCCGCGCCTTGGCTGTCTCCTCTTCACCAATGATGTCTACGACCGACAGCGACACGTTGCCGCCCTTTTTCACGCACTCTTCGGCGAAGGCGAGCATTAGGTCGAAGCCCCTCTCTCCCCACTCGCTGTGACAGATCGCGTCATACTTTTTCGCGTCCGTCGCGTTGAGGCTGACGCCTATCTCGTCGATGTGCGACACGATGTCGTCCGTGATGTCGCGGCCGTTGATCGCGTTGCCCTGCCCGTTGGTATTGAGACGCGTTTTGAGCCCTCTCTCGTGCGCGAAGTCGGCGACCGCGCAGAGCTGTTCGACGCGGTATGTCGGTTCGCCGTAGCCGCAGAACACGACCTCTTCGACCTCGGGGTGAGCGTCGAGCACGGCGCGCGCCCTGTCGATGACCTCTTGCGCGGACGGCTCGTGGTCGAGCCAAAGGTCATACCCGGCGAAGCCATGCTTTTTGGCGGGATCGACGTCGTAGTTGCGCACGCAGAAGTCGCAGCGGTTGCTGCATCTGTTGGTCAGGTTGACGTAAAGTCCCCTGCCCATCAAGTAAACATATTGATCTTTCATTGCAAAAACGCCTTCATCTTGGGGAAGAGCGCAAGTGTGTTTTGTTCGGTGAGTTTTTCCGCTTCCTCGAACGTCATGCCCAGCGTCTCGGCGACGAACGCCAGCGTATGGCGAACGTACTTTGGCTCGTTTAGCTTGCCGCGAAATGGCACCGGAGTCATGTACGGGCAGTCCGTCTCGACGAGGATGCGGTCTTTGGGCACCGCGCGGATGACGTCCTGTTTTTTCGCGTTTTTGAACGTGACGGCTCCGCCGAACGCAAAATACGCGTCATATCTCGCGAGCTGTTTGACGAACTCGGCGCTGCCGCTGTAACAGTGCATCAGCATGCCGTCGGCGACCCACGACGGGTGCTCTTTGAGAATGTCGGCGAGGTCGCCGTACGCGTCGCGGATGTGGAGCGCGACGGGCATATGCAGCGAGTGCGCCAGCTCCAATTGCGCGACAAACGCGCGTTTTTGGATGTCGCGCGGCGGCGTCTCATAATAGTAATCCAGCCCTATCTCCCCTATGCCGACCACCTTTGGCATCGCCGAAAGGCGCGCATAGAGCGCCGCCTCGTCGTCGCCGTAGTCAGCGGCGAACTCGGGGTGAGTGCCGACGATCGCGAACACTCCTTCGTTGTCCTCAGCGAGCTTTGCCGCCTGAGCGGACGTCGCGGCGTCACAGCCTGCCTCAATCAATGCGGTCAAGCCGTCTGCGTGCATGTCGGCGATGATCCTGCCGCTCTCGGGCAGCAATCTCTCTTCGGTGATGTGCGCGTGCGAATCGATCATCTGACCTCTCCGCCCGGCGCGATCTCGCCCTCGGGCGACACGACGGACAGTTTGCCGTCCGCACCCTCGGCGCAGAGGATCATGCCCTCGGATAATATGCCGCGCAGCTTGACGGGTTTGAGGTTGGTGACGACGACAACTCTTTTGCCGATCATCTGTTCGGGCGAATAGTATGCGGCGATGCCGCTGACGACGGTGCGCGGACTGTCCTCGCCAACGTCGATCTTGGAGCAAAGCAGCTTGTCCGCCTTGGGCACTTTTTCGCACGCGACGACCTTGCCCACTTTGAGTTCTACCTTGGCGAAGTCGTCGATAGCGATCTCGCTCTTTGACGGTTTTTGTTCGACCTGTTGCGGCTTTTGCTCCTTTTCGGCGGCTTTGGCGCGCTCTTCGAACATCGCCTCGACCCTGTCGTTGATCTCCTTGGCGTCGAGGCGCGAGAAGAGGATCTCCGCCTTTTCGACGACCTTGTAGCCCTTCTGAACGCCGAACTTGCCGAGCGCCGCGAACTCTCTCGAAGTCGAGCCCAGCTCCTCGAACACCTTCGCGCACTTGCCCGGCATAAAGCACTCGAGCATGCTCGTCGCGATGACTATGCTCTCGCACAGATTGTACAGCACCGTGCGCAGTCTGTCCTTTTTGGACTCGTCCTTGGCGAGCGCCCACGGCGCGGTCTCGTCGATATACTTGTTCGCGCGGCGGTAGACGGAGACGATCTCGCCCAGCGCGTCGGCGACGCGGAACGCCTCCATATCCTTTTCAAACTTGGCATACGCCGCGGTCGCGACCGCTTTGAGGTCGTCGTCGACCTCTTCGGCGACGCCTGCGTCAAACACCTCGTCGCCGAAATATTTGTTGATCATTGCGACGGTGCGGTTGACGAGGTTGCCGAAGACGTTGGCAAGTTCGCCGTTGATGAGTTCGGTGACCTGATCCCAGCCGATCACGCCGTCGTTGTCGTACGGCATCATGCTCATGAGGCAATAGCGGACCGCGTCGACGCCGTAGATGTCGACCATGTCGTCGGCGTACATGACGTTGCCCTTGGACTTGCTCATCTTGCCGCCGTCCTGCAACAGCCACGCGTGCCCGAACACCTGCTTGGGCAGCGGCAGACCCAGCGCCATCAAGAAGATGGGCCAATAGATCGTATGGAATCTGACGATGTCCTTGCCGACGACGTGCACGTCCGCAGGCCAATACTTGTCGAATTTGGGGTCGTTTTTGCCGTCGACGTCATACCCTAGTCCCGTGATGTAGTTGGTCAGCGCGTCCAGCCAGACATAGACGACATGGCGCGGATCGCTGTTGACCTTGATGCCCCAATCGAACGTCGTGCGGCTGACGCACAGGTCCTGAAGCCCGGGCTTGAGGAAGTTGTTGACCATCTCCTTTTTGCGCGAGACGGGGACGATGAACTCGGGGTGCTCGTCGTAGTACTTCATCAACGCGTCCGCATACTTGCTCATGCGGAAGAAGTACGCCTCTTCTTTGGCGAGTTTGACCTCTCTGCCGCAGTCGGGGCACTTGCCGTCGACGAGCTGGCTCTCCGTCCAAAAGGACTCGCACGGCGTGCAATACCAGCCGCTGTACTCGCCCTTGTAGATGTCGCCCGACTTCAGAAACTTGTCGAAAATCTTCGCGACCTGCTCCTTGTGATAGGGCTCGGTCGTGCGGATGAAGCGGTCGTAGGACGTACCCATCAGGTCCCAAATGCGCTTGATCTCGGCGGAATTGCGGTCGACGAGCTGCTGCGGCGTGACGCCAGCCGCCTCCGCTTTGAGCTGATTTTTTTCGCCGTGCTCGTCCGTACCCGTCTGAAAGAAGACGTCGTAGCCCTGCTTGCGGCGGAAGCGCGCCAGCACGTCGGCGAGCACGATCTCATAGGTGTTGCCGATATGCGGCTTGCCGGACGCGTAGGCGATCGCGGTGGTGATGTAATATTTGGAAGCCATAAACTCCTCCTCGGCGCATAAGCGCACGCTGATGTCGATTTTATATATTATATATCTTCCGCGCGCATTTGTAAAACGTTTTCGCCCGGCGCGGCGCATATCGCGGACTGCCCGGCAGTAAAATAGCGGTATGAACGGCGTATTTTTCGTGATGATGTTTTCGTCGCTCGTGATGACGATCTTTGTCTCGCCGTCGCAGGCGTTCCCGGCGATGATAGACGGCGCGTCGGGCGCGATCGCGCTCTCGCTCAAACTTTGCGCGATCTATGCGATCTGGCTGTCCGTCCTCGACATCATGAACAAGGTGGGGATGAGCAAAGCTCTGGGCAGGGCGTGCTCGCCGCTGACGCGCAAGCTGTTCAAAGGCGAAGACGGCGAGACTCTCGACCTCATCACCCTCAACTTCACCGCCAACTTTCTGGGAATGGGCGGCGCGGCAACGCCGCTCGGGATAAAGGCGATGGAGCGCATGCAGGACGGAACGCCTCGCGCGACCGACAACATGATCCTCTTCCTCGTGATCAACGCGACGTCGATACAGCTCATCCCCGCGACGGTGGTCGGGCTTCGCGCGGCTGCGGGCTCGGCGTCTCCCGGCGACATCATCTTGCCGTCGCTCTTGGCGACGAGCGTCGCGACGGTGGTCGGAGTGGCGATCGTCAAAGCGCTCTCGGCAAAGAAGACGCGCAAAAAGCCGTCGCCGCCCGCTCCTCTCAAAGGTGCGCGCTTTGAGTGAATTTTTCCTGCCCGTGTTCATAATCGCCGTTTTGGCGATAGGCTTCTTTTGCCGCGTCAACGTCTATGACAGCTTCGTTACGGGCGCACGAGAGGGCGTCAAACTCGTGCTGTCCGTCTTTCCCTACATATGCGCGGTGCTGATCGCGACCGAGCTGTTTTCGGTCAGCGGCATGTCCGCCGCGCTCACTGATCTGCTCGCTCCGCTGTTCCGCTTTTTGGGCATTCCCGAGCAACTTTGCGAGCTGGTCATCGTCCGCCCTTTGAGCGGCAACGGCTCTCTCGCGGTGCTGGAAAAATTGATCGCCGAATACGGCGCGGACAGCTACATCGCGCGCTGCGGCAGCGTGATCGTCGGCGCAAGCGAGACCGTCTTTTATGTCTGCACCGTCTATGTGTCCACGACCAAGGTGCACAAGCTGCGCTACGCGCTGCCCGTCTCGCTGTTCTGCACCCTTTTGGGCGCGGTGGTGTCCTGTCTGCTTTGCACGTTGATGTGAGCAAGCCGATTTGTCTCCGACCTCGAACAACGACAAAGCGCGCGGATCTCGCGCGCTTTGATTTACTTTCCAACTCGCCGCCAAGCGGCGGCTTTTTGTCTTGCGAATGCGGCTCAGCTCTTCTTTGCCGCCCTCTTTTTGCCTACGATTGCGCAGACCGCCCAAAGCAGTGCGAACAGCGCTATCGTCGCCGCAAAGACGATCGCGATCTCTTTGGGACCTATCTCCTTGCCGAAGAAGTCCAATTTTAAGGTGTACGCCTCCTCGATCGCCTCCGCCGCCTGCTCCGACAGACCGCCGAGGTCCTCGATCGCGCCGCGCATGAACAATTCTCGGAAGAGCGCCGACGAATACGTTCCAGGCACGAACAGCGTCACATATTGCACCGCGGTCGGGAAGATGGACGTGGGCATATACGCGCCCATGAGGAAGCCTATCGCCGCGCTGACGATACCTACGAGCGCGCCGTGTTGAGAGCTTGTCTTGACCGCCTTGGAGATGAGCCCCGTGACGAGGCTTGCGGACAGCGACGACATCAACAGCGCGCCTATCAAGCCGACGACGTCGCCGAAAGACAGAGTCCAGCCGGCGATCGCGACATAGACGAGCGCGACCGCGAGCACGATGCCGCAAATGCAGATGGTGATCGCGAGATTTGACAAAAAGTAGGATGCGTCGATGACGGGGCGCGCGACGGGCGACGACTTGATGTCGGCGATGACGCCCGTCTCCTTATCCTTGATGAACCGCTCCTGCGCGGAGAAAGAAACGGTGATACACGCGACGGATACGACGCCGGCGAGCATCCAATTGTTGATGATGTTGTCGAGAGTCTGCTCGTCGACGGGCACGCCCTCGAACATCGCCTTGATCGAATCGAGCTGAACGTCTTTGAGGAAGAGCAGATACAAAAACAGCACAATGAGCGGCGCGAGCAGCGAGAAGAACACCCCTGCCCTGTCGCTGAGGAAGATCTTGAGGTTGCGAAGCACGAGGCTGCCGAGCGCACGCAATTTCGTCTTCATACCGCACCTCCTTCGGGGCGTTTGCCGGTGACGGTGAGAAAGACGTCGTCCATGTCCCCTTTCTTGACCTCAAACGAGCGTAGAATGGGCGCGCACCTGTCGAGCAGCGCCTTCGCCCTCTCACCGCCGTCGACGACGACGCGGTATGCTCCCTCGTCATAGGTCCACTTTTCGCCGTCGAACAGCTTGTCCGCGGCGCCGCTCCGCTCGGCGTAGACAGTGACGGTATCGCGCGAAAACTTCTCTTTGAGTTCGATCGGCGAGCCCTGCGCGGCGATCTTGCCCGCGTCGAGAATGACGACGTCGTCCGCGCCGTTCGCCTCTTCCATGTAGTGCGTGGTGAGAAAGACGGTGGTGTCGTGCGTGCGGCGGATGTCGCCGATGACGTCCCAGACCGCGCGGCGCGTCTGCGGATCGAGCCCCGTCGTCGGCTCGTCGAGGATGAGCAGTTCGGGCGAATGCAACAGCCCTCTCGCGATGTCGACTTTGCGCCGCTGTCCGCCCGACAGCTTGCCGTATTTCCTATTCAAATATTCTCCGAAGCCGAGCGTGTCGGCGAGTTCGGATATGCGCTTTTTCGCCTGTGCGGAGGTCATGCCGTAAAGGCTCGCGCGAGTGGCGAGGTTGGACGCGACCGTCTGCGACGGGTCGAGCACGGAATGCTGAAAGACGATGCCTATCTTCTCTCTGACGCGTTCGGGCGCGGAATCGAGATCCTCGCCGGCGACGAGCACTCTGCCCGAATCCTTGGGCAGCAGTGTGCAGATGACGTTGATCGTCGTGCTCTTGCCTGCGCCGTTGAGCCCGAGGAATGCGAAAAGCGCGCCTCGCTCGACCGAGAAACTTATCCCGTCGACCGCGCGCACCTCGCCGAATGTCTTTACCAAATCGTCGATCTCCAAAATTTTCATTCGTCACCTCTCGTGGTCAATTTGTATACCGTGTCCTTGGGGACGCCGTTGAGTTTCGCGACCCTTTTGACCGCCTCTTTTTTGTCCACGCCCGACGCGATCATCGCGGCGAGCTGTTCTTCGAGCGAGCCTTGCGGCTTTTGCTCCTCGGCGGAGGCGGCGCCGATGAGCAGCACATATTCCCCTTTGGGCTCGTCGATGACGTGCGGCAACGTCACCTCATCCACGCCCTCATACACCTTGGTGAGTTCGCGGACGATATGCACGTCCCTTTCGCCGAGCGTCGCATAGATCAACGCCAAGTCGTCATTGATCGAGTGGGGCGAACTGTACAGCACGATCGTCCCCTTTGCACTGTCGCACCTTGTCAAAAGCGCCTCGGCATCCTTTCTCTTCGGGGGCAAAAAACCTGCGAATACAAACACGGGCTCCAAAATTCCGCTCAAAGCCATCGCGGTCGCGACCGCCGTCGGACCGGGCTCCGCCGTCACCTCGAAACCGGCGTCTCGCGCCTCTTTGACCAGCAGCGCTCCGGGGTCGGAGATGCACGGCATGCCGGCGTCTGTGACCAGTGCTACCTCGTCGCCGCGCTCGAGCGACGCCAACACACGTCTTGCGCCCTCGCGCTCCTTGGGCTTGTAGTAGCTGACCAGCGGCTTTTTGATGCCGAAGTGAGTCAACAGCCCAAGCGTGCGGCGCGTGTCCTCGCACGCGACCAGATCGACCGCTTTGAGCGTCTCGATCGCCCTCAAAGTGATGTCGCCCATGTTGCCGATCGGCGTGCCGACGATGTGCAATCTTCCCTTCTTGTTCATCTCTCCTCTCCGTACATCTTTGCGACTTCGTCCGTATATTTGCCGTCGCTGTCCGTCACCGTGAGCGTGCGCAATTTCATGCCCTGCGCCGCGCCCTTGCGCGCAACAACGACAAACGTCTTGGGTTCGACGCCCTCGCGCGCGCGTATCAATATCATCTCTTTGACCGCAAGACCGGCGTTCTCGACAAGCGCGCACACCTCGGACAACCTCTCCGTCCTGTGGATCAAAAACAATTCTCCGCCCGTCTTGAGCATCGCCGCGGCGGCGCTCACTATGCCCTCAAGTCCTCTGCCGCTCTCATGCCTTGCCGCCGCGCTCTCGCCCTCTCTCGTCTCGCCGCTGTCCTGTTTGAAGTAGGGCGGATTGCAGACGACGGCGTCGACGCATCCCGCGCCGAGCACGCGCGGCATATCCTCGATGTCGCCCTCGACGGGGACGACCTTGCCTTCGAGTTTATTCAGTCTGACATTGTCGCAAGCCAGCTTGAACAGCCCCGGCTGCTTCTCGATCGCAAAAATTTTGTCCGCCTGCGTCTTGGCGGTCAAAAGGACCGCGATCACTCCGCTGCCCGTCCCGAAGTCGGCGACGACGCCGCCCCTTTTCACCTTGACGAGATTTGCGAGAATGACCGCGTCGGAGGTGAAGCAATAGGACTCGCTGTCCTGTTTGAGCCTCAGCCCGGCGCATTGAAGATCGTCGATCCTTTCCATACGTCAATTATACCATATGCTCAGCTTCGAAAGCAAAACATTTCAATGCACGCTCATGTAAAATTTGAAAAACATGGCGCAATAGCTTGACAAAGATCACGCTAATCTTAAAGCTAAATATAAACAATTTATCAAGTGCTGCCGGTAAAGAATCGATTAGATAAACGCAACCAAGTAGCTTTAAGCGAGCGACTTGGTGCAGGTTTGTGGCGAAAGGGTTGCGAGCCGACGTGGTCGGCGGCATGTTATTATGCAATCCCCGAATGACCGCGCTCTTCGGGGATTGCCCCTTACGGGACCGCGAGCGGTGAGCGAGCGCTTGTCCCGTGGAGGGTGAGTATTGAGAGGGAACCAAGGAGTAGCGTATATGAGCCGTAGGCGATTTAGCGTAAATGACTTGGTGCCCTCTCAAAGCGAAGCCTGTGACGCGAGCGTTCCGAGAGGCGCAAAGATGCCCAAACAAGCTTTATCAAACAGCGAAGAATGGTGCAGATTGGCGGCGAACAAGCGCGAGAGGTGCGGCCCAACCGGGCTCCTGCCCGTGACCGCGCCCGAGACGCGCAGATGAGACGCCAAGATGTGCCGTTATTCGCCGTTTGACGCCAAAGCGGTGAATGAAAGCCGCACCCCAAAGGTGGTGCGGAACAGAAATGGCGCGCTATGCGCACAAAGTTGGCTACACGTCAAGTTGCAATAGGGAAAACTCGTGACGCCAAAAAGCGAATCCAAAGCTCTTTACCTGCGCTTGGCAAAAAGTATTGCAAAATCGAAAAAATTTGAACACAGTAGCTTGACAAAAATTACGCTAATCTTAAAGCCCAAATTGAACAATTTATAAAATGTAGCAGGTTGAGTGCAGATTAGATAAACAGAACCACGGAGTATTGGGCAAGCGACTTGCGATGATTTTGCGGCGAAGAGGTTGTCCGCTGTACCTCAATGGTACGCGGACGTTCTCTGAAACGCAAAAGCGTGCAAACAAGCTTTATCAAACGGCGAAGAATGGTGCAGATTGGCGGCGAACAAGCGCGAGAGGCGCGGCCCAACCGGACGTCTGTCCGTGACCGCGCCCGAGACGCGCAGATGAGACGCCAAGATGTGCCGTTATTCGCCGTTTGACACCCAAGACGTGAATGAACGCCGCACCCCAAAGGTGGTGCGGAACAGAAAAGGACCGCGGAGAGTGGTGCAAATTCGCTCCGTTCGGGTTGCGAGATATAATAACACGACAATCGCACTAAAAATTGATTTAAGACCGACCATCGGGGATGAGGACAAGCCGACAAAAATGCCGACAGCGTTTTGGCTGTCGGCGTATTTGTCGGTGCAAAGCAGTTTTGACGAAGAGATTTTGCGCTGAGACGAGTCGCGTCCCCGCAGGTCAATACCCTCTGCGGTCTTAACAAGGGGCAAGACGAAGTATCGGCGCAAAAGATCTCGTCAAAACCTTGTCCTCATCCCTGATGGTCGGGCATATTAAAACGTACACGGTCAGCCGACGAGACGTTCCGAACGGAGCGAAGGTGCGCCGCTATACGCGGTCGATCAGTTTTGAGTTTGGTCGGGCATATTCCTATACCCATTCGGTCTGCGCTTGCGCTTTTTGGGGATCTGCATGCGGCTCATCATATAGTCGATGACGCGCATCGCCTTGCGCACCGCAAGTTCGGAGCGGATGGGCAGCATGAGCGGCACATCCTCGTACGCCTTTGTGTCTCCGACGTTGCGCGGGTGATATTTGCCTGCGGCGAGCGCCGGGTCGTCGGGGTCGAGCGCGAGGTAGAGTTTGAGCGTCTTGCCTCCGACAGCCATCTTGGCGAGCAATGTGCGGCCGCTGCGGTAGCTGTCGCAACGGATGCTGTAACGGCTCTTGACCTTGCGGTAGGAGACGAGGTGCGCCTGCAATTGGTCGTGATAGCTTTGGATGACGGGTCCGAGCTGCTCCAGCCTGACGATGAACGGGTCTCTGATGTCGATCGCGCCGACGCCCTGAGCCGAATAGTATTGGACGGGCTGTTCCTGGACCGGTTCGTCCATCGGGACGGGCTGCTGCTGCCCCACCGGTTGCGGCTGAGCCGCGACGACCGGTTGCGGAGCGGGTCTGATGAAGCCGGGCTCTTGAACGGGAGCCGCGGGCGCCTCTTCGGGCAAGTCAAATTCGGAGAGGTCTTCATAGAACTCATCCAGGTCGAATAGTATTTCGAGATCGTCTGTCTTATCCTGTCTCATCTCTTCCTCCCACACGGATAGATCGGGTAATTTTATATTACTACCAACATGGCGGATTTGTCAATCGTTATCGCAATGATTTTGTGTTTTTGCGTGTATGTGCCGATAAAACGCACTTATCGTCACTTGAAGTCGGCGAAGAATTCGTCGATATAAGCCTTTATGTCACGCCTCGTGCCGCGGTAAGGCCCCGGCTTTTCCATCTTTGCCGAGACGGTCGCGGTCGCCCAAAGCAGCGCGTCTTTGACGCTCGCGTTTTGGCGTTCGGTGATGTAGGCGGCGAAGGTGGTGTCCCCTCTTCCGCTGCGGCCGCTGAGGTTGCGCGCCCTGATCGGGCAGGCATAGGTATGCGTGCCTTCAAAGGCGATGACCTCGGTGTTGTGCGTGATGACGACCTCTTTTGCGCCCCACGCGTGCAGCATCTTTGCGGCGACATATCTGTCGGGCTGACCGGTGAGGATCTCCGCCTCGGCTGCGTCCGTCTTGAGGTAGTCGATATAGGGCAAAAGTTCCTTCTTTTGCGCCCAATCCTCAAAGTACATCGCGCCCGTCTTCTTGTCCGCGTGGCGGAGCAGCGCCTGCACGTCGACCGCGACCTTGCCCTTTTGGGCGAGCGCCTTGATCAACTCGCCGTCGAAGTCTCCGTAGATGAGCCCGGCGAGGTGATAGACCCCGGTCTCCGCTTCAGGAATGTCTTCAATGCGGAAGGGGTCGGCTTGCCCCAAGCAGGTGCAGGTACGCCTCTCTTTGTCGGCGGTGTGATACTTGTTGCGTATGGACGTGCTGACGCGAGAGGGGATGCAATATATGTCCTCTTTGGGAATGACCAGTTCGGACAGCCTGCTCATATCCTGTTGCGCGAGTTTGGTGACCGCCGCGACCTTGTAGCCGCCGGCATACGCCGCCGCGGACGAATAGATCACCGCACCTCCCACCTCGACTATCTGATTGTCGAGGTAGTCGATGTTATAGTCGAGCGATATGTGCCCTATGGTCATCGTGTCGTATTGTTTCATAGTTCGACCTCAATTGCCGGACACATAATCTCTGAGATCGATCCGGTAGTACAGATAGCCGAGCCCGACGTGGTCGACCTCCGGCAGACCGGACTCGAACTTCGAAGGATCGGCTTTGTCGTAATCGCCGGTGTAGTCCCAATAGATATAGCTGCTCTCGTAGCTGTTGTCTTGTCCAAGATCCTCCGTGATCTCCGAAACAAAGCGCGTTCCGCCATCCTTACCGCCGGCATAATTGAACAAGTCTCTGACCGTCACCGAGATCGGTTCGGGCAATCCCGGGACTTCGTCTTTCGTAAGCGTCACGATGGGCGTTTCCGCTATCTTGTTGGCAAGAGTCGTGTCCTCTCCGCCGAACAGTCCGGCGATATCGACACCGAACCTTCTGAGCATATCCTGCAATACATTCTGCTCTCCCTGCTCAAGCCGGTTGATGACAACTCTCACATCATTCAAACCTTCCTCGGAGATCGTAATGCCTGCGCTGACATACATGAAGTCCGGAACGAAGTGCTGCATGTTTTCGCTGATGGACATCGGTTCGCCTTCCGAGTTCATAACGCCGTTCAGTGCTTTTTTGCCGAGCCTGAGCGTAAAGAGCATATCGTCGCTTCCGCTGATGAGTCCCGTGCCGTCGAAATACTCTTTGATCGCGTTGTATCTCGCCTCTTCCGAATATCCGGTTTCCGGTGACGCCGGCGTTCCGCTGCTGGGCACGATGTACGTCTGATATACGGAGACCGCGTCTTTGTTGGTTATGCCGAGCGCGTCGGTGATGTTGTTCATATTTTCCTCGGTCGCCATCTGCGAACCGATGAACGCGTCCGATATGCGCGTATCCGCGCTCAACCCATTGACACTGAACGGCGCGATCCTTTCGGTATATCCGAGCGCCTTGATTTTTTCGCCGTTGGCTTGCCCGTAGCCGTCAAGCCCCGCCCACAGCTCCTTGATCGTGCTTCTGAACAATACGTCAGAGGGACGCTTGTCGGAAATCGTGCCGTCCTCCTCTTCCCAGATCGCGGCGGTCGCGACCTCGAAGACATTGCCGAGCCTCACATTCTTGTTCGTTCCGTCGATGTCCAACGTGACCGCTCCGCCCGAAGTCAGCGAGTCGAACGCGTCGTTGATGTCTGTCGAGATATCTTTTTCGACGCTCTCTTTCGTCATATCGTTCTTTCCGGACAGCCTTGCGACGAAGAACATCGTCTTGGTCATCAAATCGTCTTCGATACCGTTGAGATTGACCGACGTCTCAAACTCCGTCTCGCCCTCGGTGATCGTGACGAACACGGACATCTTTTCGGGAAACAGCGGCTTATACTTTGCCGCGCTTGAGTCCACTCCTTCCGCTTCGGCATTGACTGTTCCGGTGACCTCGAAGACAATACGGTCTTTGCTGCCTGCGTCATCTTTTTCGATCGTACTGCTTGTGATGACGGTTTCGGTCAAGATCGAAATGCTCGCCATATCCAACTTGCCCGAGCCCTTGATCAATGCGGCGATATCGGTCGCGTTGAACAGCGGATCGAGGTCGCCGATCGGGGTCGTATCCTGGACCATATACGTCTTGCCGTCCTGTACGCTGTCGCTGCTGACTCTCAGCTTGCCGAGATTCGTTTTGAGCGTTTTGATCTCATCGAAAAGCCCCTCTGCATTTTCGCTGGTCAAATTGACATAATACTTCTTGTCCAATTCGCTTTTTACATTAGCGATATCCTTTCCGAGATCGCTGCCCGTCGTCTCATATCCGTACATTGCGTCGAGGATGGTATAAAGTTCCGCGTCGTCGATCGCATAAAGTTCTTCGAATTCCTCTTTGGTCATCTCCTCCGCAAGCTGGGGATCATAGCTGTACGAGAAGATCTCGTTTGCGGAAATGACCTGGAAGATGTTGGGGAACAGCACGTTGTCCTTTGTAAACTCGAGGGTGCCGCCCAATCTCACGCCCAGCTCGTCGAACGCCGAAGCGATCGTGTCGCCGACCATCTCGCAGATCTCGTCATAATTGTCGATGACGATCACTCCGCTTTCCGTTTCCATCTCAAGATTGACGCCGAACAGCGCGAGCAGATTGAAAATGGTCTCGAAGTCCGCCGCCGATTGTCCGTCGCCGTACTCCTCGTCGACATCGTTGATCGTGATCGTGACTTCGCTCGTGCCGTCGAGGGAGTAGTTGACGTTGAGATAGATCGCTTTCGGCAGCAGCTGCGTGACGAGGTCCGCCATCGGGTCGGACTCGCCTTCCTCCTCCCCTCCGAGCGACTCTTCGACCAGCGCAAGCAGATCCGCCTTGATCGTCAACGTGATTGCGCCTGTCGTGCCGTTGTCGAGATATGCCGCCTTGAGCACCTTTGCCGGCATACCGGCGATGCCTCCTTCCGTCTGCGTGCCGAGATAGCCGTTGATCAATCCGGGCAGAGCGTTGTAATCGGCGACGGGTTTGAACTCGTCGGCGTCGTAGACGTAGTCGTCGCCCTTGTTCCAATTTTCCTTGTCCGCGATCTCGATCTGCTTGATCATGTCTTCGCTCATCAGATCTTGGATGTTGTCGAACAGCGTCTCTGCGGTGAGCACGCGCTCTCCCGCCTCGTTGATGTTGTTGAAATAGTATTGGCTCGTCAACGTGCCCTTCACTCCGTCTCCGTCTATGAATCTGTCGAGGTTGGCGGCAAGCGCCACGTCGCTGTATTCGTCGTCGGCGTCCACATCGGGATACTCTTCCGCCATGCGGTCGTACGGCACTTGGACGTCGCGCATGATCGCAAGGAATTGACCTTGACTGATGTTGTCCGCGCCCAAGATGGACAGCATGAACTCGATCGGCTTGGTTTGGAAGACGCCGTTGCTGTCCTCGGTGTTGGTGAAGTTGAGCATGATCGTCTCGTTGAGCGAGGCGATGGTGTTCGCGACGATGCCGCCCGCGATCTGCGGTATCGACATTGACACGCCGTTCTCTTCGGGATCGAGAACGCCGTTGAGGTTGACGTCGACGTCGGTCATCTGCAGATATTGCCCTTGGAAGAGCTTGTCGATCAGCTCCTGCTTGCCCTCGTCTTCGACGTTGTTGTAGGTGACATAAGCCGCCCTGTCGGTGTCGTTGGGATAGACCGCGACGGTCAGATAGAGCATATCGGGCAAAATCTTTTTCAGCACCGAGATGATCGTACCGCTCATTCCGTCCAGAGTGCCGGCGAGGTCGGGCTTGCTCTCGGCGATCTGCGGGCGGAGGATGTTGTCGTACGCGTTGCGCGCAATACCTTCGATGTTGTCGCCGATGTTGACCGAAACGGTGGCAAGCACGCGCGTATCGTCTTGACGCGCGACGCTCTCGACGCCGTCGATGACGACTTGCTCGACCTTGATGAGGTTGGGGAAGTCTATCGCATATTGCTGACTGATCTCGACGAGCTGATCGATCTCGAAAGCGGTCTGCATTGCCTCGTTGAGCACCGCGGCAAGCTCCTTGTCTCCGATCTCGAGCACCTCTTTTTCGAGATCCTCGTTTGTCTGTTTGTCAAGTCTGTCAAAGTCAAACTCCAGCCTTTCGAGCAGTGCGTTGAGCGGATCGCTGCCGGTGTCCGGATTTTCGGCGTTGACGTCGTCGCCGACGCGGCTCTCTTCGCCCTCTCCTTCGGACGGCATCACCGCGTTGACGATGTCAGCGATCGTGATGTCGCAGTCCGCAGACAGATACATCCCCTCTTTGAACGAAGCGTAAAAGCTGTCGAGATCCGCCTCGGGGTCGTACGGATTGGTGACGACCTTGTCGGGATCGACCTCGTACATCTCGGACGCGAGCGAGAACGCCTCGGGCAGGCTGAGGTTGACATAGGGATATGCATATCTGTCCCACGCCCACAGCGCGCTGCCGCAGCCGACGCACGCGATGACGACCAAGAGCAGCATCACGCATACAAGCAGTCCGACGCCGGGGCCGTGATATCTGTGCACCCTGCGCTGAGGGTCCACCTTTTTGCCGTAGCGGATCTCACTTTGCTTGGGCGGCAGGTTGTAGCCTACGGTGTTCTCGAGGCCGCCCTTACCGGCGACGACGCGCTCGGACTCATAGTCCAACAGCAGGTCGTTTTCGGGACCCGCCTTGGAGACGCGCTTGGGATCGAACTTGGTGTCGATGTTGTTCAAATCGGTTTTCTTGCTCATAGATAAACCTTCTCCAAATACATTCTGCGACTATTATATCATAGCGCGCACGCGTTTGTAAATATTTATAACCACAATTTTGAAGACATTTTGGCGGCAGATTTTTCCCGGGCGGCAGATCTCCCGTTTTACCGTTGACTATCTCGCCGCAAAGGGCTATAATGAAGATATGAAAACCTCGACCGCCAAAGACGAATTCCGCAGCGAAAGACTTCGCCTTACGCTGCTCTTTCTCGCGACCGCCGTCATCGCCGTCGCTCTCTCCGTCTTTCTCGTCTTTTGGCAGGCTTACGGTGACAACATGTTCAAACTTCTCGGCTCCAAACAGGCAAAGGCGGAAGCCTATGCGGCGAGCGACGACCCAAAGGGCGGCGTCGTCTTTTTCGGCGACTCGCTGACCGAGTTCTGCGACCTCGACGAATTTTACCCCGACCTAAACGCGATCAACCGCGGCATCGCCGGCGACACCACAAGCGGCATGCTTGAGCGCGTCCGCTCCAACGTCGTCAAGCTCGACCCGTCCGTCGTCGTGTTTTTGGGCGGCGCCAACGACCTTCACCACGACGCCACTCCCGAACAAATAACTCAAAACATATCGCAAATTTTGTCCATCCTCACCGAGGAGACCTCCGCGAAGATCATCGTCCAGTCCCTCTATCCTCTCAACCCGAACACCTTCCCTCGATATATGAATTTCGTCTCCGACCGCACCAACGAAGACGTGCTCGCCGTCAACGCCGCACTGCCCGACATCTGCGCCCGCTACGGCGCGACCTATGTCGACGTCCACTCGCTTTTGACCGACTCCGACGGGCTTCTCCGCGCCGAATTCACCCCCGACGGACTCCACGTCAACGGCAAAGCCTACAGGATCATAGCGGCAAAGATCACCGAAGTTTTGTCGCTTTGAATGTCTCCGCACAAAACCGCATTATGCCGCCCTTTCCGCAGTCAAGTACAGTAACCTCTGCGGTATTAGCCGCGCGCCTGCATTCTGTCTTTTTCGTCTACAAACCAAACTAAAATAATGACCGCAAAATAATGACCGCGCAGGCGGGGTGAGGACAAGGTTTTGAGCGGATCTTTTGCGCGCATACTTCGTCTTGCCCCTTGCTAAGCCATAAAGGATTGAGCTGCGGGGACGCGACTCGTCTCGGCGCAAAATTCCTCGCTCAAAACTGCTGCGCACCGACAAACAAACGACAGCAAATAATGCTGTCGTTTTATGTCGGCTTGCCCTCACCCCACTTGCGCGGTCTAAGTTGGGCTTGTTTCAATGACAAGCAGTCAAGAAGTACTTACCTGCGTGCAACTAAGACCACAAAACTCGCTTTTTGACCGAGGAGAATGTGCTTTTTTGACAATCTAAACAAATTGAAATGAGCTTATCCTTGTTCCGGCATAGAACCAAGCCCATAATAGAGCGCGCCGCGCGTATGTGGACAAGCCGACATAAAAATATCCGACGGCAGTTTGCCGTCGGAATTTTTTGTCGGTGCTCACAGTTGAGGCGAGCGTATTTTGCACAGGGGCGAGTCATCGACCGCGAAGGTCAAGACCCTCTGCGGTCTTAGCAAGCGGCGGGACGATGCCCCTGTGTAAAAGCCGCCGCCTCAATCTTGTCCACATGCGCGCGGTGCGGTCACAACCCCTTGAGCGCGGAGAGTGGTGCAGATTCGCCCCGTTCGGGTTGCGAGGCGGCGACCCAGTGTACTAAAACGTACACGGTCAGCCGCCGAGACGTTCCGAACGGGGCGAAGGTGCGCCGCTATACGCGCTCAAGAAAAAGAAAGGGAGGTACAAGACATCTTCGTCTAGCACCTCCCTTCCTTTATATGATAAGGGGGAAAATTATGAGCTCTTGTTGATTACGGTTGCATTATACCACTAACCTTGAAATCTGTCAACTGTTTTTTGCAAATTTTTGAAAAATTTTTTAAACGCCCGAAAAGCCGTCTTTTTGCGCCAAAACGGCTTTTCGCGACAATGTCATTTGCTTTGGCTTAATTCGTTGACAAATTCCTCGATCCTGTCCATCGCCTTTTTGAGGTCGGACAGCGAGTAGGCGTAGCTTATGCGGACGAAGTCTTTGCCGCTCTCCCCGAACGCACCGCCGGGGACGACGGCGACTTTTTTGCTCTCGATCAATCTCTCGGCGAACTGCTCTCCGTCCATGCCCGTCGAGCGCACGCACGGGAAGACGTAGAACGCGCCTCTCGGCTCAAAGCAGGTCAAGCCCATCTTGTTGAGTCTGTCGACGAGGAAGCGGCGGCGCACGTTGTACTCCTCTCTCATCTCCTCGACCGCGGAGAAGTTGTCCTCAAACGCCGATTTGAGCATTTGCAGACCGGCGTATTGCGCGCTTGTCGGGGCGCACATGATGATGTATTGGTGGATCTTGAGCATCTGTTTTTCCACCTCGCGCGGCGCGCAGACAAAGCCCAATCTCCAGCCGGTCATCGCGAACGCCTTGCTGAACCCGTTGATGACGACGGTGCGCTCGCGCATGCCTTCGAGCGTGGCGATGCTGACGTGTTTGCCGCCGTAGGTGAGTTCGGCATAGATCTCGTCGGACAGCACAAACAGGTCGTGCTTTTTGACGATGTCGGCGATCGCCTTGAGCTGCGGACCGGTCATGATCGCGCCGGTGGGGTTGTTGGGATAGGGCAAGATGAGCACCTTTGTCCTCGGGGTGATCGCCTCTTCGAGCGCTCTCGGGGTGAGCGCGAACGAATCCTCCGCCCTGCACTTTGCGCTGACCGCCTTTCCTCCGCACAGCTCTACGCTGGGCGCATACGAGACATACGACGGGTCGGGGACGACGACCTCGTCGCCCTCGCCGACGAAGGTGCGCAGCATCAGATAGATCGGCTCGCTTGCGCCGACGGTGACAAAGATCTCGTCTTTGGGGTCGTATTTGAGGTCGAAGCGCACGGACATATACCGCGCGATCTCCTCTCGCAGTTTGATGAGACCGCTGTTGGCGGTATAGTGGGTGAAGCCGCTGCGGATGCTGCGGATCGCCGCCTCGCGCGCCGTCCACGGGGTGTCGAAGTCGGGCTCCCCGACGCCGAGGGACACGACGTCCTTATATATGGACGCGGCGTCGAAAAATTTCCTTATCCCGGACGGCTTGATGTGTTTGACCGTGTCGGTGAAGTACTTGTCGTAGTTCATATCAATTCTTCTCTCTTCTCTTTCTCGCGATCCAAGATGACGCCCTCGTTCTTATATTTTTTGAGGATGAAGTGGGTCGAAGTGGAAGTGACGTCCTTGAGGACGGACAGCTTTTCGGACACAAAGCGCGCGACCTCGCGCAAGTTGCGACCCTCGACGATGAGGGCGAGGTCGTAGCTGCCGCTCATAAGGTAGAGGTCTTTGACCTCTTCGTTGCGGCATATGCTGCGCGCGATGGAATCGAACCCGGCGCTCATCATCGGGGTGACGTTGACCTCGATCAGCGCGACGACCGCGTCCTCATCCGCCTTTTCGATGTCGGTAAGCACGGTATAGCCGGAGATGACGCCCTCGTTCTCCATAGCGGTGATGCGCCCCTGCACCTCCGCCTCGGTCATGCCGGAAGCGGCGGCGATCTGCGCCGCGGTGAAGCGGCTGTCCTGTTTCAAGATCTTGAGAATGGTCTCGTTTTGCTTGTCCATATTTCCTCCTCAATCGCTCATTTCGAGATAGTCCTCGTAAGTGGTGAGCTTGTCGAATGTCTTGGTGCCGTCGATCTCTATGATACGGTTTGCGGTGGTCTGCATCAATTCCTGGTCGTGCGACGAGAACAGCAGACAGCCCTTGTAGTTGATCAATCCCTTGTTGAGCGCGGTGATCGCCTCGAGGTCGAGGTGGTTGGTCGGCTCGTCCATGATGAGGACGTTGCCTGCGGTGAGCATCGCGCGCGCCATCATACAGCGCACTTTTTCGCCGCCGCTGAGCACGCTCGCGCTCTTTTTGACCTCGTCGCCCGAGAAGAGCATCCTGCCGAGCCAACTGCGAAGATAGGTCTCGTCGTGCTCTTTGGACCATTGGTCGATCCACTTCACGAGGTCGAGTTTGCAGCCGTCGAAGAAGCTGTCAAAGTTTTGCGGCAGATAGCCCGTCGTGACCGTCTTGCCCCAGACGATCTTGCCCGAATCGGGCTTTTCGACGCCGGCGAGGATGTCGAACAGCATGGACACCTCGACCGACCTCTCGCCGATGAACGCGATCTTTTCGCCCTTTTGCACGGTGAAACTGACGTCGTGGAAGAACCCCTTTTTGGTCAAGCCCTCGACGGTCAGCACCTCTTTGCCCAGCTCTTGCGAAAACTCAAAGTTGATGTACGGATACTTGCGCATCGACGGCTTGATGTCCTCGAGCGTGAGCTTTTCCAACTCCTTTTTGCGCGAAGTCGCCTGTCTCGACTTGGACGCGTTGGCGGCAAAGCGCGCGATGAAGTCCTGCAGCTCCTTTGCCCTCGCCTCCGCCTTTTTGTTGGCTTCGCGCGCCTGCTTTTGCAGCAATTGGTTGGTCTCGTACCAGAAGTCGTAGTTGCCGACGTACATATTGATCTTGCCGTAGTCGACGTCACAGATGTGCGTGCACACCTTGTTGAGGAAGTGACGGTTGTGCGACACGATGATCAGCGTGTTCTTGAAGTCGAGCAAGAACTTTTCCAGCCACATGACGCTCTTTGCGTCGAGGTTGTTGGTCGGCTCGTCGAGGATGAGGATATCGGGGTTGCCGAACAGCGCCTGCGCAAGCAAGATCTTGACCTTTTGCTTGGCGTCGAGTTCCTTCATCAGCTTGTCGTGATACTCCTCGCCGAATTTGAGTTCGTTGAGCAGCGACGCCGCCTCGCTCTCCGCCTCCCAGCCGCCGAGTTCGGCGAACTCGTTTTCGAGCTCGCCCGCGCGCACTCCGTCCTCGTCCGAGAAGTCGGGCTTTGCGTAGAGGGCGTCCTTTTCGTCCCAGATGTCCATCAACTTCTTGTGCCCGAGCAGCACGGTGCGCATGACGGTGCAGTCGTCGAAGTCGTTTTGGTTTTGGTGCAACACGCTTATGCGCTGCCCCTTGCCGACGGACACATGTCCTCGCGTCGGTTCTATCTCGCCCGAGAGCACCTTGAGAAAGGTGGATTTACCGGCGCCGTTCGCGCCGATGATGCCGTAGCAATTGCCCTCGGTGAATTTGAGGTTTACGTCCTCGAACAGTTTTCTTCCGCCGAATTGAAGCGTCAGATCGGTTACTTGGATCATTGCGTCTCCCTATACTTTATGCGTTGCCGCAAATTTTATTTTTTGGTTTATGTGTGCGTTATCTTCACTTTTGAGGTGTCAGCACGCCCACTCTGAACACCGCATTGCGGTATGTCAATTCTCTCTCGTACCCCTTTTGCTCGACCGCGAACATAACCGTGCCCGTCCCGTTCAGCTCCTCGCCCTCGAACAGGGTGAAGCCGTACTTTTCGGCAACGGATCTTTCATGCACGACCTCGCAGCCGTCCAACTTCAAGTCGTCGATCGCGACGCCGCTCCCCTCGAGCGTGAAGAAGACATAAAGCGTCTCTCCTTCGAGGAATACGTCCATATCTGTCGGGGTCAGCCGTCTGTCCCCGTCCTCGTAGGTCTGTCCCATGTCGAGGTAGGTCTTTTGCTCGCAGCTGTCGACCGCGAACATGATCCCGATAACGACGCCGATAACGACGAGCGTGAACGCGATCGTGACCGCGGTGCGGACGCGCCGTTTTTTCTTACGCTCTTGCTCTCTCATCCGCGATCCTCTTTGCGATCGCGCGGCACCTTTCGGCGAGCGCGTCATAGTCGGTGCCGACGTCGGCTTTGCCGTTTTCAAAGACGACTTTGCCGCCGGCGACGGTCATCATCACGTTGTGTTTGCCCGCTGCGTAGACGACGTCGTTTACGATGTCGTTGCCGGGCTGCATATTGGGCGCATGCAGGTCGATCAGCACAAAGTCGGCGCTGCTGCCCGGCGCGAGCGCGTCCATACCTTCCGCCCCGTAAGCGGACGCGCGCGTCGCCGCCCCGAGCACAAACTCCGCGCCCATCGCCGCCGCGTCACCGGTCGAACACTTTTGCAGCACCGCCGCAAGGTAGGTCTCGCGGAACATGTCGAGCGCGTTGTTGCTTGCCGCGCCGTCGGTGCCGATACCGATCTTGACGCCCCTCTTTTTCATCTCGGCAAGGGGCGCGATGCCGCTTGCGAGTTTGAGGTTGCTGCTGGGGCAAGTGACCGCGGCGACTCCCTTTTGAGCCATGATCTCCATCTCTGCGGACGTGACGTGCACGCAGTGGAACGCCGCTCCGCCGAAGTCGAACAGCCCCTTGCCTGCGAGATATTCAAACGGAGTCTTGCCCGTCTGTTCTTTGCAGGACGCGACCTCGCGCGCCGTCTCGGACACATGCGCAAAGAGGGGCATTTTGTACTTGTCGACCGCCCTCTTGACCGCGCCCAGCGTCCCCTCTCCGCAGGTGTACTGCGCGTGGATAGAGATGCCGTAACGCACACGGGCAGGAAAATTCTTGTAGTATTCGACGCTGTCGTCTATCTTGTCTTCGATGAACTTTGGCGACCCGTCAAAGTCGAGTATGCCCTCGGTGACTACCGCCGCGACGCCGCTGTCGGCGAGCGCCTTTGCGACCGCGCGCGTATGCCCGTACATCTCGCAGACGAACGTCGTGCCGCCGGCGAAATATTCGGCGCACGCGAGTCTTGTCAGGTGGTAGCAGTCCTCGTCGGTGAGCAGCGCTTCGGCGGGGAACACCTTTTCGCTCAGCCACTCCTGCAAGGGCAGGTCCTCGGCGTACGAGCGCAAGAAAGCCATCGGCGAATGGGTGTGCCCGTTCTTGAACGACGGCATGATGAGGTTGCCGCCGCAGTCGATCTCGCGGTCCCAGTGCTGCCACTCGAGCGTGGACACGGGGCTGACGCGCGCGATCTTGTCGCCCTCGACGCGCAGTTCTCCGTCGAACAGCTTTTCGCCGTCCCAGATCTTGGCGTTGAAAAACCTCATCTTCATTGGATATCTCCGACGATCTCGGCGAGCAGCGCGCGCATCTTTCTTACGACGCGTTCGCTCTCGCGGTTGACGTCCTCGTGCGACAGCGGTTTGCCCGCAAGGCCGCACGCCTTGTTGCTGATGAATGACAGCCCCATCACTCTGACACCCATATGTCTGAGCGCGATCGTCTCGATCGCGGTGCTCATGCCGACCGCGTCCGCTCCCAAAATGCCTGCCATTTTGACCTCTGCGGCGGTCTCGAACGACGGACCTGTGAATTGGATATAGACGCCCTCTTTGAGCTCGAATCCGCAACGCTGCGCCGCCCTTTTCGCGACCTCGATCAGTTCGGGGTCGTACGGCGCGGTCATATCGGGGAAGCGCGGACCGAAGCGGTCGTCGTTGGGGCCTATCAGCGGATTGGGCGCAAGGCAGATATGGTCGCGGATCGCCATGATGTCTCCGCACTCGAAGTCGGGGGCGATGCCTCCGGCGGCGTTTGTGAGGATGACCGTCTTTGCGCCGGCGAGCGCCGCGACTCTCACGGGAAGCACCGCGGTCGCGGACGAATGCCCCTCATAGAAGTGCACTCTCCCCTGCAAGACGGCGACCTTTTTGCCGCTCAGCCTGCCGAAGACCATCCTTCCTCTGTGCCCGTGGACGGTGGAGCCGGGCAGTCCCAGCTCGTCGTACCCGATCGAAAATTCCTCGTCGAGGTCGACCGCATCGCCCAGTCCGCTGCCCAGCACGATCGCGATCTCGGGGACGAAGTCAGTCCTCTCGCACAGCTTGGCGCACGCGCTTTCCGCCCTGTCGAACATTACTTGTTGAACACTCTCGAACCGGGCTTGACCAACTCGATCTTGCCCTCTTTGCACAGCGGGCAATCTTCCGGCTCGTAGGACGTGATGTCCATGCTGATGAGGTTGACGAACTTGACGCCGAAGTCGACCTTGCCGTTGCTGCGGTCGACGAGGGAAGCGACCGCGGCGACCTCACCGCCCATCTTCCTGACGAGGGCGATGACCTCTTTGACCGAGCCGCCGGTGGTGACGACGTCCTCGGTGACGACAAAGCGCGTGCCTTCGGGGAAGGAGAAGCCTCTTCTCAGCGTCATCTCGCCGTTCTCTCGCTCGGCGAAGATATTGGGCTTGCGCATTTGGCGCGCGACCTCATACCCCATCAAAATGCCGCCGATCGCGGGCGAAATGACCATATCCGCCTCGACGCCCGCGGCGTTGAGCTTTTCGACGAGAGCCTTGCACAGCTGTTCGCTGCACTCGGTGTCGACGAACACTTTTGCGCTCTGCATATAGGTGTCGGCGTGTCTGCCGCTGGTCAATTTGAAGTGCCCTTTGAGCACGGCTCCGCATTTGCGGTAGATCTCCAAAGCCTGTTCCGTAGTCATCATAAAAATACTCCTTTGACCGTCAGCCGTTGAGAATAAGCGAGCCGACAAGGTCGTTGATATCGATATCGTTTTGTTTGACATATTCCGCGAGGTCGCGGGCGATGTCGTACGCCGCGGTGGGCGACGTAAAGTTTGCGGTGCCGA
This sequence comes from uncultured Christensenellaceae bacterium, assembly GCA_944380285.1. Taxonomy (GTDB): domain Bacteria; phylum Bacillota; class Clostridia; order Christensenellales; family UBA3700; genus Ornithoclostridium. Next base: position 34,700 of record CALWGZ010000007.1, read on the forward strand.
CCTGGACGGCGCGCGCGCCGCAGATCATGAATTCGAGCACGTCGGTGTACGACGTGATGCCGCCGAGCCCTATGACGGGTATTTGGATCGCGTTGAAGCAGTCCCAGACCATTTTGAGCGCGACCGGTTTGACGCAGGGACCGGACATGCCGCCGTTGTTGTTGGCGAGTATCGGCCGGCGCGTCTTCCAATTGACAGCCATGCCCGAGAGGGTATTGATCAGCGAGACCGCCGCCGCTCCTCCCGCCTCGGCGGCGCGGGCGTTGTCGGCGATGTTCGCGACGTTGGGCGACAGCTTGGTGATCACCGGTTTTTTGCACACCTTGACGACCGCGGCGGTCACCTTTTCGACGGACGACGGCAGCACGCCGAACGCCATCCCGCCCTGTTTGACGTTGGGGCAGGAGATGTTGAGCTCGACCATCTGCGCGTGCGCGTCATTGATGCGCTCCCCGATCGCGATATAGTCCTCGAGAGTCGCGCCGGCGACGTTGGCGATGACTACGACGTCCTCGTCTGCGAGGCGTTTGTCGTCTGTCGCGAGGAAGTGCTCGACGCCTGGGTTTTGCAGCCCGACCGCATTGAGCATGCCGCCGTACACTTCGGTCGCGCGCGGCGGGGGGTTGCCCTGTTTGGGGTTGATCGTCAGCCCCTTGGTGCAAATGCCGCCCAGCGCGCTCAGCGGATAGAACTCTCCGTATTCGGCGCCGAAGCCGAACGTGCCGCTCGCGGTGATTATCGGATTTTTGAAGCGGACTCCCGCTATCTCGACTGCGGTATTCACAGCGCCACCTCCCCGATGTCGAACACCGGACCGTCCTTGCAGACGCGGACATATTCTTCGCCGCCCGCGCGTTTGACCTTGCAATTGCAGACGAGGCAGGCGCCGATGCCGCAGCCCATCCGCTGTTCGAGCGAGATCTTGGTCGGGATGCCGGCGATCTCCTCCTTTTTGGCGAGGATCTTGTAGATGATCTCGGGGCCGCAGCAGAAGATCTCGTCCGGTCTGTCGGCGCGAATTATGCGCGCGGCGACGTCGGTGACATACCCCTTTTCGCCGGCGGAGCCGTTGTCGGTCGCGAGGATGACCTTCGCGCCCTTTTTCTCGAGTTCTTCGACGAGCACTACCTTTGACGCGTCGCCGAATCCGAGGCAGACGGTGTACTCCTTGTCGGGGTGAGCGGTGACGATCGCGGGGAGCACCGCGCTGCCCATGCCGCCGCCAATCAGCAAGACCTTGCCGCCCTCGGGGACATAGCCGTTGCCGAGCGGCAGCAGTGCGTCGAGGCGCTCCATGCGCCTGACCTCGGCGAGCCTTGCGGTGCCTGCGCCGACGACGGCGTAGCATATGTCGATCGTCCTCTCCTCTTTGTCGAAGTCGCAGATGCAAAACGGTCTTCTGAGCACATGCGCGCCGTCGGGCACGCGGACGTGCACGAACTGACCGCCCTCGATTTGGGGCAGGTCGTCGAATTTCAAAGTCATCTTCATCACTCCGTCGGCGACGCGCTCGTTTGCGAGCACGACCGCGGAGCGGTCCTTCATCTTATGCACTTGCCGATGTCCTCACGCATTGCGATCGCGGCGAGTCTTGCCGCCTCGTCGAACGCCTTGCCCGCATATTGCGGCTTGCGGTACGCGGTCAAGATGCCGCGCGACGAGTTGACGATGCCGCCGATGCCGTCGCGGAAGCAGACCGCGAGATCCTCCGCCTTTCCGCCCTGCGCCCCGTAGCCGGGGATGAGGAAGAAGAGGTTCGGGTGCGCTTTGCGGATCGCCTCCGCCTGCGCCTTATGGGTCGCGCCGACGACCGCGCCGACGCTCGAATAGCCGTACTTGCCGCGCAGATCCGCACCCCACTCGTCGACGAGGCACGCCATATTTTCGTACAGCGTCTTGCCGTTGTCCATCAGCCTGTCCTGCAGCTCGCCTCCGCTGGGATTGGAGGTCTTGACGAGGACGAAGATGCCGCGGTCGTTCTTTTTGCAATCGGCGACGAACGGCAAGACGCCGTCGCTGCCGAGATAGCCGTTGACGGTGACAAAGTCGCTCTCGAACGGCGTGACCGCGCTGCCCTCGAGCACCGTCTCGCCGAGGTAGGCGTTGCTGTAAGCGGAAGCGGTGCTGCCGATGTCGTTGCGTTTGACGTCGGCGATCGTGAACAGCCCGTGCTGACGCGCATACGCGAGCGTATCCGAGAACGCGCGCATGCCCTCGACGCCGTACATCTCATAGTAGGCGACCTGCACCTTGACCGCGGGGACGACGTCCTTGATCGCGTCGATCAGCGCAAAGTTGAAGTCCGTGATGTACTTCGCCGCGTCATAGAGCGTCTCGCACTTGCCGCGCACGTCGTCGGGCAGATAGTCGATGCAGGTATCGAGCCCCGCCACCGACGGGTTGTCCTTCTCTTTGATCTTGTCGATAAGTCTGTCGATCAGCATATTTCACCGTCCTTGAATTTGATTTTTCCTTCGACCATAGTCATCTTGACCCTGCCGAAGACCTTGCGGCCCTTGAACGGGGTATTTTTGCCCTTGGAGAAGAAGCGCTCGGGCTCGATCTCGAACTGCTCGCCGAGGTCGACCAGCACGATGTCCGCAAGTCCTCCCTTTTCTATCCTGCCGCAGGGGACGCCGACAATCCTCGCCGGGTTTTCGGTCATCAATTGCGACAGCTTTTGCAGCGTGATCGCGCCGCTCTTCACCAGATATGTGTACGACAGCGCGAACGAGGTCTCGAGTCCGCTTATGCCGTTGGCGGCGTCGTTCAGCGCGCCCTTTTCGTGCGCGGCGTGCGGCGCGTGGTCGGTGACGATCGCGTCGACGGTGCCGTCCTGTATCGCACGCACGATCGCCTCTCTGTCCCTCTCCTCGCGCAGCGGCGGATTGACCTTCGCCATCGGGTCGCCGTTTGCGGCAAGCTCGTCGGTCGCGGCGAAGTAGTGGGGGCAGGTCTCGCAGCTGACCCTGATGCCGGCGCGCTTTGCGTCGCGGATGAGCCTTGCGCTCCCCTCCGTGCTGATGTGCGCGATGTGCACCTTTGTCGACAGCGCGTCGGCGAGCACGATCTCGCGCGCTGCCATCACCTCTTCGCTCGCCCTCGTGATGCCGCGATAGCCCGCTTCCGAGGCGGTATATCCCTCGTTGATCACCCCTCCCGCGACGAGCGAGAGCTCTTCGCAATGGCTGATCAAAAGCGCGTCGAACTGCTTTGCGTATTCGAGCGCGACGCGCATCGTCTGCGCGTTTTCGACAGGTCTGCCGTCGTCCGAGAACGCGACCGCGCCGGCGGCTTTGAGTTTGCCGAATTCGGCGATCTGTTTGCCCTCTTGTCCGACGGTGATCGCGGCGATGGGATAGACCTTTGCAAGCCCCACCTCTTCGGCGCGCGTCTTGACGTATTTGACGATATATTTGTTGTCGGTCACGGGCTTGGTGTTGGGCATGCAGCACACAGCCGCAAACCCTCCGGCGACCGCGGCGCGGCAGCCGCTCTCGATGTCCTCTTTGTACTCGAAACCGGGCTCGCGCAGGTGGACGTGCATGTCGACGAACGCGGGCAGCGCCGTCAGACCTCTCGCGTCGACGACCGTCGCCCCCTTGGGCGCTTTGACGTCGCCGACCTCGGCGACGCGGTCTCCGTCGACGGCTATATCTACCGTTTTGCCGAACAGGTCGGCGCCTTTGATGACGATCATTGTTTTCCTCCGAGAAGCATTTTGAGCAGCGCCATTCTGGTCGCGACTCCGTTGGTGACCTGGACGTCTTTGAGGCAATAGTCCTTGTCGAGCACGTCATAGGCGAGCTCGACGCCCCTGTTGACGGGACCGGGATGCAGGACGACCGCGCCCTTGTTTGCGAGCTTCATCCGCGCGTCGGTGATGCCGAAGAACGCGGTATATTCTCCGTAACTCGGGAAAAGCCCGACCTGTTGCCTCTCCAATTGGATGCGCAGTCCCATCACCGCGTCCGAGCCCTCGAACGCCTCTTCGATGGTCTTGCAGACGGTGCACTTCATCCTCTCGATACCGAGGGGGAGCATCGTCGGCGGCGCGAACACTTTGACCTTTGCGCCCATCGTTGTCAAGCTCTCCATATTGCTGCGCGCAACGCGGCTGTGCTTGATGTCGCCGATGATCGCGACGGTCAGCCCTTCGACCTTGCCGAAGCGCTCGACGATCGTGAACAGGTCGAGAAGCGCCTGCGTGGGATGCGCGTGCAGACCGTCGCCGGCGTTGACGACGGGGATGTCGACGTTGTCCGCGACCAATTGCGGCGCGCCCGAGACGGAGTGGCGGATGACGATCGCGTCGGTGCCCATCGCCTCGATGGTCTTTGCGGTGTCGATCAGCGACTCGCCCTTTTGCACGCTCGAAGTCGCGACGTCGAGGCTCGCGACGGTCGCGCCCAGATACTTGCACGCGTCCTCGAACGAAGTGCGCGTGCGCGTGCTGTTTTCATAGAACAGCGTCGCGACCATCTTGCCCTTGAGTTCGTCCGAAAACTTGTCGGCGGACAGGATACGGCGCTTCATCTCGAAAGCGGAATCGAGCAGCGCTTGAAGGGTCTCTTTCGAGACGTCTTTCATCTTCAAAAAGTCTTGCAGCATAACACTCTCCGAATGTCGTTTGTAATATAATAACACATATGCGCGCAAAAATAAAGCAAAAGCGCGCGCATGCTCGTGCGGCAAGCGGAGCGCTTGGGGGCGAAAAAATACGTCCTTTGCGCCCAAAAACCCGATACAGGTCGCAAAAAACGTATTCTCTGCGAGGTCTTGCCTCAGCCCGACGCCAAAAATTTTTTCGCGTCAATCTGCTATCTTCTTCATAAACTCGTCCAGATCGATCATGCCCATCGCGAGCGCCGCGATCTTTTCGTTGTACTTGTCGATATAGCTCGTGACGAGGGCGACTATCGTGCCGAACGCGGCTTGAGGATCCTCGACGTCGCACCCCTCGAACAGCGTCGTCAGCTCATAACCTATCGTGCCGTTCTCGGGATCCATGTCGAAGTTGCCCAAAAACATCTCCGAGTTGACCTTGTGCACCGCGATCGCGCACGCCGCCATCCTCTTGCCGTCACGCACCGCGGCGGGCAGCATCGACCACATCCACATCCTGAGCGGCTTGTCGTCAAAGGTGATATGAAAGCGCATCGGCAGATCGTCGCCCTGCACTCCCGTTTCGACCGCGCACTTTTCGTCGTCGCGATCGTATTTGAATCCGATCGAATCCAAATATCCGCAAAATTTCGAGTAAAGAGACTGTTTTGTTTCCATGATTTTCCTCCTTTGCCGCTTTCGCGGTCATCGATATTATAACACATCGCTTTTACGTTTTCAACACTTTTCCGCAATTCGGACAAAAAAGAAGAACGCCCTGCGGCGCCCTTCTCTTCGATTTACGTCCGTCACTTCTTTGAGCCGACCAACGCTCCCACGCCTCCGACGACCGAGCCGGCGGCGAGCAGATACGCGCCGTACGACAGCGTCGTCTCCACGTTTGCGATGCTCCCCAGATCGACGCCTACAAACGCGTCCGCCGCAAGGAAGGTGAACACCAACGCGAGGATGCCGCACAGGATCGCGCCTATGCCGGCGATCTTGCCCAGCAATCTGATCAATCCTATGTTGATCAAAAGTCTGACGAGCACCAGCGCAAAGCCGGCGACGGTGAGGATACCGGCGATCCACGCAAACAGCTGCATCACCAGCGAATATTCGGGCGGATTCTCCCAATCGTTCATCTCTGCCCAATCCTCGAGCGTCATGCTCTCCGTCTTGCCTTCTATGAGTCCGCCGAGCGCCTCACCCTGTTGATGCGTCCAATCGGTGAACAGACCGACGACGGCGAGCGCCGCGCCGACGAGAGCGACGACCAGCATGACGATCGTCAATGTCGAAATGCGCTTTTTAGCTTTCCTCTTTGCCATAAGATCCTCCTTTTTGATATACTTTGGGCGGCAAAACCACGCGGTTTTGCCGCCCAAATCTACATCTTCATTCTATCACGTCTTTTTCGCTTTGTCAACGATGAGAGCCCTGTTTTGTCGGATCGTTGTTTTTGCGTCTCTTGCGTTTTTTGCGTTTGACTTCCCGCGCGAACTCGGGCTTGTCGAAGCGGTCCCAGTCGAGGTTTGCCCCCTCGGGCAAGGGATAAGCCTTTTCGAACTCGTCGGCGGTCATCATCTCGATCGCTCCCTCTTTTGCGAGCCTTCTCGCGCGGTTGAACTTGGAGCACTTGCGCATCTTGCCCGTCTCGTCCTCGCGCGCCAGCGACACATAGACCGCCGCCTCCGAGGGCTTGAACGTATATCCCATGCCGGCGGCGTCGATACGGGTCAGCGCCCTCATCGCCCTGTCGTAATCAAAGCTCTCGAGGTTGTCCGAAAGGCAGACCTTTTTGCCGTCGTTGCGCTTGTTGATGTCCTCGGCAAAGCGCATGAACATCTCGTAATTTCGGCTGCCGCGCAGGCAGAAATTCTCCTGTCCCGGCTTGACCTTGCGGTAGTGCGGGCGCGGAGTCTTGTCGCGCGAATCGCGCATCTCATCTGTGCTGTAAGCGTAGTAAAAGCCCTCCGTCTCGCCCTGAAAGTCGGGATTGGCTGCGACAGCCTCGTCCATGTTCATACCGAGGCGCGCGCACATCGCCTTTGCGACGTTCATCGTCATCTCGGCGTCCATATCGCTGCGGTGGGCGTCGTGCGCCTCCATTCCGCACCACGTCTCGTATGCGGCGGCGAGCCTGCACACGTTTTGGCGTTCGGACAGTTTTTGCTCCCAGAGCTGCACGTCGAAAAAGCGTATCTTGGGCGGCTCCAGCTTGTAGCGGTTGCACTCGTCCAGCAGATAGACGACGTCCGCGGCGGTGTTGAATCCGACCGCGACCGCGCCGTCGAGCAACTCGACCAGCCTCGGGAACACGGCGTCGAACTTGGGCTTTGTCTTGAAGATGCGCCGATCGTACGCCATCATCTTGCGGACGACGAACCAATCGAACGGCGCGTCGGGGTTGATGAGGATGTCCTCGCGCGGCTCCGACACATTGAAGTTCTCGTCGGTCAGCACGAAGCCTATGCTGAACAGTTTGCCCGTTCTGTCAAAGCAATTCGCGCATTCGGTATCGAAAAAGAGATATTTCATTTTCCTCCGCGCGCCGCCCGTTTGCATTGACGGCGCGAACATGTTATAATTTTATTGTTATGGCATCCTACTACACTCACTACCGCTGCGCGCTTCGCGCGGCAAACGATCTGAGCGAACGCGGTCGCGATCTTGTCGACGGCAGGCGGGAGATCTTCCTCGCCGGCGCACAGGGACCCGACCTGCTCTTCTATATCTTCGGCAAATACCGCGGCACGGCGGGGCACGTCCACACCTGCGCGGTGTATGAACAATTTTGCTCTCTCGCGCGGCTTTGCTCTTCTTCGGGCAGCGCGGACTTTGCCGCCTACTGTCTCGGCTATGTCTCGCACTATTGCGTGGACAGAGAGATACACCCCCTGATGGCGCACGACGCGGCGAACTATATGCGCCGTTTTTTCAAACCCGACCTCTATCCCTCTCTGCACATGATGCAGGAGTCGGCGATCGACCGCATTCTCTTCCTGCGCGACAGAGGGGACGGGGCGCGTTTTCACGCCAAAGAGGTGCTGCCCTTCACCGACGCGTCGCGCGCGGCGACGGCGGCTTGCCTTGCCGAGGTGTGCAAGGCGATAGGCAGAGAGCTCCCGTTTGACAAGCTGTACGCCGCCCAAAAGAGGATGGCGGCATATCAGAGCGTGTTCGACAACCTCTTTTCGCCGGCGTGTCTGGTCGTAAAGGCGGCGGGCGCGCTGATCGGCAAGCCCAACTACATCTACGGCTTTGTCACCCCGCCTCTCGACAGAGGGATAGACTATATGAATGCGGAACGTCGTCCCTACCCGTCCGTGGTCGGCGAGGACGACTCGACCCCACTCGACCTCTCGGTCGATTCCGTCTTGGAGAAGGCGCACGAGCGCACGCTCGACCTTGCGGCGAAATTCCTTGCCGCGATCGACGGGCAGCCCCTCTCTCCGTCCGACTTTGAGATCTCGTTTGCGGGCAGGCGCACGCTTGCGCCGCACGAATACTTCGACGGCGCGGACAACTGAATTTTGCCGGTAGCACGAAGCCGACCGACGCGTTTTCAAGCAAAGGTTTTCGGGGAGAGCGCAATGCTCTCCCCTCTTTGTCACTCCGCTTTTTGGAACTGTTTTGCGATCTCCCTCATCGCCTTCTTGCCCTCTTCGGACAGCGGCAGGAAGGGTCTGCGGCAGTCGCCCATCTCTATGCCGAGGCACTCCAAGATGTACTTTTCGGATGCGAACACGCCGTACTTGATCAGCTGAGCGATGATCTCGTTGACCTCGTATTGAGTCGCGCAAGCGGTCTTGACGTCGTTGTTGACAAAGGAGCGGTAGATGGTGATGAACTTTTCCGCCATGAAGTTGTAGGTGCTGCCGATGCCGCCGTCCGCGCCCATAGCGAGGCCGCCGATCAGCATTTCGTCAAAACCGTTGTAGACGATGGGTTTTGCCTTCATCGTCTTGAACTGTTCGAGCGCGAACAGGTCGGAGGTGGTGTGCTTGATGCCGATGAACTTGTCGGTGTGGGCGAACATCTCCTCCGCGGTGCCCTTGTCGAGATTGAAGCCGTTCGCCGCCGGGAAGTTGTAGACGATCATCGGCAGGCTCGTCGCGTCGGCGATGTCGTAGTAATATTGTTTGCGCTGTTCGGGGGTGAAAGCGTAGTAGTAGGGCGCGACCGCGCTGATCGCGTCATAGCCGAGTTTTTCGGCGTTTTTCGCCATCTCGATCGCGTGTTCGGTGCAGACGGTACCGACGTGGGCGATCATCGTGGACTTGCCGTTGTTGGCTTCGGCTGCGTACTCGAACAGCGTCTCTCTCTCCTCTTTGGTGAGCAGCAGTCCCTCGCCGGTGGAGCCGCCGACATAGAAGCCGTCGACGCCCTTTGCGAGGTTGTAGCGTATGAGTTTTTCGACCGATTTTTTGCTGACCTTGTCACTCTTGTCGAACGGGGTCAGAAGCGCGGGCAGTATGCCCTTGAACTTTTCTTTGTCGTACATAAAATTTATGCCTCCGTCAAGAAGTTATTGATTTTTGAATTGTCCGTTGAGCGCGGCGTAAGCTGCGCCGAGCGCTCCTGCGCGGTTGCCGAGTTGGGCGCGTCCGATCCTGCTCGACATCTCGTAGGGGAACTTGCCGAGGAAGCCTCCCCACCAGCCTTTGATCTCGGCGACGCCGCCGCCGACCACGACGCGCTTGACGCCTGTCTCGAACGCCAGCTTGACCGCCTTGACGAGCGCCTTTATGAACGTCTCGATCGCGGTCGGATAGCTACAATAGTCGTTGAACACCTTGTCGAGGTCGTCTTCGCCGCTCATCCTTCTGAGCGCGCTCGCCGACGCATACTGTTCGATACAGCCCCTTTTGCCGCACTTGCACGGCACGCCTTCTTCGTCGAAGCAGACGTGGCCGATATGCAGGTCGGTGACGCTCTCCGCGCACAGTTTGCCCGGGCGGATGAGCGCGCTGCCGAGGCCTGTGCCGATGGTCAGCACGACCTCGCTCTGCCTCGAAAATTTGTCGATATAGTGTTCGGCGACGGCGGCAGCGGTCGCGTCGTTGATCGCCCTGACGGGCAGACCGAACTTCGCCTTGACGTCGGATACGATGTCATAGCCGGTGAACCCGGGCAGCGCGGCGGTCGCGAATGTGACGACTCCTCTGTCCCAATCGACGGTGCCTGCGGTGGAGATGGCGATCGCCTCACATCCGTAGGTGTCGATCAGCGCGGATATGCTGTCAAACACGGCGGACCTGATCGCCTCGAAGCCCTCCGCCGCGCGAGTCGGGGCGGAATCGAAGCCTTCGACGCGGTAGTCCGCAAGTTTCATGCCCTTTTCGGCGGTCGCGCAGAGGCGCTTGATGGACGTCCCGCCGATGTCGATGCAAGCGATCTTCATTTGGCGATGACCTCCGCGAAGCGTTTAGTGATGTCCATCGGGCGGGTGATCGCGCTGCCGATGACGACCGCATACACTCCCTTCGCCCACACTTTTTCCAACTGACCTCTCTCCCAAATGCCGCCCTCGGCGATGATCTTCGTATCGGGGAAGCTCTCGACGAGCTTGCCTATGAACTCGACGTCGGGGAGGACTGTGCCCTTGGTGTACGCGGTATAGCCGCGCAGCGTGGTGCCCACATAATCGAAGCCGAGTTTGACGGCGTTCGCCGCCTCGTCGAAGTCGCTGCAATCCGCCATGATCTCGACGTCTGGCGCCTTTTGGCGGATATACTTGACGAGCTCTTCGAGCGTTACTCCGCCGGGGCGTTTGCGCAGCGTAGCGTCGAGCGCGATGACCTTTGCGCCGCACCCGATGAGGTCGTCGACCTCTTTTTGGGTCGGGGTGATATAGACTTCGCTGTCCGGATACTCCGCCTTGATGATCGCGATGATGGGCACGTCGACTTCGCTGCGGATGTCGAGAATGTCGCTGACGTAATTCGCCCTGATGCCGACGGCTCCGCCCCTGACGGCGGCGCGCGCCATGTACTTCATGATGCCGAGACCGTAGAGCGGTTCGCCCTTGACGGCTTGGCACGAGACGATGAGTCCCCTGTTGAGATGAGCCATTATATCTTCTCCTCGGACGCCTTGATGTCGTCCAATGTGAGTTTCAAAAAGTCGACGGTCTCGTGCATCGTACTGCCCTCGAACAGCACGCCGATCGAGCCGTCCTTCATCTGCGTCATACAGCTGTACACGAACTCGCCGTCCTTGATCTTGAGCGAGTGCGCGAATGTTTCGCCATAGTCGTAAGAGATGCGTATGACGCCGTTTTCTCTTTTGGTCTTGCTGGCGGCGTTGAGCACGAGCGTCGCCTCGCGGTCGCCGTCTTTGACGTTGAGCGCGGCGATCTGGCAAACGGGCTGAGGGATGCCGATATAGTGGAAGTCCTCCCAGGTGACGCCACCGTCGCGGCTGGTCGCGACCGCGACCTCGCGGCGGCTCGAATGGTTGCGGATGAACGCCTTGAGCCCGCCGCCCGGCAGGGTGACGATCTGCGCCTCGCTCGTGCGCTCGCCGTCCGCGATGAACTTGTGCCCGACCTTGAACAGCCCGAGACGTTTGCGGTTTTCGCCCATAACTCCGCCGCGCGTCCAGGTGTTGCCGCCGTCGTCGCTGAAAATGCACGCCGCACACTCCATCAGCGGCCAAAAGCGCGGAGTGAAGTATATCGGCACGACGATACGTCCCTTGTGCTCGCCCTCGGTCAGCTGCACGCCGACCCCGGGGCCTGCGCCGATGAAGCACATATACTCGTCTTTGACCTGCGCGGAGATGCACTCGGGCTTTGTCCATGTGACGCCGTTGTCAAAGCTCTTGGCGAGGTACATATACGAGGTGCGGTATTCGGTGAAGCCGCCCTCTCCGGTGCGTATGTTGCCGACCTTTTTCTCGCCGACGCGCACGTCGAAGTTTTCGTCGACGCGGTACTCTGTCGCGAGGTCTTTGTCCCAAAGTCTGCCGTCCTTTTCGAGCGACAGTCTGCGCTTGCCGTGCATGACGATCTGTCTGCCCTTTTTGTCAAAACCGGTGCCGCGGCGGCTGTTGAGGATGCCGACGCCGGCGGGGGTGTGGCTGTACAGCATCAGCAGCGTGCCCTTTTGTCGGTCAAAGACGAGGCAGGGGTCGATCGCCGCCGACGAGTGGGCAATGTCCTCGCCGCACTCTTTGACCGCAAAGTGCATATCCGTCCACGACTCGCCGTTGTCGAACGAGCGGCAGATCACCTTTTCTATGCGGTTGGGGTTGTCGCTGCCGCCGTAAAGGCGCGCGTCGGCGCAGGCGATGACCGTGCCGTCGTCCGCCGTGATGATGGACGGAATGCGGTAGTTGTTGACCGGACCGCGGTCCTTTGAAAAGAGTTTGAATGGCTCGGATATCATGTTTCCCTCGTCAATTTTTTCGTGCCCGTGTTTGTAAAGGGCGCGTTTTAGTCTATTGCGGCATCTCGGTCGTCTCTCCGACGTCGCCTGCGATCAACGCTCCGCCGCCGAACAGCACGATATATACGTCCGCTTCATAGCTCTTCAAAAATTCGTCTATCTCCTCGGCTGCGATGCGGAACGCTTCGCGCTTGGGGTAGCCGTACACACCGGCGGAGATGAGCGGGAACGCGACGCTTTTGAGCCCCGCCTCCCTGACGATCGCAAGACATTTGCGGTAGCAGCTTCTCAGCAGCTCCTCTTCGCCGAAACCGCCTCCGTGCCAGATCGGACCCACCGTATGTATGACGTATTTTGCCGGCAGGCGGTAACCCTTTGTGACCTTGGCGTCGCCCGTCTCGCAGCCGCCCAGCGTGCGGCATTCGGCAAGCAAGTCCTCGCCGGCGGCGCGGTGTATCGCCCCGTCCACGCCTCCTCCGCCCAGCAGGGAGTTGTTGGCGGCGTTGACGATCGCGTCGACTCGGCAGCGAGTGATGTCGCCTATGCAGACAAAGCGCGGCATCTCAGCGCATCAGCGGCGACGACAGCACAAAGTCGGCTGTCGCCTTGTTGGTCGCGATGGGGACGTCATAGAGCGCGGCGATGCGCAGCAGCGCCTTGACGTCGGGGTCGTGGGGCTGCATGGACAGCGGATCCCAAAAGAAGATGACGACGTCGATCTGTCCTTCGGCGATCTTTGCGCCGATCTGCTGGTCGCCGCCGAGCGGGCCGGACAGATAGCGGTACACGTCGAGCCCCGTCGACTCGGCGACCAATTTCGAGGTGGTGCCGGTGCCGCAAAGCTGATATTTCGCGAGCAGGTCTTTGTTCTTCATCGACCAAGCGACCATCTCCGCTTTTTTGTTGTCGTGCGCGATGAGCGCTACCGTCTTGATCTCTTTCATAAAATACTCCTTTACACAAGTTTATCACAGCGCGCGCGCATAGTCAACAAAGCAAAGAGGGGGACGCCGAAATTTCGGCGTCCCCGTACGGATCATTGTTCGCTGTCGTTCGGACCGCCCTCCCGGTCGGGGCGTTCTTTGAGCCGTCTCAGCTCCTCTTTGAGCCTTTCGACCTCTTCGCGGTCGGCGCGCGCCTGTTCGGCGATACGTTCTCTCTCCAGCCTTTGCTGCGCAGCGAGCTCTTCCCTCTCCGCCCTTTTTTCGGAGCGGTATTGTTTGATCGACTTGATCAGCTTGCCGACGTTGAGCGCGATGAGCAAGACGAACGGCAGCAAGATGAGCACGACATAGCCGGCAGGGGTGCGTATGAACGCGAAGAAGTTGCCAAGCCCCGCTATGCGGAATTCGTACACTCCGAGCACATTGCCGGCAGGCACGGGCGTGAGGTCGTCGAAGCCGTTTGCGACGCCGTAGGTATGGTAGAGCGTCTCGCCGCCTCTCTTTTCGACAGAGCGTATCTTGTGGGTGACAATCGCGCCGAAGCTGTCGGGGTCTTCGGAGATGAAGGTGATGATGTCGCCCTCATTGAGCGCGGTGACGTCGCCGGGGGTCTTCACGACGATGACGTCGCCGGCTTCGAACACACCGCTCATCGAGTCGGACTGCACGATATACGCCTTATAGCCGAACAGCGAGGCGTTGCCGCGCGTCGTCGCGACCGAGACGATTGTGAAAACAAGCATGCAGACGGTGAACGCCACAATCAGCGCCGTCAAGATGCCCAATGCGATGTTGACTCCCTTTTTTGTCTTCTCTTTCATATGCGTATGGGAACGGCAGCCCTATCGGGCTTCCGTTCCCCTGTGTCGTTCGCTTTTTGCCGCGCCGTGTCAGTTGCCGGCGACGCCGTTCACGCTCGCGTATTGATTGTATCCGGCGATGAGCGTACCGCCCTCGGGCGTCGAGAGCACGCAATCTTTGTCATAGGTCAAACTTGCATAATACTCCGCCGAATCGCCCCAGATATAGACCGCCGGCGCATTTGCGCTTTGCGAAGTCACCTTTGTGTTGACCAGCGTTACGCTCGCGGGATACGGATAGGCGTTGCTGCGGTCTCCGACGATAAGCGCGCCGACCGGGACTTCGTTGCCGCTGGCCCAATTGCCGTTCAAGTATTGATCGTAGTTGCCTGTATAGTTGCCGTTCATGACGATCTCGCTGTCGGTGATGACCGCCTCGCCTCCGCGGACCAAGACGCCCTGTCTCTCACCGATGATGGTGCTGCGCGTGACGGTCAGCTTGCCGGGGACGTTCATAAAGACGGCGCAGCTGTCGTGAGTGTCCCACGCAATCATGTTGCCAAACACCTCTCCGCACTCGATCGTGCTGTCGACGATCTCGATCTCGCAGGGATAGGACTTTGTCGCATTGGTGCTGATCGCGGTCGAGTTGCCGCACTTGATCGTGCTGTCCTTGACGGTGATCTTTGTCTGTCCGGGGTTCTCTATGACCGCGAGCGAGTTGTAGCACTCGATGTCGACGTTGTCAAAGACAAGCTCGGCTCCCGGCTCCTTGACGCCGAAATACGTCACGCCCCAATTATCGCCCATGGTGCTCTTCAACTTCATGTTTCCGTTCTTGAACGTCAAGGTCGCGTCTTGCGCCAACACAATGGTATAGTAAATGGTTTCGTCCACGGTCAAGGTATTGCCTCCGAGGTCGATCTCGGTGTCCTCTGCGATGAGGTATGATTTTTCGGTGCTGTCGACGACATACTTTTCCAAGGTCACGTCGTTTTGCAATTTGATGCTGCCGCCACCCAGCACAGCCGCCTGCATCTCCTCGTTCGTGTCGACGTTGTATTCGGCATATTCCGCGCCTTCGACGTTTTGCGTCGCGAGCACGGTGACGTCAAGTCCGAAGCTCTTGCCCTGGAACTCGTTGCCCACGGTGTCGGGGTCGTTCATGCCGAAGATGAACACATATCTCAAATTTTGTTCGGGCTCGATGACGAACTCCTTGGCTTGACCGAGCTGCTCGATCAACGCCATATCGCGCTTTTCGATCTCCCCTGTGACGGTGCCGCTCTCGTTGATGCCGACGAAGTCGAACCACAGCGCGTCCGCGAGGCCGCTGTCGGTGATCTCGAAGTTGAGCTTGACTTTGGCGGCGAGGCTGCCGACGTTCTTGACCTCGACCAGCTTGGCGTACGCCTCGGTGTCGCCGGGCGCGATGACCACGTCGTTGATGATCGGGGTGGTGTCCGTCTTGAGGTTTTGACCTTCGCTCGCGAAGTTGAAGGTGCCGCTCACCGCGCCGTCGAGGGTCACGGTCGTGCCGTTTTCTTGCGCCTCGTCGACGGTGTCATAGGCAAACGCGTCGATCTTGAGCGTACCGGTCGTGATGACGTTGCCGCTGTTGGTTGCGCCGTCGGTGAACCACGCATAGGTCGCGCCGACCAACATCGCCGCGCACAGCAAGATGCATACGACGCTTGCCGCGATGCTTGTTTTCAACGATTTTGTCTTCATATCTTTCTCCTTTTATTGTTCTGTTGTCATTGCGATACCACTTCGCCGTTTACGGTCACATAGCCGCCGCCGACGATGACGGGCTCGATGCTCTTGTCCGCCGGGGTGATGACCGTCGCGCTGTCATAGGTCAGGCTCGCACCGATCTCCTCGGTCGCGTTGCCGTAGACATAGACGGTCTTTGCGCCTTCCGCCGCCGCTGTGATCGTGCAGCCGATCAACTCGACATTGGTCGCATATTGATAGGACGTGCTGCGATTGCCGACCAGCAAGGTCGAAAGCGGCAAGTCGTTGCCGCTGCCCCAATTTTCGTTCATGTTGTAATTGGACTCGGGGCCGAGATTGCCGAAGTTGATCGGGGTATATGGTCTTTCCAGCGTACAATTTTCAAGCACCGCGTCTCCGCCGCGCACGACCACAGCCGAAAGGCCGCCCTTGACGGTGCTGTCTTTCATATTGAGTTTGCCCGGCACATTCATCAACACGCCGACGCTTGTCCAGCCGTCCACATACGCGCAGACAAGTTCGGAATTGTCGATCGTGATGTCAATGGGATAGTTTTCCGCGCCGCTCGCATTGGTGGATACGCAGCAGCCGTAGTCGGTGGTATTGATCGTGCTGTCCTTGACCACGAGTTCGGAACCGTTGCCGATCACGGTGATCGCGGTGCCTGCCGAGATCAAGTCGACGTCGTCGAGCACAAGCTTACCGCCCTCGATCGAAAGCGCGCTTGTCTGGAAGTCGTTGCCTTTCAGTTCGACAGTGCCGCCGACGATCTCAAGCGTCTGCCCATTGGCGATCTTTGTATCTCTGTACCCCTGCGCCGCTCTCGTCAACGGCGTGCCGCTCAGCACCAGCTTTTTGCCGGCAAGGTCGATTTTGACGCCGTCTTCGGCGACAGGGATGGATTGCAACTCGATATCCGCCGCCAATTTGATGCTGCCGCCCTCCGCGAGCGCCGCGGTCATCTCGTCCGCGCTCTCGACGACATATTCTGCATACTCCGCCCCTTCGACGTTTTGCGAAGCGAGCACGACGACGTCCATTCCGAAGCTCTTGCCCTGGAACTCGTTGCCGACGGTGTCGGGGTCGTTCATGCCGAAGAGGAACACATATTTGAGGCTCTTCCCTGCGGCGACGACGAACTCGGCTTTTTCGGCGAGGGCGCTCAACGTGCTCATCGGGCGCTTGGTCATCTTGCCGACGACAATGCCCTCGTCGTCGACTTGGACGAAGTCGAACCACAGCGCGCCGGCGAGGCCGTCCTCGGTCACGTCGAAGTGCAGCTTGACTTTGGCGTCGAGGTTGCCGTTGTTGACCACTTCGACCAATCTCGCATACGCCTCGGTGTCGCCCGGCTCGATCGTCACATTGTCTATGATCGGGGTCGTGTCCTCTTTGAGGTTTTGCCCTTCGCTCTCAAAGTTGAACGTGCCCGTCACGTCGCCCTCTGCGATCGTCACGCTCATGCCGCCCTGCTCCGTATCCACGGCGTCATAGGCGAACGCGTCGATCTTGAGCGTGCCTGCGGTGATGACGTTGCCGCTGTTGGTTGCGCCGTCGGTGAACCACGCATAGGTCGCGCCGATCAGCATCGCGGTGCACAGCACGATGCATACGCTCATCGCAATGATACTGTTACGCAATGATTTCGTTTTCATATCTCTGTCTCCCGTTATTCGATCGATTGAGTCGCGAGGACGACGATGTCAAAGGACACGCTTCCCGTCATCGCGGCGTTGTTGTCGTCGCTGTCGACAAACTCCACCTTGATCTTGAATTGCTTGGGCGCGCTGTCGGTGAGCAGCGTTGTGCCGAGGTCTACCTTTTTGCCCTCGTCGCCGACTTCGCTCAACATGAACGTCGTCACGTCCGCAAACCCGTCGCCGGACGACACCGTCACCTTCAATTGCGACAGCAGCGCCTCGGACGCGGCGTCCCCCGCGACCGGCTTCAAGACGGTCACCGAGCTGTCGAACGCGACCGTCGACACGCCCTTGCCTATCTCGAACGTCGCCTCGCGCCACAGCGTCGGGCAGATGTTTTCCAGCTCGAACACCGGCGCGTCCGACTCCGTCAGATCGACGGGACCGACAAAGCCGTCGTATTCGGTCATCGTGCCGTCCGCGGCGAGCGCGTTGCCCGTCATTGCCGTTTGCTCAAGCTCGATCTTGAGCGAACCTGCGGCGATGTGATTCTCCGCCGTCTTTCCGTCCGAAAAGAGCGCGTATGTCGTCATCATCGCGGCGGCGAGCACGACGCACAGCACCATCACGCAAATTGCGATCTTTTGCGAACTCTTCAAACCTATCATTTCCTGCCTCCTTTGTCATCGTTTGCAGCTGTCTGCTTTGCGCGCCTGCGCTCTCTTTGCAATTGCTTTTTGCGCTCGCGCTCATCCAAAATGCCCTTGTAGGTCAGATCGATCAAGTCCTTGACCGTGCCGACCGTCTCGGGCGCGTCCACCTTGATGTCGATGGGCTTTGCCTTGATCTTCGTCTTTGACACGTCCGCATACGCAGACAGCTCGTCGTTGGGGACGGTGATGCGCGCCAAAATGCCGCCCTTGCGGATCGCTATGCGCACCAATTGATTTCTGCCCAGCGACACCGTGGCTGCGGTCTTGGACTGCGTCTTCTTCGCCGCCTTGTCCTTCGACATGGCGAACGCCAGGATGTCGTCCACCCTGCGCTGCTCCTCTCCCGACAGCTCCGCATACGCCTCGTCGTAGGTCAACGTGTTCTTGACCCTGAGCACGACCGCATCCTCGGGCAGCACCACCGCGTTGGGGTCCGCCGCCGCGGCGGGCTCGCTCTCCGGCTCGGGCAACTGCTCCGATTGAGGCTCGGGCAGCGGCTCCGCCTCCTCTTCCTCCGCCGCCGCATCTTCTGCCGGCTCGGGCTGAGGCGCCTCTTCCTCCTGCTCGTACGGCACCAGCTTGTACAGCTTGCCGTCCAATTCATAGATCCCTCCGGCGAGCCTTTCCTTGCGCTTTCTGACGATCACCTCTATGACCAGCCAGATCGCGGCAAGCAGCGCCACAAGGCACAGCACGCCGATATAGATCGCCCACAATGTATCGTTCATTTTTGCCTCGCTTACCTCCTGATTCGCTCCGCCGAACGCGCTCCTTTCGACGGCGCCGGCTTCGATACTTTTGGTTATATCAACTTTTCGTTTTTATTCTAATACAACCACTGCGAAAAGTCAAATATTTTCAACGGCTATTTTTTCATTTTCTTTAACCAAAAAATAACCCGTATTCCGCCTTTTGACAGGTTTATGAAAGATGTTTGAAATGCGGTTGAAATGTTAATTCTAAAAATATAACAATAATCGTTTTGCCGTTATCCCCAACCGCGCCTTTTTCGCCTCTGTTATCCCTCTTCGTTCTCAAAGTCCCCTTTCCCCACTTCCTTTGATTTTTGTTTTTACGAGGTTTTTTCGTAAAATTTTCATCCTCCGCCGCGCCCCTCATCCCGACAAAAAATACGGACACGCGCTTTTCACGCATATGCCCGTTCCTTCTCTCAAAACGCGATGCCGTCGATTTGCTCGATCTCAATTCTTACGGACGCCGTTTTCGCTTCGCAAGATGAATATTCCATATTACCTATGAAAATGCTTGACTTTTTGTTTGAAATATGATGTTAGTATTTATGGATTGTGAAAGGAGATGAACAGCACAAAATTTGACGTAGATCTTTTCAACAGGACGTACCGAGGGACGAGATGGTTCTCGGACGAGAGCAAATATTTTACGGAATTTTTTATTCAATGTGGAGCGGCTACCGCGAAAAAGAGGATATAAAACGATTGCTCGGGATCTTTGAACGGCGGAATTGTCCGATTTACACCTTGCATACATCCGGACATGCCGACGGCGACGCAATTCAAAAACTCATCGACGCGGTCGATCCGAAAGAAACAATATTCGTACACGGAGAGGTATAAGATGACAATCAAAACAGGAATCTTTTGGTTTGTCCGCGGCGAAATGATCGCGGACAGGTACGATTATATCTTTGAAGAGCAAAAACAGGGCGATTTTATCGACTACCCTCATTCGCATTTTGCCATGTGGGACAAATTGAGCAAAAATCGGTTTCCGTACGCGGATTTTGCGACATATCCGCGCGGCAGGCTGTTATTCGACGTGAAGAGAGGACAATATCTTTTGTATCTTGATCGCTGCATTACGGAAGAAGAGACAAAAAGGTTGCTGGACTTCTACGATCTTGGGAAAGAGAAATATATCCTTTCTCGCGACGAACACTACAGTTGCGACAAGTGTTGCAAACTCTGATGACTTGACAGAACGGGGCATGCACCCGCCGCTTGACGAAAAATCAGCACGCGCCCGACAACTCGATGAACGGCGCGTCGCAAGCATTGCCGTATCAAACAAGCACGCAAATTTTTCTCCCTTAGTTTGCGACATGCAACCCCGTGATACATTTTCCGTTCACCTCTCCCCTTTCAACCAAAACCTCTTTTTGCCCCTGTTTTTCCCCTTGCGCGTAACAGAGGCGGAACGCAGACACACCTGTGCTCCGCCTCGTCTGTGCGTTTTGATCGTCAAGCATTCTTTTCGGTCAATTCAAATAGCATAAAGACCTCCCAGCCGATCACTTTCTTTTCGCTCTCGATCACCTCGCTGCCGTCCTCGCCGACTACGCTCTCGGGCTCGTTCCAAATCTCTTGCGCCCAAAACGATTGAGTCATGCCGCCAAGCACGATCTCGTCGTCCGCGCCGTCGATCTCGCCCGTTTGACCATTGTACGACCATGACGGACGCGTCTCGCCGTCAAAGGTGAAGCTGATGCGCATTGCGGTGTCGGTGACATAGTCGATGTTGTACGACTTGAAGCCTTCAAGCGTCGCGCCGTTCAGCCACAGCCTGTTGTCCCATTCCGCCGCCGTTTTTTCGCCGGCGATGACGATCAAGTCCTCTTCGTTTTCGGGAGCGGTCAACGTGACCTCAACGTCCTCGAACTTCAATTCGCAAGTCATCGTCTCGACATAGCCGAAATCTCCGCCGAGCGCAGGTCCCGTGTAGCGGTAGGTCACGCCGTCTTTCACCCAGATCGTATACTCGCTCTCTACGCCTCTGAACTTGGCTGTTCCCGTGTACTTGTCGCAAGCCACGCCGTTCACAACCTCGGTGCCGGCATTCGTCATCTTCGAGGTATCGAAGACGGTGCTCAACGCAGCAAGCAGCGAGTTGTCGACGACGCTCTCCGCAGTGCCGGCATATTCGCCGACCGAATAGACGAATTGCAAGCCTGCGAAGTCGGCAAGCCCGCTGTACACTTTCGCGCTCTGTCCGCCGAACACATACAGCTCGCCGTTCGCGCTCACCATATTGCCGTCTTTGTCAAAGTCGATTGTCGGCAAGTCCTCGCTCGGCTTTTCCTCTTCGCCCCATTCGCCCGACACGGATTGAGTGTAGCCGTATTTGCCTTCGCCCAGCTTTTGGGCGACGCTTGCCGTCTGCGCGCCCCACTCTATGCCGAAGAATTCCTCGGCGCTCGTTTTGAGCGCATACTCGAAGATCGTGACGCGCCATACGTCGCCGTATTCCTCCATGTCCTCCACGTCGTAATATGCCGCGTCGATCCTTACAACGTACTTGCCCGTCGCGTAGACGGCGTTCCACGCACCTTCGCTCTCAGAGACCGAAACGACGTCCGCATATTCTTTGATCGCGGCTCGATACGCCTCGATTGCCTCGGTGGAGACGTTTTGGTCGGTCAAATAGGTGATGTCGTCGAAGTTTGCCTCCGCGTAGCCCTCGGGCGCTTCCCACGAGATCGCGCCGTTTGCGATCGCCGTATCCATGCCCCAAACAAACGCGTCCGTCTCAAGCTGCGGTCTGTCGTCGGGGAATGCCTGCCCCGGCTCGCCGTAGTAGGTGACCTCCGCGCCCTGCACGCCCTCGCTGTATTCGCGCTTTAACACGAGGTCGAGCTCTTCGTCGTACCACAACGTCACATATCCATTGCGCAGCTTGACGACATCTCTGCCTGCGACGACGTCGCTGCCCTCGCCCGTCCACAGCGGTCCGCCATCCTCGGCGACGCCGTCGAACGAGCCGTAATGGGACGGCGTCATCCATTCCAACACCTCGTCGTAGAAGCTGCAAAACTCCGCCGGAGCGATCGCGACCGCGTCGGGATAGGGCAAGCCGTCCGCATCCGTCTCGACCAGCATGCCGCCGTCGGCGCGTCGGTATATGTTCACCATTTCGTCGCGAGTAACGACGATGTACTCCTCGTCGGCGCGGACGGTGTATTTGTGAGTGACGTTTTCGTCAAAGATGTCCTCAACATCCATTCTCACGACGAGCGGTTGAGCGGCATAAATGAACACGGGCAGGGATTTTTGAGTCACGGAGATCGTCACTTCTCTGCCGTCGTGTCTGTCCTCGATGGTGCCGGCGCCTTGCTCGGAGACGAACACGCGATATTGATCGTATTTCGCGCCGTTGACGCCGCCGTCGTCATAGACCCACTCGCCATAGCCGTAATCACGCCAGCCGTCTGCGACAAGCTTTTCGCCGAACGCCGCAAGCTCATCGTCGTCCACGCCGTAGACGTAGAAGCGATCGGCGTAGACTCCGTCTTCGACTTGCTCGACGTCGACATACCAGCCTTCCGCGCCGTCAATGCCGTCAAAGGGCATTTCGTCCAAGCCGAACGCCTCTTTCATCTCGTCGACGGGCATTTGAGCCTGCAATTGCCCGACAAGGGGCAGAGCGAGCAACTCGCCGACATGGTCGCCCTCTTCGACCGATACGAGGCTGCATCTGAGCGTGGACGAGGGGTCGTCCCAGCTGTCTCTGCCGCTGTATTCGAGCACGAGCCCCGTCGCTTTGTCGATCCAAAATTCGGCGGTCCAGACGATGTCCTCTTCGCCGTCGCCGTTGACGTGCACGTCTGCGGTGTATTTTTCGCATTCAAAGCCCGCGATCGTCTTTGTCTCGCCCGTCTTAACGCGGTTGCGCGACCCCATGTAATTAGCCTGCGCATAATCGAGTCTTGTGACGGTATAGTCGCTCACCACGTCGAGTTCGCGTCTCTCGCCGAGGCGCTTGCGCATCATGTCGACGGTGTAGTTGTCGCGCGTCGACTTGTCGAACAGCCAAAGATAGGTCTCGTAGTCGAGCTTCCATTGTGCCGACTTGATCGAGTCGTACGAGACTTCGTCGCTCGAGAAGACGTCGCCGTACGCCGCCCCGGCGGCTCCGAACGTGGCGACTTCGACGCCGACATAGGTCACCGTGCTCTCTTGCTTGTCTTCGTCCTTGTCCTCATAGAGGTTGTACGTCCTCTCGTATTTGACAAAATAGGTCGCGCTTTCGTATCCGTCGGCGAAAGACGTCTCGTTTTCGGCAGCCGTGTTGGCGACCCGTATGTAAAGCGTCCACCAAGAGCGCGACGCAGTCATATCCGTGGCGGCGATGTAATCGACATAGCACTCGAACACCTCTTCGTCTATGATCGTGCTGCACCGCCATATATCGCGTTCGTGGCCGTCGTCCGACTCATGGCGCGAATCCTCGGCAAGCGTAAAGCCTTTGCCTTTGCAGAACGCGACAACGCTGTCGAAAGACGGCTTCGACGCGGAATCGAACTCGAATTCCACCGACAGATATGCGCCGTTTTTATCCTCTTCGACGCCGATGATGCGGCTGTTTGCCGGCTGTTTCATGCCCGAAAGCCCGAAGCGCGCCCACACTTCGTCCGCCGGCATTTCGTACACGACCTGCTCGTCCGGCTTCATCACAACGGTTGCGGCGATCATTTCCGTGCCCTTGCGGATGATGAAAGTCATCGAGTTCTTGCCCGTGTACGCGGTGTAGATCGTGCCCTCGACGTTATACTCGCCGGCATAGGTCATGCCCGCGTCCTCGCACGACTTCTTGTATGCGTTATACTTTTCGTCGGTGACGTCGGCAGCCCTGAACGCCTGCACGCTTTCCGTCACCGCGAAAAGCTGTTCGAGCTGTTCGAGCGCCTCTTCCTGCGTGAGCGCCTCGCCGTCGCCCGGCTCGACAATGCCGGGGACTTCCAGCCCGTCCAGGATCATATCCCTGATCTGCTCCTTGACGTCCTCCTTGCCGAGATCCGTCTTTTCGCCGTCAAATTGCGGCAAAGTGTCCGACGCTTCGGGCGGTTCGCCCCCTCCCCCGTTGTTCGGATCGGTGTTGTCGCCGCATGCAAAGACCGTGCCGCAAAGCGCGAGCACCAATGTGATCGTGATGAGTATCAACCATAATTTTTTCATTCCAAACCTCCTTGTCGCCACCATTATAACACACGCTTTGCTCGATTTCAAGGTTAAGTGTCACTTTTTTTGCCGCTCTCCGCTCAAAAGTTCGCGGAATTATATCTTTTTGTCGCAAAGCGACAAACCCACCGCCGAAAATTGCAAATTTTTGTGCAAATTTTTGTTCGGCTACCGAACAATATCACCCCTTCGCTCCACCTTTTTATCACCGTGCGACATACCTTTCGTCATCGTTTTTGCTTGGCGCACGATTTCAGAAAAATGACAATATTTCACTCCAAAGAACGTCTACGAAGACCACCGATAGTGTCAATGAAAACTTCCCAAGAATGTCAATATGCTCCACCCCCAAGAAAGTCAATGAAAAAATCCCAAGAAAGTCAATGGTAAATTCCCAAGAATTTCAATTTGAGGCAAAAATGCAAGTGTTGCCGCGCGTTTTGCGCGATCGCTGCCGCTTTTTGTCGATGCTTGTCGGCTTTTGTCGTTGTTTGTCGGATCGTGTCGATAGGCGAATGTCTCAAGCCCGGCGCAACCGAGTTTTAGTTTTGGTCGCCGTTCTTGTCGATGTCTGTCGCCATTTGTTGAAGTGTGAAATGAGGCAAAGAGTGTCGCTGTGCTTGGATGTCTGTTTTGTCGGGCTTTGTCAACATTTGTCGAGGCGAGCAAAGTTCTGTGCCGAGCCTGCGGACTTTGTTGGATCGAGTGTTGTCGATGTTTGTCGCCCTTTGTCGATGTTTGTCGGCTGTCGATAGCGTTTCACACAAAACTCCGCCGATTTGAGGCGTTGAGTGCGAAAGAGCGAAAAAATTGCGGCGAGCGCAAATCGCACTCGCCGCAACAAGTAATGTCGTTTGCTTCAACGCAGCATTGCCGCCGCACCTTCTGCCGCGTCTTGGACGGCGTCCTTGGCGCCTGTCAAGGCATCGACGATCTTTTGGAAGACGTTGTTGTTCATCATCCACGCGGAGATGCTGTCGAGCGACGCTATCGCTGCGTCCATGTCGCCTTCATATTCGAGCACGGCTACGATCGAGGTGTAGCACATCAAGATGAAGCCGAATGCCAAAAAGCCTATGCCCGCGCCGAGCACGCCGCCCAAAATGCGGTTGACTGCCTGAAACGCGCCCTTGATCTTGCCTCCGTCCTTGTTGACGAAGTGCATGATGATCGCCTTGACGATCAAGCCGAGAACGAGCACGACAAAGAACACGATGACGAACGCGAAATTGCCCGAAAGCACTGTCTCGAGCCACTCCTGCCCAAAGTAATCCTGCTCGGCGAGCGCCTCACGGATGGGATTGACGCCGAGCGAAGCGGCGGCGATCGCAAGACCGATGACGAGCACGTTGAGCAGCATGCGGATCATGCCCTTCCAAATGCCCAGCAAAATGCAAAGACCGAGCACCACGAAACCGACTATCGAAATTACTGACATATCAACAAAACCACCTCTTATAGTCTATATTTATTTTATCGCGAAGCCCGTCTTGTGTCAACGATTTTCGGGGACAAACGGCAACTGCGCCAAGGCGATGCACAGCCGCCTTGAAAAAAGTCGGCGCGAACTCTTGACAACCGCCAAGACGAAAAGACCGCGAAAAGAGGCGACTTTTTCGGCTTTAAGAAACGTGTAATTTTTGTCAAGTTTGCGCGTCGATTTTTTCGGAAAACTTGCGCGGCTTTTCGCCCTCCACTGCCGAGACGGCGTTTTGAGCGTGATGAAGAGGCGCCCGACGTCCACCGAACGATCGCGACTTGCTTGGTCATATCCGATGCCCTCCGATGCGAGCGCTGTTGACCGAGCGCAGGCATCTGCCGCAAAAAAATACCCCGCCGCTACCCAAGGCAACGACGGGGCGAAATGTGAACGAAAGGGTTACTTGACCAGCTCGACGATCGCGACTTCCGCGCCGTCGCCGCGTCTTTGACCGAGTTTGATCACGCGGGTGTAGCCGCCCTTTTGACCGCTCTTTGCAGCGCGGTCGGCGTAGAAGGGAGCGTACTCTCTGAACAGCTTCTCCACGAGGGGATGCTTGACAGCTCTGAGACGAGCGTTGTAGTCGCCCTTGCTCTCCTTTTCGTTCTTGAGGGGTTTGAGGTCGCGAAGGTTAGCCATGATCGCGCGTCTTGCGGCGAGCTTGACCGGTCCGTCGACGACGACGTCGACGACGACCTTCTCCTCTTTGTCCTTGCCCTTTTGGACCTTCTCCTTTTGGACGGTCCTGGTATCTTCGTACGAGTTGATCGCGAGGGTCAGCATCTTCTCGGCGAATCTGCTCACCTCTTTGGCTCTGTCGACGGTGGTCTCGAGACGACCGTTCCAAAGCAATTCGGAAGCCTGCGTACGGATCATAGCCATTCTCTGCTCGGCAGTCCTGCCCAATTTCTTCATGATAGCCTCCTTTATTCGTCTTTGTTGCGCAGGTCGAATCCCAGATCTCTGATCTTCTTGATGACCTCGTCGAGGGACTTCTTGCCGAGGTTACGCACCTTGAGCATCTCCTCTTCGGTCTTCTTGGTCAGATCCTGCACCGTGTGTATTCCCGCTCTCTTCAAGCAGTTGTAGGAACGGACGGAAAGGTCCAGATCCTCAATGCTCATCTCGAGCTTCTTGTGAGCTTTCTCGTCATCCTGGCTGATCAGGATCTCTCTGTCCTTCATCGTGTCGACGAGGTTGACGAACAGCGAGATGTGATCTTCGAGGATCTTTGCCGCGAGCGAGATCACCTCGCGCGGCGTGCAAGTGCCGTTGGTCGACACGTTGACGGTCAGCTTGTCGTAGTTGATGTTCTGTCCGAGCCTGGTGCTCTCGACCGTGTAGCTCGCGCTCTCCACCGGAGTGAAGATGGAATCGATCGGGATGTAGCCGATGGGCTGAGTCTCA
This sequence comes from uncultured Christensenellaceae bacterium, assembly GCA_944380285.1. GTDB lineage: Bacteria > Bacillota > Clostridia > Christensenellales > UBA3700 > Ornithoclostridium. The sequence continues at coordinate 61,353 of CALWGZ010000007.1, forward strand.
TCCTTGTTCGCGGCAGCCGGAACATAGCCTCTGCCGTTGCCGATGGTGATGTCCATGTTGAGGACCGCGCCTTCGTCAAGCGTGCAGATGTACATGTCGGGGTTGAGGATCTCGATCTCCGAGCTGTGCTCGATGTCCGCGGCGGTGACGACGCCCGCGGTGCTCTTGCGCAGCTTGGCGACCTGTCTGAACTCCGCGGAATCGCTGTGAGCCTTGACCGCAAGCCCTTTGATGTTGAGGATGATCTCGGTCACATCCTCCTTGACGCCGGGGATGGAACTGAACTCATGCCTTACGCCTTCGATCTTGATGCTGACGGGAGCCGCACCGGGCAGCGCGCTGAGCAATATCCTGCGGAGCGCATTGCCGATGGTCGTGCCGAACCCGCGTTCGAGCGGCTCGACGACGAACTTCATCTCTCTGCCGTCGACTACGTCCACGCACTCGATCTTCGGCTTCTGAATCTCTATCATTATCTACCTCCTGAACGACCGTGCCGTTACTTGGAATACAACTCGACGATGAGGTGCTCTGCGATGCTCGGATCGATGTCCTCTCTCGTCGGCAGCTCGACGACCTTGCCGGTCAGCGTCTCATTGTCGAACTCGAGCCACTTGGGGAGACCGAGCGACTTGCCGGCTTTGAGGTCTTCGAACACTTTCTTGTCCTTTTTGTTTTCCTTGACGGCGATGACGTCGCCCTTCTTCACAAGGTAGGAGGGGATGTTGACGCGCTTGCCGTTGACGGTGATCAAGCCGTGGTTGACGAGCTGTCTCGCCTGACCTCTGGTCTTGCCGATCGTCATGCGGAACACGACGTTGTCAAGCCTGCTCTCGAGCATGACGAGCATGTTCTCGCCGGTGACGCCGCGCTGTCTGGAAGCCTTCTCGTAGTAGCTTCTGAACTGCTTCTCCAAAACTCCGTAGATGAATTTGACCTTTTGCTTCTCTTTGAGCTGCATCGAGTAGTCGCTCGCCTTCTTGCGCGACACTTTGGCTTCCTTGGTGAACCTGACGGACGTCTTGTTCTGTCCGAGCTCGGCGGAGGAAATGCCCAAAGCCCTGCATCTCTTGAGTACGGGTCCTCTGTATCTTGCCATATATTACCTCCCGATCAAAGCCTTCTGCGCTTGGGCGGACGGCATCCGTTGTGGGGGATGGGGGACACGTCTTTGATGAGCGTGACCTTGAGTCCCACTGCCTCGAGCGCTCTGATCGCGGACTCGCGTCCCGCGCCGGGGCCTTTGACATAGACTTCCACAGTCCTCAGACCGCTGTCGTAGGCGACCTTCGCCGCGTCCTCGGACACGAGCTGAGCCGCAAACGCGGTGGACTTTTTGGAACCTCTCAATTTGAGCTTGCCGCTGCTGGACCAGCTGATAGCGTTGCCCTGCAAGTCGGTGATCGTAACGATCGTGTTGTTGAAGGAAGCGTGGATATGCGCCGCTCCGTTCTCGACACGACGCTTGTTGACATTGCGCTTCTTTGTCGTAACGTTTTTCTTGACTGCCATAACCTATGCTCCTTACTTCTTTTTGCGGCTGACCGTCTTCTTCGGTCCCTTTCTGGTGCGAGCGTTCTGCTTGGTGTTCTGTCCTCTGACGGGCAGTCCCTTGCGGTGTCTGATGCCTCTGTAGCATCCGATCTCGGTCAATCTCTTGATGTTGAGCTTGACCTCTCTCTTGAGATCGCCTTCGACGCTCAGGTTGTGGTCGATGTACTCACGGATCTTGCCTACCTGGTCTTCCGTAAGATCTCTGACGCGGGTGTCCGGATCGATACCGGTCGCCTCAAGGATCTTGTTGGAAGTGACCCTGCCTATACCATAGATATAGGTGAGACCGATCTCCACTCTCTTTTCGCGCGGTAAATCCACGCCGGCAATACGAGCCATTGATATACCTCCGATGTTTTTTATTAGACGATCCGGGAAAACAGACTGCCCGTAGTAGGTAGAATGAGGCCGTCTGTCCAGCCGCTCCCTCTCGTGTAATAGACTTTTAGCTTGTGCATTATATCACATTTGCGACATAATGGCAACAAAATGAGAGCTGTTTTTCAGCCCTGTCTCTGCTTGTGCTTTTTGTACTTGGAGCAGATGACCATCACTTTGCCGTCTCTCTTGATCACCCTGCACTTGTCGCAGATAGGTTTTACAGAAGGTCTGACTTTCATTTTTGTTCCTCCGAGTTGTTATCAATTCTTGTTGCGCCACACGATCCTGCCCTTGGTAAGATCGTACGGGCTGATCTCGACCCTCACGGTGTCCCCTTCGAGGATCTTTATGTAGTTCTTGCGAAGTTTGCCGGACAGATAGGCAATGATCTCGTGACCGTTGGTCAACCTTATCCGGAACCTGGTGTTGGGGAGCACTTCTATCACCGCTCCCTCAGCTTCGATCAAGTCTTCCTTTGACATTACTCCTCCGATGAGCTGTATTGTCGGAGCGCGGCGGCTATCGCCTTGTCATCCGCTCCGATGTCCGCCCCTGCCTTTGCGACAAAGACGAGATGCTTGCGTCTCTTGACCTTGGGGTCGTCCGTCTTGCGGTACCTGCCGTCGCAGACCAGCACGAAATCTTCGCCCGTCTCCGCAACGACCAAATAGTACCTGCCCGCGTCGTGCCCCGCCCTCGATACGGCGACGTCGCCGACCTCGAGCCTCTGGTTGGACTTCTTCATAGCGAGAGTATCTCCACGCCGTCTTCGGTGATCGCGACCGTGTTCTCGTAATGAGCCGACGGTCTGCCGTCCGCGGTCACGACCGTCCAGCCGTTGTCCCGCATGTATACCTGATAGGTCCCGGCGTTGACCATCGGTTCGATCGCGATGGTCATGCCCGCTTTGAGCCTGAGCCCGTGACCCGGTTTGCCGAAATTGAGCACCTCGGGATCTTCGTGCATGTCGGTGCCGATGCCGTGTCCGCACAGCGCCCTCACCACCGAAAAGCCGTTTGCCTCGACATAGCTCTGTATCGCATGTCCGAGATCGCCCAGCCTGACGCCCGCTTTGAGCACCTTGACGCCCTCGAAAAAGCTCTGCTTGGTCACGTCGATCAAGCGTCTCTTCTCGGCGCTTATCTCGCCTATCGCAAACGTGCGCGCCGCATCTCCGTTGTAGCCCTTGTAGATGCTGCCCACGTCCACGCTGACGATCTGCCCCTCTTCGATGCGCCTCTCCGCGTCCGGGATGCCGTGCACGACCTCTTCGTCGATCGACACGCACGCCGACGCCGGATAGCCCTCGTAGCCGAGGAAGGAAGGCGTCGCGCCGCATTTGGTGATGTAGTCGTGTACGATCCTGTCCACCTGCGCGGTCGTCATGCCCGCCTTGATCTTTTCTTCCACCGCGAGAAGGGTGTCGCGAACGATTTGGTTCGCCTTGCGCATCAGCGCGATCTCTTCGGCGGTCTTGATCGTGACCATCAGTCGAGCACCTTCTCGATCGAGGCGAACACCTCGTCCACGCTCTTCATCCCGTCGACCGACCTCAGCACGCCCTTGGCGGCGTAGTAGTCGATGAGCGGAGCGGTCTGGGCGAAGTAGACCTCGAGCCTCGCGGCGACCGTCTCTTCTTTGTCGTCGTCGCGCTGATAGAGCGCGCCGCCGCACTTGTCGCAGACCTGTGAAGGATGAGTCGAGATGTGATAGCTCTCGCCGCACGCGCACATGCGCCTGCCTGCGATGCGCCCCACTACCTCGTCCGCGTCGACCTCGATGTCGATCGCGTGAGTCACCGTCGCGAATTTGTCCAAAGCCTCGGCTTGGACGACCGTCCTCGGGAAGCCGTCGAGCAAGAATCCCTCCTTGCAGTCGGGCTGAGAAAGACGATCCTTTACGATCGCGACGACGACCTCGTCCGGCACCAGCTTGCCCGCGTCGATGTAGCTCTTCGCGAGTTTGCCAAGCTCCGTGCCGCCCTTTATGTTCGCCCGCAGGATGTCTCCCGTAGAGATGTGCGGGAGAGCATACCTGCTTGCTATCAATTTTGCCTGTGTGCCCTTGCCTGCGCCGGGCGCACCCAATAAAACTATCCCTTTCATCGCCTTATTTGAGGAAGCCTTTGTAGTGCCTCATCATGATCTGCGATTCGAGCTGCTTGTCGAGTTCGAGCGCGACAGAGACGATGATCAGCATACCCGTGGCGCTGAACGCGTTGGTCATGCCTATCGGACTTCCGAGCAAGTTGAACAGGAACGTCGGTACGATCGCGACGATCGACAGGAACAGCGCGCCGAACAAAGTGATCCTGTGGTTGATCTTGGCGAGATACTCGCTGGTCGGCTTGCCGCTCCTCACACCCTGGATAACGCCGCCGTATTGCTGCAGGTTGCGCGCAACGTCGACCGGGTTGAACTGTATCTGCGCATAGAAGTATGCGAAGAAGATGATCAGCAGGAACATCACGATGTAGTACACCGGTGTGCCGGGTCCGAGATATTGCAGATAGAACGTCACGACGCCGTTGTCCTGCGGTACGAAGGACAATATCATCTGCGGGAACACCATGAACGCCGAAGCGAAGATGATGGGCATGACGCCGCTGCCGTTGACCTTCATCGGGATGTAGGTCGACTGTCCGCCGTACATCTTGTTGCCCTTGACCTGCTTTGCGTAGTTGACCTTGATGCGGCGCTCCGCCCCGTCGATGAACACGATGAAGAGGAAGAGGACCACAACGACGAGCAGATAGCCGAGGATGTACCAAATGTTGTTGGGCTCCTGTCCGAGCGTCGAGAACGCGCCGATCAGAGAGGTCGCAAACGACGAGACGATACCGATGAAGATGATCATCGAAGAGCCGTTGCCGATGCCCTTCTCCGTGATGCGCTCCGAAAGCCACATGACGAGAGTGGAACCTGCGGTCATGAGCACGATGATGATCGCGCCGCTGACGGCTTCGCTGCCGAGCGTGGGCTCGATAGCGCCCGAGTTGTGATAGGTCACGACGATGCCGATGCCCTGCACGATGCCGAGCAAAATGGCGACGTATCTGGTGATCTGGGTCACCTTCGCCCTGCCCTCTTCGCCCTCCTTGGAGAGCCTTTCGAGCGGGGGTATGATCAATGTCAACAACTGCATGATGATGAAGCTGTTGATGAACGGCAGTATGCCGAGTGCAAACAACGTACCGTTTCCGAGAGAGCCGCCCGTCACCACGTTGATGACTTGGAGCAGCGTGTTGCCTCCGTCGCCGTTGATCGCCGCGGAGACCGCCGCGAAATCAAGACCGGGGACGGGGATGTAGCAGCCTATCCTGTACACCAGCAAGATCGCAAGCGTAAAGAATATTTTGTTGCGGATGCTTTTGTCTCCGAAAGCGTTTTTGATTGTTTGCCACATGATCAGATCTCCTCTGCGCTGCCGCCCGCTTTGACGATGGCGTCCTTAGCCGATTGAGAGAACTTGGCGGCCTTGACGGTGAGCTTTTTGGTCAGCTGACCGCCGCCGAGCACCTTGACGCCGTAATGCTCGACCTTGGCGAGGATCCCCGCCGCCTCGAGCGCCGCAGCGTCCACCACCGTACCTTCGGCGAACACTTCGAGCTGTCCGACGTTGACGATGGAATATTCCTTTTTGAACACGTTGTTGAAGCCTCTTTTGGGGATGCGTCTGGTCAAGGGCATCTGTCCGCCTTCGAAGCCCGGCCTCACGCCGCCTCCGCTGCGCGCCCATTGTCCCTTGTGGCCCTTGCCCGACGTCTTGCCGATGCCGGACCCGATGCCTCTGCCGACCCTTCTGGCCTCTTTCTTCGCCCCGACTGCCGGAGCCATGTTGTGAAGTTTCATAGCCTAACTCCTTATGCCTCTTCGACCTTCACGAGGTGAGCGACGATGTTGATCATGCCCTTCGTGCAGGCGTTGTCGGCGAGCACTTTGCTGCTGCCTACCTTCTTGAGTCCCAGAGCCTCGACGGTCGCCTTTTGCTTTGCGGTGCATCCGATCGTGCTCTTGACGAGGGTAACTTTGATCTGCTTGTCCATGATGTCCTCCTCAGCCCAAGATCTCTTCGACGGTCTTGCCGCGAAGCGCAGCGACTTGCTCGACTGTCCTCAATTGCTTGAGCGCGTCGATCGTCGCCTTGACGCAGTTGATCGGGTTGTTGGTGCCGATCGACTTGGTGCGGATGTCCTTGATGCCTACGACCTCGAGGACCGCTCTGACGGGTCCGCCCGCGATGACGCCGGTACCTTCTTCGGCGGGCATCATGATGACCTTGCCCTTGCCGAACACGCCGATGACCTCGTGAGGAATGGTCGTGCCGACGGTCGAGATGGAGATCATGTTGCGCTTCGCGATCGCGGTAGCCTTCTTGATCGCCTCGGAAACTTCAGCAGCCTTGCCCATGCCGAGCCCGAGCCTGCCCTGTCCGTCACCGGCGACGATCAATGCGGAAAACCTCATCGTCTTGCCGCCCTTGACGACCTTGGTGACACGGTTGATGGCGATCAGCTTGCTGTTGATGTCGTCCTTCTCGCCTTGCTGGAATCTGTTTTCTCTTCTAGCCATTGGTCATTCCTCCGATTAAAACTTCAAGCCGGCTTCTCTCGCGCCGTCCGCGACGCTCTTCACGCGTCCCGTGTAGAGGTATCCGCCTCTGTCGAACACCACCTCGGTGATGCCCGCCGCGAGCGCCTTCTCCGCAGCCGTCTTGCCGACGATCGCGGCAGCTTCGGTCTTGGTCTTGCCCTTGATCTGATCCGCAAGCGCCTTGTCCAACGTCGAGCACGCCGCAAGGGTGTGTCCCTTGACGTCGTCGATGATCTGTACGGAGATGTTGTTGGTGCTCCTGTACACGTTGAAACGCGGCCTCTCGGCGGTGCCGGAGATCTTGTTGCGAAGCCTCTGGTGCCTCTTCTGTCTGATTGCGTTCTTGTCTATCTTGTTGATCATAGCTCACTCCTTATTTGGTACCCTTCTTGCCTTCCTTGCGGACGACCACTTCGTCCTTGTAGCGGATACCGTAGACGTGATAGGGGTCGGGCTTCCTCAGCGACCTGATGTTCGCGGCGATCTGACCGACGAGCTCGTTGTCGATACCCTTGACGATGATGTCCTTTTCGCCCTCGACATCAAAGGTGATGCCGGGAACTTCGTTGACCTCGATGTTGTGCGAGTATCCGATGTTGAGCACGATCTTGCCTCCTTGCTTGACCACCCTGTAACCGACGCCGTTGATCGTGAGCGCCTTTTGGTATCCCTTGGTCACGCCCTCGACCATGTTGCCGATCAGCTTGCGGTAAAGCCCGTGCATGGACTTGACTTCCTTCTCCTCGCTGCTGCGGGTGCAGTGGAGCACGCCGCCGTCGATGCTGACGGAGATGCACTTGTCGACCGCCCTTTGCAATGTCCCCTTGGGTCCTTTGACCGTCACGACATTCTCGGGGCTGACCGAAATTTCGACGCCCGCGGGGATGACGAGAGGCATTCTTCCTATTCTTGACATGTCGACCTCCTTACCAGACGTACGCGAGCACTTCGCCGCCTACGTTCTCTTTGCGAGCCTGCTTGTCGGTCATGACGCCCTTGGAAGTGGACATGATCGCCACTCCGAGGCCGCCCAAAACCTTGGGGAGTTTGTCCGCCGGAGCGTAAACTCTCAAGCCGGGCTTGGATATTCTCTTGATGCCGGTAATTGCGCGCTCTTTCTTCGCACCGTACTTCAATGCGATCGTCATCGTCTTGAAGACGCCGTCTTCTTTGACTTCGACCGAGTTGATGTAGCCCTCTTCGACGAGAATGTCGGCGATCGACTTCTTCATCTTGGAGAAGGGAACTTCGACCGTCTCGTGTTTCGCGGTCAGTCCGTTGCGGATACGGGTGAGCATATCGGCGATGGGATCTGTGATGTTCATATCTCTACCTCCAAATTACCAGCTGGCCTTCTTGACCCCGGGGATCTCGCCCTTGTAGGCAAGGTTCCTGAAGCAGATCCTGCAAATGCCGTACTTCCTCAATACGGAGTGCGGTCTTCCGCAGATCTTGCATCTGGTATACGCCCTCGTGGAGTACTTGGGAGCCTTTTGCTGCTTGTTGATCATAGCTTTCTTTGCCATATCTGTAACTCCTTATTTCTCGAAAGGCATACCGAGCAACGCAAGCAGCTCTTTTGCCTCGGCATCAGTCTTCGCCGTGGTGACGAAGCAGATGTCAAATCCTCTGATCTTCTCGATCTTGTCATAGGAGATCTCGGGGAAGATCAATTGCTCCTTGACGCCCATCGAGTAGTTGCCTCTGCCGTCGAACGAGTCGGCGGGGACGCCCTTGAAGTCCCTGACGCGCGGCAGCGCGACCGAGATCAACTTGTCCATGAAGTCGTACATCTTCGCACCGCGGAGCGTGACCTTGGCGCCGATGACCTGACCCTCTCTGACCTTGAAGTTCGCGACGCTCTTCTTCGCCTTCGTGGCGACGGGCGCCTGCCCGGTGATCGCCTTGAGCTCCTCGGTCGCGAGCTGCATGCTCTTGCTGTTGTCCTTGATGTCTCCGAAGCCGGCGTTGACGACGATCTTGACGAGCTTGGGGACTTCGTTGACGTTCTTGTATCCGAATTTCTTGACGAGCGCGGGAACTGCCTCTTTCTTGTAGGTCTCCGCAACTCTGTAAACTCTCTCTTCTTTCACGTTGAGGTCCTCCGATTACTTGCTCTCTTCGTCCGTCTTCTTCGCAGACTTCTTGGTCGCGGTCTTGGACTTCGTAGCTGTCTTTGCGGTCTTCTTCGCCGCGGTCTTAGCCTTGGCCTTGCTGACGTTGTCGAGGCTCGCGCCGCACTTCTTGCAGACGCGCTCCTTCTTCGCCTTGCCGTCCTCTCCGACCGTCACGCTGTGACCGACCTTGGTTGCCTTGCCGCAGGCGGGGCAAACGATCATGACATTGGAGATGTCGATCGCCCTCTCCTTCTCGACGATGCCGCCCTTTTCGCGGCCGCTGCGGGGCTTGACGAAGTGCTTCTCGGTCTTGAGTCCCGCGCCGCTGACGACCACTCTCGCGCCGTCGTCCGACTTGATGACCTTGTCGACCTGTCCGCTCTTGCCTTTATCTTCTCCGGCGATCACGATGACCGCGTCGCCTTTCTTGATGCTGTAACTCATTGTCCTGTCCTCCTCAAATGACCTCGGGCGCAAGGGAGATGATCTTCATGTAGTCCTTGTCGCGAAGCTCTCTTGCGATGGGTCCGAAGATACGGGTGCCTCTGGGCTGCTTCTGGTTGTCGATGATGACGGCGGCGTTGTCGTCGAACCTGATGTAGGAGCCGTCGTTCCTTCTGACGCCCTTGGTGGTCCTGACGATGACCGCCTTGACGACCTCGCCCTTCTTGACGGCGCCGCCGGGGATGGCGCTCTGCACCGCCGCGACGATGACGTCACCGATATTGCCGCTCCTGCGGAAAGAACCGCCGAGCACCCTGATGCATTTGATCTCTTTGGCGCCGGAGTTGTCCGCAACGTTGAGTCTTGTTTCGGGTTGTATCATTTCGGTTCCTCCCGGCTTATTTAGCCTTTTCCACTATTTTGACGACGCGCCAGCACTTGTCCTTGCTGAGCGGTCTGGTCTCGGCGATCATAACTCTGTCGCCGACGCCGCACTCGTTGAGCTCGTCGTGAGCCTTGAACTTCTTGGTCCTGTTGACGATCTTGCCGTACAGAGGATGCTTGACGCGCTCCCTGATGGCGACGACAACGGTCTTGTCCATCTTGTCGCTGACGACCACGCCGACCCTGTTCTTCCTGAGATTTCTTTCCATGTTTTACCTCACTTCGCCTTCTTGGCGGTCTTCTTAGCCGCCTTGGCGGGCTCGGCGCTGATGCCGAGCTCTCTCTGACGAATGACCGTCATGCATCTGGCGATATCCTTCTTGGTCGAAGCGATCTTGCTGTTGTTGTCGAGGTTGCCCGCCTTGTGCTTGAAACGGAGATCGAAAAGCTCCTGCTTCAAAGCCGCGAGCTTGACCTGCAACTCATCGTTGGTCATTTCGAAAAAATTAGTTGTTTTCATCGTTGTTCACCTCGCTCTGCTCGGCAGCTTCCGCCTTGACGAACTTGCACTTGACAGGGAGCTTGTGTCCCGCAAGACGCAACGCCTCTCTCGCGACCTCTTCGGCAACGCCCGCCATCTCGAACATCACTCTGCCCGGCTTGACGACCGCCACCCAATACTCGACGCTTCCCTTACCGCTACCCATACGGGTCTCGGCAGGCTTCTTCGTGATCGGCTTGTGGGGGAAGATGTCGATCCACACCTTGCCGCCTCTCTTGATATATCTGGTCATTGCGATACGGGCAGCCTCGATCTGATTGGAGGTGATCCAACCCGGCTCAAGCGCCATCAAACCGTACTCGCCGTACGCGACGCGGTTGCCCTTGGTCGCCTTGCCCGTCATCCTGCCGCGGTGAACGCGACGTCTCTTGACTCTCTTAGGCATCAACATTATGCATTTCCTCCTTCGCCTGTGACAGCGGTCTTGCCGAGGATCTCACCCTTGTACACCCACGTCTTGACGCCGATGATACCGAAGGTCGTCTTCGCCTGCGCAAAGCCGTAATCGATATCCGCTCTGAGCGTCTGAAGGGGGATGGATCCCTCATGATACTTTTCGCTTCTCGCGATCTCGGCGCCGTCGAGCCTGCCGGAAACCATGACCTTGACTCCCTTGGCGCCCGCTCTCATCGCGCGGCCGATCGCCGACTTCATCGCGCGGCGGAAAGACTTCCTCTCCTCGAGCTCTTTGGCGATGTTCTCCGCAACGAGCTGAGCGTCCACGTCCGGTCTCTTGACCTCGAACACGTTGATGCTCACTTCCTTGCTCTTGGAGATCTTCTTGACCTCCTCGGTCATCTGATTGACGCCCGCGCCGTTCTTGCCGATGAGCAGCGACGGCTTGGAGGTGTAGACGCTGATGGTCAACACTCCGACCGAGCTGATGCGGCTGATCGCGATGCGGCTGAGCGACATATCATAATACTTCTTCTTGAGGAACTCTCTGATCTTGTGATCCTCGATGAGGTAGTCGGAGAAGGATTTCTTGTCCGCATACCATTGCGCGTCCCATTCCTTGTTGACGCCGATCCTCATGCCCTTGGGGCTGACTTTCTGACCCATGTTATCTCTCCTCCGTTTTCGTGTCGAGAATGACGGTGATGTGGCTGGTCCTCTTGTTGATCCTCGAAGCGCTGCCCTTCGCCCTGGGCATCACCCTCTTGAGGATGGGACCGGCGTTGGCATAGCACTCCGCAACGTACAGCTCGCCCTTGCTCATGTTGAGGTTGTTCTCGGCGTTCGCAGCCGCGGAATTCAACACTTTGAGCAACGGTTCGCAAGCCGCCTTGCGAGTCGATTTGAGGATCGCGACCGCCTCGGTGTAACCCGCCCCGCGGATGACATCGAGTACGACCCTGACCTTGTCGGGAGAGATCCTGACATACTTGGCGACGGCTCTCGGACGCTTGTCCGCGCTCTCTTGGCGCGCCGCGGCTTTTTCTCTTATTCTCTTTGCCATTTCAGCTCTCCTCCAAATTACTTCTTGCCGGTGGTCTTCTCGCCCGCGTGACCCTTGAAGGTACGCGTGGGAGCGAACTCGCCCAGCTTGCATCCGACCATGTCCTCGGTGATGTAGACGGGAACATGCTTGCGTCCGTCATGAACGGCGATCGTGTGTCCGACCATCTCGGGGAAGATAGTAGAAGAACGCGACCAGGTCTTGACGACCTTCTTTTCGTTCGCCTCGTTCATGGCGATTATCCTCTTGATCAGCCTCTCTTCGACGAAAGGCCCTTTCTTAACAGATCTGCTCATTCTCCTGTCCTCCGCATTAGTTGATACGCTTGATGATCATCTTGTTGCTCTTGTTCTTGTGCCTGGTCTTGTGGCCGAGCGTCGGAACGCCCCACGGGGTCACAGGGCTGGGCATACCGATCGGGGACTTGCCTTCGCCGCCGCCGTGCGGGTGGTCGTTCGGGTTCATGACCACACCTCTTACGGTCGGTCTGACGCCCATGTGACGATGACGTCCCGCCTTGCCGATGCTGACGATCTCGTGCTCGAGGTTGCCCACCTGTCCGACCGTCGCGCGGCACTTGACGAGGATGTATCTCATCTCACCGCTGGGGAGTCTGAGCGTGGCGTACTTGCCCTCTTTCGCCATCAGCTGAGCGCTGCCGCCCGCCGCTCTCGCGATCTGACCGCCCTTGCCCGGCTGCATCTCGATGTTGTGGACCAAGGTACCGACGGGGATCTTCTCGAGAGGCAACGCGTTGCCCGCCTTGATGTCCGCGCCCTCGCCGCTCATCACGGTGTCGCCGACTTGAAGTCCGACCGGAGCCAGGATGTATCTCTTCTCGCCGTCCGCATAGTTGAGAAGGGCGATGAACGCGCTTCTGTACGGATCGTACTCGATGGACGCGACCTTCGCGGGAACGCCGTCCTTGTTGCGCTTGAAGTCGACGATGCGGTACTTAGCACGGTTGCCGCCGCCGATGTGTCTGACGGTGATGCGGCCGTTTGCGTTGCGTCCGCCCGTCTTGCTCCTGCTCTCGAGCAGGCTCCTCTCCGGCTTGTCGGTCGTGATCTCGCTGTACGAGAGGCTCGTCATGTGACGACGGCCGTCGGAAGTCGGATTGTATCTCTTAAGTGCCATTGTCTGTTCCTCCTATCAGGACAAGCTCTCGAAGAACTCGATGGGCTTGCTGTCCTTGGAAAGCTGAACGATCGCCTTCTTGTACGAAGAAGTCATGCCTTCATATCTGCCCATGCGCTTCTTCTTGCCGTCATAGTTGGCGGTGTTGACTTTCTCGACCTTGACCCCGAAGATGTCCTCGATCGCGACTTTGATCTGAGTCTTGGTCGCTCTCTTGTCCACCTTGAAGGTGTATCTCTTCGCCTGTATGCCGTCGTAACTCTTCTCGGTCAGCATCGGGCTGATGATGATGTCGTACTTGTTCATTCTGCTACCTCCTCGGCGCCGTACTTGGCGTTGAGCTTTTCGACCGCCGCCTTGGTGACGATGCACTTGCCGTTGGCGGCAAGCTCGTAGACATTGACGAGATCGACGTTGGTCACGGTCAAGCCGGGGATGTTGCCGCTCGCCCTCAAGACCTTCTCGTCATCGGCGTCGGTGACGACCAAAACCTTGCCGTTCACCGCGAAATTCTTGAGGACCGCCGCCATCAGCTTGGTCTTGGCTTCCGCAAGCTCGAGCTTGTCGACAACGGTCAGACCGCCGTCCGCCACCCTCGCGGAGAGCGCGCTGACGAACGCCGCCCTCTTCATCTTCTTGTTGACCTTTTGAGAGAAATCTCTCTGCTTGGGCGCGAACACGACGCCGCCGCCCGTCCATTGCGGGCTGCGGATGGAGCCCTGACGAGCCCTGCCGGTGCCCTTTTGACGCCACGGCTTCTTGCCGCCGCCTCTGACCTCGCTGCGGGTCAAAGTGCTCTTGTTGCCCTGCCTCTGGTTGGCGAGATATGCGACGACGACCTGGTGCACGAGAGCTTCGTTGTATTCGCAGCCGAACACGCTGTCGCTGACGCTCATCTTGCCGACTTCTTTCGCCTTCATGTTATATACGTTGAGTTCCATATCTCTTGATCTCCTTACGCCTTGCTGGACGTCTTGACGACGACCGTGCCGCCCTTGGGACCCGGAACAGCGCCCTTGACGAGGATCAGGTTGCGATCCTTGTCGACCTTGACCACGGTCAAATTCTGGACCGTGACGCGCTCGTTGCCCCAATGTCCGGACATCTTCTTGTTCTTGAACACCCTCGACGGAGTCGAGTTTGCGCTCAGAGAACCGACGCCTCTGTGGTAACCGGAACCGTGAGCCATGGGTCCGCAATGCTGGTTCCATCTCTTGATCGCACCGGTGAAACCGTGACCCTTGCTGGTGCCGACAACGTCGACCTTGTCGCCCGCCGCGAACACGTCGCAGGTGATCGCGCCGCCAACTTCGTACGCCGCGCAGTCATCCAGCCTGAACTCTTTGAGAGTGCGCATCGGCTTGACGCCCGCCTTCGCGTAGTGACCCTTCAAGGGCTTGTTGGTCAGCTTGTCCGCTCTCTTGTCGTCCTTGTAAGAGCCGAACGCCACCTGTACGGCGTCGTAGCCGTCCTTGTCCACGGTCTTCTTTTGAACGACGGGGCAGGGACCTGCCTCCACGACCGTGACCGGGATCACTATGCCGTCTTCGGTGAAGACTTGGCTCATCCCGAGTTTCTTTCCAATGATTGCTTTATTCATAGATAAAGTTCACCTCCGATATTCTCTGCCGCTCGCGCGGCCGTATCATCTATTATTAGAATTTGATCTTGATGTCCACACCTGCGGGCAAGCTGAGCTTCTCCAGCGCGGTCATCGCAGCCTTGGTCGGGCTGTAAATGTCGATCAGCCTCTTGTGCGTGCGCAGTTCGAACTGCTCGCGGCTGTCCTTGTCCTTGTGCACCGCGCGAAGTATCGTCACGACCTCTTTCTCGGTCGGGAGCGGAATGGGTCCGCCAACTTTGACGCCGCATCTGGTGACGGTCTCGACGATCTTGCTTGCAGCTTCGTCGATGAGATTGTGATCGTAGGCTCTGAGCCTGATCCTGATGATGAGTCCTGCCATTTTTCGTTCTCCTTTTTCCTAACTTTTTTCGACGCGCTTTTCACGCAGCCGTGTGTTCCGCATCGCCGCAATTTTAAAAGGCGGGCAGTCCGCCTCCGTTAGTCGCCCGATCGTTCGGACATTTGTCCGCATAAGTTCTCCGCGTCCGGTAACCTTATGCTTCACCCCTTTGCAGCGTGCATTTGAGATTATATAAAAAGGAAAAAGTTAAGTCAAACGATTTGAGCAAAAAAGTTTTTTCGAAATGTAAAATTTATGTAAAATTTTTATTAAAGTAACATTTCGGCGCGATTTGGGTATTATTTTGCGCCCACTCTCCTCGTCCTGCCCTCTCGGGCGGAGCGCTCACAGCTCTCCGCCCATCAAAAAGTCGATCGCGTTCACCGTCAATATGCCGTCATGATCGCGGACAAAGATGTCGTCTAGGGTGATGATATACTTTGGGTGATTGTCATGTATCAAGGCAAAGGGGCGGAGTTCCTGCGCAAGTTTATCCTCATCCGCCACGGTGACCGCTACTTGAACATAAAACATATTCCCTTTCCCGTCCTGCGCCACAAAGTCGACTTCTTTGTCCTCGACCTTGCCCGTTGCCACCTTGCAACGGCGGCGTTTGAGCTCGAGAAACACGAGATTCTCCAAGATCTGCGACAATTCGAGCGTCCTGTTGTTGAGAATGTAATATTTAAACCCGAAATCCGTCACATAGTACTTGTTGATCAGTTGCAAGTACCCTTTGCCGACAACGTCGTATCTGTCCGCTTTGAACACAAAAAAGCAATCGCGCAGCGTCTCAAAATAGCTGCTCACCGTGTTGTACGACACCTTTATCCCACTCGAATTGAGAGTGTCTGCAATGCGCTTGACAGACGTCAAACAGCCGACATTGTAGACCAAAAAATTCAAAATCCCCTCGACCACTTCGCGGCTTGCGGAAGTGTTGCGTTTGAGCACGTCCTTTTGCAAGATCGTGCGATAGACGCTTTCGATATATTCTCGCTGTTCGGCGCTCCCCTTCTCAAACATCAACGCACCGGGGAGCGCTCCGTAGGTGATGTAATCCATGAACATCGCACGCCTGTCCGTGCCGCCGTGCCACTCGGCATATTCGGCAAGCGACAACGGCAGCACATTGATCTCGACATAGCGGCCGGTGAGCAACGTCGCGATCTCGGACGACAAAAACTTTGCATTCGAGCCCGTCAAATAGAGATCGACCTCGGGACGAATGAAGAGGCTGTCCGCCACTCTCTCGAAACCGTCGACGTGCTGGACTTCGTCAAGAAAAATATACAACTTTTCGCCCGGACGTATTTTCGCCGACAAAAAGCGAAAAAGCTCGTCTTTGTCCAAAAGCGACGCATTTGACATATCCTCGAAGTTGATCTTGATCACGCTCTCCTTCGGAATGCCGTCTGCTAGCAGCTTTTCGATGTACAGATCGAAAATTGTGGACTTGCCGACACGGCGCATGCCTGTCACCACTTTGATCAATTGCTTGTCACGGTAACGTTCGAGCCAATCGATGTATTGCTTGCGCGGTATCAATGCCATAGCTGCCTCCTTGATCCAAGTATACCCCAAAAAAGAAGGGCTGTCAAGACGAAATTGAAAACTTTTGTCAAAAACAGGAAAAGTTTTCAGTTTCGTGTAAAAACGGAAAAACCGTTACTGCATATGAAGATTTCGGCAAGATCACGACAAGTTCAAAAAGCGAAATTGAAAACTTTTGCCAAAAACGGGAAAAGTTTTCAATTTGAACTGCGCAGCAAGAGCGATCAAAAAAACCGCCCATTTCTTTGCCGCTATCCGCGCGCTTTGCCCCAAGTTACGAGGCGCGTGTCTCGACCGTGCAAAACGATAGATCACGCAATCGCGCTTAGCCGCGAAGATGTGCCGCTATCCGTGCGCTTTGACTCGAATTACGAAGTGCACATCTCGACCGCACAGAATGGTGCAGATTTGCGACGCCAAATGACAGACAACGCAATCGCGCTTAGTCGTGAAGAGTGGCGCAGATTCGCCCCGTTCGGGTTGCGAGGCGGCGACCCAGTGTACTAAAACGTACACGGTCAGCCGACGAGACGTTCCGAACGGAGCGAAGATGTGCCGCTATCCGCGGCTAAGCGCGATTGCGCATGGCGTTGAGAATAGCTAAAACAGCCACACCCACGTCGCCGAACACGGCGAACCACATGTTCGTGATGCCGAATGCGGACAGGATGAGGATGAGGAATTTGACGGCGAGTGCGAAGACGATGTTTTGCTTGACGATCGCCATCGTCTTGCGCGCGATGCGCTTTGCGGTGGGGATACCGCGCAGGTCGTCCTTCATCAACACGATGTCCGAAGCCTCGATCGCCGCGTCGCTGCCGACGCCGCCCATCGCTATGCCTATATCGGCTCTCATCAACACGGGCGCGTCATTTATGCCGTCGCCGACAAAGCACAATTCGTCGCCTTTGCCCTTGGCGGCAAGCAGCTTTTCGACCTCGCCGACCTTGTCGCCGGGAAGCAGCGACGACTTGACGTCGCTCAAGCCCAGCTTTGCCGCGACGCTGTCTGCGACGCGCGCATTGTCGCCGGTGAGCATGACCGTGCGGCAGCCGAGCGCGTTCAATCCCCCGATCACCTCGGCAGACTCGGACTTGACCTCGTCCTCGATGACGAGCGCGCCTTTGTAGACGCCGTCCTTTGCGACATAGACTACGGTGCCGACCGCGTCGACTTCTTCGAACGCTATTCCGCGCGCCCTCATCAATTTGGCGTTGCCGCACAAGATCTCGCCGCCCTCGCCCGTCGCGGCTATGCCCTCGCCGGCGACGTCGGTCAACGTGTATCCGCCGTCCGGCTCCTTGCCGTAGGCGGCGACGATCGAGCGAGCGATCGGATGAGTCGAGTCCTTTTCCGCACTCGCCGCAAGGCGCAATATCTCCTCTCTGCCGCCCTCCGGCACGACTGCCGTCACCGCGAAGTTGCCCTTCGTCAAAGTGCCCGTCTTGTCAAAGACAAAGATGTTCGCCTTGTCGAAACGCTCGAGATAGTTGGAACCCTTGACCAAAATGCCGTGCTTGGACGCCGCGCCTATACCCGCAAAGAAGGTCAACGGTATCGAGATCACCAACGCGCACGGACAGGACACGACAAGGAAGCTGAGCGCGCGGTACACCCACGTCGACCACTCGCCCGTCACCGCGCCCGGGATCACCGCCAACAGCAACGCGACCGCGACCACCGCCGGCGTGTAGTATCTCGCGAATTTGGTGATGAAGTTCTCCGCCTTGGATTTTTGCTCGGCGGCGTTCTCGACAAGGTCGAGGATCTTGGCGACAGTCGAATCGTAAAACTCCTTCTCCACCCGCACTTTGAGCTGCGAGGTCAAGTTGACCGCGCCGCTGACCACCGCGTCCCCCTCGGCGACGTCGCGCGGAAGCGATTCGCCCGTCAACGCCTTGGTGTCGAGCGACGACGCGCCCTCTGCGATCGTGCCGTCGAGCGGCACCTTTTCGCCCGGATCGATCAAGATGAATTCCCCCACCTTGACCTCGGACGGGTCTACCGTCACTACCTCGCCGTCTCTGATCACGTCCGCGCTGTCGGGACGGATGTTCATCAGCGCCGAGATGGACTTGCGCGATTTGCCGGTCGCGTAGCCCTGGAACCACTCGCCCACCTGATAGAACAACAGCACCGCGCACGCCTCGTCGAAGCCCTCGATCTCCAGGCCCGTCGCGCCGCGATAGATCGCCAAGGCGAACGCGCCCAAAGTCGCGATGCACATCAAAAAGTTTTCGTCAAAAACCTGTCCGTGTGCGATGTTGCGCACCGCACGCCAAAGCACGTCGTACCCTATCGCCAAATATACCGCCAAATAGAGCCCGAACGCCAACAGCCAGCCGTACCGACCCGGGATCATAGCCGCCCAGCCGTCCGTCACCCTGTCCACTGCGAACAGCACCGCGAACGCCGCCAGACAGACGACGATGCGGATCAATTGCCGCCTCTGCTTGCGGCTCATCTTGTAGCCGTCCATACCGCCCTCACCTGACGATGCGGCAGTCCGGCTCCACCTTGCGGCACACCTTGACGACCTCGTCCATGATCTCGTCAAAACGGCTTTCGTCCGCGTCGATCGCCATGCGCTGAGTCATAAAGCTGATGCTGACAGAGTTGACGCCGTCCAGCTTGGCGACGTGCCGCTCCATCTTCGCCGCGCAATTGGCGCAATCGAGATCTTGAAGCTTGAATACCTTTTTCATATAGTCCTCCCGCCGCTGTTGCGGCATATTCAAATTATTTCCTGTCTTTGCTTGAACACTTGGACGGTTGAGCAAATGTTCAAGTTTGAGTCGTTTGAAAACGGGCTTTTTGCCCGCTCTCACTTGCCCTCGTTGATGTGCGTGAGCCCGTATTCCATGATCTTGACGACGTGGTCGTCGTCCAGCGAATATTTGACCTCTTTGCCCGCCTTGGTCCCCTTGACCAGCTTGGCTCCGCGCAATATCCGCAATTGGTGCGACACCGCCGACACCGTCATGCCCAAGATCTCCGCGATCTCGCCGACGCACAAGTCCGCCTGCCTCAAACAGCCGAGGATCTTCGCGCGAGTCGAATCGCCGAACATCTTGAACAGATCCGCCAAGTCGTACAACACGTCGTCGGACGGCAGCGCTCTCTTCACCTTTTCGATTATGTCGAGTTCCTTTTCCATATTATCTCACTTGAACACTTCTTCAAATGTTCAATCATATTATATTCCCGTTTTGACCGCTTGTCAACGGGTTTTACAAAATTTTTCTAAAAATTCCTCTCGCCGCGCGTAAAACGAAACGAAAAAGCGCGCCTTCCGGCGCGCCGTTCGATCGATATGACCGTAGAAACGACCGGCTCAACGCTCCGCCGCTTCGTTCAGTTTGTCCACAAGCGCGTCTACGTCGACGCCGTGTACCGCCGCCGCGTCTTCGACGGTCTCGTTGTGCGCGAGCGCGCACCCCAGACAATGCATACCTACACTGAAAAGCACGTTGGCGATCTCTTCGGCGTTGCCGCATTTGAGCGCGTCCGCGATCAGCATATCCTTTGTTATCTTCATAGTGTGTTACCTCCGTATCCCGCACTCAATTCATACCTTTTTGGTGGGGATTGTTGTCATTATAGCACAGCCCCGCGTTCGGGGCAAGCGTTTTTACAGCAAATATGTGACGACGAGATAGGCTATCCCGGCGACAACCGCCGCGATCGCCAAGCCGAGCAGCGTCGCCTTGACCGGCGACACAGGCGCCTTGCCGTATGCCCTGCCCGTCCTGCCGTTGACCACGCAGCCGTAATCCTTTTTGCGGTAGCGGTAGCTGCTGATCCAAAGGGGCGCGCAGACATATTTGTAGGTCGTGCCCGAATAGACGGGGCTGATGTTGATGTAGTCCACCCTGTCCGCACGCGGATAGCGCGCCTTGACCCTCGCCCTGAGGTCGTCGATGATGATACCCTGCGCGGTGTCCCAGCAGTCGTCGAGCCCCTCGGAATATCTTTCCGCCGAATAGCCCGACATGAAGTCGTCGTCATAGGCGAGCGCATTGACGGTGTCGAAACCGCCCAGCTTGCCCAACGCCTTGCCGTCGATGTGCTTGCTCGCCTCGACCTGTATGTCGTCGTAATCCTGATTGATGACGCCGCTGACGTGGAACCACCTGACGCGCGTCTCGGTGCGCCTGTTCTTGCCCGTGCCGACGATGACCGTGTAGGTCTCGCCCAGCCTCGCCTCGTACATCGCGTCGACGTGGCTGTCGAACGTCCACACGGGGATGTAGACGCCGCGCATCTTTTGCATCCGCGCCTCTTTTTTGAGCTTTCGCGGCGCGAGCCACTTCTTTTTGAGCCACTTGCGCCAAAAACCCTTCGCCTCCTCTTCGGGCACCGTGAACGGCAGCACCGCGTTGGGTTTGAGCCCGGGAAGCTCGTCGCGCTCTATGATGTTGGGCGCGCCGCAAAACGGACAGACGTCCGCCGTCTCGTATTCTTCGAGCACGGACACCGCGCCGCACGACGGACATTTGTACGCCTTGGTGCCGCCCCACGCCTCGTAATTGCGCTCGGAAAGCGTCGTATAGACAAGTTCCTGCGCGGGCTTGGCGGCGATGTCGCGCTCGGTGCCGCAATATGCGCATTTGAGCTTTTGCGTCGCCGGGTCGAATTTGAGAAAGTTGCCGCACGACGGACACTTGTACGTCTCCGAGGTCACCTTTTTCGGCTCTTGCGACGGCTGAGAGCCGTCCGCCTGCGAAAGGGGCACTCTTTCTTCGCTCATGACAGCTTCTCTCCGCACTCGGGGCAGAACTTGGCGCCCGGCTTGACCTCTTTACCGCACTTGGGGCACTTGGCGACCAAAGACGCGCCGCACTCGGGGCAGAACTTCGCACCCTTCTTGACCTGCTTGTGGCAGCTCGGGCACTCGACGGTCTCGACCATCGGCTTGCCGCACTCGGGGCAGAACTTCGCGCTCTTCTTGACCTTGGCTCCGCAATGCGGACAGGTCGCCTTGCCGTCGTCCTCGCCTATGCCCGACATGTTGTCCGCGAACATCTTGCCGATGCCCAAGCCCGCTCCGACTCCGACGCCCGCGCCCGCGAGTCCGCCCGGATTCTTTGCCGCGTCGCGCATCGCCTCGACCGCCTGCATCTGCGCATAGCCCTGCATCGCGCCGCCCATCACGCCGACGGACGTGCGCTTGTCCATCATCTTCTCGACCTCTTCGGGCAGCGAGATGTTCTCGATGTACAACGCGTCGATCTCGATGCCTATCTTGGCGAAGTCTTCCGCCATCTTTTGGCGGGTGATGTCGGACAGCTCGTCATAGTGCATCGCGAGATCGATCGCCGGGATGCCCGACTCCGCGATCGCGGTGGACAGCTCGGACACGATGATCTTCTTGAAGTAGTCGTCGACGTCCTTGACCGTCAGCTCGCCCATAGAACCGAACAACTCGTTCATCGCCGCCGTAGGCGTGCCGACCGAGAAGGAATAGACGCCGAAACCTCTGACCCTGACCATGCCGAACTCCTTGTCGCGCATCATCACCGGGTTGGACGTCCCCCACTTGTTGTCGATGAATTGCTTGGTCGAGATGAAGTAGATGTCGCCCGTGTACGGCGTCTCCCAAAAGTATTTCCAATTGTAGAGCGCGGTCAAAAGCGGAATGTTCTTGAGATCCTCGAGCTTGTAGGTGCCCGGTCCGAACACGTCGGCAAGCTTGCCCTCTTGGATGAACATCGCCTTTTGTCCCTCGCGGACGACCAGCACGGAATTGCGCATGATCTCCTCTTTGCGCTCCAAAGGATATTTCCACACAATGGATTGAGGATTGTCATTCTCCCATTGTATGACCTTGCGATATTGCTTTCTCAAAAAATCGAAAAGACCCATTATTGCGTCCTCCTAACGTTTGTTACCTCGATTATATATCATATGCGCGCACCCGTCAACCGAATGCGCGTACATCGCTCAAAGCCTGCGCTCGAACTCGTCGTAGCCGAATTCCCTCACCGTCTCGAGCGTGCCGTCCGTATGCCGCACGCATATCGACGGCAGCCGCATGCCGTTGAACGTGTTCGTCTTGACCATCGTGTAGAGCGCCATATCGAGAAATCTGAGCCTGTCCCCGACCGCGAGCGGCTCGTCGAAAGAATAGTCTCCTATCACGTCGCCCGCAAGGCACGTCGGCCCTCCCAGCCGATAGGTGTGCGCCTTCTCCCCCGGCTCTCCGCTCCCCTCGAGAGGCGGACGATAGGGCATCTCCAACACGTCGGGCATATGACACGCCGCCGACGCGTCGACGATCGCGATGTCCATGCCGTTGCGCACGATGTCCTCTACGCGGCAGACCAACGCCCCCGCGTTGAGCACGACCGCCTCGCCCGGCTCCAAGTAGACTTCTGCGCCGTACTTGTCTTGAAGCCGCTTGACGACCCTGACCAGCCTGTCGCGGTCGTAGTCCTTGCGCGTGATGTGGTGACCCCCGCCCAAATTGATCCACTTGCACCTCTTGATCAAGCCGCCGAACTTCGCCTCGAGCGCGTCCACCGTCGCTTCGAGATCGTCCGAATTTTGCTCGCAGAGCGTGTGCATGTGCACGCCGTCCAACATCGCGGCGACGTCTTCGGGCAGCTCGTCCGCCGTCGTCCCCAGCCGCGAAAAGTCGCCGCACGGGTCGTAGATGCCGTGCCCTCTTTGGGTGGAAAATTGGGGGTTGAGCCGCAAGCCGACCTGCTTGCCCGCCGCCTTTGCTCGCGGCAAAAATTTTCGTGCCTGTGTCGGTGAATTGAATATTATGTGATCGACATACCCCATCAATTCGTCCCACTCTTCTTCGTTGTAGGCAGGCGAAAAGACGTGCGTCTCGCCGCCGAAACGCGTCTTGCCGAGACGCGCTTCGTAAAGCCCGCTTGCGGTCGTGCCGTCCAAGTAGCGCGCTATCAGCGGATAGGTGCAAAAAGCGGAATACGCCTTTTGGGCGAGCAAAATCTTGCAGCCCGCCGCCTCGCGTACTCCGCTCAATATCTCCAAGTTGCGGATGAGCGCCGCCTCGTCTATCTCGAAATAGGGCGTGCGCATCACTCCACCAAGTCGGGGTGCTCTTCCACCTGCCACGGCAAGCCGTTCTTGTTCAGCTCGTCCATGTACGGATCGGGGTCGAACTCCTCGCATGTGAACACGCCGTCCCTGTCCCACTTGCCCGTCAGCAGCATCTTGGCGCCTATCATCGCCGGCACGCCCGTCGTGTAGGAGATCGCCTGAGACTCGACCTCTTTGTAGCACTCCTGATGGTCGCAGACGTTGTAGATGTAGGCGGTCTTGCGCTTGCCGTCCTTGACGCCGGTGAAGATGCAGCCGATGTTGGTCTTGCCCTTGGTGCGCGGACCGAGCGACGCCGGATCGGGCAGCAGCGCTTTGAGGAACTGTATCGGCACGATCTCCCTGCCCTCGTACATTATCGGCGAGGTGGACAGCATGCCGACGTTCTCCAAACACTTCATGTGCGTCAGATAGCTCTGCCCGAACGTCATGAAGAAGCGGATGCGCTTGACCCCCTTGATGTTCTTGGCGAGAGACTCTATCTCTTCGTGATGGAGCAGATACATGTCCTTGACTCCGACGCCGTCAAAGTCGTATTGGCGCTTTATGCTCATCGGCGGGATCTCGACCCACTTGCCGTCCTCCCAATACGACCCCGGCGCGGAAACTTCGCGCAGATTGATCTCGGGATTGAAGTTGGTCGCGAACGGATAGCCGTGGTCGCCGCCGTTGCAGTCGAGGATGTCGATGGTCTCGATCGTGTCGAACAGATGCTTTTGAGCGTACGCGCAGAACACCTGCGTCACGCCCGGGTCAAAGCCCGAACCGAGCAGCGCGGTCAAGCCCGCCTTCTCGAACTTCTCCTTGTAGTCCCACTGCCACGAGTAGTCGAACAGCGCGGTGAAGCCCTGCTCTTTGCACCTCTTCTCGTACCTCGCCTTCCAGACGGGATCGTCGAGATTTTCGGGCTCGTAGTTGGCGGTGTCCATGTAGTCGACGCCGCATTCGAGGCAGGCGTCCATGATCGTCAGGTCCTGATAGGGAAGAGCGATGTTCATCACGAGGTCGGGCTTGACCTCGCGGATGAGAGAGACGAGCGCGTCAAAGTCGTCCGCGTCCACCTCGGCGGTGGATATCTTTGTCGCGGTCTTGCCTTTGAGCTTTGCCGCCAAGTCGTCGCACTTGGACTTGGTGCGGCTGGCGATGACTATCTCGCCGAACACGTCGCTGTTCATGCAGCACTTGCGGATCGCGACGGAAGCGACGCCGCCGCAGCCGATGATCAAAACTTTTGCCATTTCACTTCTCCTTTATCCCGAGCGCGATCAACAATTCGCGCACGATCTTACATGCCGCGGCGGTAGAAGCGCCGCTCGCGTCGTAGTGGGGGCTGAGCTCGTTGACGTCCAGCCCTATCACGTTGCACCTCTTCGCGACGAAGGTCGCCGCGCGGCGCAATTTGTCAAAAGACACTCCGCCCGGTTCGGGCGTCCCCGTCCCCGGGAACACCGACGGATCGAGCACGTCGAGATCGAGCGTAAAGTAGACGGGCTTGCCGGCGAGGTCTTGTACGACCCCCTCCAACCCGTCGAAGTCGAACTTGTGCATGTCCGTCTCGGACGCGGCGAAGACGAACTCCGACCTGTCGCCCGAACGTATGCCGAATTGGTGTATCCTGCCCTTGCCGACAAGCTCCCAACACCGCCTTAACACACACGCGTGCGAAAATTTCACCCCGAGATAGTCGTCCCGAAGGTCGGCGTGAGCGTCAAAGTGGACGATGTGCAGATCGGGGTATTTGCGCACCGCCGCTCTGACCGCGCCGAGCGTGACGAGATGTTCGCCGCCCAGCATGAACGGGACCTTGCCCGCCGCAAATATGTCCGCCGCAGCCTCCTCTATCGCGGCGAGCACAAGCTGAGAGTCGCCTATCGCAAGCTCGAGATCGCCGGCGTCGCAGACGGCGACTTCGGACAGCTCCGCGTCGAGATAGGGGCTGTACTCTTCAAGCCCGATCGAGTCGACGCGTATCGCCCGAGGTCCCGACCTCGTCCCGGGTCGGAAGGAAGTCGTGCCGTCGAACGGCGCGCCGAACATCACGATGTCCGCCTCTTCGAACGGACGGTCGCAGCCCATGAATGCGTCAATCTGTCTGCTCAACATTTTTCAAAAGTTCCTCCACATATGCCGGTATGTAGAACGCGCCCTTGTGCAGCGTCGTCGTGTAGTAGCGGCACTTGAGCCCGCGCATGTTCCATCTGCGCTCGTTGAGGTCGCGCAGCGGATGATACTTCTTTGAAGCGAAACCGAACAGCCAATGCCCGGACGGATAGGTCGGGATGTGCGCCTGATAGACCTTCGCCGCCGGAAAGGACTCCACTATCCTCTTGTGCGCGCGCTGGCAGGCGAGAGCGTCCTCGTCGTAGAACGGGCTTTCGTGCTGATTGATCATGATGCCGTCCTCGTGCAAAGCCTTGCAGCAATTGCCGTAAAACTCGCGCGTGAACAGTCCTTCGCCCGGTCCGAACGGGTCGGTGCTGTCGACGATGATGAGGTCGTATTCGTCCTTGCAGCCTCTGACGAAGCGCAAGCCGTCGCGGTAGTGTATCGTCACGCGCGGATCGTCGAGCGAACAGGTGACCTCGGGGAAAAACTCGCGGCTGACGTCGACGACCTGTTTGTCGATCTCGACAAGGTCGATGTGCTCGACGTCGTCGTAGCGGCAAAGCTCGCGCACCGCGCCGCCGTCGCCGCCGCCTATCACCAGCACTCTCCTGACGCGCGGATGCACCGCCATTGCCGGGTGCACGATCATCTCGTGATAGATGAACTCGTCCTTTTGAGTGAGCATCATATAGCCGTCGAGCACGAGGAAGCGCCCGAACTCGGGGCTGTCGAACACGTCGATACGCTGAAAGTCGCTGTGTCCGCTGTAAAGCTGCCTGTCCACGCGGATGGACAGCTTGACGTCCTTGGTGTGCAATTCCGAAAACCAATAATCCATTGCTCATTCCTCCACGACGTTGAGCTTCTCGATCGCCGGATCTTCGGGCCCCGTCATCTGGCAGCCCTTCTCCTTGGCGTAGGCGATGTAGTCGAGTATGCGGCGCGTGATGCGCTCGCCGGGCGCGAGGATGGGGATGCCGGGCGGATAGCACATCACGAACTCGCTGCATATCCTGCCCTCCGTCTTTTCGATGGGAAGCATCTCCTCTTTGTCCGCGTAGAACGCGTCCTGCGGACTCATCTCGACGATCGGCTCGATGTATTCGTGCTTCATCAAGCCCGCCTTTGACTTTTTGTACAGTCGGCGTATCTCCGCGAGCGCGCTGACAAGCCGCTCGATGTCCCTCTCCCTGTCGCCGATGGACAGATAGGCGAGGATGTTGCCGAGGTCGCCGAACTCGATCTGGATGTCGTACTCGTCGCGCAGCAGGTCGTAGACCTCTATGCCGGCAAGCCCTATGTCGAGGGTGTTGACGGACAGCTTTGTCTCGTCAAAGTCGAACACGGTGTCGCCGTTGACAAGCTCTTTGCCGTACGCGTAGTAGTCGCCGATGTCGTTGATCTCGTCGCGGGCGTAGCGCGCCATGCGCATCACCTCGCCGAACGCCTGCTCTCCCCTGAGCGCGAGATTGCGGCGCGAGATGTCAAGCGAGGACAGCAAGAGATAGGACGCGCTGGTCGTCTGCGTGAGGTTGATCACCTGGCGGACGTAGCCGTCCTGCATAGCGGGTCCGGTCAGAAGCAGCGAGCTCTGCGTGAGCGAACCGCCCGACTTGTGCATGGACACAGCCGCCATGTCCGCGCCCGCCGCCATAGCCGAGACGGGCATGTCCTTGCCGAAATAAAAATGCGTGCCGTGCGCCTCGTCGACGATGCAAAGCATCCCCGCGGCGTGAGCGAGCGACACGATCGTACGCAGATCGCTGCAAATGCCGTAATAGGTGGGGTTGTTGACGAGCACCGCCTTTGCGTCGGGATTGGCGGCGATCGCCCTCTTGACCGCGTCCACGCTCATGCCGAGCGAGATCCCCAGCCTGTCATCCGTCTCGGGGTCGACATAGACGGGCACCGCGCCGTTGAGGACCATCGCGGTCATAACGCTGCGGTGGACGTTGCGCGGCAAGATGATCTTTTCGCCGCGCTTGGTCACCGTCAAGATCATCGTCTGCACCGCCGACGTCGTCCCGCCGACCATGAGGAACGCGCCGTGCGCGCCGAACGCCTCGGCGGCGAGCTGTTCCGCGTCCCTGATCACCGAGACCGGGTGGCAGAGATTGTCCAGACACTTCATCGAGTTGACGTCGAGCGACACGCACTTTTGCCCGAGAAGCTCGGTCAATTCGGGATTGCCCCTGCCGCGCTTGTGCCCCGGTACGTCAAAGGGCACGAGACGCATGCTCTTCATCTCCTGAAGAGCTTCATAGATGGGTGCGCTCGTCTGCGACAGCTTTTTCATTTGCGTGCGGAAAAGACGTTGCGTCCGCTGAAGATCTCGATCATCTCGCGGCGCAGATTGTCCATGATCTCGAGCCGCGTGCGCGGCGGAAGTTCATAGACGTCCGTCTTGAACAGGTAGTTTTGAAGGTCGATGTCCTTGACCATCATCTTTGTGTGGTAGATGTTCGCCTCATAGACGTTGATGTCGACCGCGTCGTAGCGGCGCAGCGTCTCGGGCGCGATGTAGTCCTGGATGGACTTGACGTCGTGATCCATGAACAGCTTGTGCCCGTTGACGTCGCGCGTGAAACCGCGCACGCGGTAGTCGAGCGAAATGATGTCAGAATCAAAGGAATCGATCAAATAGTCGAGAGTGGACAGAGGGGTGATCTCGCCGCAGGTCGCGACGTCGATGTCGACGCGGAAGGTCGCGAGCGAGGTCTCGGGATGAAACTCCGGATAGGTGTGCACGGTGACGTGGCTCTTGTCCAAATGCGCAAGCTGGGTCTCCCCCGCCGGGATCATGCTGTCCTCGGCGATGAGCACCGCGACGGACGCGCCCTGCGGCTCGTAGTCCTGGCTGGCGATGTTGAGCACCTTGGCGCCGATCATGTCGGTCAGCGTCGTCAAGATGTTGGTCAGCCTCTCCGAGTTGTACTGCCCGTCAATGTATGCGATGTAATCGCGCTGTTCGCGCGCGGTCTTGGCGTAGCAGACATCGTAGATGTTGAAGCTGAGCGATTTGGTCAGGTTGTTGAAGCCGTACAGCTTGAGTTTGTCTCCCATAAGCGTCTCCCATGAGAAAGGCGACATGCACTCCGCATATCGCCCGTAAAACAACCGTGAGATCCTCCACGGATATCTTCAGAGTCTATATAGCAAATACACTTTTACTACTCTTATTGATTGTTTTACAAGCGGTTTGTGCTTTCGCACTGTTTGTTGAGTAACCAACTCATAAGATCGAGCGAACTCGATCACAATAAGGCAACTTGCGTTGCGATCGGCAGTGGACCCGGCTGTCCGTATGGCCTTATCCTTGCGGGAGGTCCGAATATTTGCATGGATACTCTGTGATATCCCATGTACCCCTATTGTAACCAAAAGAAAGGGATAAGTCAACTATATCGACAAATAAAAAACGCGCGCGCCGAAACGCACGCGCTTTTCATGAACCGGTCTCTCATTCCGCAAACTTTCCGCCGCCGTGAGAGGCACTGTCGGCGGTATCGACGGCTGCGCTCTCGCCGCTTACGTCGTCTTCCGCCGCGGCGCGGCGCTTGGCAAGCTCCTCTTTGATCGCATTGAAGCGGTCGCGCCCCATGTTCGCCCTGTGCGAAAAGACGATAGAGACAAGGAAGATAACGCCGGGAAGCACGCCGAGCACGACGCGCACCGCCATAAGCGCGCTGTCGGGCTGATCGATCACCGTGCCGTCCATGCTCTCGGTGTAGCCGAACGCCTCGAGTACGAGCGATACGAGCGCGATGGATACGCCGCTGGCGATCTTGTACATGAATTGAGTTATGCCGTAGTAGGCGCCCTCGCGGCGGACGCCGTTGACGTACTCGTCCACCTCTATGACATCGGGCACGCCCGCATAGGGCAAGATCTGTATAGCCGACATCCCGACCCCTGCGAACACACACAAAAGCACCGTCGACCAGACCGTCTCTGCCGGCACGAAGATCGCGAACAACAGCACGAACGCCATGTACACGCATGCGACGACGTAGACCTTGTGCTTGTTGTACTTCTCGCTGAGCTTGACCCATAGTGCGGACGACGCTATCGCGCAGACGAGCGGAATCGCAACAAAGATCATCGCCATCGCGCCGCCGCCGAAGCCGAGCGAGTCGTTGATGAAGAACATGAACACCGCCATGATGATGTCAAACCCGACCATGCTGAGCAGGTAGCACATCATGATGTTGCGGAACTCGGGCAGCTTGAAAAATTCTTTGAGCGTGGTGAAAAAGCCCTTGTCGTTCTCGGGCGCGTCGGACACGCGCTCTTTGATGTTGTAGCCGCTGAAAAACATGATCGCGACCGCAATCGCCGCAAATATGCCCGCGGCGAGAAGATAGGCGCGCTTGCTGTCGCCGAATATGCCGTAAAACACGCTCTCGACGCCGTCCGCAAGCAGCGCGAACACCGCCGCGCCGATGATGAGACCGACGTTGGCAAGCGCAATACGGATGCCGTTGAGCGAAGTCCTCTCATCATAGTCGTCCGTCATGTTGGCGGTAACGGAGTTGTACGGAATGTAGACGACCGTCCATGCGGTGTTGAACAGCATGTAGGCAAAGGTGTAGTACAGCATTTTTTCCCATTGTTGATCGGCGCCGCCCGGCACCAGCCAAAGCAACAGAAAACACAGCCCGTACGGCAGCGCGCCGAACAGCATATATACCCTGCGCTTGCCCCACTTGCTTCGAGTCTTGTCGGTGATGCGCCCCATCAGGTAGTCGGTGATCGCGTCCCACGCCTTGGCGATGAGGAACACCGCCGACGCCAGCCCGGGCGAAAGCCCGCCGACATTGACGAAAAAGTAAAGCAAATAGAAGGAGATCGCCGCGAACAAAATGTTGGCGGACAGATCCCCGAGACCATAACAGACCTTTTCTTTAACGGACAATTTCATATTCGCACGCGCGGCAGAGCCGCTCTCCTCTCTTGTATCCGTATCGATTATACCACTTGCAAGCCGTCTCGCGCAATGCCCTTGCAAAAATTTCGCAATTTTCGCCGCGTGAGCGATTTTCCTTTGTTTTCGGCGCGGTTTGTGCTATCATAATAGAAACACGCGAGGTATTATGGAAAAAGTAAGAACGAGATTCGCCCCCTCTCCCACGGGCTTTATGCATATCGGCAACCTGCGTACCTGCCTGTACGCCTACCTCTACGCCAAAAAGCGCGGCGGCACCTTCGTGCTGCGCATTGAGGACACCGACCGCGAACGCTACGTCGAAGGCGCGGTCGACGTCATCTACCGCACCCTCGAGACCGCCGGCATCTCCCACGACGAAGGCCCCGACAAGGACGGCGGCTACGGCCCCTATATCCAAAGCGAACGCAAGCCCCTCTATCTCGAATATGCGAAAAAGCTGGTCGAGACGGGCGGCGCGTACTATTGCTTTTGCACAAAAGAGCGCCTCGCCACCCTCGGCGGCGAAAACGGCGTACACAAGTATGACAAACATTGCCTGAGCCTGTCCAAAGAAGAGGTCGAGGCGCGCCTCGCCGCAGGCGAACCGTACGTCATCCGCCAAAACGTCCCCACCGAGGGCGTGAGCGAATATGACGACATGGTGTTCGGGCACATCGCCGTCCCCAACGCCGACATGGAGGACAACATCCTCATCAAGTCGGACGGCATGCCGACCTACAACTTCGCCAACGTCGTCGACGACCACCTGATGCACATCAACTACGTCATCCGCGGCATGGAATATCTCTCCTCCACTCCCAAATACAATCTGCTCTACGATTCGTTCGGCTGGGAGAGACCGCACTATATGCACCTGCCGCCCATCATGAAGGACGCGCAGCGCAAGCTGTCCAAGCGCTACGGCGACGCCAACTTCGAGGACTTCCTCGCAAAGGGTTATCTGCCCGAGGCGATCGTCAACTACATCGCGCTGCTCGGCTGGAGCCCAAAAAACGACCGCGAAAAATTGAGCATGGACGAATTGATCGAACTGTTCGACGTCGACGGCATCTCCAAGTCGCCGTCCATCTTCGACGAGGCAAAGATGCGCTGGCTCAACGGCGAATACATCAAGGAGATGACCCCCGAGAAGTTCGTCGAGCGCGCGCGCAAATTCCTGGACGAGAGCGCGGTCGCCGGCAAATACGACTATCTCAAAGTCGCAAAATTGCTCATCCCCCGCGTCGAGATCTTGTCCGAGATCCCCGAAAAGGTGGAGTGCCTGCGCTCGTTCGGCAAGTACGACCCGACGATGTTCGAACACAAAAAGATGAAGATCACGATGCCGCTCGCGCTCGAAGTGCTGCAAAAGTGCGCCGAACTGCTCCCCTCCGTCGACGAGTGGACGGACGAGTCGCTCAAAGCCGCGCTCAACGCGCTCGCCGAAAGAGAGGGCAAAAAGACGGGTCAGATCTATCTGCCCCTCCGCCTCGCGATCACCGGCGCGGCGACCACCCCCGGCGGCGCGACCGAGATGGCGGAATTGCTGGGCAAAGAAGAGAGCCTCAAACGCCTCGACTTCTCGATCGGCTTGCTCAAAGAGGCGCTGGCATGATCAACGTCGTCTTGGTCAACCCCGAGATCCCCAACAATACCGGCAACATCGTCCGCACCTGCGCGGCGACCGGCGCGGTCCTGCACGTCATCGAGCCGTGCGGATTCAGCTGGGAAGACAAATACCTCAAACGCAGCGGTCTCGACTATTGGGAGATCTCGGACGTGCGCAGATATCCCGACATGCACGCCTTCCTCGCCGCAAACTTCGGCGACAAGGCGGCGGACACAGGCGACGTCCCGACCGACCTCAAAGTGACGAAGACAAACACGGGCACGCAATTTTTGTACGCGTCGACCAAGTCTAAGCGCACCCATTGCGAGGTGAATTACCAAAGAGATTGCTACGTCTTTTTCGGCAGGGAGACAAAGGGACTGCCCGAGGACATCCTGCACGCCAATTACGACGATTGCGTGCGCATACCTATGCGCGCAAACGCGCGCTCGCTCAACCTCGCCAACAGCGTGGCGATCATCGTCTACGAATATCTCCGGCAGCACGACTTCGCCGGCTTGAAAGAAGACGGCAAATTGACGCAATACGAAGATTGAAAAAGCTGGGCGAACCGCCCCGCTTTTTTGCGTCAGTGAATTCAAGTTAAGTGCAACACTTTTGCAATTCTTGTTCAAACAAGTCTACCGGCGTTTTGCAGTTTAGCCTTTTTCTCTGTTTTGAGATCGGCTCCGCGCTCGATCGACCTTCACGCTTGACTCAAACCGCTGCTCGCGAAAAAGGCGCGGCTCGTAAGAACCGCGTCTTTTCTTCTGCATGGGACGGCTCGGGGACCGTCCTTTTCTTGGCTGTATCAGACCTTCTTGTCCGCCTTGTAGGACGTGTGAAGGAGCTTGTGCGCCTTGGCGCTGTTGGGGAAGCCGAAGTAGTCGTCATAGATGACGTTCATCACCGGCGAGTCGGACGAACGGCGCAATTTGTTGGTCGCGTCCGACGTGTAGAGAGCCTTTGCCCTCGCCTCTTTGAGCTCGGTGGAATTGCGGACGCTGTCCGAGAGCGTCGGCTGTCCGCCGCCGTTGACGCAGCCGCCCGGGCACGCCATTATCTCGATGAAATCGTACTTCTTCTCGCCCGACTTGACTTGCTCGACGATCTTGCGCGCGTTGGAAAGCCCCGACGCGACCGCGACCTTGATCGGGTGTCCGGCGACGAGATAGGTCGCCTCTTTGATCGGTTCGGCGCCGCGCACGCTGAAGAAGTCGAGCACCTCAAAGCTGCCGTCCAGCATATGAGCCGCCGCCCTCAACGCCGCCTCCATGACGCCGCCCGTCGCGCCGAAGATCGCGCCGCCGCCCGACGCCAATGCGAACGGATTGTCAAATTCTTCGTCGGGAAGCTCGGCGAACTTGATGCCCGCGGTCTTGATCATGCGCGCAAGTTCGCGCGTCGTCAACGCCGCGTCGACGTCGTCCTTCATCTCCTCGCGCGTGCACTCGTATTTCTTCGCCGTGCACGGGATGATGCTGACGACGTAGAGGTTCTTGGGATCGATGCCGTTCTTTTCGCACCAATAGCTTTTGAGCAACGCGCCGAACATTTGCTGCGGCGACTTGCAGGTCGAAAGGTGCGGGATCATCTCGGGATAGGTCTGTTCGACGAACTTGATCCACCCCGGACAGCACGACGTGAACATCGGCAGCGGCTTGCCCGTCTTGATGCGGTTGATCAGCTCGCTCGCCTCCTCCATGATCGTGAGGTCGGCGGTGACGTCCATGTTGAACACCGCGTCCGGACCCAGCCTGCGGATCGCCGCGACCATCTTGCCCTCGACGTTGGTGCCGACAGGCATGTCGAACGCCTCGCCCAGCGTCGCCCTGATCGACGGCGCGGTGAAGAACACCACCTTTTTGGACGGATCGGAAAGCGCCGCCCATACGTCGCCCGTCGTCGTCCTCTCGGACAGCGCGCCGACAGGGCACGCGACGATGCATTGCCCGCAGCCCACGCACGGCGAATCGACGAGCGGTCTGTCGAACGCGCTGCCGATGTGGACGTGGAAGCCCCTGCCGATCGGACCTATCGCGTTGACGCTCTGCTTGCGGCACGCGGCGACGCAACGCATGCAATTGATGCATTTGTCGTTGTCGCGGACGACGTACGGCGTCGACATGTCGATGGGCAAGACGAAGTCCTCGCCCTTGAACCTATCCTCGTCGACGTAGTAGCCGAGCGACAATTTTTGAAGTTCGCAATTGTGGTTGCGCTCGCACGAAAGACACTTCTTTTTGTGCTTGCTGAGAATGAGTTCGAGCGTCAACTTGCGCGAACGGCGGCACTTCTCGGTGTTGGTGCGCACCTCCATGCCCTCCGCGACCGGATAGACGCACGCCGCGACAAGCCCTCTCGCGCCCGTCGCCTCGACCACGCACATGCGGCACGAACCGACGCAGCTGACGTCTTTGAGATAGCACAGCGTCGGGATCTCGATATGAGCCTTGCGCGCCGCCTGCAATATCGTCGTCCCCTCGGGAACGGTGACCGCTATGCCGTTGATCTTGAGATTGACCATTTTTTGCTGAACGTTTTCCATACCGTCACCTCCTCTCGATCGCGCCGAACTTGCAATTGCTCTCGCAAAGTCCGCACTTGACGCACTTGGTCCTGTCGATCACATGCGGCTGCTTGACCGCGCCGCTGATCGCCTTGACCGGACAGTTGCGCGCGCACAGCGTACAGCCGCGGCACTTGTCCGGATCGATGTAGTAGCTCATCAACGCCTTGCACACCTTCGCCTTGCACTCCTTGCGCAGGATGTGATCCTCGTACTCGTCGCGGAAATAGCGCATCGTCGACAGCACCGGGTTGGGCGCCGACTGACCGAGCGCGCACAGCGACGACTGCTTCATGTGGTTGGCAAGCTCCTCGATCTTGTCCAGATCCTCCGGTTCGCCCTTGCCCTCGGTGATCTTGGTCAACAATTGCAGCAGCCTCTTTGTGCCGATACGGCAGGGCGTGCACTTGCCGCACGACTCGTCCGCGGTGAACTCCAAATAGAACTTGGAGATGTCCACCATGCACGAATCTTCGTCCAAAATGATCATGCCGCCGCTGCCCATCATCGAACCTATCGCGATCAGGCTGTCATAGTCGATCGGCGTGTCGATGCACGACGCCGGGATGCAGCCGCCCGACGGTCCGCCCGTCTGCGCCGCCTTGAACTTTTTTCCGTTCGGGATGCCGCCGCCGATCTCTTCGACGATCTCGCGCAAAGTCGTGCCCATCGGCACTTCGACAAGTCCGACGTTGGTGATCTTGCCGCCCAAAGCGAACACCTTGGTGCCCGAAGACGACTCCGTCCCGATCGACGAGAACCACGCCGCGCCGTTCATGATGATGGGGTTGACGTTCGCCCACGTCTCGACGTTGTTGAGAATGGTCGGCTTGCCGAACAAGCCCTTGACCGCCGGGAACGGCGGACGGGGACGAGGCTCGCCTCTGTGCCCCTCTATGCTGGTCATCAGCGCGGTCTCCTCGCCGCAGACGAACGCGCCCGCGCCCAGCCTGATCTCGATGTCGAAATCAAAACCGCTGCCCAAGATGTCTTTGCCCAGCAAACCGTATTCGCGCGCCTGCTCGATCGCGATGTTGAGCCTCTCGACCGCGACAGGATACTCCGCGCGCACATATATGTAGCCGTAATGCGAACCGATCGCATAGCCGGCGATCGCCATCGCTTCGAGCACGCAATGCGGGTCGCCTTCGAGCACCGACCTGTCCATGAACGCGCCCGGGTCGCCCTCGTCCGCGTTGCAGCAGACATACTTGACGTCGCCCTGCGACGCCTTCGCAAACGACCACTTGCGCCCCGTCGGGAAGCCCGCGCCGCCCCTGCCGCGCAAGCCCGACGCCAACATCTCGCTGATGACGTCGTCCGGGGTCATCGTCGTCAAAACCTTTTCGAGCGCCGCATAGTCGCCCGCCGCGATCGCCTCGGTGATGTCCTCGGGCGCGATCACGCCGCAATTGCGAAGCGCGATGCGCATCTGCTTTTTGTAGAACGGCGTCTCCGCAAACGGTATTATGTCGCCGCTCTCGGTCACCGTGCCCGCGTAGAGCAGCTCCTTGACGATGCTCCCGCCCTTGACAAGGTGCTGTTTGACCACAGTCTCGGCGTGCTCGGGCGTCATCTGCGCATAGAACGCGCCCTCGGGATAGACGATCATGATCGGCCCCAGCGAGCAAAGCCCGAAACAGCCCGTCTTGACGACCAAGACGTCGTCGAGACCCATCTCCTTCAACGTCGCTTCCAATCTCTCGATGACCTTCATCGAGTGAGACGACGTGCACCCCGTGCCGCCGCATACGAGCACCTGCTTGCGGTAGCCCGTCTTTTTCGCCAGCTTTTCGCCCTCCTCTTTGACGAGGCGGCGCACCGCGATCAGGTCCTTTTTGGACTCGCGGATCTTGTCCAACTCTTTGATCGTCATCTCACGCCTCCCTGTACTTGGCGATGATCGCCTTGACCTTGCCCGGTTCGAGCTTGCCGTAAACTTCGTCGTCGATCATCATGACCGGCGCAAGTCCGCACGCGCCCACGCAGCGGCAGCTGTCGATCGAGAACAAGCCGTCCTCGGTGCACTCGCCGCACTTGATCCCCAACTCCTTTTCGACAGCTTCCAAGATCTTGTCCGACCCCTTGACGTAACAAGCTGTGCCGAGACATACGCTGATGCGGTGTTTGCCCTTGGGCGTCAACGAAAATTGCGAATAAAAAGTGGCCACCCCATAGACCTCGGAAAGCGAGACGCCCATGCCTTCGGCAATGATCGTCTGCACCTCGATCGGGAGATAGCCATAAATGCCCTGCGCGCGCTGCAAGACGTGCACCAAGCTGCCGGGGATGTGCTTTGACTCCTCGATGACGGCTTGAAGCTCCGCTTTCTGCGCGGCGGTGCCGTGGAAAGTCGATTTCTTTTCGCTCATATTCTCCTCACCTTAAAAACGCGCCCCGAAGGGCTCGTTTATTATTTAACAATGTTATTATAGCATACGCGCCCGCCCTTTTCAACAGCTTTGGGCAACAATTTGAAAAAGTTGCGCAAAGGAAACCTCTCCTTCCCGAAGACAAAAAAATGCGCCTTGCGGCGCAAAAACCGAATACAGGTCGCAAATTATATGATCACAAAGTCGCCCGGAGTGACGAACAGCGCGCTGATGATCGCAAAGATCACCGCGAGCACCACTTGGTGCAACACATACACCCACAGCGCGTGCCTGCCCCAAAACGAGAACGGCGCGTACCAATTGTACTCCCCAAGCCACGGCAAGAGCGAACGCCGCTTGGGATAGAGCACCGGCGCGACCGCCGCGCCTATCAGCATGTAGCCTGTCGTCGGAAACACCGGATAGTAGTCCGCAGACTTCACCGCAGCGGCGGAATTGGGTGCGGCGCCCTTCATCCATTGCGCGAGCCAAAAGAAGGAGTCGTCGTCGGCAAACGCATACCTGTCCCTCTCGTAGACCTGCGTAAAGCCGTAGTCGATGAAGATGATCGCCAGCCCCAGCACCAGACAGACGAGCGCCGTCTTGTGCTTGTCGCCGCCGCAGCAGATGTCCACGATCACCCACAGCAGAATGGAGAACGCGAACATGTGCAATATGCCAAACGTGATCGGCGTTTCTATCAGCGTCGTGACGACGGTGATTATCCCCGCGAACAACGCGACCTCGACGCCCCTCTTGAAGTTGTTTTTGGAAAAAGAACAGGAAATGCCGCAAAGCAGCGCGAACAGCCAGACCACGATGTCCTGCACGGTGTAGCGCAGGTCGGAATGCCAATATTCGCGCGCCCGCAAGATCAGCTCGCGCAAAAACTCGCTGTCCGTCGCCGCGTACCATGTGTTGCCGAACTGCAACGCGATGTCGTACATCGTGTGGTCGAACACCATGAGCAGCACGCATATGCCGCGCAGAAAGTCCAGCTCCCAAATGCGGGAACGCCTGCCGCCGAGCGCGCCTGACGTGATGTTCGATGCTCCGTTTCGCATACGACGATTATAGCACACGCACCACGGCAAGTCAAACCGCGCGATGTCATTTGGTGAAAACGTGCACGTCGACCGTCAATTCCAGCCGGTGCAAAAGCCCGTCGCCCTCCGCTCTTATCCGCGCGCCGTAGCGGCGGTACAGCACCTCGCGGAGCCCGAAGACGTCGCAATCCTTTTCGCGGCACGCCTCAAAACACGCGATGACCCTGTCCTCTATCGCCGCGGCGATCTGTTCGACCGCGCTCTCGTCGAGCACTCCGACCTGCCTTCCGCCCTCGGAATGCGGCTTCTCCGCCGGACGGCACATCACCGTCAGCTCGAGCTCCGCCTCCCTCTCGCCGACCGCGCGGAAGTCGGGGTGAGAATCCAAGATCACCGCGTCCAGCCGCCTGCCCTCCCCGTCCTCGTAGGGGATCGTACCGCTGTTGATGCGCTTGGTGCCGTACGACAGCCCCTTGCTCTCCTCGCCGTCCAGCCTCAGCGCATAGCCCTCGCGCGTCATCACTACGGTGTCGGTCAGTTCCAGACGATAGGCGTCGTCCGTCGCGTCGGGCGCGATCGAGCCGTCCTTCTCCTCTACCGCGGTGACCAGCGGCATGTAGCACGCGCCGCCCAACGTGAACCAATCGAAGTAATAGCGCTGCAACGTCATGGGGTTTTGCCCCGCCTCGTCGCGGTTGGACTGCAACATTTCGAGCAGGTGATAGCTGACCGACTCGCCCACGGTCAGCTTTGTTTTCAGCAGCTCGCCCGCCTCGCCGGGCACGGCGACGAGAAGCGCAGTGTCGCGGACGAGATCGGACTTGAAGATGTATTCGAGCGGCTCCTGCGGCCCCGCTTTGAGCAGATCCGTCCCGAACAATATCACGTCCGTATGCGCGAACGACGCCCTCAGCCCCGACCCGAGCGACAGGTTCTCGACCGCCTCGGCGACGGTCTCGCCCTTGCTGTGAAAGATCGCGAACTCGTCGCCGCCCGACGCGGTGCCCCCGTTTTGCGGCACTACGATCTGCGCGGTCAAAGTCAGGTCGCCGGGCGCGCCGTCCAGCGCGACTCCGACCACTATCGCCCGATCGAGCAGATTTATCCCCGACGACAGACTGCCCAGCAGCGCGAACATCACGAACAGCAGCGGGATCACCAGCCACTTGCGCGCGGACGGTTTGAGCTTCATGCGCAGACCCTCCTCTCACGCCTGCGTCGGGACAGTTCCCACGCCGCGTACACAACCATCGGCACCGCGTATTCGACGACCGCGGCGAGATAGCGCACGCCGCCAGTGAAGAAGTCGTGCGCCGCGCCGACGTTGCCGACCGCGAGCTTGCAGACGAGCCCCACGGCGACCGCCGCGATCACCGCCGCCGCGCCTCTGTGTCCGACGAAATGGGCAGTCCCCTCGGCGACCGCCGTCAGCAGCAGAGACAGCTTGATCGTCGCCATGATCAGCCACGCGCTGACGACCGGGAAGTCGAGCGCGCCGAGCAGTTTGGACAGCTTGTTGAACACCGACAGCTTGGCGAACGCGAACGACGCATAGGTCGTTCCTCCTCCGAAAACGCACGCCAAAGCGATCGTGAATCCTATCGTGAACAGCGCGATGAAAGCGAGAGATATCAACACGGGCGCGTGTTTTCTGCGCATGTCGACCGCGACCGAGCAGAACATCAGCGGAGTGAAGTCCCCGAACCAAAACAGGTACTTGTCGCATGCCGATATCACCCCCGCATCCGGCATGATCGGCAGCACCGCGTCCGGGTCGCCGTTGAAGTCGGCGAGCAAGACATTGAGCACGACGACCGCGCCGATCAGCCATACCGCGACCTGCGCGACGCGCGCTATCACGTTGAATCCCTTGTAGGCGATATAGGCGAGCGCCGGGACGAGCGAGGCGAGCACGAGCCGCCAAAGTCCCTCGTCGAACAGCGTCGTCGCCGCATAGGCGACAGTCTCCGAACAGAACAGCACCGCCTTGAACGCGCTGCCGACGACCGCAAGGATCAGCGCCGCATTCTTGACCGCAAGCGGTATGTCGAGCGAACACAGTCCGCCCGCGCACGCGATCTTGTAGACAAACGCGAACACCGCTATGTCGAGCGTGATCATGATCGCCGCCGCCAGCCAAAACTGCCGTCCGCACTCCCCCGCGAAATAGCGCGGAAGCATCAGCACCTTGAACGTCACCGACGCTATGAACGCCAGCGCGGCGAGCTGCGACGGATAGACGCTCGTCGAAGTCGTTCCTCTCCTCATCTCATCCTCCTGTGATTGACGTTGGGCACGCTGTACGGGCGCGTCGTCTGTTCGGTCAGACTGCCCTTGAAAAACGCGTCCTTCCAATCGCCGGGCAGAGCCGGCGCGAACGGCGCGAGATAGGACGTGCCGAAGTTGCGCAGGTCGGCA
Organism: uncultured Christensenellaceae bacterium; assembly: GCA_944380285.1. Classification (GTDB taxonomy): domain Bacteria; phylum Bacillota; class Clostridia; order Christensenellales; family UBA3700; genus Ornithoclostridium. Next base: position 101,622 of record CALWGZ010000007.1, read on the forward strand.
AGGTAGGCGATCAGCGCGACCGCGCCGAGTATCACGCCCAAAAGCCCCATGACCCCGGCGACCGCTACGAACGTCAGCCGCAAGACCGACGCGGTGTTCGCCTCGTCCGGCACGCAATACATCCCTATCGTCGAGACGGATATGATCAGCACCGTCGGCATGGACAGCAGCCCCGCCGACACCGCTATGTTGCCCAAAATGAGCGCGCCCACTATCGACAGCGCGGTGCCGATGTAGCGCGGCATGCGCACGCTCGCCTCGCTGAGGATCTCGAACACCGTCAGCACCACCAGCATCTCGAGCGTCGGCGTCAGCGGTATGCCGTAGACCGAGTTCATGATCGTGATCAAAAATTTGAGCGGGAACATTTGGTATTGAAATTCTTGCAAAGCGACGTACGCCGCCGGCAAAAATATCGCGATCGCCAGCGCCATCACGCGCACGCACCGCAGCAGCGTCGCGCGGTAGCTCTTGATGTAGTAATCCTCCGCCGACTGTAAGTGCTCGAACATCACAAAGGGCACCGTCAGCACGACCGGCGAGCCGTCGACGATCACCGCGACCCTGCCTTCGAGCAGCTTCGCCGCCGCGATGTCCGGCTTTTCGGTCGAGCCGACCTGCTCGAACAGCGAGCGGTTGTCGTCCTCGAGCCTTCGGGCGATATACGCCGCCTCGACTACGCCGTCGATGTCGATCGAGTCTATCTTGCGCTCCGCCTCGGCGACGACCTTGGGATCGGCGACTCCGTCGATGTGGACGATACAGACCGCAGTGCCGCTCAGCCGCCCTACCTTTTTGACTTTGAGCCTCAGCTTGGGCGTGCGCAGCCGCCGGCGTATCATCGTCATGTTGGTCTTCATGTCCTCGACAAAGCCCTCGCGCGGACCGCGCAGCACGTTGCTGACGGGCGGTTCGGCGATCGCGCGGACGGAATATTTGCGCTCCGAAAACACATACGCGGACGGCGCGCCGTCGACAATCAGCACGATGTCTCCTCCGGCGACGGTGTCCGCGATCTCCTCTTCGTCAATCTCCTCGATCGGCGTCGTCGGGCGCGTCTTTTGAGTCAAAACGGCGGATATGTCTTGGGTTTTGACCTCTATTTGGCAATTTTTCAGCGGTCTGACGATGTTGAGTTCGAACAGCTCCTTGTCTATGATCCCGTCCGGCCATACGAACGCGCACTCCTTTCCCATCGCCTTGAACCGCATTACGATCAGGTCCGCCGCGTCCCCGAACTCCTCCTTGACCGCCTTTGTCGCCGCGTCGATTTTTATCATATCCTTGGTGTGCGCCGCGCGTCCGTTGTTATGCGCTTTTTTGCGCCTTTTCGCCGTCATCTCCCCTTTTCCGCCGCGCGCGCGGCATTATAATCAAACCATGAAGTTCACTACGACGCGCAAGGGCGAGATCGCGCTCTATCTGCTGTCCATCGTCCCATTTTTCCTCGCCGCCGAAGCAAAGATCTACGACGGCATGACCGGGCTGGCGCTCGGGATCTATGTCGCGCTCATCTTTTGCCGCTGCGACTATTTTTTGATCTCGCCGATGTTCTTTGCGGGCAGCGCGCTCGCCGACTCCTCGCTGCGCGGACTTGTCTGCTGTGCGGTGCCCATCCTCTTTTTCGGCGTCGCGAAGCTCGTTCACTTTCTCGCAGCGCGCCCGATGGGGATGCTCGCCGCCAATCTCTATGCGATGATAGGGCAGCTGCCGTCCTTCCTGTTCTTGTCGGGCGACTTCCCTCTCCGACTCGCGATCGCGTCGGTCGCCGCCAATCAACTGCTGTGCTATTGCGCGACGGTGATCGGCTATGCGCTGATCGTCCGCGGCGTAAAAAACCGCCTGAGCACGGACGAGGTCGTCGGCGGAGCGGTCGTCCTCGTCGCGCTGAGCGTGGGGCTGTATCGGCTCGACGTGTTCGGCTTCCCTCCGTTTTTCGCGCTGCTCGGCTGGATCGTGCTCGCGTCGCTGCGCTCTTTCTCCACCCCGGCGGGGCTGTTGATCGCGTTCTGCATGGGCACGGGAGGTGCGGTCGCCGCGCTCGACTTTGCCGTCTGCGGCGCCGCGGTCGCGATGTACGTCACGGCATGCGCGTTCCGCAAACTGCCCTGCTTTTTCTCCTTTGCGTCCGTCATGGTCGCCGACTTCCTCGTCGGCGCGCTGACCGAGGCGTATCCGTATACGCTGCTGCACGTCGCCGCGCTCGCGATCGGCGGACTGTGCTACGTTTTGCTGCCCAAAAAGGCGCGAGCGCACCTTGCCGTCTACACCCCCGAAGACCGCGCGGCAAGCGCAAAGCGCATCCTCGCCCACGGCAGGAGCGAGGTGTTCGCGCGGCTCACCGGAGTCGCCGGCGTGTTTTTCGAGATGGGCAAGAGCTTTTCGGTGGGCGGCGACCGCCCGGAGACGCGTTTGCCCGCAAGCGAACAGGTCGCCCAAGACGTGATGCTGCGCGTCTGCGCGCGCTGCCCTTCGCGCGAAAATTGCCAAAGGGCGCTCGGCGGAGACACTTCGGCGCTGTTCACTGCCGCCGCTTCCGCCGCCCTCGCCTCGGGCGGAGCCGTCCCTCAGGACATGCCGCCGTTCGTGATGTCGCGCTGCGACCGCGTCGACGCGCTGGTCAACGAATGCAACTCCGCCGCCGCACGCTGCCGCCGCCGCGCCGAGACTTCGCGCAAACTCGACCTCGCAAGGCGTGTGATCGCCGAGCAGATGTACGGAGTCGGCAACATCGTGAGCGCGATCGCCGACGACGTCAACGAGGGCATCACGATGAACGCGGACGAGGACGAATTGATCGAAAAGCTGGGCTACCGCAACATCGTCTGCACCGAGGCGGTAACTTATGCGCGCGACGGCGGTCTGCACGCGTCGCTGACCGTGCGCCGCTCCGATCTGGACAAAACTCTTTTGGACAAGACCGTCGACGAGGTCTTCGGTCACAAGATGCAGCGCGATGGCGATCCGCGCCCCGTCGGCGGCGACAGAGTGTCCGTCTCCTTTCGCTCAAAGCCGCGCTACGGCGCGATCTACGGCGAGGCGAGCGCACGCAAATTCGGTTCGGACGGCAACGGCGACAGCCGCACCGTCCGCAGACTGAACGGCGACAAGCTGTTCGTCGCCGTATGCGACGGTATGGGCAGCGGCAGCCGAGCCGCCGAGCAAAGCGCGTCCACGCTCGCGATGGTCGAACACTTTTACGGCGCGGGCTTCGGCGGCGAGGCGACTCTCAACATGATCAACCGCATGCTCATGCTCAAAGAGAGCGACGACTTCGCCGCGCTCGATCTGTGCGTGTTCGACCTCAACACCGCGCTCGCCCACTTCGTCAAGCTGGGCGGCGTTCAGAGTTTTGTCAAGCGCGCGGACGTCGTCGACGTCATCGAACCGTCCGCTCTGCCGATCGGCATCGTCGAAGAGGCGCGCCCCTACACCGTCAGCCGCATGTTGTCGCCGACCGACTGCGTCGTGCTGGTCACCGACGGCGTCGCCGACGCGCTGGGCGCAGACGGGATCAAACTCATCCTGTCGCGCACCGAGACGCTGTCGCCTCAGGAAGTGTGCGACAAATTGCTCTCGCTCGCGACCGAACACGGCGCAAAGGACGACTCGACAGTCGTCGCGGTGCGCCTCTTCGCCGCATAAAAAAGACCGCCCGAAGGCGGTCTGCATTTGACGGACTATGCGCCCCTCAACTGTTTGAGTTTGGCTTTGAGCGCGCGCTCCGCTTCGAGCGGATCGTCGACGCCTTTCACCGCCTCTTCCATAGGGCACATCCCGGTGCCGAGACGGTTGATTATCCTCTCCGTTTCGACCTCGCACTCGGCGGCTATGCCGTGTGCGGCGAGCACCGTTTTGCCGCCTCTCGACATCACCTGCGCCCATACGCGCGCCGCGCCGAGGCGGACATAGAGCATCGCCGCCGCCCTGCCGACGATCTTGTCGGCGACCGAAAACCCGGCAAGACAGAGCCCGTCGTCCAACCATTGCACGAGCGGCTTTATCCCCCTCTCGCAAGAGGTCAAAAGCCTCTCTCCGTCGCTCGCCGCAACGGTGTGACCGTCGCGGACGAGCCGTTTCAGATCTTGGATGTCATAGCGCATTATCGACACGGGCTCCGAAAATCATGCTTTTTCTCACTCGCTCTTTTTGCTGTCCGACAGCAACGCCGCGCGCAGTGCGATCACGATCGCCGGCACGACGACCGCCTGCAACACCATGCCGAGCAGACCGCTTTGGATCTGGCTCCACACCGTCGCCGCGTCGAGCGAAGAGACGCCTTGGAAGATCGCCGCGAGCGTGAGGAAGACTGCCCTTCCCGCGACCTCGGCGAGCAATACCGCCGGGAACGCCGCCCAAGCGTTGCGGACTATGAGTTTTGAGAACGCACCGCTCACCGCCGCGAACACCGCGAGTTCGGCGATCATATACGGCAGTCTCGCCGCCGCCGGCATCGCGCTGCCGAGCGCGGAAGTGATCGCAAAGCTCACGATAGGCGCGGCTATCCCGACTCCCAGCCCCCACTTGAAGCCGAGCAGACATCCGCCCAGCAATATCGGCGCGTACATCGGCAGCCACCGCACTCCTCCCGACGCGCCGGCGACAAGGTGAACTATCTGCGGAAGCGCGACCGCAAGCGCGACCACCAGCGCCGCGACCGCCGTCTTGACGGTCAGTCTGACTCCCGACTTTGCTCTCTTTCTTTCCAATACGGTTTCGATCAACATATATGTACTCCTTTATGCTTTCAGTCTTGCCGAGAAGTCTTTCATCATCTCGGATATCTTGATGCCCTGAGGGCACACTCTCTCGCAGCTGCGGCAGCCTATGCACGCGCTCGGCCACTTGTCCTTGGACATCGCCCCGAGAGCCATCGGCGCGATGAAGCCGTCGTCGCCGGTGAAGCGGTGCTCGTTGTACAGCTTGATCAGCTCGGGGATGTCGAGATGCTTGGGACAATGGCTCGTGCAATAGCGGCACGCGGTGCACGGCAGCGACGAGGTCGCGATCATCTCGTCCGCTATCTTTTGAAGTGCGGCGAGCTCTTTTGCGTCAAGCGGCTTGTCTTCGGCGAACGTCGCGACGTTGCCCTTGACCTGTTCGAGATCGGACATGCCCGACAAGATCATCGTCACATCGGGGATGGTCTGCAAGTAGCGGAACGCCCACGCCGCGATCGTCTCATCCGGGCGCAGAGCGCGCAGCGCCGCCTCGTCCTTTTCGCCCAAGTGCACGAGCCTGCCGCCTCTGAGCGGCTCCATCACCCAGATCGGGATGTTCCGCTTGCGGATGAGCTCCACCTTCGCCTTGGCGTCCTGGAAGGTCCAATCCAGCCAATTGATCTGCAATTGGCAGAACTCCATGTCCTCGCCGAACCTGTCCAAAAAGCGCTCGATCACGTCTATGCTGCCGTGCGCCGAAAAGCCGAGATGCTTGATGCGCCCCTTGTCGCGCTGCGCGGTCAGATAGGCGTGAGTGTGATACTTATCCTCGTTGAGATAGGCGTCGATGTTGAGTTCGCAGACATTGTGAAAGAGATAGAAGTCAAAGTAGTCGGTGCGGCACTTTTTGAGCTGTTTTTCAAAGATCTCCTCCGCCTTGCCCATGTTGGACAGATCATAGCCGGGGAACTTGCTCGCCAGATAAAAGCTGTCGCGTGGATAGGCGCTCAGCAATTTGCCGACGACGTTTTCGGACTCGCCGTCGTGGTAGCCCCACGCGGTGTCGAAATAGTTGACGCCGTGCGCGATCGCGTAGTCGAACATCTCCTTTGCCGCCGCCTCGTCGATGTCGGAGTAATTCCCGCCTTTGATCGGAAGCCTCATCGTCCCGAAGCCGAGTGCGGACAGCTTTTTGCCTTGGAAGTCTCTGTATATCATATTTCCTCCTCGGCGCATGCGCGCCCTATGTCTTTATTATAAATGCACGGGCGCGCGCTGTCAAATATCTCTTTTTTATCTCGTATCATTGCCGAAAACTATGATGGGGACCTCTTCATAAAGAAAGCCCGCCCTTTCGGGCGGGTCGATTCACATCAAAAGTTCACCGTCGTCGCCGTCGATGACCTGCATCACCTCAAGCTCATACCCCGTCTCGGCGTCGACAAAGACAAAGTACTTGTCCCCGTCGCACTCGCCGTACACCTCGTAACACAGCTTCTCCTCACCGCCGCCCGTCGGGATCACCGCAAGACGGACGCTCTCGATCTCAAAGTCGTCGCGATAGACGGCGCGCACCTCCTCCTCGGTCAGTTCGACCGCATAGTCGACCTCGTCCTCGCGGTCATGGTTGTAGATATATTGCAGCGCCTCGAAACCTATCACCTTGCCCGTCTGCAACGACACCTTGACCTTGACCATGTCGGGATAGAAGACTATCCCGTCGCGCTCGTAGCAGAGGTTGACAAAGAGTTCGCTGTCCGACACCGTGCTCCACACCGCGGTCATGCCGTCGTAGCCGTGGTCGCGGCAATATATCTTCGCGACCTCGACGCCCTCGTCCTTGGAGAAGGTCGGCATCACCATCTCCTCATAGATGTCGAACATCACGAGATGTCCGCCTGTCTTGCTGAGCTGTACGGTGCCGGCCTTGCCGTCCGCGGTCGCGAAAGAATACATATAGCTTTCGAAATAGCCGTTCGCCTCGGCGGTGAACTCCACTTCCGTCACGTCATATTCGCTCAAATACTCCTTCGCCTTTTGCGCCGCCTGCTCGCGCGTCACCTCTTCACCCTTCAACGCGTGCGGCTCGGGGTCCTCCAAGCCGTCGCTGAACGGCCCGTCGTAAATCAGCGACGGATATTGCACCGCGCTGTCCTCGACTCCGTCGACGATGTCGCGGAACGGGTCGTCCTCGCCGATCGCCTCAATGAAATAGTAGCCGTCCTCACGCATGCCGTCGCCCATCGCCGCGAGCCGTCTGCCCAGCTCGAGCGCCGCCTCGTGAAGATCGTCCAGCGACTCATAGTCCTTGTCCGTCAACGGCTGCTCGCGGTCTATCTTCTTGACGATGTATTTTGCAAAATCCTGCAATTGATTGCAAAACTTGATCGTCGGTTCAAGTTGATATTCATCCCTGACAAGCGCGCTCAAACTCTGCCCCGCAAGCTCGGCGTTGATCGCGGTGTCCAGCATGAGTTCCGTCTGCATCGCGTCTGTCGAGGCGACCTTCATCTTGGACAGATCGGTCTCGATGTCGAGCATGCTGTCGAGCAGCTCGAAATACGCCGCCCGATAGTTGTTCTCGGCGTCGATGCGCGCGTCTCCCGCCCTCGACACATATACTCCGAGCAAAACCGCAAGTACGACCGCCGCCGCCAAAAACAACGCGCACGCCGCGACGGCGATCTTATATTTTTTCCTGCCCGTGTTCGTATTCTCCATTTTTACCTCACTTGGCAAAGTTGTGGTTGCCGATCGAAAGCATGACCGGACGCGACCATATCCACGCGCTCGTCGCGGTCGCCGGATTGTAGTAGTACAGGCAGCCGTTTGTCGGATCCCAGCCGTTCATCGCGTCGCGCGCCGCCTTGTAGGCGGTGTCGTTCGGCTCCAAATTTATCTGTCCATCCGCGACCGCGGTGAATGCGTACGGCTGATAGATCACCCCCGCGATCGTGTTGGGAAAGCTGCTGCTCTTGACGCGGTTGAGCACGACCGCGCCGATCGCGACCTGCCCGATATACGGCTCTCCCCTCGCCTCGGCATAGATGCACTTGGCGAGAAGGTAGACGTCGGACGACGAGTAAGAACTGTTGCCGCCCGAGCCGCTCGACAGGCTCATCCCGAGCGCAGCCGCCGTCTTTGCGCCGACTATGCCGTCGACGGCAAGCCCGTTGCGCTGCTGAAAGCGCTTGACCGCCGCAAGCGTACTCGAGCCGAATATCCCGTCCACCGTGCCCGCGTCGTAACCCCAATTGTTGAGCTTTGTCTGCAACGTGCGCACCTGCGCGCCGCTCGACCCGACTTTGAGCACCGCGGCGCTCTGCTCTTCGCCGCCGGCAAGGGGCACATACAGCGCGACCGCGGCGACCAACACCGCCAATACCGAGACCGCGCAGACTATCCTCGCGACCAAGATCTTTTTTGTTTCGTCCATTTCATTCTCCCAAAAGGTGGGCAAGCCCGAACACCGCTCCGCCCGGGCACGTCTCGACCGCAAGTCTTGTCGACCCGTCCACCGTCACGGTGACGACGCCGCCGTCTATCTTTACGGTCACTCTTCCGCCGCGCCCTTCGCGTCGCAATGCGTCCTCGCATGCCGCCGCTATGTACTCTTCGCTGCCCTCGACGCCGTCGAGCGGCTCGATGACATACGCCGCCGCGTCCAACACGCCGAACGGATCGCCGTCGGTGTAGACCCTCAGCGTGACCGCCCCCGGCTTTGCAAAGACGTTGACCAGCACGAACGCCGCAATGAGCGCCACGATCAAAATGACGACGACCTTTTTCACATCGGCGATTATTGCCTGCGGCGAAGCGGGATATACCTCGGCGCGCTCACCGCGATATCCGCGCCCTTTCAGCAGCAGTCAAAGCGCAAAAAAAAACGGCGCAAACTCTTGACAGGATCGGGCGCGCCGCCGCAAACGAAAAAGCGAAAAACCGCTCTTTGAGAAAATTTTTCAAAAAATGCGTCCGTCTCTCTTGACAAAACCGTACAAAAAAACGCGCCTTGCGGCGCGCAAATTCGCAGACCTCAAAGATATTCTATCGCTCGCGGCACCGTCTTTACGACCGCGCGATAATTCGCGTCGCAAAAGCCTCGCTCCAACGTCCGCCGCGCGTTGTCGGCGTCTGCTACGATCGAGCAGACCGCGCTGCCGCTGCCCGTCATCACCGCCTCGCCGAACGCGCCTGCCATCCTCTCTTTGAGCCGCGCTATTTCGGGACACAGCGCGACCGCCGGCGCTTCGAGCACATTGTAGCGTGCGGTCTCCCCTCTCAAAACGCCGTCTATCCCCGCGCCTTGCCGCCCGATCTCGTCATATTTGCGGTAGACCTCTGCGGTCGAACCGCCCCTGTCCCGACGGGCGATAACGATGTCAAGCTCGCTTTGTCTCAACGGCTCGATCAGCTCTCCCCTGCCGCGCACGCGCGCCATCCCGCCGTGCATCATATACACGACGTCGCTGCCTATCGAGCGCGCCGCCTCTTCGGCGTCGGCAAGCGAGATCAGCCCCGCGTCCGCCGCATAGCGCAGCACCGCGCTCGCGTCCGCGGACGAGCCGCCCAGCCCCGCGCCGAACGGTATGCCCTTGACGATGTTGACCGCAAGCGGCGCGCCCGACAGCCTCTCGACCGCCGAAGCGGCACGGTAGGCGGTATTCTCGCCGCCGCAAGGCTTGCCGTCCATCGTCACCGCGACTTTTGCGGCGCGCGAAACGGCGAGCGTATCGAATACGCCCACCGTACAATTGATCATGTCGAGCAGATGATAGCCCTCGCCGTCCGTGCCCGTGATGTCGAGCGCGAGATTGAGCTTGGCGTACGCTCTCAATTCGGTCGTCTTGTCCACGACCTTATTATATCACATCGCGAGCATTCTGTAAACCACGATCTTTTCGCCGCCCTCGGCGGGGAACTCCACGGACGGATTGAAACTTTCGACCTCTTCCGCCCTCACGCAGAGCCGCTTGGCAAGATCCCACGCCGTCTCGCCCTTTTTCGCCGACACAACGACTATCGCCTCTCCGTCGTCTTCGAGCTTTTCGCCGACCGTCGCCTCGGTGACGACCGTCGCGCGACAAGTGCGCGTCGCGAGCGCAGAAAACGCCAGCGTCGCCCCGACTTCGATCTCGCGCCCGCGCTTGACCTTGGCGAACAGGTCGCAGCATCCCGCGCTCACGAACGCACAGTCGCCCTCTTTGACGTCTCGCGCTTCGTGGTCGAGCGCATAGGGCAGCTCCACCTTGACCGACGACTTGCCGCCGTCCTCCGTCTCGTATACGACGCAGGCGGTCACGACACCTTCGGTGACGATGCATCCGTCCTTCGTCGTGACCGAAGTCAGGTCGCACTCGGCGACCCGAGCACATACGACGCGCGCCGCGTCCGCCTCTCCGTCGGCTACGGACACGCTGCCCGAGATGCGTTCGCGGTATGCACCCGTGTCGACAATTTCGTCGAAAGACAGACACGGACACGAAAATTCGAGCTTGTGACACGGCGAGTAGACATCGCAGATCACCTCTTCGTCAAACTGCCTCAACACAAAGCCCGACACCGTCGCCTTCGCGGTGAGCGTGAGCGTTGCGTCGTCCGCCTTGCCGCCCACGTTGAGCGCGCTCTCCTTCATCGAGACGACCGCCAAAGCACAGCAGTTTTCGGGCGCGTCGATCGACTTTGCAAAGGGCATCGAGAAGGTCTTGCGGCACATCTCTCCGTCCGAAAGATAGATGACGTCGGCGCAGATCTCGCCGTCTATCGACAGCCCCGTCTCGGTAGCGGTCTGTTTGCAGATCACGGCGGCAGTCGTAAAGCCGAGCACCTTTTCCACGCCGCTGCCGACCGAATATTTTTCCTCTGTCTCGACCTCTGCGTCTATGTCGGCGACGGTCTCGATGAGCGAAAGTGTGCGCCTCTTTTCGCACGTTCCGTCCTCGCCGTCGAACACGTCGAGGCTTTGCGTCTCGACCGCCGTCGGCGACAATTGCACGACTATCCTCACCGCGACCGAGTTGCCGCGCAGCTCGGTCTCAGTGTCCGCGATCGTCGCGTCGACAAGCGCTTTTGCGCCGTCGCCCACACCCTCGTCGGACAGCAGCTTTGAAAAGTCGGTGACGTGATCCGCCGAATCGACGCCCTCTTCCGTCTCGTATATCACGTTGACGCCGATCTTGCCCGACACCGCGATCTGCCCGGCGGTGATCGCGGCGCGTATGTCGCCGACGTCCGCGCTCACGCACAGCAGCGACTTGATCTCACTGTCCGCGCTCACATTGCACTCCACTACGAATTGTCCCGCCCCGAGTTTTCGGATGCGGTCGAATTGGATTTGTTTGGTTTGCATAGTCCACCCTCGCAAGTTTTCTACCTCAAATATATGCGCTCTTTGGCGGGATATGCAGCGCGAAACGGCGCGAATTTTCGGACATTTCTTTGTACGCGGTTACCAACTTGCAAATTGTGTATAAATACGCATTTCAAATTTCCTCCTGCGAACCGATGTACGGCATTATCATTGCCGCCCGCAAGTCGAATTTGTTTGCCGAGTCAATTAAATTTTCCCAAAAAATGTCTACACAAAAAAAGGAACGCGCGCGGCGTTCCTTTTCCCTTACTCTTTGATATAATTTCGAAACACTCTCATCATCTCGTCGGAGACGACGTGTTCCATGCGGCAGGCGTTTTCTTCGGCAAGTTCGAGGTTTGCTCCGAGCTTCATAAGCGCCTTAGTAAGCGTCTGATGCCGCTCGTATATGCCCTCTGCCTTTTTTCTGCCTGCGTCGGTGAAACTCAGATTTCCCGTTTCGCGGTCGATATGGATAAACCCTTTCTTTTCAAGGAGATTGACGCCGCGCGAAACGCTCGATTTGGCAAGACCGAGTTCGTCTTTGACGTCCACGGCGCGCACGTTCGGCTGTCCTTTATGCAGCAAAAGAATGGTCTCCAAATACATTTCTTCCGACTCTCTCGTCCTGTTGACAGCCATATGCGCACCTCATCATATCATTTTCGATATTTATTATACTATTTTCTACGGCAAAAGTAAAGAGAAAACGCGGGACGTTAACATACGCTAACGGAAATAATCTTTTATCCTAAAGCGACGTCCAGCGCCATCATCACGACAAAGCCGAGCATTGCGCCCCATGTGCCGAAATGCGGGTGTTCGGAAAGATGTGCGTCGGGGATCAGATCTTCCACGACGACGAATATCATTGCGCCTACGCGAATGCGACATTTCTTTTCGATAAAATAATGCTTATCGCTACAAGCACTAAACCTATAAGCAATAAAACGGTAAAGCAAGTTCTTTTTCTGCCCGCCAAGATCTTATTCATGAAATTATTCCCCCATTATAAATATTGTAAATAAGTTAAAAAATATTTAGTTGTTGCGCTCTTTTTCTTCCAACTCTTTGATTTTTTTATCTATGTATTTGCGAATAAAGATACATAACAGTATAAGTCCAAGCGCAATTCCGAACAATATTAGGCTTCCCCACCATATTGTAGGCATAGCAATAAGAATAATTATCGCCAACAATAAAAATACTGTAGCAGCGATAGGCATCATTACACCTAAAATCTTACGATTTAATTTATATACATCTAATAATGAATATGTTTTCATATCAATCACTATTCTGCCACAAAGCATCAGCACAAATAGGAATAAAGTGATGGTTGCGGCAGCCTTTCTATATTTTCTTTTTGTCTATTTTGTTGTATAATATAGATTTATCACTAAAGAAGAGATCAAACCTATGCGAGCCTCTCCTTATATCATTTAGTAATTTTATTATATTATTACTTCCGACAAATGTCAAGAGAAAACGCGAAGCATTAACATACGCTAACGGAAATAATCTTTTATCCTAAAGCGACGTCCAGCGCCATCATCACGACAAAGCCGAGCATTGCGCCCCATGTGCCGAAATGCGGGTGTTCGGAAAGGTGCGCGTCGGGGATGAGATCTTCTATGACGACAAATATCATTGCGCCCGCAGCGAACGCCAAAAACCACGGCTGTGCCGCCGTGAGATTTGCTGCAAGAAAATACCCGACGACGGCAAATACAGGTTCCACCGCTCCGCTGCCCATGCCGTATAAAAAGGCCTTGCCGCGGCTGCCCGTCGCCGTTTTCAGGGGCAAAGACACCGCCGCGCCTTCCGGAAAATTCTGTATCGCCATGCCCACGGCAAGACCGAGCGCGGAAACAAACGCGCCTTCCTCTCCGAGCGCTGCCGCCGCGCCGAACGCAAAACCTACGGCAAGTCCTTCGGGAATGTTATGTATAGTGACGGCAAGAAAGAGTTTAGCGGGCTTATTTAAGTGGCTTTTTAAGCCCTCTTCCTCGTTTGTTCCCTTATGAAGGTGCGGTACGAGCTTGTCAATAAGCACGAGAAACGCTCCGCCAAGAAGAAAACCTGTGACGGCAGGCAGAAAACTCAATGCTCCGTATGTTTCTTCCGCGCCATCAATGGACGGAATGAGCAGCGACCAGACGGACGCCGCCACCATCACACCCGAAGCAAACCCCAAAAACAGAGTATTGAGTTTGCCGGACATCTCTCCCTTGAAGAAAAATACAAACGCCGCGCCCGCAGTCGTCGCTATGAAAATGATACAAAAACCGAGTACGGTCATTGCAGTCGTCGTCAAATCTGCCCTCCTTTCGTGCCGTTACTTTTTCCCGACCAACAGTTTGGAATGAGCGAGCATATATGCCCTGCTCTCTTTCTTTGTCAGGAACGATCCGTCCGTCGTATCGACAAGCTCGACCTTTTCATAACCGCACTCTTTCAGCTTTTTCACAAACGCCCGCATATCGCCGTATTCGCGCGGCGACATGATGTCGTGAATGGCGAATGTGCCGCCCTTTTTCAGCACGCGCAGCGTTTCCGAAAGAAGCTGCTGCTTATCCTTGCCCTTGATGTTGTGATAGACATAGTTGCTCGTCACGGCGTCGAACGTTTTGTCCGGAAAGTCGAGTTTTACGGCGTTCCCGCGCAAAAATGATACGTTTCGCACCCCTTCCGCCTCTGCATTGCGTTCGCAGAGCGGAAGATTGAACGAGGCGTATTCTTTGCCCCAGCGGTCTATGCCGACCATCTGCGCGCGCGGATTGCGCTTTGCACAGGCGATGGTAAGCGCCCCGCTGCCGCATCCGACATCCAACCCCTTTCCTCCGTCCGACAATGCAACGTATTGCGCAATGCCTTCGATCACCCGTTTTGAAACCTGCTTTTTGCCGTGATACGAGAAGGCGCAATACATATTTGCAAATATGCCCGTCAGGACGGCAAACAGCAAAAACGCTGCGCCAAAGAGAACGCCGAGCGCGATGCGCAGCCCGCCCTCCGTCGCCACGCCCGCCATGCCGAACACGATACATAAGGCAAGGCAGATAATCGCCATGCCGCCGAGGAGAAACAACAACCCTCTCGGCACCCAATTCTTATAATCCGGTTTCATTCGTATCCTCCATTACCGTACATACCATATTTCCGACTAAAATAACGTCAATATATATCCGTCTACTAAAGCGATTATCAGATACATCACAACTCCCCTGATAAACGACCATATATGTTTTTTCGGATTCCGATACAATTCTTTTTCGGGTATTTTTGTAAAACGAATGCGTTTTGTATTCCGCCACCATAAAAGGTCAATGACCAGAAAATCAAATACGTTCAGACTTTGCCCCATAATGGTCAGGGAAACAAAATTTTGCAAAAAGCTGCTGTCTCTGATAAACAGTCCCAAAATGAAAAATAAAAACAAGAACAACAAAAAATTCAACAAAAATACCGCCGCTTTACTGTGTTCTTTATAGCGCCCACGATATTCTGCAATTTCGTTTATCAGATTTTGAACCTCATCCGGATATGACGAATAATTTTTCAAGTTCTTCTCGTCAGTCCCCGTTCCCAAAAAACATGACAGAAAAAAGACAATACATAAAGCCGTCGTTTCGATTGCTAAAATCATTTTCTATGCTTCCGTCCATATCTTTGCCGCATCAGGGCTTTATCCCCTCGACGGCACACCACACTTTGCGCGTCTTATGGATTTTTATATCGGAAAACCCTGCTTTTCCCATAAGGGCAGCGAGCTGCTCCGCTGTATAGATCGTCATGCCTTCACAGCGTTTTGCCCAGAATTTTCCCTTTTCGGGATCGGTCATTTCAGAGGCAATCATGACTTTGCCGCCTTGTTTCAATACGCGGCAAATCTCTTTCAGTCCGCGTACCGGATCCGGCCAGAAATATATGGATTCAAAGGACACCGCCCTGTCAAATGTATCGTCTCGATACGGCAGA
>CALWGZ010000008.1 GCA_944380285.1 uncultured Christensenellaceae bacterium
CGCGTACCGGATCCGGCCAGAAATATATGGATTCAAAGGACACCGCCCTGTCAAATGTATCGTCTCGATACGGCAGACGCATGGCATCGCCGCACAAGATACTGCACCTGTCCGCATATTTTTTGGTCGCTTTACGGCTGCATGCAACGCTTTCCTCCGAATAATCGATGCCGTCCGCGCGGCTTTTCGGGCAGCGCTCCAGAATGCGGACAAGATTGCCTCCGCCGCCGCACCCGACGTCCAGGACGCTTTCCCCGTCCGAAAGCGGACAAACTTCAAACGCCCAAAGCGCGAGAGGCGCATGACCTTTGTTCATTGCACTCACTACCCATTTACCGAATTTACCTTCCGGTTTTTTGCAATTTTTTAAGAACTTTTTTAACATATAGCCTTGCACCTCTTATAATTTATACTCGTACACCAGCGATCTGCCGGGAGTGCCGAAGGAATACGGCTTTTCCCATACGAGTTTGAAACCGCGCTTTTCATAGAATGTGTATGTAGCATCCGTATCGGTGAACACGCGCACCGTCTTTACGCCGCTTTGAATGCACCGCTCCTTAAAGGCTTCCCAGAGCGCCGTTCCCAGCCCTTTGCGGAAATCTTTGCGCGAGCAGAGTGCCATCAGTTCGCAGTCGCAGGCGAGCGGCGTATCCTTGCCGTTCTCTTTAAGTTTCTTATAAAAGAGATCGAACTGTGCCTTGAACGGTGCGGACATCTTGTAGCCGCCGAACATAAACTTGAAAAAGCACCTTAGCCATGCCTTATAGTGCGGTTTTGCGTCGTGCGTTTTGGCAAGCAATTTGTCAAAACTCTTTTTGTAATGCCCGACAATAAACCCGACGACCTGCCCTTCGCTCTCCGCGACGTATGTAAACGAGCACTTTTCGATGAGCACCTGCGCGTAGTCGCGCAAAAATATCTTATCCTTTTCCGTCAACGGACAGTCGAAAAAACTTTCGTAAAAGCATTTCGCACAGGCGGGAACGTCTCTCTCCTCGTATTTACGGATGACAAACATTTTCTATCTCCAAATGATATTTGCCGACAAAGCGTCGCGAACAGTTTTACGCCTCGCGGCGCTTCGCCGACATTCGCGCAGAAGACCGCAACATTTCACGCATCTGCGCTGCGCATCGCTCATATACTGCGTCTTGTATATTGCGCGATACCGATTTTTCTCCGACTTGCGATCGGTGTTTGGCTTGCGTCTTACTCTGCCGCCTTTTCGCCGAGCGCACCGCATGCCGCAAGCGCGTCGAAGTCAGGCTCATTGTTGCAAATGACCCCGTCTTCTATCATGGTTCCGCCGGCGTCTTCGACTCGTTTTTGCCAAGTGCGCATCCACTCGCCGTCGCCCCAATCGTAAGAACCGAACAATCCGATCCTCTTGCCGGCGAGCGAACTTTCAATGGATTCGAAAAACGGCTCAAACTCACTGTCTTCGAGTTGCTCCGAGCCCATAGCCGGACATCCGAGAAGGATAGCGTCACTCTTCAAGACCTCGGCTGTCGCATGCGAAACATTCAAAAGTTCGACCTCGGCTCCCGCGCTCTTCGCGCCCTCTGCCACGGCGTTTGCCATTGCTTCCGTATTGCCGGTACCCGACCAATACACGATGGAAACTTTCATAAAATACCTCCTGAAAAATGTTTTAGGTCACATTGAATATTTGAGAGAGCGTTCTCCCTCTGTCCATATGCCGACAGATGCAAGCGTTGCACCTGCGAAACCTCTCAAAAGTGCGCACCGCTTCGTCCGCATTTGCGTATACCTTCCATTCGCCGCACAAAATACATCCGTCCGGATCGCGCAAAAAACCTCGAACGTCGCAAAGCGGATAACCCAAAAAGATGCCGATCTCATGTGGAAATTCGCCGCTCATACGATCTTTTAACTGTTCCAGCGCATCTGCTGCCGTCGCATATTCGTACCCAAAGGAAGAGAGAAAGTTTTTCACCTCGGGACGAGCAAGATATTGCTCCAGCCGCATTTGATGACAAACATAGACGAGCGATCGCACATCGCTTTCTCGCAAAAGTTCGAACAAAAAACCTTTGCTTGCAAAACGTCGCGCCAGCATGGTTAAGACATCCTCGTCGCCTTTCGGCAAATTTACGAGACTGGCGATTTTCAGTCCCGCAAACGTCACGCCGCAATGGCGACCGATGGCATATTCCGTTACGCTCATAGCTCTCCTTTCAGTTCGCATATGCGAACCGAACCGTATTTAATGAGTTCGCTTATGCGAACCTACTGCCATTATATACGGAAGGGCGACATTTGTCAACCCTTCCGTACAAGTTTTTCAGATACGCCACTCGCCCGACTGCTGTTGCAATTTGCACATCTTGGCATAGATGCCGCCCTTTGCAAGGAGCTCTTCGGGACTTCCCTGCTCTGCGACTTTGCCGTCTTTTAAGAGGACGAGCTTATCCGCGCCCTCTACCGTGCGCATACGGTGAGCGATGATGAGGACCGTCTTGCCCTTGACAAGCCGGGAAATCGCGCGCTGTATGTGCGTTTCGTTCTCCGCGTCGAGGGAAGCCGTCGCTTCGTCGAGGAGGATGACGGGCGAATCTTTTAAGAGCGCACGGGCAATGGAAATACGCTGCCTCTCTCCGCCCGAAAGCGCCGAGCCGTTTTCTCCGATCATCGTCTGATAGCCTTCGGGGAGCTTTTCCACAAATTCGTCGCACTGCGCCTCCCTTGCCGCGGCAAGCACTTCTTCGTCCGTCGCGCCCTGCCGACCGATGCGGATATTTTCCATGACGGTGTTGTTGAACAGCGTTACGTCCTGAAAGACGATGGAATACGCCGAGAGCAGTTTTTCGGGATCGACGGTCTTGACGTCCGTGCCGCCGAGCGTGATTTTGCCGCTGTCCGCGTCCCAAAACCTTGCGGCAAGTTTGGCTGCCGTACTCTTTCCGCCGCCGGACGGGCCGATGAGCGCGGTAACTTCCCCCTGCTTTGCCGTAAACGACACTCCGGAAAGGACTTGCTCGCCCGTGTTATAGGCAAAGGACACATTGTCGAATTTTATATCGTAGCCCTGCGTTTTCAGCTCTGCCGTACCCGGCTGGACCGGATAGTTTTCGATCTCGTTCATTCTCTCGATGGGAATGTTCGTGGAGATGATGGCGGCGAGGTTTTGCAGCGACGAACTCAACGGGTCGTACAGCCGCGACACGACCAAAAGATACATAAAGAACGTCAACACGGTAATTGCGTTACTTGCCAGCAGCATGCCGCCGACAAGCGCAACGGTTCCTATGCCGAGCTTCAAAATCATCCCCGCAGGAACGACGAACAACGCGCTGCCGAGCTCGGACGCTATCATGCGCTTTTCCTGCAAATCTATCTTTTCATCCAAGCCTTCAAGGTACTTTTCTTCGGCGTTATTGGACTTCAGATCACGCATGGTTTCGAGCGCTTCTTGAATACCCTCCGCTACGGCGAGTTTTGCCTCCGTCTGGCGGCGGGTAAAGTAATTCTGCACCTTGCCGGAAAACGCGACGATGGCGAGCGATACGGGCAGCACCCACAGCGCGGCGAGAGCCAATCTCCAATCGAAGATAAACAAGCAGACGGCGACGATGACCGTAGAGATCATGGAGCCGAAAAATTCGGGGATCCAATGCGAGAAAGACTGTTCGAGCGTCGTGCAATCCGCCATGATGGTCGTGGTGAGGTCGCTCAAATCGCGCTTCCCGAAGAAGGACAGCGGCAGTTTTCGCAGCTTTTCCGCGAGCGAGATGCGCCGCACAGAACTTTCTTTATATGTTGCGTAATAGGTCGCGCCGTACACCCAGCGGTAGGAAAAAAGAATGAGGAGAACGGCAGTAATCATGCCGGCGATATAGATCCACAGATGGTTTTGCGGCACGCCGCCCGCATACAAGTCTGATACAAGCAGATATAAAAGGCTGACAGGCAGCATGAGTGTGAGATTGTGTACCACGCAGGAAATGGTGGCAATGACGAGATCTTTTGCGCCCTGTCGCGAGAGCGCGTATTTTTTCATGATGTGATTCAACATTTTGCACCTCCTACTTTCCAAGCAATGGATGTACGGTATTCGTCGTACATATTGTGATATAACCCGTTTTGTTTCATAAGCTGCGCGTGCGTGCCGCTCTCTGCCACCTTGCCGTCTTTTAAGACATAGATATTGTCCGCGTTCTGCACGGTGGTGAGGCGGTGCGCGATCATGATGACCGTTCTGCCCTCCGCGAGCCGCTCAAACGCTCGCTGCACCGCCGCTTCGTTTTCGGGGTCGGCAAACGCCGTCGCCTCATCCAAGACGAGCACGGGCGCGTTTTTGAGCATGACGCGTGCGATGGCGATACGTTGCTGCTCTCCGCCCGAAAGATACACGCCCTTGCTGCCGATGACGGTGTCCACGCCCTGCGGGAACTTTGCTAATATATCGTCGCATTGCGCGTTGTGGAGAGCTGTGAGCACTTCTTCCCGCGTTGCCGAAGGTCTGCCCATGCGCACGTTTTCCAAGATGGAGGTTTTCAAAAGTTTGCTGTCCTGAAAGACATAGGCGACGGTATCGTTCAGCGTCTGCCTGTCAATATCCCTGACATTGACGCCGCCCACTTTGACCGCGCCCGACGCCGTATCCCAAAAACGGGCTACAAGTCCCGCGGCCGTCGTCTTTCCTCCGCCGGAAGGACCTACGAGCGCCACCGTTTCCCCGGTTTTTACATTCAGCGAAATGCCGTCGATGGCGTTCCTGTCCGCACCTTCATAGGCAAAGGTCACGTCCTCGAACGCAACGGAATTGTCCTTCGGCTTTTGCGGCGCGGACGGTTCGGGCAGCGGCTTGATCGCCAAGATGCCGTCGATACGCTGCAAGGCGTCGGAAACGATCATATTGTTCTCGCTCATAAACATGACCTTCATCAGCGTGACCGAGATGATGGGCGTAAAAATGATATAGAAGATGAGGTTCAGAAGGAAGGTTCCGTCCACACCGCCCGCAGTAAAGCAAAGCCCCGCGACGATGAGCGGCACGAACACGCAGTTGATGGCGGTCATGAATGCGACCATCGGCCACATCAGGCTTTTGGTGTAGGCGATCACCCATGTATGGTAACTGTCTATGGAGCCTTTGAAACGCTTGAAGGAGAACACCGTCTGCCCGAACGTCTTGACGACGGGTACGCCGCGCACATATTCCACCGCCTCGTTGTTCATGTTTTCGAGTGCGCTCTGATACTCTTTCATTTTGCGCGCCATGTCCTTGCCCGTCATCTTGGACATGATAATAAAACCGAGTACGGTCGGGATGAGGCTCAAAAGTCCCAGCCGCCAGTCGAACACAAAGAGCAGCACGATCATCCCGACGGGCGTTGCGAACGCGCCCACCATGTCGGGGAGCTGGTGCGCAAGATAGGTTTCCGTCGCCCCGCTCGATTCGTTGACGATACGGCGCACCCTGCCGCTGCCGAGGCTGTTCATAAACCCGACAGGGAGCGTCCCGATATGGCGCATCGCCTTTTTCCGCATATTGCCCGCCACGCGGAACGCCGCAACGTGCGAACACATGAGTGCCGCGAAATAGACGAGCATGGAAATAAGAGCGCTGCCGACCGCCCACCATCCGTACACGGAAAGACTGTCCTGCACCGCAGCAAAATTTCCGTCCGCTTGGATGACTTCACGCACGATGAGCCACACAAAGATGAACGGCACGAGCGCGGTCAGCGCGCTGACGGCGGAAAGCACCCACGAAAGATAGGTGAGCACCCTTCGCCGCCCCGCATAGTCCATCAAAACGGAAAGATTGCCCTTCCCTTTTGTCTTGCTTTGCATAAATACCTCCTATATATCAAGTTCGTTATAGCGAACTATATATCAAAAAATATTGCCTTATTTGCGTCTTTCGCGTGGTTCGCATATGCGAACTATGCGTTCGAAAGAACGGGGCTTAAAGCCCCTGCCTCTTTTACCTTATATTATGACAAACCCATGAGCTTATCCCAGCCCGCATAGAAGAACTCGCAGACGGCGTCCACATATTCCATTGCATCCTCTTTGGGAAAGTCGTGCGCGACCACCTCGAACACGCCATTAAAAAGCGCGCTCGCAAGCATATGGTTGATGTCCCGCCGAACCGTCTTGACGGGCGCGCCGCTTTCGCGCAGCACGCGCATAAAGCGTTCGGTGCTCTCCGTTTCGTAGTCGATCATGCGGTCGATGTAATGCTCGTAGCTCGAACCCGCACTGTGGCAGACGATGAGTTTGAAACTGTCAAAGTAGTCGTAGATGATGTCCATCATCACGCGCATCTTGCCCGATGTGTAGGAGTGCATCTCCCCTTTCTGCCGCTCCGCGGGAAAGGCGGCAAAATTTTCCTGCACGTCCGAAAAATAGGCGTACAGCTTCTCCGCGCCCTCGCCCACGATGGAGCAAAACATTTCATCCTTATCCGCAAAGCGGCTGTAAAGCATCCCCGTCGTGACGCCCGCGCGTTCCGCGATCGTGCGCATGGAAGCGTCCGCAAAGCCTTTTTCCATAAACTCCGCTTTGGCGCACTCCAAAAGTTTTGAGTTGATGCTTTCGTCCTTTACTTTCATGCTCTGTCTCGTCTTGTTTTTGATAACAATGTTATTGTAACACTGTTATTCTATTCTGTCAACGATTTTCCGCTGCTTGCACATTAAATAAAAATATTTTTTCGATCCGTCTCTGTCGGCCTTTTCAACGTCGCCGCGATTTGGCGCCTTTTACAACCTTTTGACTCGCATTCGTGCCGAGAACGTGATTTTTACACACGTTTTTCGTACGGATCCCGAAATTTCCGTTGACTTTGCCCGCGCTGTCGACAAGCAAATGCCGCACCTGCCTCAACGCCTGCGGCACATAGCCCTTTATGCGGTCGATCTCGCTTTCGGACAAAAAGAGGTGCGTCGCCCGGACGGAACTTCCCAAGCTCGCGCCAATTCGGCGATCGTTTCCTCGCTCTTGGTCGCCGTCTTTTCGCACTTGATCATTCTTTGTCTCCTTTGTCATAGATCGCTTCCACGATCATTGCTGCAAGCGTTTGGGCGTCCTCTTTGCAGTCATCCTCGAGCCATTTCATCGACACGTTGTACAGCATCCCGGCATAGAGATAGGGAAGATAGCGGTTTTTATCGTTGTTGTCGCGCTCAAAATTTTGCACAAATTTTTTGTTGAGATAGCCGAGGTAAAGGTCGGTCAAATGAGCCTTCTGCAACAATTTGAAAGGCTCTTTATTTTGCTTGAACATCGTCAAAGTGTCGAAAGCGATCTTGATATGATCCTCTTTGCCCCGCGGGATAATGCGCTGTTCGAACACAAATTCGCGCGTGTGCCGCTCGAAGTAATATATGATGACGTCTTCCTTGCTCTTGAAGTAGCGGTAAAATGTAGCCCTGCCGACGCCTGCCTTGGCGACGATGTCCGTAACCTTGATCTTTTCGTACTCGTACTCGTGCATGAGCTTGAAAAGCGCGGTCACGATGTAGTGTCTTGTGTACTCGTCGGGCGAATATTCCATGAGACAAACTCCTTTTTTTGTTTCGTTTGCGGCGACAGAAAGCGCCGTTTTGTCTTATCGCCTTTTGAGGCGGTTGACTTCTTGTCCTTCCTCGTCTTATGATACACTTGTCTCACAAAGAAGTCAACCGAAACGCGCGTCGGCACTCTCGAGACAAAATATAAAACGAGGTGAAAAAATGCAAGAAAAAGATTTCGTGTCCTACGAATACAGGACAGTGTCGGTCAAAGCAAAAGACCAAACCAAGGCGATGGACATGTACGAAGCGTTCGGCTGGGAGATCACGGCGACCGAGCGCACCGTGCTCGACAACGTGACGATCTCGATGAAAAGAGACCGCAAGATCAACCACAAAGCCGAACTCGTCAAGTTGGAGAGGCAAGCCGAAAACACCTTTGATGCCGTCAACGGTTTGGAGAAGGCAAAGACGCAAGGAGCGCGCGTGTTTGCCTATATTTTCGGATGTATCGCCGCTTTGGTTCTCGGCGGAGGGATGTGTCTTTGCATGCTGCCCGAGAGCGCCGCGGCGATGGCGGCGGGCGTTGTCATCGGGCTGGTCGGCATAGCGATGTGCGCCGTAAATTATCCTATTTTCAAAAAGCTCGTCGTCAAAAAGACGAAAAGTCTGCTCCCCGTCATTGACGAGACTGAGGAAAAACTCGCCAACATTCTCGAAAAGGGCAACGACCTTTTGAACGCGGAGTTGATCTGAACTTCGCCGCAACCGCAAACGAGGGACCTTCCGCATGAAAAAACTGTTTTCAAAATTGCTCGACATTCTCAAACATCCGCGCGGATGGTCCCTGTTTGTCTTCTATATTCTTTTTGCATGCACTTTGACAGCGGCGATCGCATTTGCAATTTTAGCGCCCACACAGACGATATTGTGCTATGTGTGCTATGCACTTGCCGCCGCCGGTCTTGCCTACTTTGTTTACACGATCGTATATCTTGCCCCAAAGATCAAAAACTCAACTGTTCGAGCGATGCACCGACATCGCTTCACCGACAATCTGCTCAACGATTACGGCTTTCGCACCGTCGTCTTTGCAACGGTAGGATCTGTCGTCAATATAGGATACGCGCTGTTGCAGACGATCGTCGGCATCGTTGCACGCTCGATATGGAACATCGCGATCGCCGTCTTCTACTTTGTGTTGATCGCGCTGAAGGTGATCGCGTTTTTGGGCGGCAAACGCGCAAAAAACAACTTCGAGAAAACGCGGAAAGTCTATCGCGTTTGCGGCTGTCTGCTCTTTCTGCTCGCCGTAACGCTGTCGGCGATCGTCATTTTGATGAACAAAACGAATATGCACTTTGAATATGCGGGGATGATGATCTATGCCGCGGCGGCATATACGTTCTACAAGATCATTGCCGCCGCCGTACAATTTTCAAAAGCAAACAAGCGCGGCGGACTTGTCGTGCAGGCGCTTCGCAACTTCAACCTCGCCGACGCGCTGTATTCCGTGTTCGTGTTGCAGGTCGCGATGATTCAGGCGTTCGGGAGTGCGCAAGACGCGTTTGCAAACAATATAACGGGCGCAGCAGTGGCTTTGCTGATCTCGGGCATAGGACTCTTTATGATCGTAAGATCGTACACATTGAAGTCGCCGCCCGATGGGGACGGCGGAAACCGATGACGTGTTTGTTTTTCTTGTCGGTATAAAAAGCCAAGTGCCTTTTGTATGATCTCTGCTGCTCGATCAATGTTGTGACTGACAAAAATCGAATTTATTTTCTCTTTTCGAGCACCGCGAGCGTCTCGACATGAAGCGTATCCCTCTTTTTGATATAAAAATTCAAGTGTAGTTCGCCTCTTTTCTATATAAGCGTTACAGGTAAATACGTCTTTTTAAACATATACTAGACTAGTCAACATCTTTTTTATTGACCATGTTTTTAATTTTATATAATTTATCCTCACAATCTTCTACATTTTTTAAACTATCCAGCAACATTTGTTCGTATCTTGCTTTCCTATAACAATCCTTTCTCTTAACCTTAAAAATCTTAAACACAGAATCAATTTCATCATTTATTTTCAATTTATTTTTAACGTACAAAACCCATCCCGCTATAGCAAATTCTTTTTTCCCTTCAGTATCACTAAAATCGACTAGACTTAAATACATTTCTCGTATTTTATGTCCCATCGATTCAATTGATCGATTTGCACTTTTATTAAAAAAATATACATCATCAGTTATTTCATCAAATTCTTCTTGCAATTCATCAACTTTTTGCAAAATAGCATATGACTTCTCAGATACTTGATTCCTGTCATATTTACGATAATAAATATCTAATGTTCTTATCATTACCTGCAAATAAGTACAAAATGCCATTAATTTTTTTAATTTATCCTTCTTGCTTATTTTATAAGAAATAATTGAAGTAACACATATCAGTAATGCACTTGCAAAAACCCCTATACTGATATTAGCATAAAAGTCTAAATTAAAAGAGTCTAAAATAATTGCTCCAAAAAGTGAAACAATGACAATTATGCCAGAAAAAATACTACAATAGATATGATTTTTCATACTCGCTACATATCAAATAAAAAATTATTATTTTCATAATTATATCATATTATAACTAGTTTGTAAATTAAACTCTTATATCCAAAGTTACTACCCGCACACAAATTTTATATATCTACTCATACTAGGCGAGGTAATTTTATGTGCTGTAACATAACCAAAATTACGCCGACATCGTATCGCTTAAATGGATATAAGAAAATTTTTGTATGAAAAAAGGTCAAAAACCGCAGTTTTTGACCTAAAATTGCTTATTTTTACTCTTATTTTCGACATAGCAAAACCAGAGTCTCGACGTGTTTTGTTTGAGGGAACATATCGTACGGGGTGACGGACGTTATGTCATACTTTTGCATCAACAGCGCGACGTCGCGCGCGAGGGTCGCCGGATTGCATGAGATGTAGACGATCTTGTCGGGGGCGGCGGAAAGCAGCGCGTCGACGACCTTTTTGTCGCAGCCCTTGCGCGGCGGGTCGAGCACGACGACGGACGGGGTGTTTTGCGCCGCGAGCGCGGCGACTTCGCGCGGCAGCACCTCGGCGCAATCGCCGCAAATGTTGCGCACCTTGCCCTCGTTGCCGTTCATCGCGGTCAAGGCGTCCGCGTCGGCGACCGCCTCGGGGACGATCTCGATGCCGACGACGCGGCTTGCGTGCTTTGCGAGGATGTTGGTCAACATGCCCGTGCCGCTGTAAGCGTCGATGACGGTCGCTCCTTCGAGCGCCGCCGCCCTGCTCGCCGCGGCGGAATAGATGAGGTCGCGCACCTCGTCGTTGATCTGCATGAACGACAGCGGACCGACCTGCGCCTTGACCCCGAGCACGTTGCAAGGCAGGCTCTCCTCGCCCCAAAGGCGGGTCAGCTTGCCGTGCAAGATCACGTTGGTCGGCGCAGTGTTGGAGCATGTGAACAGCGAAAACTTTGCCTTTTCGCGTTTGATCGCGGCGATCAATTGGTCCGCATGCGGCAGTTTGGCGCCGTTGATGACGACGACGATCGCATACGCGTCTCCGACCCTGCGCGCGACGAAGTGGCGCAAAAGCCCCTTGCGCGTGCTCTCGTCGTAGCAGGTCAAGCCCCTCTCTCTCGCAAAGGCCAAAAAGACGTCCAAAAGCCGCGACATATCCTTGTCGTACATCGCGCAGCCTCCGTCCGGGAAGGGCACGACGCGGTGCGTCCCCTCGGCGAAATAGCCTGCGACGAGCTTGCCGTCGACGACGCCGAGCGGCGCTTGGATCTTGTTGCGATAGCCCACGATGTGCGGCGACGGCACGACCTCGTCGACATCGATCTCGCGTCCGCACGCCTTGGCAAGACAGCTTGCGACCGACGCGCGCTTGACGCGCAGCTGCTCGCCGTAGTCGATGTGCTGCATGTCGCAGCTGCCGCACTTGTAAAAGACGGGGCAGACGGGCTTGACGCGATGCGGCGACGGCTGTATCAATTTGATGACGCCGGCGCGCGCAAAGCGGCTGCGCACCTCTTTGACCATCACCCTGACCTTTTCGCCGACGAGAGTGCGCGGCACGAACACGACGACGCCGCCGTACCTCGCGACGCCCTCGCCTTCCATCCCGGAGGATGTGATCTCAAGTTCCAAAATGTCGCCCTTTTTCATATTTGCATTATAACATAACGGCGGGCGCAATTCAATCGTCTTTGACGCGGCAAACGCTGGACTGCCTCGTTTTTGAAAAAATTTCGTATACTTTGCGGCAAGGGGCGCATACCATACTCGGAGGCAAAAGCTATGGGCAAGAAAGAAAAGCGTTCAAAGCGGGCGCGAAAGATCGACAGAGCCAACCTTGCGATGAGTTTGAAAGACGAAAACAACGGTATCTATCACTTTGAAGACGAGTTGGCGGAGTGGATCGAGAAACATTGAACCTGTGTTCTTTGTCTCAAAAAAGGCGGAGCAAAACGCTCCGTCTTTTTTCTATCCGGCTCGAAAAGCGAATACAGGCGGCGAAAACGCGCAGGCAGCCGTCCTTTTGTCCTCCTCTTTGCCCTCTGCGATCTTGCGGCGGAAATACTCGACGATCGAACGCACGGTGAGGTCTTCGATGCCGAGGTCGCGCGCGGTCTTGTCCTCGTATTCCTCGCCCAAAAACCCGAACAGCCCGACCTCGTCCGCCTTGCCGAGAGTCTCCAAAGTGAGCGAAGAATACGCCCACCACCCTGCGATGACGAACACCGCGGCGACGATGACTATGCGGCTCAAACATCCTCCGAAACATCCTCTGCCCATATCGGCAAGTATTGCCGTCCGCGCGCAAAGCATACAAAACGGCTCCCCCGAAGGAGAGCCGTTTGTTTCTGCGCTCAGAGCGTCTGCCCGTAGTTGATCGTGATGTTTGTCGCGTCAAACTCCCAGCCCGCGGGCAGCGCCGTATCGGTAGGCTGCGCCGTATCGGTGTTGATCGTCCCGACGGACGAGAACGCGTTGGACGCGATCGACGTGACCGTCGACGGAATGCCGAGCGTATCCAGCTCCCAATCGGCAAACACGCCGCCGTCGATCGATGTGACGGTGTAGGAGACGCCGTTGTACTCTACCGTGGCAGGAATGACGAAGTTGTCGAGCTTAAAGTATATTCCTTCTTGACTTACACGGATAAGCCTTGCGTTGCCGTCCTTCTGGACGACGAACTCCAACACCGCTCTTGCGGGAGTGAAGCCGTTCTTGCCTTCCATCATGACTTCCGTCTTGCCGACGGCGTTCCAATAGGTCGGCAGGGTCGTGCCGCTGCCCACAAGGCTTGTGACTATGCTGCCTATCGACGACAGGTCGATGCCGGTGAGGTCGACGGTGGTGTTCCAGCCCACCTTGTAGCCGATCAACCCCGACCCCGTCGGCGCGCTCTTTCTGCCCATAAACAGCTCGGCGTTGTTTGCGCCGGCGAACGCGAAATAGCCGATCGTATCGCAGCTTGCCGGGATATAGACGTATGTGAGGCTGGTGTTCATCGCGAACGCGAGATTGCCTATCTCCTCGAGCCCTTCCGCCAGCGTCAGCGATTTGAGGTTGGTGCCGAAGAACGCCTGCTCGCCTATCCTCTTGATAGTGCCGGGGATGCTGACGTCGGTCAAGAGCCACTCGTCCTTGAACAATTGGTCGCCGATCTCGGTGACGGTGTAGGTCTTTTCGTTCACGGTCAACGTCTCGGGGACGGTCAGCTTGGTCAAGCCGCCGAGGAAGGTGAACTCCTGCGAGATCGCGATCGCCTCTCCGTTGCTGCGCAGCAGATAGGTGACCTCGTCCTGCGTGTACAGACCGTCGCAATTCCATTCGAGAGTGAGTTCGCCTTCGTCGCCGCTTGCGGTGTTCGCCCAGCCGACATTCCAGTCGGCGACCCACGGAGTGCCGATAGATGTTTCTACCCGCGGTATATTGCCGACGGCGGGCTCTTCGATCGCAAGATAGATGGTCGCGGTAAGTCCAGAGAACACATATCTGCCTACTTTGAGATCCTTCCACTCGTTGGCGATGAACACCGTCTCGACATTTGACATGCCGCGGAAGGCGGATCCCGCAAGTTCGGTGATGCGGTATTCGCCTGCGTTTTCGCCGCTGCCCACGGTCACGCTGCCTGTCGGCACTTCGACATACTTCTTGGTGCCGTTGACAAAGCGTTGAATGATCGCGGTGTTGTCCGCAAGCAATACATAGTTGTAATCCCCTATGGTCTCTATGCCCTTGACATCAAAATATTTGTTATCGCCGTCTACGCCGCTGTCCCAATTGTATTTGAAGTTGCCCGTAATGATAACGCCGGGGTTGCTGTCTTCGACATACAAGATAATTGTCTTGACTACATCTTCGTCATAGATCCCGTCCCAAGTTGCCGGATTGAGCGCTTCATACGGTTCATCGTCCATGGAGCGGAACGCTTTGGCGTTTACGACCACCCCATAAGGCACATAGACCGCCTCGATCTCTTCCTGCGTTCTGCCGCGGAACATATAGCTGTTGATCTCTTCGACCTTTTGTCTGTTGGCATAGGTCGGAATGACGACAAAGCTGTTGCTGCCGGTGTAGCCGCTGATATTGTTGTTGCTGTCGAAGGTGATGCCCTCCATCACGAGGTTGCCGTACAGCGTCATTTCGCCGGTGACATGTCCCTCGCCACCGGCGGCCAGCACGTCGTCCTTGGTCGGGAGCGCGGTATAATCGTCGCCTTCTTTGGTGTACCAGCTGTCGAAGATGTAGCCGCCCGCGCTCATCGTACGCTCTATCCACGAGCCGTAAGGCATATCGTTATAACCCTCGAACACGCCCGTGGTCATGTTGTAGAAATTGACCTTGTAGTTGCGGATCGTCGCAATATAGTCCGCAGTGACCGTCATGTCTCCGCTGACCGCGAGCAAACCGTTCCAGCCGCTGAACGTATAGTCATACTTCGCCGTGGACGGGCGCGTCGTGTCGATGTCTTCCGGCACGGTCGGGATCTTGCCGTACTCGACCTGTATCGTCGTCGTGCGATAGTCGCCGCTGCTTTGGTCGTCGACGTTGCCGTAGACAAAGGTGACGTCGTACTTGCGCAAGCTCTGCAAATAGGTCGCATAGACGACAGTGTCGCCGACAATGTTCGTCCACTTGTCGGAATCCCAGCCGCTGAATTCGTAGACCCACTGCACGGTCTGCTCCTTGGTCGGGGCTTCGGGCTCTGCCGCGGACGTGCCGTAATCGACCTGCTGCTCGCTGAGCACGGTCGTGCGGTCGTCGTCATAGAAGATGACGGTGTACTTGCGCAACGTCGCCGCAAAGTGCGCGGTCAGCTCATAGTCGCGGTCGACTTTGCCTGCCGCGATCGCCGCAAAGTCTTCGTCGGAGATGAACTTACCGTCGTCGTACGTCCAGCCGTCAAACGCATAGGTATATTGCACGTCTTGCTGTTTGACGATGTTTTCGGCGTCGGGCAAGACGACCGCATCCTTGCCGTAGCGGACATATTGCGGCGCGCTGAGCAATGCGCCGCTCTCGTCGCGGAACGTGACGTTGAAATAGTTGTCGTAAGTGCGGTAGATCGCCTTGACGGTCAAGTCCTTGGTTACGTTGAGATAGTTGGACGTCTCCCAACCGGCGAATTGATATTCGGTAGTATTGGTGCCTGTGTACGCCTTCGCCTCTTCTTCGGGCGCGGTCGCCTTGCCGCCATACTCAACTTGCTGAATTACCTCGTGATAGTCGCTGCTTCCCGGCTCGTCGACCTTGCCGTAGACAAAGGTGACGGTGTAGCTGCGCAACGACTCCTTATAGGTCGGATAAAACTTCGTGTCGCCGATAATCTTGTCGACATCGCCGCCCGTCCAGCCTGCGAAAATATACTCGTATTGCGGCGTGGCAGCTTTGACCGGAGCGGGATCGGGCACGGAAGCCCCTTCTCCGTATGCAACGGTCTGCGCTTCGCCTATCTGCGCGCCGTCCGCGTCATAGAAGACGACGGTGTAGCTGCGCACCTTCTTTTCGTAAACGGGTCTGATCTCGAGGTTGGACGTAACGTCCGCAAACTCCGTGTCCCAGCCGTTGAACTCGTATGTATATTCCGCTGTTGCCGCCTTTTGCGGCTTTTCGCTCGGCGCGGTCGCCGACTCTCCGTACTCGACCATCTGCACGTCGCCGATCAACGCGCCCTCTGCGTCGAGGAAGCGCACCTCGAACACCTTTGGGTACTTTTTGTATTGCGCCTCGACGGTCAGGTCGGACTTGACCGACGTCCAGCTGTCGCAGCCATGGGTGACCACTTCCCAGCCGTCAAACACATATATGCCGTCCTCTTTTTCGATCGTGGTATTTTCGACCTCGGGCGCGACCGCCGCGGTGCCGAAGGTCACCGTCATCTCTTCGCTCTTCTCTCCTTCAAGCCCCCATTTGAATGTGACGGTGCGCGTCTCGAGCGTGCGCTCGATCACCGCGTTTACGACAAGGTCGGACTTTACCTCCCCGTATGTCTTGTCCCATCCCTTGAAAATCTTGACCACGCCCTCTTCGGAAGATATCTTGTCTTGTATCTTGTCTTCGCCGGGTGCGACCGCCGCTGCGCCGGTCGTGACGCTCTGAGTATCGACGAGTTTGCCCTCGACATAGAACTCGACCGTATAAGTGCGCTTTTGCGTGTCGAAATGTGCATAGACGGCGGTGTCGGACGTGATCGAACCGAGATCCGCCTCTCTGCCGCGGCTGTCCAGCCATTTGTCAAAAGTGTAGTTATTTGTCTCGTCGGACGGCTTGACCGGATCCGCCGGCATCGGCGACGCCTCTCCGCCCTCGACATAGTAGCGGCAATAGACGACGTTGTCGACATAGAAGTCGACGCGATACCAAGCGGTGTGATCGTCATAGACCGCGTTGATCACCCTGTCCTCGGTGACAAAGCAATAGTTGTTGTCCCAGCCGACAAAGACATGATCGACGCCGAGGTCGTCCGGTTTGTCGAGCCCGTAGGTCGGCGGCACCGCGTCCTCGCCGTAGCGCACCGTCTGAGTGGTCGTTTGCCCGTCGCCGTAATTGAACGTGACTTCAAAGTAGATGTCCTCGGTGGACCAGAGCGCGACGACTTCCGTGTCCTCGGTGATCGAGCTCAATTCCTCTGCGGTGGCGCTCCACCCCGAGAAAGTCACCTTTTTGCCGTTGATATGGGGAAGATATGTTGAAATGTCCTCGGCGTCGGGAGCCTCGACTGCGCCGCCGTACGGCACCGAGACCACCTTCGCCGCAACGTTGTTGACGATGAAAGTGACATTGTATGTGCGCGCGATCTCATCATAGACGGGCCTCACGTCCGTGTCGCCCGCGATCGCGGTCAAGTCCTTGTCCCAGCCCTTGAAGATGTATTCGAACTTCTCGTCCGCAGGGCGGAAGGTCGGAGAGATGTCAAACGACGACAGGTCGCTGCCCTTCTCGACATACGCGCGATAGAGCACGACCCCGTCCCTGTGATCGTAGAATGTGACGAGCGCGAGATCGCCCGTTGCGGTCCACTTGGCATAGACGACCGTGCCGTCGGGCGACGCTGCCAGCTCCGCCGCGGTGACGGGCTTTTGCCAAGTGCCGTTGTCAAAAAACCAACCGCCGAACAAATAGCCCTCGCGTGACGGGATCGAATCAAACAAAGTGTCGACGGCATCCGCCGCAAGAGCGTAGGAGTTGCCCTCCCAAAGCGTGACGGTGTAGCCCTGCGGCTCGGGCGGCTGTTCGTCGACGACGCAGCCGGCGAACACGGCAAGCACGGCGAGCATGATCATGACCGCCGCGATCAAAGACATCTTCCCTTTCCCTTTCATGATACCTTCCTTGTCCGCCCTTCGCGGACGCGCGCTGACTGCGCGCAATTTTCATACGCGTATATATTTTAGTATATGCAAGTCCAAAAAGCAATCGTTTTGAAGTACATCGCGCCGCACCGCTTTATGCATAAAAAAGCACGTTTACGCCAAAAAGCGCCGTTTGGCGCGGCATAATACACAAGCCCAAGCGCCCTTGCCGCGAAAGGGCGAAAAACGGCGCCGCCTCTCGGCGGCGCAGATTTGCGATTTTTGGTGCCCGTGTCGATTTCAAGACTTTTTGACGCGCTTCTTCGCAAGCTCTTGCTTGAACACATACATCTTGTAGTTGAACCTCGTCACCCACCTTTTGAGCGCGGCAAACCTCTCCTTGGGGTGCGGCTTACCGTCGGTGAGATAGGCGTCGAACCTCTCGAGGTGCGGCTCCAAGCGGCTGGACTCGATCTCCAATTTCAGCCCGTCGCAGAGCGTCGGCTCGAACAGCGCGACTTTGAGATGCCCTATCGTCGTGCCCTCGTACACCTTGCTCTCTTTGCCGCCCGAAAGCGCGTACAGCGCGAACTTCTCTACGCGCTGCGAAAAGCGTATGTCCTCGGCGACGACCGCCTTGTCCACCCTTTGAGGCGAAGTGAATTTGCGCATGACGGCATAGCTTTGCGCCGGCTCGAACGAGGGCAAACTCTCGTCCTCACACTCCGCCTTTGCGGCGAACGCGCTCTTCAATCTCTCGCCGAGCTCGCGCAGCGTGGCGGCGTCCTTTTCGTATATCCTGCCTCTCCTGTCGGGCGGCACGTTGAGCAGCAGCATGCAATTGCCGCCGACCGTCTTGTACCACAGCGACAGCAGTTTTTCCGCGCTCTTGACCTTGCGGTTTTGGTAGGCGTGGAAGAACCAGCCCGGGCGTATCGACACGTCCGCTTCCGCCGGATACCAGATCAATTCTCCGCACCTCTCCAACACCCCGCGGCTGCCGAGGTCTTCGTCCTCCGCGCCGAGCTTGGTCTCAAACGGCGCATCCTCGCTCTGCGACGCGGCGGCGACCTTGTAGGGATCGGCGAGCGCGGCGGGGACGACGTTCCACTCCGCGGGACGCGTCACGCCCGCCTCGTTGCCCACCCAGCGGACGTCGGGACCGCAATTTGAGATCGCGCAATTCGGCTGCAAGCGGCGGATCAGCGCATAGTAGCGGTCGAAATCATAGCGTTGCATCGGCTTGCCGTCGAGGTGCGAACCGCACGCGCCGTCCAGCCACACGGTGAACATGTCGCCGTAGCGCGTCAAGAGTTCGGTCAATTGAGCGCAATAAAAGTCGTCGTATCCGTCCGTGCCGTACTTGGGGCTGTTGCGGTCCCACGGCGACAGATACACGCCCATCTTCAAGCCGAACTTGCGGCAGCTGTCGGCGAGCATCGCGACGACGTCGCCCTTGCCGTCCTTCCACGGGCTGCTGCACACCGAGTAGTCGGTCGTGTCCGTCTGCCAAAGGCAAAATCCGTCGTGGTGTTTGGCGGTCAAAATGACGCCCTTTGCGCCGGCGGAAGCGACCGCGCGGCACCAATCGTCGGTGTCGAGATCGCTCGGGCAAAACAGCGACGGGCTGTCCTTGCCGTCCCCCCATTCGCGGTCGGTGAAAGTGTTGATCCCAAAGTGGAAAAAGCAATAAAAGCCCATCTTCTCGATCGCGATCTGAGTGGGCGTGGGTGTGACTTCGACGTATCTCGCGCAGTTGTCCATATCTCTCCTTTTGTGCGTCTTGTCGACACGGATACGATTTTTTTGTAAAAAAATTGCCCCGCGTGAGCGGGGCGTGATTCAGATCATCAACATCTTGTCGCTTTGGATCTTGAACTTGTCCAAGAGGTCGGCGACGGTGAGCTTGCTCTTCTCTTCGCCGCGGACGTCGTAGATGATGCGCCCTTCGTGCATCATGATCAGACGGTTGCCGTAGCGGATCGCGTCTTTCATGTTGTGGGTGATCATCAGCGTGGTCAGCTTTTCGCCCGAGGTCAGCTCTTCGGTGACGTCGAGCACGCGCGCGGCGGTCTTGGGATCGAGCGCGGCGGTATGCTCGTCGAGCAAGAGCAGTTCGGGGCGTTTGAGCGTCGCCATCAACAGCGTGAGCGCCTGTCTTTGACCGCCCGAGAGCAAGCCGACCTTGGCGGTCATGCGGTCTTCAAGCCCAAGCCCCAGGAACTCCAGCTTTTGTTTGAAGAAAGCCTTTTCCTTTTTGCCCACTCCCCAGCCGAGCCCGCGGATCTTGCCGCGGCGGTTGGCGAGCGCCAAATTCTCCTGTATCTCCATGCTTGCGGCGGTGCCCATCATGGGGTCTTGGAACACCCTGCCGAGGTACTTGGCGCGCTTGTGTTCGGGCAGGCGCGTGATGTCCCTCCCGCCCAGCACGACGCTGCCCTTCTCGGGCAGATACACGCCGGCAATGACGTTGAGCAGTGTGGACTTACCGGCGCCGTTGCCGCCGATGACGGTGATGAAGTCGCCGTCCTCGATGGTGAAATCGATGTCGATGAGCGCCTTCTTTTCGTTGACGGTGCCCATGTTGAAAGTCATGGATACGCCTTTGAGCTCAAGCATTTTTCACCTCCTCGGCAGCGTCCTCTGCCGCGCCCTCGAGCGCGGTCAAAGCCTTGGTGCCGTACTTTTCGACGAACTTCTCCTTCTTGCGCAGATACCCCGCTTGCAGCAGCCTGTATTGCATCTTGGTCATGTAGACAAATCCGTCGTCTTTGGGCATGGTTTTGGGGTCGTCCGCGATCTTGGCGCGCTCGAACTTGTCGGCGAGGCTTTGCAGCTCCGCTTCGCGCTTTGCGCGCAAAGCCGCCTTGCGCTCTTCCGCCTTTTTGTCGCGGTTTGCCGCGTACGCCGCATACTTGGGCGAACGTGCCCTGAGGCGCGTATCCGTCATCTTGTACAGCTTTGCGCAGCCCGACTTGATCATGGGCAGGCACAGCGCGATGACGACGATGATCGCGGTGAGCAATTTGACATATTCGGTCGCAAGCCCGGCATAGATGACGACGACATAGATGATGCGGTAGATGACGCTGCCGACGATGACCCCGAACAGCGCGAGCGCGAAATTGCGCCGCGACGGGATGAGCGTCTCGCCGATGATGACGGACGCGAGACCTATGACGATCGCGCCCTGCCCCATCGTGAGCGTCGCATTGCCGTCGCGCTGCGCGACGAGCGCGCCCGAGAGGGCGATCAGCGCGTTGGACAGCATAAGTCCGACGATCTTCATCGCCGAGGTGTTGATGCCCTGCGCGCGGCTCATGCGTTCGTTCATGCCGGTCGCGCGGATCGCGCTGCCCATCTCGGTGCCGAAGAACCAATAGATGATCGCGACGAGGATCGCGAGCAGCATCAATCCGGCGACGAGCTGAGCGTTGTTTGCGCTCAGTCCGAGCCATTGATAGAACAATTTTTGTCCGAGGAAGCCGATCGAGGCCTTAGAGCCGGAGATCAGCAGGTTGACCGACGTCAATGCGGTCAGGGTGAGGATGCCTGCGAGAATGGGCGGGATCTTGAACAAAGTGTTGAGCACGCCCGTGACAAGTCCTGCCGCCGCGCCTGCAAGCAGCGCGATGATGCACGCGAGGATGGGGTCGAAGCCGCTCTCGGTGATCAACACCGCGGCGATCATGCCGCCCATCGTAAAGCTGCCCTCGCAGGTGAGGTCCGCAAAGTCGAGCAATCTGAACGAGACGTACACGCCTATCGCGAGCACCGCCCAGAAAAGCCCTTGATTGAGACCGCTGAGAAATGTTGCCGCCATTATACTACTCCGAAGTGATTATTCCGCAGCCGAAACGAGGTCTTTGACCGCTTGGGGGATCTCAAAGCCGATCGCCGCGGCGACGGTCTCGTTGATCGAATAGGTCAAGTCCTCGGTCTGAGTCTTGTAGGGGATCTCGGAGGGGGATTTGCCGTTGACGAGGATGTCGAACGCGATGTCCGCCGCAAGTCTGCCGAGATAGCTGTAGTCGACGCTGAGCGTAGCCACGCCGCATTTGTCGTTCATGCCGCCCTCACCGCAGACGATGGGAACGTTGATCTTGTTGTTGACATTGGTGTTGTGGACAGAATCCGCAATGCTTGCGAGCAGGTTGTCGGTGGGCAGATAGACGATATCCGCTTCCTGAGCAAGCTGAGCAAGCGCAGTCTGCAATTCGTTGGCGTCGGGGATGCCTCTTTCGGCAAAGGCGATGCCCATATCTTCGCAGATCTCCTTGATCGTGTTCTTTTGAACTTCCGAGTTCTTCTCGCTGGTGGTATAGAGCACGCCGACGGTGAAGTCGGTGCCGCCGCCCATCAGCATCTGCATCAATTTGACCTGTTCTTCCATCGGGTTCTCGTCGGAGACGCCGGTGACGTTGTCCGCCAAGATGTCGGTGGGATCGGTGACCGCGTTGAAGATGACGGGGATCGTGCCGCCGTCAAGATCGGTCTTTTGCGCCGCCTGCTGCGCCGCGTCGGTCGCGATCGCATAGATCATATCCGTCTTGTTGCTGACAAAGTAGTCGATGATGGAACCGAGGTCGGTGACGACGCCGTTGGCGTTCTTATAGTCAAAATAGACCTTCTTGCCCGCAGCGTCCATCTTTTCCTGCAACGACTCCTGGAACGCCTCGCGCGCCTGTGTGAGCGCAACGTGCTCCATCGGCTGAGCGATGGAGATGACAAAATCGTTTTCTTCGTCGGTATAGGGGTTGTAGCAACCGACAAAGCCGACCGCGCAAGTTGCGGCGACGACAAGGATCAATGCGATGATCGCAAATTTTTTCATAAATCTCCTCCAAAAGGATACATTAATGAAGATATTATAACATACGCGCGCGTGCATTCAAAGCATTTGCGAAGAAAATTTTCAAATTACCGCGCGCCGTGCGGGTTCGGAAACCGGGTGTCCAGCCAGCGGCTGAGCTCGAACGGCCAATCCGTTTGGATGACGCGATAGCCGCGATCGAGCAAAAATCCCCAATGTTTGTCGGGGTCGTCGAAGATCGCATAGTTGTCCCCATGCTCGGCGCACATGTCGGGTCTGCCGTCGAGATGTATCGAGTTGACCCAGACGAATCTGCCCGCTTCGCGCTCCTTTTTGACAAACTCGGGCTGCGCGAACAGATCGTCCTCGCTGCGGAACAGCACCTCGACGCCGCGCATTTTTACGCCGTGTTTTTCGCATCCCGCCACGGCGATCGGATAGTTCGCCGACGTCTTGCATATCGGCATGAACCACGCCTGCGGATAGGCGGCGAACAGGTCGAGCAATCGGTTGCCCCGCTCGCGAACATACCCCTTGAACAAGATCTGGTCGAACATGTCCAGCCTCTTGACGATCTCGAGGCACTTGCGCGCGTCTGCGAACCAAATGCGGTCGAAATTGAGCAGTCCCTTGCCCTTGAGCGCGGCGAGATACTCCTCGAGATCGTTGACGCCGTAATTGAGCAAATAGCCGTATG
The DNA here is from genome assembly GCA_944380285.1 of uncultured Christensenellaceae bacterium. Lineage (GTDB taxonomy): Bacteria > Bacillota > Clostridia > Christensenellales > UBA3700 > Ornithoclostridium. Next base: position 22,843 of record CALWGZ010000008.1, read on the forward strand.
CGGAACGTAATTTGCGTTTTTTCAACTCCGCCATCAGCGAAAACCGCACCAGTATCGCCGGGAACAGCAGACGGAAATCCATATCCTCGTGGAACACCGCGACCTTGTTGTCGAGTGTTCTGAGCGCGTCGAATTCGACGATGTCCGCGCCCTCTTTGAACGCGTGCAGCGCCGCCCTGACGGTGTTTTCGGCGATCGCCGCGCCGCTCTTACCTCTGTGCGCCGCCACCAACGGACGGCCTTCTTCAAGCAATCTTTCCAGCATATTCTTCTCCGCTCTCTTTATCTAGGCTCCCGCCCGTCGGGCGTGAGCCGTCATTTCAAAACAAATGTCATCTCGACGGGGTTGTGATCGGAAAATTCGCAGCCCGTGTCGATATTGCGCACTTTTATCACCTCGACGTTGTCCGATACGACAAAGCCGTCCAACACCGTCTGATAGTTGACTCCCTCCGTGTAGGGGATCTCTGCGGCGCGGCAGGTGCCGACGTTCTCTCCGCTGTCCAAAAAGAAGGAAAAATCGGGCGAATATGCGCCGAAACCGATGTTGTAGGTGACGATGCCGTACTCTACGCCCGTCTGCGCCGCCGCCTCGGTCGCGCCCTCGTCGACGGTCAACTGCACGTTGTCCTCGATGCGGTCGTACTCCGCCGCGACATAGATGACATAGCCGAATACGATGAGCACGAGCGCCGCGACGAGCGACAGCAGCGATATCCCTGCGATCTTGAATGCCTTTTTCATAATTTTCTCCTTTTTTATAATAACACTTCTCTCCGCGCTTGGCAACAACGATTTTTCCGCATGGCGCGCAATTGCGTGATTTTGGGCTTGATAATCGGCGCGATTTACTGTATAATATTTTACGGAGGCAAAAATGAACAGGTCTTTGCTCAAAAAATACGCGCGGCTCGTCGCGCGCGTCGGCGCGAACGTCGGCGGCGGCGACAACGTGTTGATCAACTCCTCTTTGGAAGGGGTCGACCTCGCGCGTCTCATATGCGAAGAATGCTACCGTTTGGGCGCTCGTAAGGTGCACGTCAACTACAACGACCGCACCGTTTCGCGCCTCAAAATGCTCAACGAGGACGTCGAGACGTTGACCGACATCCCCTCTTTTGTCGCGGATATGAAGAACTCTTTCACCGATCCCGACTGCGTCGTCATTCAAATTTTGTCCGACGATCCGCACCTCTACGACGGGGTCGAGCCGTCCAAGTTGGCGGCATATTCAAAGGCGGCGGACAAGGCGTTCAAGCGCTACTACGACTGCGCGATGACCAACAAGATACGTTGGACGTTGTGCGCGGTGCCCTGCCGCGAGTGGGCAAAGACCGTCTTCCCGGACGACGCCCCCGCCGTCGCCGAGAGGAAACTTTGGGGCTTGATCGTCAAGACGATGCGCCTCGACGAGCGCGACGCGATCGCCGCGTGGGAAGCACATTGTTCCGACTTGATCTCGCGCTCGGCTTGGCTGACCGGACAAAAATTCACCGCATTGCGCTACACCAATTCTCTCGGCACCGATCTCACCGTCGGCATGCCCGAGGGCTACTACTTCTCCGGCGCGCGCGAGCCCGCGCTCTGCGGCAAGTACTTTTGCGCGAACATGCCGACCGAAGAGGTGTTCTCGCTCCCCGACCGCAACCGCGTCGACGGCATAGTCTATGCGTCCATGCCGCTCGTTCACGACGGCAACATCGTCGACAAGTTTTGGCTCAAATTCGAAAAGGGACGCATTGTCGACTTCGGCGCCGAGCGCGGCGAAGAGATCTTGCGCAACGTCATCGAGACGGACGAAGGCTCGCACTACTTGGGCGAGGTCGCTCTCGTCCAATACGACTCGCCGATACGCGCGTTGAACACTCTTTTCTTCGACACTCTCTTTGACGAGAACGCCGCCTGTCACCTCGCGATCGGGCAGGCGTATCCGCTGATCGAGGGCGCCGACCGCATGACCGAGGAGGAGCTCGCCGCCCGCGGCGCAAACTCCTCGAACGAACACGTCGACTTCATGATCGGCACGCGCGATCTGAACATCGACGGGATCAAACAAGACGGCTCCGTCGTCCCCGTGTTCAGACACGGCAACTTTGCATTCTGACCCTACAGGAGGGAACCTATGACTTGGTGGATCTATCCGCTCTGCGCCTACATCCTCGTGTGCGCGATCGCCACGGGCGCGTTCTACGTCAACGAAAAACGCGTTTGGGCGTGCATTTTCAAGCTCGCGGCGTCGGTCGGCTTTATGCTGATAGGCATCCTCTCCGCATTCTCCAACCCCGACGACCTGCGCTACTCGGCGATTGTGCTGTCGGGCTTAGTGTTCTGCACCGCCGGCGACGTCATGCTGATGCTCAAAGAACTGTTTGAAGAAAAATTCGCGATCCGCTTTATGCTGGGCGGCGTCCTCTTCTTCGGCGCGGCGCAGGTGCTATTCTCGTCGGCAATGATCGCCGACGTCGGCAAGTTCAACTTCTGGTTGCTGCCCTTCCTGCTGATCGTACCGCTGGGGATACTGCTGTTCCACCGCATGCACGTCGTCACTCTCGACAGGTACGGCGTCGTTATGATCGCCTACGGGATCCTGATCTCGCTGTCGTTCCTCTGCGCTCTCAACGGCTTCATCACTCTCCGCAGCGACTTCTACATAGCGATGTTGTTCGCGCTCGCGTTCTTTATGATCTCCGACTCCGCGCTTCTCTACACCTACTACGGCTCGGACATCAACCTCAAACGCATGCTCAACTACGTCGTAATGGTGTTCTACTACGTCGCGATGATCCTGATCAGCTTCTCGGTCACGCTCAAAGCGTGAACAAAAAGTTTGCTTTGCGGCAAAAAAGTGGTGCAAAACAATAGACAAACGCAAAAAGGTATGATATTATTATGATACTTTGACGGCTCTGTGGTCAAGCGGTTAAGACTCAGCCCTCTCACGGCTGCTACCCGGGTTCGAATCCCGGCAGAGTCACCAAAATGCGCATCTGCTCGATGCGCATTTTTTCATGCCGGGATTCAAACCCGGGTTCGCGTCTTGCTTTGCAATCCGCACCCGGTGCACGCTCGCGTGTCTCGACACTTCCGTGTCTCGTCATCCCCTATCGGCGCTCGCTGTAAGGCGAATCCCGGCAGAGTCACCATTACGGCGCATTGGTATGCGCCGTTTTTGTTTGCCGGGATTCTCCCCGGGTCACCTTGCTTTTCGCAAGGTGCTACCCGGTGCACGCTCGCGTGCCTCGACACTTCCGTGTCTCGTCATCCCCTATCGGCGCTCGCTGTAAGGCGAATCCCGGCAGAGTCACCAAAATGCGCATCTGCTCGATGCGCATTTTTTCATGCCGGGATTCAAACCCGGGTTCGCGTCTTGCTTTGCAATCCGCACCCGGTGCACGCCGTTGTGTTCCGCGCTCGCTTTGCGGCGCGGCACGACTCACGTCTCGGGCAGTCCTTTTGCGCCCTTTCGCGCCTCATGTCGCTCGCATACCGGCAGGTTAGCTTCGTTCCATTCGGCGCAAAATTTTCGCAAAATTCCTTGCCCGATACTTCGTGGTCTCGACTAAACCGCATTGCGTTTTTGAGTGACCGTTCAATGCGGATAAGTGTCACGCCGTCCCCTGTCGGAGTTGTCTGCGAAGCGGATCCCGGCAGAGTGCCTCGGAGGCGGCAAAGTTGTGACGCGCTGTTTCTTTCGTCTTTCGCAGGTCGCGTCTCGCCAAAAATCATTGCTGTGCGGATCCGTAATGTCGCAGACAAAAGCGGTTTTGGACAAATCGTCCAAAACCGCTTTTCTGCGATTCGGCTTCTCGGCAATCTGCCGAGAGGTTTAGCGGCGTCACTCCAACTCGAACGCGCCGGTATAGAGCTGGTAGTACACTCCCTTTTGGGCGATCAATTGCTCGTGGTTGCCGCGCTCGATGATGCGGCCGTGGTCGAGCACCATGATCGCGTCCGAGTTTTGGATCGTCGACAGTCTGTGAGCGATGACGAACACCGTCCTTCCCTGCATCAGTGCGTCCATGCCCTTTTGGACGAGATACTCGGTGCGAGTGTCGATGGACGACGTCGCCTCGTCGAGGATGAGCACGGGCGGGTTTGCGACCGCGGCACGCGCGATGGACAGCAATTGCTTCTGCCCTTGCGACAGGTTGGAGCCGTCGCCGGTCAACATCGTGTTGTAGCCGTCCGGAAGACGGGTGATGAAGTCGTGCGCGTTGGCGAGTTTCGCCGCGGCGACGCACTCGTCGTCGGACGCGTCCAGCTTGCCGTAACGGATGTTGTCCATGATCGTGCCGGTGAACAGGTTGGTGTCCTGCAACACCATGCCCAGCGACCGCCTGAGGTCGGACTTGCGGATCTTGTTGATGTTGATGCCGTCATACCTGATCTTGCCGTCCGCGATGTCGTAGAAGCGGTTGATGAGGTTGGTGATCGTCGTCTTGCCTGCGCCGGTCGCGCCTACGAACGCGATCTTTTGACCGGGCTTCGCATAGAGCGACACGTCATGAAGGACGATCTTGTCGGGCACATAGCCGAAGTCGACGTCGACCAATTGGATGTCGCCTTTGAGCTCTTGATAGGTGACCGAGCCGTCCGCCTTGTGGGGGTGTCTCCACGCCCATCTGCCGGTACGAGTGGGGCTTTCGCGCAAGATCTTGCCGTCATCGTCGATGACCGCGTTGACCAAGGTGACATAGCCCTCGTCCGTTTCGGGTTTTTGGTCGAGGAAGCCGAAGATACGCTCCGCGCCCGCGATAGCCATGACGACGGAGTTGACCTGCATTGACACCTGCCCGATGTTGAGCGTGAATTGACGGCTCATGTTGAGGAATGCGACGACCGCGCCGATCGTCAGCGCATCGCCCAAGCCGGTCAGCGACACGTTGGGCACACCTTCGAGCATCAGCAAGCCGCCGACGATCGCAACGAGCACGAACAGGACGTGACCTATGTTGCCGATGGTCGGCATCAAGATGTTGCCGTACTTGTTCGCCTTATCGGTGTTGACGAACAGCTCGTCGTTGACCTTGTCGAAGTCGCGCTTTGCCGCCTCTTCGTGGCAGAACACCTTGATGACCTTTTGTCCGGTCAGCATCTCTTCGACATAGCCTTCGGTGGTGCCGACGGAGTTTTGCTGTTTGACGAAATACTTCGCGCTCTTGCCGCCGACGAGCTTGGTCACAAGCAACATAAACGCGACGCCGAACAACACGACCAAGGTCATGTAAACGCTCGATTTGAGCATCGAGATCATAAGCGTGATGATCGCGACCGACGAAAACACCGTCTGCGGGATGCTCTGCGATATGAGCTGGCGCAGCGCGTCGACGTCGTTGGTGTAGTAGCTCATGATGTCGCCGTGCGTATTTGTGTCGAAATAGCGGATCGGCAGCTTCTCCATGTTGTTGAACATATCCTCGCGGACATGTTTGAGGAAGCCCTGCGTGATGACTGCCATCATGCGGTTGTAGGTGAACGAGCAGATCAGCGCGAACACATATATGCCCGCCATGATACCGATGATCGTATACAGCGTGCCCTTGACCGCTTCAAAGCCCTGTTCGAGCCCCGGCGTGATGACGTCGTCGGTCAAGATCTCGAGGAAGATGGACGAGCTGATGCCTGCGACCGCGGTGACCGCGATGCAGCAGATGACCAAGATGAGCTGCCATCTGTAATAGTGGAACATATATTTGAGCAGCTTGCCCAGCGTCTTCATGACGCTGCCGCGCTTGACCTCTATCTTATGCCTTGCCATTGCCGTCCTCCTTGCGCTGCTCAATGAGCGTTTGCGCGGTCGCGCCGACCTTGTTCTGCGAGTAATAGACCTCTTGATAGATCTTGTTGTGCGCGAGCAATTCGTCGTGCGTGCCTACCGCGGCGATCGTGCCGTTGTCCATGATGACGATCTGATCGGCGTCCTCGACGGACGACACGCGCTGAGCGATGATGAACTTGGTCGTGTCGGGGATCTCTTCGCGGAACGCCTTGCGGATGAGCGCGTCCGTCTTGGTATCGACCGCCGACGTCGAGTCGTCGAGGATCAATATCTTTGGCTTTTTGAGCAGTGCGCGCGCAATGCAAAGTCTCTGCTTTTGACCGCCCGAGACGTTGCTGCCGCCCTGTTCGATGTAGGTGTCATACTTGTCGGGGAAGCCTTGAATGAACTCGTCCGCCTGCGCGAGCTTGCAGACGCGCACCAGCTCCTCGTCTGTCGCGTCGGGGTTGCCCCAACGCAGATTCTCCTTGATCGTGCCCGAGAAGAGCACGTTCTTTTGCAATACGACCGCGACTTGATTGCGCAATGCCTCGATGTCGTAATCGCGCACGTCTATGCCGCCCACCTTGACGCTGCCCTTGGACACGTCGTAAAGCCTCGGGATGAGGTTGACCAGCGAGGTCTTGGAGCTGCCCGTGCCGCCCAAAATGCCTATCGTCTGCCCCGACTTGACCTTGAGATCGATCTCTTTGAGCGCGCGGCGGTCCGCCTTTTCGGAATACTTGAAGTCGACTCCGTCAAACTCGACGTCGCCGTTCGGGACCTCATAGACGGGGTTTTCGGGGTCGGTCAAAGTGCTCTCTTCTTTGAGCACCTCGACGACGCGGTCGGCGGACGTCTTCGCGATCGAGATCATGACCATGATCATCGAAAGCATCGTCAGCGACGACAGTGTCTGCGCCGCATAGACGATCAAGATCATGAGGTCGCTGCGGTTGAGCGCCTCTTCGGCGGACTGCATGACGATCATCGACCCCACAAAGCAGATCATCGTGATCGCCGTCCACATGCAGAATTGCATCAACGGGTTGTTGAGCGCAATGATCTTTTCGCCGCGCGTGAAGTCGGCGCGCACGTTCTCCGCCGCCTTGTCGAACTTGTCGATCTCGTAGTCCTCGCGCACATACGACTTGACGACGCGGATGCCCTTGATGTTCTCCTGCACCGACTCATTGAGCGCGTCGTACTTTTTGAACACCTTATTGAAAATGGGGTCGACCTTTTTGAAGATGATGAACAGTCCCGCTCCGAGTATGGGTACGAGGATCGTGAAGATCACGCCCATCTGCCAATTGATCGAATAGGTCATCGCCAGCGAGACGATCATCATCACCGGGCTGCGGAACGCGACGCGGACGATCATCATGTACGCCATTTGGATGTTGGTGACGTCCGTCGTCATACGGGTGACGAGGCTCGAGGTCGAGAACTTGTCTATGTTGGCGAACGAGAAATCCTGTATTTTGTAGTAGATGTCGTGCCTGAGGTTACGCGCAAAGCCTGCGGACGCGGTCGCCGCATACTTACCTGCGAGTATGCCGAACAGCAGCGAGAACGCCGCCATGACCAGCAAGATCGCACCATAGATCAAAATGTTGCTCATCGTCGGCTCGTCGGTTATGTCTTTGAGCATCGTCGACATATACAACGGGATCATGCATTCGAGCAACACTTCGAGCGTGACGAGCACCGGCGACAAGATGGACTCGCGCTTGTACTGCCTGATGCTCTTTGCCAATGTTTTCAGCATTTGTCATTCTCCTTCTTTATTTTCAAAATTTTTGGTATCCGTGTTTGTTATCCCCACTTCTTCGCCCTCGTCCGACATTGCGGCGATGCACCTGTCGAGCAGGCTGCGCAGCGTCTTTGACTCCGCCGAGGTCAGCCCTTTGACGAGTTGTTTCTCCACGTCCGAGAGCGCCTTTTCGATGCGCTTTTGCTGTGCGGCGGCAAAGTCGGTCAGCTCTATCTTCTTCAATCTCGCGTCGCGGCTGACGGCGGTGCGCGTGATCATCCCCGCCTCTTCGAGGGATTTGAGCAGTTCGGTCGCGCTCGAACGCCCTATGCCGAACCTCTTCTCGATGTCGCGCTGGAACAGCTCTTCCCCCGGATGTATATAGAGGTAGTGGACCAACCAGCGTTGCATGCCGGTCAGTTCCAAACCTTCTCCGCCGAGGTCGCCGTCCACGCGCTTTTTGATCAGCTTGGACAGCATTTTGATTTGAAAACCGATGTGTCTTTCCATTCTCTTTCGTACCTTTTGTAATAGTTCGGTACCCTAACATTTTTATGCTTACTAAATGATATCAAAACAAAAAAATATTGTCAATGAAACGGCAGCCGTTTTTTGCAAAATCACACTGTTTTTTGCGCGCTTGCGCGCACGGCGCCTTCTGCACCGCCCTCCGCCCACGGCGCGGCACACATATGGATCGGCAAAAGAAACCGAACCGAGACGGCGTTCCGCGCAAAAAAGACCGCCCCGAAGAGGGACGGTCCCTTTTTGCGTCAAATGCGCGACCTCGCGACCGATCGGGGTCGCCGAGGGTCACTCGATATCTATCCTGCTGTTCGGCTTTTTGGGCTGGTCTTTGGGCAGGGTCACGGACAAAATGCCGTTGTCGTACTTCGCCTTGATCGCGTTTCTGTCCACGTCGCCGACGTAGTAGCTGCGGCTGCACGAGAAGCTGCGTTCGCGGTGGATGTAATTTTCCTTCTTGCCCTCGTCCGTCTTGTCCGACTTGTTGACGGCAATGTTGAGATAGCCGTCGCGCAGGTCGATGTCGATGTCCTTTTTGTCAACGCCCGGCAGTTCTACTTCCAAGGTGTAGCTGTCGTCGCTCTCCTTGATGTCGGTGCGCATATATCTCTGCGCATGATGTCCGCCGAAAAATGACGGGAAAAAGTCGTGCATCGCTTCGTCGAAGAAGTCGTAATCTCTGCCGCCGTTTGTTCTTCTTATTTCGTTTTTCATTTCTGTATCCTCCTTGATTTGGCAGTTGCCGCATCTAATTGCTGGCACTCTCTGCCTTCATCTGCCAATATTATACACCCGTATCGGCGTTTGTCAAGGGGGTCAGGACGATTTTTTACAAACAATTTACATGTCAAAACCCCGTCTTTTGAGACGGGGCTTTGCTTGAAAACATAGTGTTTATTTGAAGTTTTCTTCCTCGATCGCCGAGATCTTGGCGACCCTGCCGGCGTGGCGGCCGCCGCCGAACGGCGTATCCAGCCAAATGCCGACCATCTTCGCCGCCTGCTCGGGCGATACGATCCTGCCGCCGAGGGCGATGACATTGGCGGCGTTGTGTTCTGCGATCATCTGCGCGGTGAACTCGTCGTGCACGACGCCGGCGCGGACGCCCTTGAACTTGTTGGCGGCGATGGAGATGCCTATCCCCGTGCCGCACATCAATATGCCCTTGTCGCACTCTCCGGACGCGACTTTGCGCGCGACCGCGGCGCCGTAGTCGGGGTAATCGACGGACGATGTGTCGTAGCAGCCGACGTCGACGATGTCGACGCCGCGCCTTTTCAGCTCTTCAACGATCGCGGGCTTGAGCGCAATGCCGCCGTGATCGCAACCTATCGCGATTTTCATACTGCCTCATTTTGTGCCGCACAGCTTGTCCAAGACAGCCGCGGCGAGTTTTTCCAATTGTTTGGCGCACTCCTCGTACACTTCGGGACTGCCGCCGTAGGGGTCGGGGATCTCGTGCCCTATGAAGTCGTTGGCGCTGAAAAGTCTGCCCTCGGGGACGTACTTTTCGATGCCGAAGCGCAGGATCGGGGTCATACAGATGACCGCGTCGCTTTCGGCGAGATTTTGCTCGGTGACCTTTTGGCTGGTGTGCGAAAAGTCAATGCCGCGCGCCTCGATCGCCTTGACGGCGTTCTCCGCCATAGGGTCGCCGTAAGGGCATCCCGTGCCCGCGCTTTGGACGACGACGTCGTCGAGACCGCGCTTTTTCGCGAGGTCGGCGGTGATCGCCTCCGCCATCGGCGAGCGGCAGGTATTACCTGTGCAAACATACAGAATTTTCATATTTTTCCCTCATATTTTGCGGCGGATGACGTTGCCTCCCGCCGATTTGTTGACCCTGTTCATCACCGATCCGCAGACGCCCTTTGCGCCCAGATCGACGAAGATTATGCCGTCATAGCGCGTCTCGGCATATCTCAAAGCGCCGTAGACACGGCGGCACACCTCTTCATCGGTGGTGCCGAGCGACAGCGTGCGCATGCCGTCAAGCCCGACGAGGTCGCTCTCGCGAGCGACGATCACGCATCTTTCGCCGCGCCCCTCGCGCCGCGCATATTCTTCCGCCGCCGCGCGCGTATCCTCTGCGATGACCGCACCGCACTTGGGCGCGTAGTGCGTGTATTTCATTCCGGGCGCCTTTGCGACGACGACCTTGCCGTCAAAGGTCTCGACCCCGCCCAGCACCTTGGCGATCATCTCCGCGGTGATCGCGCCGGGGCGCAATATCGTCGGCGCGGCGACGGACAAGTCGAGTATCGTCGACTCGATGCCCACCTCGCACTCTCCGCCGTCGATGATGAGCGGTATCGCCCCGTCCAGATCGCTTTTGACGTGCTGCGCGCTCGTGGGACTGACGTGCTTTGACTTGTTGGCGGACGGCGCGGCGATCGGCACCCCGCACGCACGGATGAACTGCCTCGCGACCGGATGCGACGGCATCCTGACGCCGACCGTCTTGAGCCCCGCGCTGACGCGATCGGGGACGGCGTCGCTCTTGGGCAAAATGACCGTGATCGGACCGGGCATGAACGCGTCCGCGATCAGCCTCGCGCTTTGCGGAACGTCCGTGACCAGCCCGTCAAGTTGAGACGCGTCGGCGATGTGTACGATCAGCGGATTGTCCGAAGGTCTGCCCTTCGCCTCGTATATCTTGTCGACCGCGGAGGCGTCGAAAGCGTTCGCGCCCAAGCCGTAGACCGTCTCGGTCGGGAACGCGACCACGCCGCCGCCGCGGATGATCTCCGCGCCGAGGGCGATCGCCTGCTCTCCGCTCAATATCATCGTATTCATCCTCTATATAATGATATCCCAAAATTGCGCGCGTGGCAAATGTTTTTGAGTCGATTGACGTCATTATCTCAAAACATATTCGATTTTTTCGACGTTTTTTGATCGCAAGACGCGCCGATTGCAAAATTTTGCGCGCATTTGTCACAAAAAATCAACATTTTATCTTTACTTGCGCGCGATCTTGTGATATATTGATATTGTACCCGGTCATAACGGGAAGGAGAGGAACTTATGGCAGCACAACTTTTGGCTTCGGTATTGACCGATCCCTCGATCGGAGGACTTCCGACCTATGTGTTCATCATCATCGCGGCAGCGGTGCTCATCATCGGCATCATCGTCCTGATCGCGGTCTCCAAAGCGGGGACCAAAAAGGCGAAGAGAAAGGCGACTCGCATCATCGAGGAGACGCCTCAGCCCGCCCCCGACAACGAAGAGGCGGCGCCCGAGGCGCAGGACGTTCCCGTTGCGGAAATTCCCGACGTCACGACGACGGTCGGCGAAAACGAAGAGGTCAACCTCTCCACCCTGCCCGAAGATTCTTCCGTCGGCGATCAAAAGATCGAAGAGGAACCCAAGCAGGCGCAGCCGGAGCCGCAGCCCGTCTATCAGCAGCCGGCACCGCAGCCCGAGCCGCAGCCGCAACCGGTCTATCAGCAGCCCGTCTATCAGCAGCCGGCACCTCAACCCGAGCCGCAGCCCGAACCGCAGCCCGTCTATCAGCAGCCGGCTCCTCAACCCGAGCCGCAGCCCGAGCCGCAGCCGGCTCCCGCTCAAGAGGCTGCCGCCGCGCCTCAGCCCGAGGCTGTCGTCGTCGCGCCCGTCAAGCCCAAGCGCGTTCCGCCCGTCAGAAAGAAGGCGGAACCTGCCGCCGCGCCTCAGCCCAAGCAGCCCTCCAACGTCACGGTCTTGTTTGATCTTCCCGAGACCGGCGGCGCAAGAGGCAAATATGTGATCGTCAAGGACGAGTCCAACCCCGACCGTCCCTACAAGTTCCAGCTCAAAGCCAACAACGGGCAGATCCTCTACGAGAGCGAGAACTACAAGAGCAAGCCGCAGAGCAAGTCCATCAAGGCGTTCCGCAACACGTTGCAGAACGGCACCTACACGATCGACTCCGAGAAGAACGGCACCTTCCGCTACAAGCTGTTCAAGCCGGACGGCGTGACGCTGTACGGCGTCGGCGAGGGCTACAAGTCCAAAGAGGCGGCGGAGAGCGCGGTCAACTCGGTCAAGTATTTTGCCGAGAACTCCAACACTCTCGAAGACACGACCGTCAACGTCTGATCTCGACAAGACAAATCGCGGCGCTCCGCTTTCACGGAGCGCCGCTTTTTCGCTCTTTTTACGACGCGTTCGCTGCAAAGTCGATCTTCGAACTTACCCCGCGATCCCCTCTTTGCCCCTCTTCGCCGCGGCGCGGAACATCAATTCGGACATCACGATCATCACCGCAAAGAACCCGAGCAGATACCACGGCATAAAGCCGAAGCCCACCTTGCCGCCGATCGCGCCGAACAGCGGCGGCATGAACGTCGAGCCGCAATACGCGAACGCCATTTGAAGCCCTATGATCGCGCCCGAGTTCTCATGCCCGAAGTTGCCGAGCGTGGAGTGTATCATGCACGGATATATCGGCGCGCATCCAAGACCTATGATCAAAAATCCCGCGATCGCGAGCGCGACATTGTCTGCCGGGATCGCCACCAAGACTACGCCCACCGCAAGCACCGACGCGCCTATGGCGATCATCTTGCGGTCGCCCAGCCTCTCGGTGACAAAACCCGACGCCAGCCGCCCCGCCGTCATGCCTATGTAGAACAGCGACGCCAGCTGCGCCGCCTTTTCGGCGTCCAGCGCCTTGACTTGAACAAAGTATGTGCTCGCCCAGCCCATCACCGTCGCCTCGCCGGCGCAATAGGCAAAGAACGCGATCAGCAAAAACGGCACACCTTTGAGTTTGAGCGCGCCGACGGTGCCGATGCGCTTTTGAGGGACGTCTTCCTCCGCCCTCTTGTTGACCTTCCACACCGGCACGGTCGCGAGCAGGATCACCCCTATCGCCGCCTGCACGATGCCGACGATCAAAAAGCCCGAGTTCCACCCCGAAGATGCCAGCGCCTTGCTCATCACGAACGGACTGACGATCGTCCCCACTCCCCAAAAGCAATGCAGCCAGCTCATGTGCTTGGACGCATAGTGTACTGCGACATAGTTGTTGAGCGCGGCGTCGATCGCACCCGCGCCGAGCCCGTACGGGATCGCAAAGACGATCATCATCCAAAAGCGGTCCGCAAACGAAAAACCTATCAATGCCGCCGCGGTCAAAAACACGCTGACCACGGTCACCCACTTGGTGCCAAGCCTGCGCGTCAACCTGTCCGACAGCAGGCTCGACACGATCGTGCCGCCCGAGACGACCATCGTCACTATGCCCATGTACGAGACGGGCACCCCCAGTTCGACGTGCATCACGGGCCAGCCCGAGCCGAGCAGCGAGTCGGGCAGTCCGAGGCTGATGAAAGCCAAGTATATCAAAGCAAGCAAAAAAGTGTACATCTTCACCTCTCGGGCGCGCCCTTTTTCGCAAATATTTTAACCTATGCCAAAGCCCGAAGTCAACCGCCCTCGCCCGATCGTCAAGAATATTTTCATCTCTCCTCTTCGCCGCCGCGCCTCTCTTTGCACTGCGGCAAGCCGCGTTTTTTACCGAAACCATACCTCTGTCGCCGCCACTCCGCAAAAAAAACATGATTTTCCTGCCCGTGTTGATAGTTCTATGTTTTTCAAAGATCGCACCGATACTTTTCGGCAAGCAAAAAGCGCGATGACGCCTTCGAAAACAAGGTCCGAAGACCGCCGAACGAATACCTCTTCTCCGCCGGCTCGGACGGCATTTTTGCGCTTGCGGGCTCCCAAGTTTTCCCCTGCGGCTTTACCTGCCTTTCGGCATCTCTCCCCGCTTGCGTCCGCCGCGCGAAAGTGCTATAATCGACTTATGAACATCCCTTCCGATCCCGTAATGATGCTGTCCGCTCTCAACATGCTTTTGCGCGACCGCTACCCCTCTCTTGCCGAGCTTTGCGCCGCCGAGGGGCTGGACAAGACCGCCGTCGAGACCGCGCTCGCCGCGATCGATTACCGCTACGACCCCGCCGCCAATCAATTCGTCTGAAAATATTCATTTTGCCGCTTTTATGCATGCAAATTTGCATAAAATCGCCTTTTTCGCGCATACGCATAAATATTTTGAACATTTGCACCAAATCGCTTGCATAATTATTCCGAGCGCATTATAATGAGTGCACATCAAAACCATAGAGGAGATATGATATGAAAAAGACATCTATCGTTATCGTAGCAACCCTGCTTATCGTCGCCAGCCTCGCTCTCTGTCTGTCCGGCTGCGGCGGCACCAAAGGTAAGACTCCCGCCGAGATCAAAGAAGCCGGCGTTTTGATCGTCGCGACCAACGCGGCGTTCGAGCCGTTCGAATATATCGCCGAAGACGGCTCGTATGTCGGCTGGGACATGGACATCGCCCAAGCGTTCGCCGACCTGCTCGGCGTCAAGCTTGAGATCAGGAACATGGAGTTCGACTCCGTGCTCGGCGCCGTTGCTTCGGGCACTGCCGACATCGGTATGGCGGGCATCTCGTACAGCGAATCGCGCGACAAGACCGTCGACTTCTCCAACGGCGTGTTCAACAGCTCGCAGATGATCATCGTCAAGAGCGACAACACCGACATTGAGGACGCATACGACCTTGCAGGCAAAGTCGTCGGCGCTCAGCGCGGCACGGTCGGCGACCTGCTCGCTCAGCTCGATCCCGATTGGGCTTCGGACGGAGAAGGCGGCTATATTCTCGGCACACCTGCCGACGTCAAGGGCTTCGGCACCGCGGTTGAAGCGGTCCAAGCGCTCGCACAGGGTTCTCTCGATGCGGTCATTCTCGACAAGATGCCTGCGGAGGCGATCGTCGACAAGAGAGACGGCGACGTCAAGATCCTCGAAAAGTCCGTCTTCGATGACGAATATGCTTTTGCTGTCGCGGAGGGCAACGCCGAATTGCAGGCGTGGATCAACGACGCGATCGACACTCTCAAAGAGAACGGCAAGTGGGACGAGATCACCCAAAAATACTTCGGCTGAGACAACTAGCGTAAATCGCTGATCAACGCATTTGAGGCAAGCCGGAGGTCTCTCCGGCTTGCCTTGACCTAGAGGGAATATGAATTTCGACTTTTCGATCATCTTCAACAAGGACGCGCTTGCGACTTTGGGCGAGGCGTACGGCTGGACACTGTTCATAGCCGTCGGCGCATTGCTGATCGGCGTCATCTTGGGCACGCTGCTTGCAATCTGCAAAGTCATCCCCAAGACCAACATCGTCGCCAAGATCTTGGACAAGATCTCGTCCGTCTATGTCGCGATCTTCCGCGGCACGCCGCTCACCGTGCAGCTGTTCATCTTCTACTTCGTCATCTTCGCCGGCGTCACCTTCTTTTCGGCGTCGGTCACGCCGTACATCATCGCGGTGTTCGGCTTCGGGCTCAACTCGGCGGCTTATGTGTCCGAGATCATTCGCTCGGGCATCCTCAGCATCGACAAGGGACAGATGGAAGCGGGACGCGCGCTCGGTCTGAGCTACGGCAAGACGATGATGTCCGTCGTACTGCCGCAGGCGGCAAAGAGCATCATCCCCCCGCTCGGCAACGAGGCGATCACCTTGGTCAAGGACACGTCGATCGCGCTCGTCATCGGCGTCGCGGAGTTCTTCACCGCGATCAGAGGCATCGTCAACAGGACGTACAACGTCCTCACCCCCTACATCTTCGCGGCGGTCGTCTACTTCGTCACCGTGCTGATCATGACGCTGTGCCTCAACAAACTCGAAAAACGTCTTAGGAGGAGCGACGCAAGATGAGCGAACAGATCATTCAACAAAACCCCGTCCTCATCTCCACCCGCGGGCTGACCAAGCGCTTCGGGAGCAAAGATGTTCTCAAAGGCATAGACTGCGACATCCGCGTCGGCGAAAAGGTCGCGGTCATCGGTCCTTCGGGCAGCGGCAAGAGCACGTTCCTGCGCTGCCTCAACCTGCTCGAACTGCCGTCGGGCGGCGTCGTCACTGTGGACGGAGCGGTGCTCTTCCAAAGCGACATGCAAGCCAAAAAGGACGTTTTGGACGCGATCAAGGCGCAGATCAAGGCGTTGAAGTCGGGCGAAGCCTCTCCCGAGGTCAAGGCGCACCAAGAGGAAGCGGCGGCGCTCAAAGAAGAACTTTTGCACGCTCATGCCGAACTCAAAGACGCCGCGACCAAGGCAAAGCTCGCCGCGATCAAACTCGCCAAGAAGTCGGGCAGCGTCACCGAAGAAGACGTTCAAGACGCGGTCGCCGCGCGCGAAAAGGCGACGGCGGTCGTCGCCGAACTCAAAGCACGGCTCTCTGCGGTCAACGCCAAGATCAAGCAAAAGAAAGCGGAGGCGAAAAAGAGCGTCGACGCGGCGGAACTGCAACGGCTCAACGAAGCCTTGACGCAA
Organism: uncultured Christensenellaceae bacterium; assembly: GCA_944380285.1. Classification (GTDB taxonomy): domain Bacteria; phylum Bacillota; class Clostridia; order Christensenellales; family UBA3700; genus Ornithoclostridium. The sequence goes on from CALWGZ010000008.1 coordinate 39,222, forward strand.
GCCAAAGCCGAATACGCAACGGCGAAAAAGGCGCACAACGCGGCAATGCGCAAGACGGGCGCGGTCATCGACGAACACCGCCGCAACATGGGCATGGTGTTCCAGCACTTCAACCTGTTCAACAACCTGACCGTGACCGAGAACATCACTCTCGCGCCCGTTTCGCTGGGGCTCAAAGACCTCGCGGCAAAGCGCAAAGAGCTGCTCAAACGCAAGCTGTTCAAGCACGAGGACGTGACCGAGCAGCTCGCCGCCCTGCCCGACAAGCTGGAGATCATCGAGAACGCCAAGACCAACGCCAAGCGTCTCTTGGCGCGCGTCGGGCTGCTCGACAAGGCGGACGTCTTCCCGTCCACGCTGTCCGGCGGACAAAAGCAGCGTATCGCGATCGTCCGTTCGCTCGCGATGAATCCGCGCGTGATGCTGTTCGACGAGCCGACTTCCGCGCTCGACCCCGAGATGGTCGGCGAAGTGCTCGAAGTCATCAAGGAGCTTGCCGACGAGGGCATGACGATGGTCATCGTCACCCACGAGATGAACTTCGCCAAAGAGGTCGCGACGCGCGTGCTGTTCGTCGACGACGGTCAGATCAAAGAGGACGCGCCGCCCGCCGAACTGTTCGGCGACCCCAAAAACGACAGACTCAAAGAGTTCTTGTCCAAGATCCTCTGACGTCAAAAAGGACGCCGTCGGGCGTCCGTCAAATTCAACTCAAAGGAGCGGCTCCGCGTTTGCGGAGCCGCTCCTTTGAGATATGTTTCGGTTTATTCCGCCTTTTTTCTGTGTCGTCTGCGGCGGTTTTTGTTCCTTTTCACCCCTATCTCCGCGCCTGTCACCGTCTGCAACAGCATCACCATGCGCGCAAGCGACAGCGTGTCCTTGCCGCAATAGGTGTACAGCTGAGCGTAGTGTTCGGCGCTCGCCGCGTCGTCTTCGTACTGCGCGCGCGTAAACAGCCTGAGCGCCTCGGCGCCGTTGCGCACGTCGAGCGCGGAGTAATCGCAGCTCTTGTCGCCGGGGAACATCGCCGGATAGACCGCTTTGAGCGACGTCGAGCCGAGCATCGCCTTGGAGTAGACCGCCCTCGACGCGAACAGCTCTTGCAGATCTCTCACGCCGCCTCGCGCAGCGGTCAGCTTGGAGCCCAAGTCCTTGTATTTGCTCGCCAGCTGATTGAGCACCTTGCACTCCAACCCCTTCGAGAACACGACGACGCACGCGCCGTGCGGGATCTGATTGAACAATCTGCGCGCGATCTCGGGGCGCGGATCGACCCCCTTTTTGGGCAAAAATTGAAAGTGTTCCAGCTCCGAATACTCGGTGCGCTTGACGTGCAGCGAATATTGGAACGGGATCTGCATGAACGGCCGCGTTCCGTCATAGAGCGGCAGCGCAGGCTGACACGCCTCGAAGTCGAGGAAGCACATCGGATAGTGCAACTTCTCAATAAACGCGCGCACGCGCGGGATATCGATATGGAGCTCGTCGTCGGTCAAATACATCCTGACCATCGCCGCCTGTGCGGGTTTGAGCAAATGAGCGTTGTCGAGCAGGTCGTCGAGGCTCTTGACCCCCGACTCGAACAGCTTGAACATCGTCCCGCCGTCAATGCCGTGAAAGTCGAGCATGCACGGTCTTTCGGTCGCGACGCACGACGCGAAATATTCGCACTTGTCGGGGCGCTCGCACTTGACGGACATCTCGCGCACGATCGGTTCGGCAAGCAGCCTTTCCGCCTCGTCGAAAAACGCGGCGACGACCGTCTTCGCCTCTTCCGTCCTCGGCGCGACGTCGTTGATCTTGAACAGTTTTTCGGGCTCGATCGCGCCCTTGCGGACATAACTGCGGTTGCACACCGCGACGCGTATCGCCGCGAGCGGATGCCCGCTCCTCTTCGCGACCTCGGCGATGTACGCCGCCTTTGCGACCGCGCTCTCGGTGATCTTGGGCGTCGTCTTGGTGTAGTAGGCGCAAAGCCCCTCGTCCGTCACGCATACCTCGTCGACATAGGCGCTGAACGCCCCTGCGACGAAGCAGACGTTGCGGAACGCCTTTTCGCCCTCTTCGAGCCCCTTTTCGAGCGCCGCGAACGCCGCGTCCGGCTCCGCCGAGCGGCAGTCGATCCCGTCCGGCAGAAGTTTGAACAATTCCTCCCTCAGCCGCGCGTACTCGGACTGGCGATAGACTGACGCCTCATCCTCGGCAAGCGGCATCAGACGCCCCTTTACAAAGAGCGTCTTGCAGTGCCTGTATCGTGAAAAATCGGAATTGTCAAAGTATTTGTTCATCCGCATGCCGCTCCGCGCGGCACACGCCCCGCGGAACTCTCCGTAAAAGCGTTACAAAACCATGTATTGCTTGACCGTGTCGTAAACTTCGGGTCTCAAAGCCAAAATGCCGAAATCTCCCGCCCTGTACGGTTCGCCGTCCAGATTGGTGACCCTAAGCCCCGCCTCTTGGCACAGCAGCGCGCCGGGGAGCACGTCCCACGGCTTTTTGGCGAGGAGCACCGCTCCGTCCGTCTTGCCCATCGCGGCAAACGCGAAGTCGACGCACGCCGCGCCGAACATCCTCAGCTTGCCGAGCAGCGGATATATTTTCCGCATCGCGCGCGCCTGCGCCTTGGCGACCTTGACCGATTTGTGGCTGAAATCGCCGAAGCTGACCGTGCTGAGCGACGGCTCAAAGGGCTTGCGCTCGATGAGCTTGTTGTTGAGATAAGCCCCCTCTCCCCTTACGGCGTGCAGTTTGAGCCCCAGCCCCGGCAAATTCATCGCCGCGACGACAGGCTCGCCGTTCACGCAGAACGCCGCCTGCAAACCGTACAAAGGCGACCCGTGCGCCATATTGGACGTGCCGTCGATGGGATCGATGACCCACGTCCTCTCGCCGAGTTTCACCCTCGGGTACTTCTCTTCGCTGACGATCGTGTCGTTCGGGAAGACGAACCTGATCGCCTTGATGAGCTTCGCCTCCACGCCGGTATCGATGTCGGTGACGACATTGTACGCGCTCTTTGTCGCGACGCGCTCGGGCGTCGGCGTTTCGCAAAAAAGAACAGCCGCCTTATGCAACTCTTTGATGATGAAGTCCTTTTCCGCAACGTAATCCATGATCCACCGCCTTGTACGAAAATCGGGACAGTCAACCCGTCCCGTCTTTTTAATTATACAATACAAGACGGCGTCAAGTCAATCACAAAAATTGCGTTTTTTTGAGTCTTTTCAGCGACCTCGTCTTTCGACGATCGCGTTGTAAAGAGCCTTCGAAAAGGCGATCTCCAGCTTCTCGCACTCCGACTCGAAACCGGGCACGCGGCGCGCGAACGCCCTCGCGCGCGCATATCTCGCCGCCATGCGGTAAAGCTCGTCGTCATGTCGCCTGACCGTGCATGCGACATCTTCGACGCGCCGCGGCTTGACCTCACTCGATCCTTCCATCGTTATCCTCCCCTTTGGTACTGACCGCATTTTACCACTTTTCGGCATGCGAGGTCAATCGTCGAAAACGTCTTTCGCCGGCGTTGACAAAATTCGACAAAAACCGCATTTAACAGACACAGGCACGAAAAAATGGTGTGTCGACCATTGCCTCGACTTGTCGTTTGAAAGCGATTTTTACCGCACCCCGTCGCAGCCTTTCGACCCCCTGCGATCGCCGTCTTGCCGCCTTTTGTTGACATTGGCGCGCGTGCGCATTATAATAGTCTTGAAAAACCCGCGAGGTGAGAGGATGTCGGATGTCATTCCCAAGGTAAACAGCGAGACCGTCTACGGCGGAGACCTTGTCTTCGACGGCGGCGTCAGGCTTTGCGCCTGCGCCGACGCGGAAGACGTCGCCGCGAAGTTCAAGACCATGCTGTCGCGTATATGTCCGTCGGTTGTCTTTTCGGGCGACGGCGCAGTGACCGTCAGCATCGAAAAAGACGCCCTTCTGCCCCACGAGGGCTATGTCATCGACATCAACGGCGACGCGCTCACGCTGATTGCCGCAAACGCCGCCGGCTGGACCTACGCCCTTGTCACGCTCAGGCAATTGCTCAAACCCGTCGGCAAGTCGGTCGCCTGCCCTTGCTGCCGCATCGAGGACGCGCCGCGCTTCAAATACCGCGGGCTGATGCTCGACGAGGCGCGCAACTTTTTCGGTGAGGAAGAGGTCAAGCGGCTTTTGGATCTGATGTGTCTGTACAAGCTCAACGTGCTGCATTGGCACCTTTCGGACGATCAGGGCTATCGTGTGGAGAGCGAGGCGTTCCCCTTGCTCACGACCGTTTCGACGCGCCGCAACGACACTCAGGTCGGCGGCGTCAAGTCGGGCAAGTTCATGGGGACGGAGGCGTCGGGCTACTACACCAAGAGCAAGATCCGCGCGATCGTCGAATACGCGAAAGAGCGCAACATCGTCGTCGTCCCCGAGCTGGAGATGCCGTCGCATTGCAGCGCGATCCTCGCCGCCTATCCCAAGCTGAGCTGCACCGGCGAAAAGAAGGAGGTGCCTACGACCTTCGGCACTCTGCACCGTTCCTTCTGCCCCGGCAAGCGCGAGACCTACGAGTTTTTGGACAAATTGCTCGACGAGTGGTGCGAACTGTTCCCGTCCAAGCTCTTCCATATCGGCGCGGACGAGACCGCGGGCTCGCTGTGGAAAAACTGTCCCGACTGCCGCAAGACGGTCGCCGAAAACGGGCTTGCCGGCACGCACGAACTGCTGCCGCTGTTCGTCAACCGCATCGCCGACATGCTCTCCGCCAAGGGCAAGCTGCCGATGATCTGGTCGGACAAACTGCCGCGCGGCGTGCGCAAATACGTCACTTACGAGGCGTGGCTGCCTCTCGACCACAAGGCGGTCGCCGCCGAGGTCTCGTCGGGGCGCAAGTTCGTCGTCGCGCCGTACGACCGCTATTACGCCTGCCAGCCCTATTGCATGATCCCGCTCAAAAAGACATACGAATTCGAGCCGACGTCGATCACCGCTGACAAGAGCGACGCGGGGATCTTCGGCGTCGAGATGCCGATGTGGACGGAGTGGGTCTACGACCGCGTCAAGCTGGATTTCAACCTTTTCCCGAGGCTGTGCGCGTTCGCCGAGACGGGCTGGACCGCCGCGTCGCGCAAGAGCCTGCACGACTTCAAACGGCGCTGGAACGCTCAAAAGCCGCTACTCGACTCTTTCGGCGTCGGCTATGCCAAAGACAAGCTGACGTCGCCCGGGGCTTTCGCCCGCAACAAGGGCACATACATCTGGAAAACCGTCGATCAATACGACGAAGTGAGGAGAAACAAACTATGACCTTGACCTACATCAACGTCCGCCCTCTCGTGGGCGGAAAACTCAAAGACCTCTGCAACATCGTCGTCAAAGACGGCAAGATCGCCGCGGTCGGCAAAGAGCGCGAGGGCGAGATCGTCGACTGCGGCGGAGCCGTCGCGGCGGCGGGATTCATCGACATCCACACTCACGGCGGCTGGGGGCACGACTGCATGGAGGCGACCGAGGACTGTCTCGCGACGATCTCGGCATACCACCTCTACACCGGCATAACCTCATACTGCCCGACGACGATGACCGCGTCTCCCGAGGACATCGAGAAGGCGATCGCGTGCATACGCGATTACCGGCGCAAGTCGCCTTACGCGCGCATTGTCGGCGCCCATCTCGAGGGGCCGTATCTGTCCCAAAAGGCGGCGGGGGCGCATCCGCCCAAGCTGCTGATCTCCCCTCTCGACGACGACAGCTTTGTCGAGGGCAATCTCGACGTCGTCACGCGCGTGACCGTCGCGCCCAACGTCAGAGGCGCGGACGTCTTCACCGCAAAATATGCGCCCAAAGGGGTGCAGATCTCGCTCGGGCACGACAACTCGATCGACGACGAGATCTACGCCTGCGTGGACGCCGGCGCAAACAGCGTCACCCACATGTACAACTGCACTTCGCGTCCCTCGCGCCGCGACAACCCCAAAAAGCATCTCGGCTTGACCGAGGTCGGTTTGATCGACGACAGGATCGTCGACGAGGTGATCGCGGACGACAGGCACGTCCCCGACAAACTTTTCGGGATGATCTTCAAGCTCAAGGGCGCGGCGGGGATATGCCTCGTCTCCGACTCGCTGAGCGTCGCGGGCATGCCCGAGGGCGACTACTACATCGGCGCAGGCGACAGCAAGCAGTCGATCCGCGTCGAGGACGGCGTCGCGGTGCTGCCGGCGGAGAATACCTATGCAGGCTCCGTTACGCCGATATCGGTCATGGCGAAACGCTTGATCGCAAACGGCTACTCGATCGAGGACGCGCTGTCGATGGCGACGCTCGTCCCGGCAAAGCTGGTCGGCTTGACGGACAGAGGCGACCTCGTTCCCGGCATGCTCGCGGACTTCAACGTCTTCGGCGACGACTTCTCGGTGCGCATGACCGTGCTCGGCGGCAATGTCGTCGACAGGGACGCGCTGGTCGCAAAGAGAGGCTGATATGAACATCGCAAAATTGGCATTCGACTTTGACGACCGCTTCAAGGACGTGTTCACCAACAACGTCAAGACGGTCAACAGCATCTCCGTCGAAAAGGACGTCGTCTATGACGACGCTCTGCCCGACGTCTGCACGCTGGACATCTACTGCCCGCCGCTCAAAGGGCGGGAGAAATACCCCGTGCTCGTCGACGTTCACGGCGGCGGCTGGATCACCGGCGACAAGCATTGGCGGCGTGGGCTCAACCGCGCGTTCGCGGACATGGGGCTGTGCGTGATCAGTCCCAACTACGGGCTGTCGCCGCGCTTCAAATACCCCGAATGCGTCAAGCACCTGTTCGCCTGCTTCAAGTGGATATGCGACCACGCCGAAGAGCGCCGTCTCGATCTCGATAACGTGCTGATCACCGGCGACAGCGCGGGCGGTCAGCTCGCCTGCCTCGTGCTCGCGATCCAGAACAACGCCGCGGTCAAAGCGCGGATAGGCGCGGTCGACTCGCCGCTGCGTTTCAAGGGCGGGATGCTGGTCTGCGGCGCGTACGACCCCGACAGCATGGCGAAGAACATCCTTTCGAACAAGCTCTTCCTCGAGATGACCGGCTATGGGCGCAAACATCTGCGCGAGTTCAAAGACTACGATCTGATGAACCCCGTCAACTTCGTCGACAAGGACTTCCCCGCGGACGTGATGGTCGCGTACGGACGTTTCGACGCGTTCGTCGGCGGCAACGAAAAGATACTCTTCAAACGTCTGAACGAGCTGGGGATCCCCTACCGCGAATACCGCGCAAAGGGCGCGGGCGAGCACTGCTTCCACCTGTGGCACTACCGCCGTCCGATCAGCCGCAAGTTCTTCGAATTGGCGCGCGACTATGTCGCCGACAAGGTCGGCTATCGATACAGATAAGCGCGTTTTGCCGACACGGGCACGAAAAACTTCGTCTTTCGTCCGCCTGAAAATTTGCACGAAAACGCCGAAGGCAAAATTGCCTTCGGCGTTCGTTTTGCTCTTTGCGAGACTTACTTTACGAGCACCTTTTTGAGCTGCGCAAATCTGGGCAGACCGTCCTCGAGCTTCGCCTTGCTCTCGCCCTGGATGAGCGGAAGCGCATAGTCGACATACTCCTGCGACAGCATCGTGCCGTTGTTGACGATCCACTCGAGCGGGACCTTCTTTTCGGTGTTTGCCGCCTTGGCGACGCTCATCACGCCGATCTTGCACTTGTACTTGCCGCTCGTCATATCTCTCTTGAGGATGACCATCTTGTCGGTGGTGCCGCGGACCGCGTACTTGACGGCAGCCGCGCCCGCTCTGAACGCCTCTTCGACGTCCGTCTTGGAAGCGAGGTGAGCCGCGCATCTCTGCATCAGCGAGAACTCGACCGCTCTGGTCTTGCAGCCGAACTCGCTCTTGCACATGTTGGCGAGAGCCGCGCCGACGCCGCCCAGCTGAGCGTGACCGAACGAATCCTTCGCGAGGTTGCCGCCGGCGAGGACTTCGGCGATCAGGTTGCCCTTGTCGTCGGAGATGCCTTCGGAGACCGCGACCATGCACTTGCCGCCGGTCTTGTCCATCACCGCTTTGACGTCGTTCTTGAACTTGTCGATCGAGAACGGGATCTCGGGCAGGTAGATGAGGTCGGCGCCGAGGCCCTTGTAGTTGGCGAGGCTCGCCGCGGCGGTCAGCCAGCCGGCGTGTCTGCCCATGATCTCGACGACGGTGATCATCGGGGTGTCATAGACGTTGGCGTCCAGTTTGAGCTCCATGATCGTGGTCGCGACATACTTCGCGGCGCTGCCGTAGCCGGGGCAGTGATCGGTGCCGAACAGGTCGTTGTCGATGGTCTTGGGGACGCCGATGACTCTGCACTCCCAGCCCGACTTCTTCATGAACTTGCTGACCTTGTTGCAGGTGTCCATCGAGTCGTTTCCGCCGTTGTAGAAGAAGTAGCGGATGTTGTACTTCTTGAAGACTTCGAGCAGTCTCTTGTAGTCGGTGTCGTCGATCTTCTCGGGCTTGAGCTTGTATCTGACCGAGCCGAGTGCGGACGACGGCGTATTTTTGAGTCTGAGCAATTCTTCGGGGTCCTCTTTGGACATGTCGTAGAACTTCTCTTCGAGCACGCCTCTGATGCCGTGCGCAGCGCCGTAGACGGCGGTGATGCAATCTTGCTTGAGCGCCTCGGTGAACACGCCCGCAGCGGACGAGTTGATGACCGAAGTGGGGCCGCCGGACTGACCGAACATGCAGGCTCCGACCAATTTTTCCATGATGTAACCCTCCTTGGGATGAATATTTTTCCGTATGTACGGTGTTTTGCTTTTTACAGGCTGAGGATGCGCGACTTCTTGTACAGTTCGTCGTTGAACTTGCGCTCCATCGCGAGCGCCGCGCCTATCTCCTCGTCGACGATCTTGTTGTCGCGGATGCCGACCACTCTGCCGCCCTTGTCGGCGAGAAGCAGCTCCACCGCCCTGATCGCGAACTCCGCCGCGAGCGTGCGGTCCTGGTTGCTGGGGTTGCCGCCGCGCTGGATATAGCCGAGCGTGGTCGTCTTGATCGAGCCGGTGACGCCGTTCTCTTTGAGGCGGGCTTTGAGTTCTTCGGCTTTGCAGACGCCCTCGGCGAGGACGATGATGTCGGATGTCTTGCCGATGCGCTGGTTGAGCTTGATGCTCTTGACGACGGCGTTCAGGTCGAAGTTCTCCTCGGGGACGAGGGTGATCTCGGCGCCGCCGCCCAAGCCGGCATAGAGCGCGATGTCGCCGCACTTTCTGCCCATCACCTCGATGATGCAGACGCGGTCGTGCGAGGTCATCGTGTCGCGCAGGTTGTTGATCGCGCCGAGCACGGTGTTGACAGTCGTGTCAAAGCCGAGCGTGAAGTCGGTGTAGGCGAGGTCGTTGTCTATGGTGCCAGGGATGCCGATCACCTTGACGCCGAACATGTCGTAGAGGTCCTTCGCGCCGCGGAAGCTGCCGTCGCCGCCGATGACGACGAGCCCGTCGATGCCGTACGCCTCCATGTTGTCGACCGCCTGCTGGATATACTCCTTTTGTTTGAACTCCTCGCAGCGCGCGGTCTTGAGGATGGTGCCGCCGCGCTGGATGATGTCGGACACGCTGCGCTTGTTCATCTGGAAGATGTGGTTGTCGATCAGTCCGACGTAGCCGCGCTCGATGCCGTAGACTTCGAGCCCGTTGTAGATGGCGTAACGCGTGACCGCCCTGATGCATGCGTTCATGCCGGGCGCGTCGCCGCCGCTTGTCAAGATCCCTATTCTCTTCATAAAATCACTCTCCGCTCCTGATGACTCCGTGTTTGGTATAGATCTCCGCCTTGCCGCGGATCTTGATCGCGGAAGTCCGTTGCGTGAATTGCATGACGCACACCTCGTTTTTGTCGAGGTTTTCGGTGTGGTGGGGCTTTGTGCTGTCGCCCCTCGTCAAGCCGATGATCTGTACCGGAGAGTCGACCGCCTTGATGACGATGTACTCTTCGCTTGCGTAAAATGTTTCGTCCATATTCACCTCAGTCAACGTCATTATATCAAATTCGCGGACAAAAGCCAAATATTTGACCGCATTATTGCCCCGACGTCGCTTTTGTTCCGGGCAGAGCGCCCGTCTTGACGTTCGCCGCGCCGAGCACCGCTTTGAGTTGATACTCGAGCGTGCCGTCGAGGTCTGCCCCCAAGCCGTTGAGTCTCGACAGCGTCCTGCCTCTTTGCACGAACACCGGATGTCTGCCGGGGTTGAGCTTGATGTACTCCTCGGCGGCTTCGAGATCGCGGTCGTTTTCTATGCGCAGATAGAGCGCGGTATCGACGGGGCCGGCTTCCTCGGCGGGGTTTTCCTCTTCGGCGGCGTACTCCGACTTTCCGCCCCACGGGATGACGTCCGCGACGGACATCGTCACCTTGCCGTTCTCAAATCTCAGTCTGCCGTTGAGGCGGACGATCGCGTCCTCGGCGATCAGCGCACGGTACTTGTCGTAAGTCCTGGGGAAGAACACCGCCTCGATCGACGAATAGAGATCTTCGATCGTCGCATACGCCATGATCTTGGCGTCCTTTGTCGTCTTTTTGCTGACGCCGTGCAGCATGCCGCAGAGGGAGACGTATTTGCCGTCGAACGCGCTCTGCACGCTGAGCAGTTCTTCCGCTCCGCTCTCGTCCTCGTCCTCGCCCTCTTCCGCCGCCGCGGCGTTCTTGATATAGTCGACCAGCGGCGCCAGCGTGAAGCTCTCCTGTTTGAGTTCTTCCTTGTACGCGTCGAGCGGGTGCCCGGAAAGATAGACGCCGAGCGCCTCCTTTTCGAGCGCGAGTTTTTGCATTTGCGGATACTCTGCAAGCGGCGGGATGTCGTCCTCGGGGGCGGCGTCCTCGCCCATCAGGTCGAACAGGCTGATCTGCCCGCTCTCCTTGCCCTTGCGGTCGCGCGCCGCCTGTTTGAGCAGTCTCTCATACGACGCCATCAGTGCCGAGCGCGTATAGCCGAAGCAGTCGAACGCGCCCGCCTTGATCAGACCTTCCATGATGCGCTTGTTGATGACGCCTGTCTCGAGGCGGGACAGCATGTCGGACACGCTCTTGTACTCGCCGTTTTTCTCGCGCTCTTCTACGAGCGCCTGCATCGCGTCCGCGCCGACGTTCTTGACGCCGTTGAGCCCGTAGCGCAGCCTGCCGTCCTCGACCTTGAACAGCACGCGGCTCTTGTTGATGTCGGGCGGCAAGATCTCGAAGCCGTTGTCGCGCAGGATGGTCAGATACTTTTGCACTTCCTCGGCGTTGGTGATGCGGTTGTTGATGACCGCGGCGAACAGTTCGATCTCGTAGTATCTCTTGTAGAAGGCGGTCTGATAGGACAGCACCGCATAGGCGGCTGCGTGCGACTTGTTGAACGCGTACTTGGCGAAGCCCGCCATCTCGTCGAAGATCTCGTTGGCGGTATTTTCGTCGACGATGCCGACCTCTATCGCGCCGGGGATGCGCGGTTTGGCAAGCCCGATGAGTCTGCCGTCGGTAGAATATTTCGCAGGTTCGGGTGGCGCGCCGTAGAGGAAGATCTTGCGCTGCGCCTCCATGACCTCGGCTTTTTTCTTGCCCATCGCGCGGCGCAGCATGTCCGCCGCCCCGAGCGAATAGCCTGCCAGCAGCTGAGCCATCTGCATGACCTGTTCCTGATAGACGAGACAGCCGTATGTCATCTCGAGAATGGGTCTGAGCAGCGGATGGCGGTAGGTGACGCTCTCGGGATTCTTCTTTGACGCGATATATTTGGGGATGCTGTCCATCGGACCGGGGCGATAGAGCGACACGCCCGCTATGACGTCTTCGAGCGAGGACGGCTGGAGTTCTTTCATGAACTTTTTCATGCCGGCGGATTCGAGCTGGAACACCGCGTCGGTGTCGCCGCTGCTGATCTGTCGGTAGACCTCGGGGTCGTCGTAGCCCAGCTTGTCGAAGTCGACGTCCACGCCGTGATCCTCTTTGACGTACTGCCGCGCCTTGTCTATGTCGGTCAGCGTCTTGAGCCCGAGGAAGTCCATTTTGAGCATGCCCATCTCCTCGACCTCTTCCTTTTGGAACTGCGTGGTGATGTCCTCGCCGTTGCGTTGGAGAGGGACGTAGTCGGAGATGACCTCTTTGCATATGACGACGCCTGCGGCGTGCTTTGAGCAGTTGCACGGCATCGCCTCGAGCTTGTACGCCATGTCGATGACCTGTCTCATCATCGGGTCGGTGTTGTACACCTCGACCGCCTCGGGCGAATAGAGTTTGACCTCGTCCTCTTTTTCGCTCTTGTGAAAGACATTGGCAAGGGTGACCTTGGGGTTGTTGGCGATCGTCTTTGTCAGCTTGTTGACGTCGGCGAGCGGCACGTTGTACACTCTGGCGATCTTCTTGATCGCCGCCTTCGCCTTCATCGTGCCGAGCGCCAAAATCTGGCAGACCTTGTCCGAGCCGTATTTGCGGGTGACGTATTCGATGACCTCGCCTCTCCTCTCGTAACAGAAGTCGACGTCAAAGTCGGGCGGCGACTCGCGTTCGGGGTTGAGGAAGCGCTCGAAGAGCAGGTTGTATTTGAGCGGATCTACGTCGGTGATGCGGATAGCATACGCTATGATGCTGCCCACGCCCGAACCTCTGCCCGCGCCGACGGGGATGCCGTGCGTGCGCGCGTAGTTGATGAAGTCCCAGACGACGAGGTAGTAGTCCGCGAAGCCCTTGGTGATGATGACTTCAAGCTCGCGCTCCGCCCTCTGTCTGATCTCGGGAGTGATCGTGCCGTACCGCCACTCCAAGCCCTTGTACGCCATGCGGCGCAGATAGTCGGGCGACGACGAGCCGTCCTCGGCGACGTACGGCGGTTGAAGGTCCTGCTTTTCGATGACGACGTCGCACTTTTCCATCACCTCGACGGTGTTGGTGACCGCCTCGGGGCACCACGAAAAGGTCTGCATCATCTCCTCGTACGTTTTGAGGTAGAATTGATCTGTCTCGAAGCGCATGCGCTCGGGGTCGTCGATCGTCTTGCCCGTCTGGATGCAGAGCATGACGTCGTGCATCTCGGCGTCCTCGCGCTCGGCGTAGTGGACGTCGTTTGTCGCGACGACCTTGACTCCTATCTCCCGCGCGATCTTGACCAGCAGAGGGTTGACCCTCCTCTGCTCCTCTATGCCGTGGTCTTGGAGTTCGATATAAAAGTCCCCGGGCGCAAACATATCTCGCAGCATGATCGCATAGTTTTTTGCCTCGTCGTAGTTGCCTTGCAGCAGCAGTTCGGGGATGCGCCCCGCAAGACAGGCGGACAGACAGATCACGCCCTCGGAGTGTTTTTTGAGCGTCTCGATGTCTATCCTCGGCTTGTAGTAAAAGCCGTCGACGTACGCCATGCTGTCCAGCTGAACGAGATTGCGGTAGCCGACGTTGTTCTTTGCGATGAGCACGAGGTGGTTGAAGCTGCCGTTGCGCCCCGTCTGCTCGTGCATGTTCTCGCAGGTGTAGAACTCGCAGCCGATGACGGGTTTGAGCCCCGCCTTCTTCATCGCCTTGTAGAATGTGAACACGCCGAACATGTTGCCGTGATCGGTGATCGCCATGCCGGGCATCCCCTTTTCGATCGCCTTGTCGACGAGGGGGTTGTCCTTGTGGTTGGGCGCGACGAGCCTCGTCGCCCCGTCCAGCAGACTGAACTCGGTGTGGACGTGCAGATGCACGAACGGCTTGACGGGCGGACGCGGCTTCTCGGGTTTTTCCTCCTTCTTCTCTTCCTTTTTGGGAGGCTCCTGTTCCTGCTCCGCCTCTTCGCGGGCGGCGTCCTCTTGCTCGAGCTGTTCGAGCAAAGCCTCGTCGTCCGACTCGACGTCGACGACCTCTTTGACGTTATCTGCCATTTTCCGCCTCCTTCAAAATTTTCTCTATCCTGTGGTTGAGCCCGCTCTTGCTGATGCCCAGCTCTTTGGCGAGCTGCGCCATCGTGAACTCGGGGTGCGCCTCTCTCGCGTCGCACACCGCGCGCAGCTTGTCGTCCAGCCTGTCCAGACTGCCGTCTTCGCGCAGCCGCGCGATCGCGCCGAGCAGCTGCCCCGCCGCGCGCTGAGCCTTGTCCATGTTGGCGAGCGTACAGTTGACGCCGCGGTTGATGTTGTTGTTCGCCTCTCTCAGCATCATCACGTCGCTGAGAGCAAACACGCTCTCGTACGCTCCCATGAACGCCAGCACTCCGCTGACGTCCGTCCCCGACTTGCAATAAGCGCCGTACAGGTCGCGCCTGTGGGTGACATGCATCGCGATGTCTCTTGCGGCGAAATACTCGGCGAGTTCTCTCGCCGCGTCCTCGTCGAAAAAGGTGAACTCGATGTGATAGCCGCCGCCGTCGTCGCTGCCCGGCGCATACGCGCTGCCGCAGACGGCGAACAGCCCTCTTACATAGGCGGACGCCTCTTCGTCGCTCGCGAACTTCCTGCCGAGCCCCCCTCGGCTTTCGGCGGTCTCGGGCAAAAGGTCGGCGAAGATGCGCTCCGCCTCGCCCGGTCTGACCGACGCGGAATACAGCTTTTGCGCGGACGAGTAGGCAAACTCCACCTCCGCGCCGTACAGCTCCTTGATCAGCCCCAGCGCGATGAGCACGGGCTGCATGCTCTTGTTCTCGACGGTCAGCCCCAGCTTGTTGCTCTTGAGCGTGAGCGAGCCGGCGGTCTTGACGATCGCGGCGAGATATGCCTTGCGCGCCTCTTCTCCGTCGGCGTCGGACAGCGCGGTCTGTTTGCGCACTTCTTCGGTGATGTTCATACCGTGGTCCCCCTGCGGAACACAATGGGCTTGTCCGAGATGTTGACGACTGTGTCGCCGTCCAGCCCGAGTTTTTGCACCATGTCCAGCGCGTATTCGCACTTGCCGACGCGCGCCGGCTTGTGAGCGTCGCTGTTGACGATGAGTTTTGCCCCCGTCGCCGCGAGGATCTCAACGCCTTTGAGGTCGGGGGTCTTGTGTCTCGACGACAGTTCGACGAACGTCCCCGCCGCCGCACACGCCTCGCCGATGGGTTTGAGTTCGACGTCCAGCCTGAACCCGGGGTGGGTGAGCACGTCGATCTCGTGTTCTGTCACCGCCCTGACGAACGCCTCGGTGTTGAGCGCGCGCTGCCTGGCGCTGTTGCGGCAGAAACAACGCGTCACGCCGTTGAACGGCAGTTTGAAGTAGTCCTTGAACCTCAGCGGATAGGCGGTCAGATGAAATCCGGCAAGCACGACGTCCAGCTTCGCCGCGTCCTCGGGCGACAGGTCGATCTCCCCTCTCGGGCTGAGGATGTTCGCCTCTATGCCCAGAAGCACCCTGAACCGATATTCCTTCGCGACGGCGTCGACGTCGCGCCTCATCTCGTCAAAGCGCGACGGCTTGACGCCGATCAGCGGATGCCTCTCGCCGTGGTCGGTGATCGCGAGCGCTTCGAGCCCGAGACTCATCGCCGCGACGACGTTGTCCTCGACCGTCCCGGTGCCGTGAGAGTATTTTGTGTGTGAATGAAAGTCTGCGCGGATGTTCATTTCGTCCCTTTTCCCGCGCGCATAAAGCGCACGAACACTCGCGCTCTCCGAACTGCGGCGCCTGCACGCGTAACGTGCGCGCGAGTGTGGACTTATATTATAGAATACAACGCGTCAAAAAGTAAAGGCAAAACCGTCGCGTAATTGTAAATTTTTCATCGCCCCGCGACGACGACCTCGAGCTCGAGCCTCACGCCGCAGTCTTTGTACACCTCTCTTTGCGCCCTGTCGGCGAGCGCGAGATAGTCCGCCGCCGTTCCGCCGCCCGCGTTGACGATGAACCCTGCGTGTTTTTGCGATATCTCCGCGCCGCCCTCGCGCGCCCCTTTGAGCCCGGCTCGCTCTATGTACCACCCCGCCGACGTGCCGTCGACCCGCTTGAACGTGCTGCCGAGCGACCTGCCCTTTGGCTGGCTCGCCGCCCTGAGCGCGGCATATTTCCTTCCCTCTCTCTCGACCGCCGCCCTGTCCGACCTCGCGAACGAGAACGCCGCCGCGAGCACGATCGCGTCTTTGCCCAGCGCGCTTTTGCGATAGCCGAAGCCGCACTCGTCGGGGCAGAGCCTCTCCCGCTTGCCGTCCGCGAGCACGTCCACCCAGAGCGCGACGTCCGCGAACTCCGTCCCGAACGCGCCGGCGTTCATCGCCGCCGCTCCGCCCACGCTCCCGGGGATCGCCGCGAGCCTCTCCAAGCCGGACAGCCCCCGCGCCGCCGCCTTTTTGGCGAGCGAGGACAGCCTCTCTCCGGCGAGCGCCACCGCGACCTCTCCGCAAAACTCCGCGCCCGTCATCGCTCTCGTCGTCAAGACCGCGGCGTCGTATTCTCCGTCGGGGAACAGGATGTTCGTCCCTCTGCCGGCGACGTCGAAGCTCTCGTCCCCGAGCGCGGCTACGGCGGCAACAAACTCCTCTTTCGTCCGCGGCTCGATCAACAGCCCGACCGTCCCTGCGTTGCCGTAAGAAGAAAAGGACGGAGCGCGTCTCCGCGCCCCGAATCTCTCCACAAAATACTGCGCGTCCATACACGCAAATATATGACCCTCGCTCCCTCTCTATGCGATGGGGATGTCGAGCAGTTCGCACTCCCTCGCCGCGGCGGTCAGCTCTTCGAGGCTCGTGCTTTCGAACACCCTCTGTTTGAACGCCTTGCCGCCCGCAAGCCCCTTGACGAAGTACGCCAAATGCTTCTTCATGTTGGCGGCGACATAGACGGGCGAATGGAATGCGAGCATCGTCGCGATGTGTTCGTCGACCGCCTCCCTCCTCGTGCGCCACGGTCTTTTGACGCCGGCGATGTCCGCAAACAGCCACGGCTGCCCCAGCGCGCCCCTTGCGATCATCACGCCCGCCGCGCCGGTGACGCCGAGCATGTCACGATAGCCGTCGACGCTGTCCACGTCGCCGTTGGCGAGCACCGGGATGTCGACCGCGCGGACGACCTCGGCGATGTATTCCCTGTCCGCCCTGCCGGAATAAAATTGTTCTCTCGTCCTGCCGTGGACGGTCAGAAGCTCCGCCCCGGCGTCTTGCAATATCTTGGCGAAATCGACACCGGTACGAGAATTTTGTTCAAAGCCTATCCTGAATTTGACGGTGACGTGCTTGCCCGAAAGTTTGAGCGCGCGCACTATCTTCGCCGCCTGCTCGGGTTCTTTGAGCAGCGCGCTGCCCTCGCCGTTGCCGACGATCTTGGGGACGGGACAGCCCATATTGACGTCGACGATGTCGAACTTTTCGAGCGCGGGATGGCGCGCCGCCGCCAACATGATCTCGGGCTCTCTGCCGAAGATCTGCACCGCCTTGACCTTTTCCGCGTCCGTCGTGTGGAGCAGGTCCTCCGTCTTTACGCTACCGTAGACCAAGCCCTTTGCCGAGATCATCTCGGTGTAGGTGAGCGCCGCTCCGGCGCGTGCGCAAAGTCTGCGGAAACCGACGTCGCTGAACCCTGCTATCGGCGCGAGCACCGCTTTCGGGGCGTCAAATATCTCGGCGGGACTCACGTCTTTTCACCTCTTCCCAAAGTTCGTCCGCCTCCTTTGGCGACAGCTCGCTCACGGGCTTTGCCGCGAGCTGTTCGAGCGCGGCGTACCGGCTCTCGAACTTGCGCACCGCCCTCGACAGCGCGATCTCGGGATCGCATTTGAGCAGCCTGACGACGTTGACCGCGGCGAACAGCAGGTCTCCGCACTCGATCTCGCGCTCGGTCGCGTCCTTTGCGGCGAGGCACTCCGCCGTCTCTTCGGACAGTTTCTTTGCCGCCGCTTCCGCGCTCTCGAAATCGAAGCCCGCCTTTGCCGCCGCCTTTTGCACTTTGAGCGCGCGCTCGACCGCCGGCAGCGCCTTCGCGACCCTCTTCATCTTGTCCGAAGCGCGGTATGCGCCCTTTTCTTTCGCCTTTGCCGCCTCCCACGACGCGAGGCTCTCCTCGGCGCTGTTTGCGACGACGTCACCGAACACATGGGGATGCCGCGTGATCAGCTTTTCACCGAGGTCGGTCAACATGTCGGACAGGTCGAACTCGCCGTTTTTCTCGGCGATCTCGCAGTGGAACACACTCTGCAACATCACGTCGCCGCACTCCTCGCGCATGTTGGCGACGTCGCGGTTGTCGATCGCCTCGACCAGCTCGTACGCCTCTTCGACAGCGTTGGCGCGGATGCTGTCGTGAGTCTGCGCCTTGTCCCATTCGCAGCCGTCGTCCGCGCAAAGTCTGCGCATGATGTTGACAAGGTCGGCAAAGTCGTGGCGGCGCTTGTCCTTGAAAGACAGCGGCGGGACCGCCGCCCTTTCGCAGGCGCACAGCGTCGCCGCAGTCCTCTCTTTCCCGTCGCAGACGACGGGCGCGGCTTCGCCTATCAGGCGCGACAGCTTTGCCGCCGTCTCTTTGACCGCGCCTTCGCCGACGTGCGTCAGCACCAGCGCCGACCGCGTGTCGTACCAAAAGTCTTTCGCCGAGACAAACGCCTCAGCCTCGATCGTCAATGTGCCGAGCGCGTCGGCAATGCGCTTTTCGTTGTTCTTCATCGGTGATGTTCTCCCTGCGGAGCGCCCCGAGATCGACCGCTCCGACGAGCGCCAACACGCCGCCGTATGCCGCGATCCCCGTCGCCGCCGCCGTCGCGAGCTTTGCCCACGTCCCGAGATCGGCGAGCGACACCGCCGCTTCCGCAGCTACCATTATAACACCTGCAAGGGCGGTCTTGGCAATCGTTTTGAGGTCGATAAACGCTCTGCCCGTCTCTGTGCGATATGCGAGCGCGGCGAGCGCGGCGGCGACCGCGTACATCGCTGTCTGCGCGATGGGCGCGCCGACGACTCCGACGCGAAGTATGAGCGCCGCCTGCAACGCCTGCTTGACAACGGCGGCGCAAAGCATACAGCGCATCACGACGCCGCCTCTGCCCATCGCCTGCAACGACGCGCAGAGCAGCTGCGCGACCACGACGAGCACGACGGCGGGCGACTGCCACGCCAACAGCTTTGCCGCAAGCGCGAGCTCTCCCGCCCCGAGCGCGGGATAGAGCGCGGTCAGCAGCTCCTCGGAGAACATCGCGAACGCGATCGTGCATGGCAGCGCGAACACCGCTCCCCAACCGACTGACGCGGCGGTCTTTGCGTGCGCGGCGTCTGCTCCGCCCCTGACGAACTCCGACGTAAACCTCGGCAGAGCCGTCGCCGCCGCCGAGAGCGCGACCACGACGGGCAGGTTGATCAGCGTGCCGACCGCGCCGGTGAGCAGTCCGTACTGCGCCCTCGCCGCCTCTTCGAATACCCCCGACGCGCGCAAAAGCGCTACGATCGCAAAGCTGTCAATAAAGGTGACCGCCGGCACCGCGAGCGCGGAGGCAAGCAGCGGAAGCATCGTCGCAAACATTTTCTTTGACAGTGTTTTATCGACACGGGCACCGAAAAAACTGTACTTCTTGCCGAACGCCGCCCTCATCGTCGCCGCCCCGATAAGTTCGGAGACGGTCACCGCCGCGAGCGCTCCGTACACCGCGTGTCCCGTCCCTCTTTGCGCCGCGAACCAGACCGCCGCAAGCCCGAAGATCAGCTTGACCGCCTGCTCCGCGGTCTGCGTGAGAGCGCACAGATGCGCCCCTCCGTCCGCCAAGAATATCCCTCGGTAGAGCGAGGACAGCGCGACCGCTCCGACCGCGGGCGCGAGCAAGAGATAGCCCGCCGCATATTCGCGCACCCCCTGCAATGCCGCCACCGGAAAGATCGCCGCCGCAAACAGCGCGGTGCCTGCCGCCGCGAGCGCAAAGCTCAGTCTGCGCGCCGCCGCGAACACCTGCGCTCCGTCCTCTCCGCGCGCGACGGCCGCGGCGAAAAACCTCGCTATGACCGCCGGAAGCGCGCCCGAAGTCAGCGTTACGAACAGCGCGTAGACGGGAAAGAAGGTCTGATACAGCCCCATCCCCTCCGCGCCGAGCAGATTGGTCAGCGGGATGCGATAGACCGCCCCGAGCGCCTTGCCGACGAGCGAAGCCGCGGCGAGCGCCGCGGTCGACGCCGCCGCGGTCGCCGCAAAGCGGCGCGCCGTTTCACCCATCCGTCTCATCTCCACCTCCGTCCGGGTTAGTATGGGCGCGGGGCGGACAATTAACCGAGCGGCGCATATCGAAGGCGCGGCGGCGATATGCTGTGATATGAGACGTATCTCCTTTGCGCTTTTGCCTGTCGTCATTGCCGCATGCGTTGCGTTTTGCGGCTGTTCGCAAGCCGATCCGACCATCGACGTCTATGCCGACGTGACCGTGTTGTCCGACGAGCTCGTCGCCGTCTCGGTGCGCGTCGAGGCGAGCTCTCTGCCGGACGGAGAGTATGTGCCTTTTGCATTCTATCCGCCTCTGTTTTCGTCACGCGAGACGCTGCCCGTCACCGACGGCGCCTTTGCGGCGGCGTGTCCCGACGGCTTTGACGCGGGCGAGGTGCTCGACTTTCGGGCGGGCGGAGACGTCGCCGCCTACGCTCAAAGCGGCTGTCTGCTGCGCGTCTGCCCCAAGCGGCGCGGCGGTACGCTCTCGTTTTGTTTCGACTACACGCTCCGCGTCCCCGTCAACGCGATGCGCTACGGCAGGGACGAATTTGCGCTGCGGCTCGCCGACTTTTTGCCGCGGCTCTGTCTGTTCGGCGGAGAGTACCGCGAATATGACTGTCTGCCCATAGGCGACCCGTTCGCGTTCGACGCCGCCGACTATCGGCTTCGCGTAACTCACCCCGACGGCATGACGCTTGCCGCGCCGGGCGAAGTCGCGGCGACCGAGGGCGGCGCGACGGTATATCTCGCAGACGCGCGCGACTGCACGCTCGTGCTGCTCAAAGATCCCGATACCGCCGTGGCGTCGGACGGAGCTTTCGCGGTGACCGCATACGCCCGCGACGAAGCAAAGGCGCGTTCCGCAGCCGATCTCGCGCTGTCCTCGGCGGCGTACTTCCGCGAAAAGATAGGCGCGCCCGTCCGCGACGCGCTGACCGTGGTCGTGCTGCCCTTCTATGCCGGCGGCATGGAATATTGCGGACTTGTCTATGTCGCCGACTCGCTGTCCGCGTCCGCGGCATCCGCCTGCGTCGTCCACGAGACCGCGCACCTTTGGTGGTACGATTCGGTCGGTTTCGACCAGGTCGCCGAGCCGTGGAAGGACGAAGCCCTCGCGCAAAGCTGCATGTTCGCCTACTTTTGCGACAAGCTGCCGCCGTTCGGCTATACGCTGGTCGAATCGGCGGTCGCCGCGTCGCCTGCCGTCACGGACTTCCGCCGTCCGCTGAGCGAGTATGGCTCCGCAGCCGACTATCACCGCTCCGTCTATTGCGCGGCGGCGACAAAGCTGTATGCGCTGCGCTCGTTGGGCGACGAAAAATTTTTCGGCGCGCTCTCCGACTTTTTCGCCGATCGCCGCGGCGGCGTCGCCAAATGACGCGACGAGGGCGGTCGGCGGGATAATTTCCTCTCGCTTTGCCCACAATACAGTCAAACCCAAAGGAGGTGCGACATGGCAAAGCAGATGGATCGTCAAAAGCAGTCTGCCCGCAAGGATACCGCCAAAAAGACCGCCGACAAGGCGTGCGGCTCCAAGAATTGCGGCGCGACCAAGAACTGCGACTGAGGTCGCGAAGACGTCCCGGATAGGGGCGTCTTTTTTTTTGCTCCGTTTGCGCTTGCCGGGCGCAACGTGTTGACAAGGTTGACAAAGCGGCTCTATAATATTACAATAAAATAAAGACGCGCAACCGTGCGCGCATGGAGCGATCATGGCAGACAGAAAATCAGACAGAAAATATATAGTCATCTTGGGCGACGGAATGGCGGACACGCCCGTCGACGCGCTGGGCGGCAAGACGCCGCTCGAAGTAGCGCGCAAACCGCACATCGACGCGCTTTGCGCCAAGGGCGAACTCGGGCTGGTCAAGACAGTCCCCGACGGAATGAAACCGGGCAGCGACGTCGCCAATCTTGCGGTGATGGGCTATCCGCCCGCAAAGTATTACAGCGGCAGATCTCCGCTCGAAGCGCTCAACATGGGCGTCGACCTCGCCGACGACGACATCGCGGTCAGGTGCAACCTCGTCACCCTTTCGGACGACGAGCCTTACGAGCGCAAGACGATGGTCGATTACAGCGCCGGCGAGATCTCCAACGCCGAGGCGAAGACTCTGATCGAGTTCATCCAAAGCAAGCTGGGCGGACACGGCGTCGACTTCTACAACGGCGTCAGCTACCGCCATTGCATGGTCAAACACCACGCCTCTTTGGGCACCGACCTCACCCCTCCGCACGACATCTCGGACAAGTGCGTGGACGGGCATCTACCCAAGGGGCTGTACGGCGAAGAGATGCTCGCGATGATGAAGAAGTCGTACGAGCTGCTCAAAGACCACCCCGTCAACGCCGCGCGCGTCGCCGCCGGCAAACATCCCGCCAACAGCATTTGGCTGTGGGGAGAGGGCACGCGCCCCGCGCTCAAACCCTTTGACGAGACGTTCGGGCTCAAGGGCGCGGTCATCAGCGCGGTCGATCTGGTCAAGGGCATAGGCGTCGGCGCAAAGATGAAGATCGTCGAGGTCGAGGGCGCGACCGGCACCTACGAGACCAACTTCGACGGCAAGGCGAAGGCGGCGATCGACACGCTGTTGAAGGACGGCAGCGACTACGTCTACGTCCACATGGAGGCGCCCGACGAATGCGGGCACCAAGGCGACATCGAACACAAGGTGCTGTCGATCGAGCTGATCGACGCCAAGGTCGTCGGTCCTGTGTGCGACGCGCTGCGCGCGGCGAAAGTGCCCTTTTCGGTGCTGATCATGCCCGACCACCCCACTCCGCTCAAACTCAAAACGCACACCGCCGACCCGGTTCCGTTCGTGCTCTATGTCTCGGACGACGAGAAAGAGGGCTCGGCGGCGACGATGAACGAAAAGACCGCCGCGGCGTCCGGAGTCTACTATCCCGACTGCCGCGACTTGATAAGCAAATTCCTCGGAGGTAAACATTGATGGACGACAACAAGACCCCGGACGTCGACGAAAAGGAGACCTCTCCCTCTTCGGTCAACGACGCCGTGCTCGTCGAACCCGACGAAGATACGCCCCGTCAAGAGACGGACGCCGTCGGCGCGCAGAGTGCCGATGACGAACACGGGCAGGAAAATTCCGAGCAAGAGGACGAGCCGACCGAAGCCGCCGAACAAGAGGAAACTCCTTCTGTGGAAGCAGTCGAAGAGCCAGCTCAAAGCGACGGCGGCGACGCCGAAGTCCCCTCTTCCGAGGGCGAGGACGGCGCGCAGGCTGCGCCCCAAGGCGAGAGCGAGCCGCAGCCCAAACAGCGCAAGAAGATGTCGCCGCGCCAAAAGAAGCGCGTCGCGATCGCTTGCGTTGCGGCGGTGCTGGTCGTCGCGATCGTGCTGGGCATCGCTCTGCCGATCTATTTCATCAACAAGGACAAGATCTTTGTCAGCAGCGCAGAGGACTTCCTCAACTATGACGACGGCACCTACTTCGTGCTCGAAGACGACCTGACCGTGGACGGCGACGTCACGATCGGCAGAGGCTATGCGCTCGACCTCAACGGGCACGCGCTGATCGTCAACGGCACTCTCACTTTTGACAACCCCGGCACCGGCGAAGCCGCGGTCGGCACTCTCAAAAAGGGCGCGTGGACGGGCGCGGGCAGCATTGACGCGGACAACGTAGTCATCGTCGCGCCGAGCGGCTCGTTCAGGCTGTGCGCTCCCCTCACGGTCGGCGGTCTGACCACGTCCGAGGGGACGCGCGCGGGCAAGCTGTTCTTTGACGGCACGATCGTCTGCAACGGCACGATGTCCGTCTCTGCGGCGGAAGCGACCTTCGGCGCAAACGTCTCGTTCGGCGAAGGGGACGCGGCGCAGGCGATCTTCACCGACGTCGATTCTTTGACGATCAACGCGTCGATGACCTCGGCTGTCGAGGACAAACCCGCCAAAGTGACTTTTGACGACGTGACCGCGACGATCAACGCGGCGGGCGCGGTCGACGATCTCACGCTCAAAGGCGGCTCCAAGGTCATCTCGTTCGGCGCGATCGGTACCGCTCGCTCCGAAGGCGGCGAGACCCCCGACACCCTCGTGCTGGCTCAAAACTTCACCTGCGGCGCGGTCGTCGACGTCGCGGAACTTGCGATCGAACTGCGCGAGGGCAACTCCGTCAACGTCACCTATACCGACGGGGTCGGCGCTCCGACCTACATCCGCAGGTTGGAGACCCCTCTCGACATCAACGTCAATCCCGACACCGACAAGCTGGTCGCGGCAGTCGCCGAGGTCGGCGGCGCGGTCGGCTATCAATTCTCCGTCGACGGCGGCGAATGGCTGAGCGCCGAAAACGGCTCGCACGAATATGACATCACCGAGCTGCTCCGCTCCAACACCGGCACGCACACGATCTCGGCGCGCGCGGCGGGCAACTTCTCCTACGACGACCCGTTCGCCCTCGACCCCGACGGCGACGGCACAAGGGACGAATTCCTCTACCTGACGAGCGAGAGCATCAGCTGCGAGTACGTCTATCAGATCGAGCTGTCCACCCCGACCGGGCTGACCGTCTCGACCGAATCGGGCGAGGGCGGCGCGACGAACTATGTGCTGTCGTTCGCCAACGTCTCGTTCGCGGACTACTACATCGTTTACGTCAACGGCGTCGACATCGGCAGACAGGACGCGACGGACGGCGAATTCATGTATGTCACGCTCAGCGGGCTCAAAGTCGGCTCCAACTCGATACGCGTGACCGCGCACAGCGACAACCCCGACATCCTGCCCTCGGACGAGGCGATGACCTCGCTGACCGTGCAGGGCAAGCTCGTACTGACCGAGGAATCCGTCACCGCCGTCTACGACTCGGCGTCGGAGTTGACGACAGTCACGATCTCCGCCCCCGAAGGCGCGTCTGTGTTCAAGCTGGAATACACGCTGATCGACTCGCAGGGCGAAGCGCAGAAGATGACGCTCTACACCTCGTCGACCTCGGTCAACATCCGCGGTCTGTTCTCGGGCACGACGATCACGGTCACCGCGATCGCAGGCGGCGCGTACGCCGACTCGGACGCGATCACGGTCAACGTCTTCGGCGCCTGACGCATTCGTCAAACTTCTCCCCCGCCTCGGCGGGGGGATTTTTTTGCCTTTTCCCCGCCGAAACAAGCGTGCCTTTTGCGGCAAAATCTTTGACACGTTTCGCCTTTTGCATGTTTTATTCAGTTGTCAATGTTCGGCGCGCTGCCGCATTCGGTCAAAGCGCATGCTTCCTTGCCAGGCGCTTCATCGCCCTCGGTCTATCGTCGTCTTGTATTCATATCTCCCCCTCCGTTGGCGGCGTTAGCCGCGTTTTTACACGTTCTGCGCGGCCTCCTGCGCTCTCATCGTCGTCTTTTCTTCATTTCCCCTCCTTTTGCGATCCGCCGTGTTGTCGTTCGCGGTTGCCGCCGCATGCCCTCCTGTCGTCTGCGGCTTTGCGTTGCAATTTGTCTTGCCGCCGCGCTCCTCTCATCGTCGTCTTGTCTTCATAGCTTTCCCCCCTTTTTGGCATCAAAAGAGCGCGATCCCTTTCGGGACCGCGCTCCGCTTTCGCGCAAGCGCTTATTATTCCTGCGTATCGGTCGTCACTTTTTCGTACAGCGAGATGCTCCTCAGCACGGGGTTGGAACGCGACTGCTTGATCGTGATGCGGACGGTGTCCGTCGTCGGCGCGTTCTCGAACATCAATATGCGGCGGTTGCCGATGATCGTGCTGTCGCCGATCAGCTGCCACTTGCCCGTCTCGGAATTGAGCACCCACACCTCGAACTCCTCGACGCGCTGGGACGAACGCTGATCTTCGCGCAGGTCTATCCTGCCGAGCTGTCCCGGCTCGTCGAGCTTGATCTCGATGACATACTCGTTGTTCTCCTTGCTCAGCGTATAGCCGTCGTAGGTGCTCTCGTCGAGCAGGTTCGCGGTCGTCGCCGCGTCCAAAGCGGTCATGGTCGTGCCGTCGCCGACGCTTATGCTCTCGACCGCCATCGGCTCGGACATGCTCGCATTGATCGCTTCGCCCATCTCCTTGAGCCTCTCGACGTCTTTGTCGGGGATGAGACCCTTCTTGTCGGGAGTGACGTTGAGCAAAAGACTGCTGTTGCCGCCGACCGCCTTGTAGTAGATCTGGAGCAAGTGTTCGAGCGACTTGGGACCTTGATCCCAATGATAGAACCACCCCTTGCGGATGCTGACGTCGACCTCGGCGGGATACCAGACAAGGTCTTGATATTTGACGAGCAATTCGCGGCTGCCGAGATCTTCTGCCGTCGCGTTGACGCTGGTCAGCTCCTCTTGCTGGTCTTCGCTGGTCTGCCAATTCTGGTTGGCGGTGTCGCCGCGGCTGACGACGTTCCACTCGCTCTCGCGGCTGACGCCCGCCTCGTTGCCGACCCAACGCACTTCGCTGCCCATATTCGCGGCGATGCAACCGGGCTGCAATTCGTGAATGAGTTCCTCCCACTCGTCCATCTTGTAGTAAAACTCTTTGGAGGTCTCCTCGCCTTTTGCGCCGTCCATCCAAACGCAGAAGATCTCGCCCTTGCCGTCTCCGTCAAAGTCGGGGCCGTATCTGCCGTCGAGCAGCTCTCTGAGCTGGTTCATATAGAACTCATTGTACTTCTCGGTGTCGCCGTAAGACTCTTCGTGCATATCCCACGGGGACAGATAGATGCCCATTTCAAGCCCGTACTTTTCGCAGCTTTCGGTCAGCTCCGCCAAGATGTCGCCGTTGCCGTCCTTGTACGGACTTGCGGCGATGTCGTGATCGGTATATTCGCTCGGCCACAGGCAGAAGCCGTCATGGTGCTTTGCGGTGATCATGATGCCCTTGCTGCCCGACGCCTTGACCGCCTCGCACCACTGGTCGGTGTCGAGCTTCTTGGGGTTGAACTTCTTGGGATTCTCGTCGCCCGTGCCCCACTCGTTGCCGGTGAAAGTGTTCATACCGAAGTGGACAAAGGTGTAGTACTCCATCTCCATAAAGTCGAGCTGACGCGGGGACGGAGTGACATCGATCAGGCGCTGCGCCTCCGCGCCGTCCTTGGTGACGTTGCCCTCGGCGTCCGTCTCGCCGGCAAGCGCATAGCCGTTGTTGCCGTTCGACCAGCCCTTCGCGAACTCCTCGCCCTCTGCGTAGACGTTGTCCGCGTCGGGGACTTCGTAGTAGTTGTAATCGCCTTCGTCGCCGTTGCACCCCGCAAAGAAGCAGGTCGTGCAAAGACAGATCAGCGCGATCGCCGCAACGGCGACTGTCAGTCTCTTGTTCATACTTTCTCCTTTATTTGTCCGCCTTGGCGGGTTTTTTCACTTCAAAGCGCTCGATCACTGTCAATGCGTCGTCGAGCTCGGCGCACGTTATGCTCTCGACTTTGCCCTCGTCCGACAGCGCGGCATACTCGGGTCTGAACGGCAGACGCGCGAGCACGGGCAGCGAATACTTGGACGCGACCTCGTCCAACTCGCCCTTGCCGAAGATGTAGTGCCGCTTGCCGCAGTCGGGGCAGTCGTACCAGCTGTAATTCTCGACGATGCCGCAGACGGGGATGTCCATCATCCGCGCCATGTTGACCGCCTTGCCGACGATCATCGACACGAGCTGCTGCGGCGACGTGACGACGACGATGCCGTCGACGGGCAGGTTTTGGAAGACGGTCAGCGCGACATCCCCCGTCCCCGGAGGCATGTCGACGAACATCAAGTCGATGTCGCCCCACTCGACCTCATCCCAAAATTGCTTGACCAAGCCCGATATCACAGGTCCGCGCCAAAGCACGGGCGCGTCCTCGTCGTGCAGCATCATGTTGACCGAGATCAGCTTGACGCCGCCCTCGGTCGTCGCCGGCAAAATCTTCTTGCCGTTGCTCATCGCCGGGGTGTGCACCCCGAACATCCTGGGGATGGACGGACCCGTGACGTCGGCGTCGAGTATCGCCGCTTTGAGCCCTCTCTTTGCCGCCGCGGACGCGAGCATCGCCGCGACCGACGACTTGCCGACGCCGCCCTTGCCGCTGACGACGCCGATGACCTTCTTTATGCTGCCGTGTTCCGCCTTTTGCGGAAGGGAGCGCGACGCGCAGTCCTCTCCGCACGACGCACAGTTGTGATCGCATTCTGCCATGGTCTTCTCCTTGCTCTTACATTGTACACTATGTTTTGACCGATTGCAAGGTTACGCGCCACTTTTTTCGTAAAATGGCAAAGCGCGGTCCCCGAAGGACCGCGCGATTTTTCGTGCCCGTGTGCGTTAAGCCTCTTCTGCGAGAGCTTGCGCTCTGTCTGTTTTTTCCCACTTGAAACCCTGATCCTCTCTGCCGAAATGACCGTAATTTGTCGTCTTGGCAAAGATGGGACTGCGCAGCCCGAGCGTCTCGATGATCGCCTGCGGACGGAAGTCGAAGTGCTTTGCGACAAGCGCCGCGATCCTCTCTTCGTCCACCTTGGCGGTGCCGAATGTGTTGACCTGGATCTGCACCGGACGGGCGACGCCTATCGCGTACGCGACGTCCAAGCGGCACTCCTTGGCGAGCCCCGCCGCGACGACGTTCTTGCACGCATAGCGCGCCATGTAGCACGCGCTGCGGTCGACCTTGGTGCCGTCCTTGCCCGAGAACGCGCCGCCGCCGTGCGGACAGTAGCCGCCGTATGTGTCGACGATGATCTTGCGCCCGGTGAGTCCGCAGTCGCCGTGCGGGCCGCCGACGACGAACCTGCCGGTGGGATTGATCAAAAAGCGTGCCTCGCCCAGCATCTTCGCGGGCAGCGCCTCGCGTATCACGCACTCCTCTATGTCGCGGCGAAGTTTCGTCATGTCGACGTCCTCGGAGTGCTGCGCGGACACCACGACCGTATCTATCCCGACCGGCGCGCCGTCCTCGTAGATCACCGTGACCTGCGCCTTGCCGTCCGGACGCAGATAGGGCAACTGCCCGCTCTTGCGCACATCCGCAAGACGCGCGGTCAACGCGTGCGCATACGATATCGGCGCGGGCATCAATTGCGGCGTCTGATCGCACGCATAGCCGAACACCATGCCCTGATCGCCGGCGCCTATCGCGTCGTAGCGGTCGACGCCGCCGTCCTTGCACTCGAGACTGCGGTCGACGCCGAGCGCGATGTCGGCGGACTGCTTCTCTATCCTCATCTCGATCTGACAGGTGGCGCCGTCAAAGCCCTTCGCCTCGTCGTCGTAGCCTATCTCGAGCGCGGTCTTGCGGACGATCGCCTCGTAGTCGACGGCTGCCGACGAGGTGATCTCGCCCGACAGCAGCGCAAAGCCGGTGTTGCAGCACGTCTCCAAAGCGACGCGGCTGTATGCGTCCTGCGCGAGCAACGCGTCGAGGACGCTGTCCGAGATCTTGTCGCAGACCTTGTCGGGATGACCTTCGGTCACGCTCTCACTTGTAAACAAACGTCTTTTCATCTTTCTCCGAAAAAGCGGCGCCCAAAGACGCCGCTCAATATATTCTATATTTCAAGCCGTCTTGCGGAAATTAGCACCTTTCGTCGCCGAAGGTTGCTGTGCGATCGTCGAGTCCGTCTCTCCCGCACTCTTTATAGAACAAAACTATTCAGTTGTATTTGCGCGCCGCTGCGCAGCGGCGCGCGCATTGGGTCACTCTTCGTCGTCGACGATGTCGTCCTCTGCCGCAAACTTGGCGGAGATGTCCTCTTCGACGATGTGGCTGTCCGCCGACGCCGCCGGGACGGCGACGATGTTGCGGTACAGCTTCATGCCGGTACCCGCCGGGATGAGCTTGCCGAGAATGACGTTCTCTTTGAGTCCGCGCAGGTGGTCGACCTTGTTCTTGACCGCCGCCTCGGTGAGCACTCTCGCGGTCTCCTGGAAGGACGCCGCCGACAGGAAGGACTCGGTCGCGAGCGCCGCCTTGGTGATGCCGAGCAGCGTGCGCTTTGCGGTTGCCGGTTCGCCGCCCTCTTCGAGCGCCTTGCGGTTCTCGTCCTCATAGGTGAAGATGTCGACATATTCGCCGGGCAGCATGCTCGTCGTGCCCTGCTTCTCGATCTTGACCTTGCGGAACATCTGTCTGACGATGACCTCGGTGTGCTTGTCGTTGATCTCGACGCCGGAGCTGCGATATGCGGACTGCACCTCTTTGATCAGGTACTCCTGCGCGCCCCTGATGCCCTTCGTCCTCAGGATGTCCTGCGGATAGATGGAGCCTTGGGTGAGCGGATGACCCGCCTCGATGACGTCGCCCGTCTGCACGGTGAGCTTTTGACCGAAGTTGATCTTGTACTCGACCGGATCGCCCTCTTTGGGAGTGACGATGACGACGCGCTTGTCGTCGGAGACGGCGACTTCGCCCGCGATCTCGGAGATGAGCGCCTGCCCCTTGGGCTTGCGCGCTTCGAACAACTCTTCGACGCGCGGCAGACCTTGGGTGATGTCTTCGCTGACCGCGACGCCGCCGGTGTGGAACGTTCTCATCGTCAGCTGCGTGCCCGGTTCGCCGATGGACTGTGCGGCGATGATACCGACCGCTTCGCCCAACTTGACGGGGTTGCCCGACGCCATGTTCTTGCCGTAGCACTTGGCGCAGACGCCGTGCTTGGTCTGGCAGGAGAGGATGCTGCGGATGCGCACCGTCTTGACGCCCGCCTTTTCGATCTTCTTCGCGGTGTCGGTGTCGATCAGCGTGTCCGCCTTGCAGATGACCTCGCCGGTCGCCGGATCCTTGACGTCGTCCATGCAATATCTGCCGTCGATGCGGTCGCTGAGCGGTTCGAGCCCCTCGATCGCCGAGACCTCCATGCCCTTGGTGTCGCCGCAATCCTGCTCGTTGACGATGATATCCTGCGACACGTCGACGAGACGACGGGTGAGGTAGCCGGAGTCCGCGGTTTTGAGCGCGGTGTCGGCAAGACCCTTACGTCCGCCGTGCGACGAGATGAAGTACTCGAGAACGGACAGACCTTCGCGGTAGTTTGCCTTGATAGGCAGCTCGATGACCTTACCGGACGGGTCGCGGACAAGACCTCTCATGCCGCAAAGCTGCGAGATCTGCGACTTGTTACCGCGAGCTCCCGAGTTCGCCATCATCCAGATGGGGTTGAACTCGCCGAGGAAGTCGTCGCCCTTTTCGTCGAACAGCTGGCTGTCGATCCTCTCCTTCGCGTCCTGCCAGGTCTTGACCGTCTGCATATATCTGTCCTCTTCGGACAAACGGCCTCTCTTGAACTGCTTTTCGATGAACACGATGTCCTTTTCCGCCTGCTCGACGATCGCCTTCTTGCTCTTGGGGATGTGCATATCGAAGATGGACGCGGTGACCGCACCGATCGTCGAATACTTGTAGCCCAAAGCCTTGATCTTGTCGAGGACGACGCTCGTCTCGGTCGCGCCCTTGTACTTGAAGCACGCGTCGACGATCTTGGACAGCTCCTTCTTGCCCACGCGGAAGTCGATCTCGAGATCGAGCTGCTGCTCGGGGGTGTCCCTGGGCACGAAGTGGAGATCCTGCGGGATCGCCTCGTTGAAGATGATGCGTCCGACAGTCGTCTCGAGCAACTTGCTGTGACGCACGCCGTCGATGACCATCGTCCTGCGGATGTGGACGAGAGACTGCAATTCGACCTGCTTGAGCTGGTACGCCATGACCGCCTCTTTTTCGTCCTTGAAGTATCTGCCTTCGCCCTTGCCGCCCGGCTTGACCATCGTCAGATAGTAGCTTCCGATGACCATGTCCTGGGTCGGAGAGACGATCGGCTTGCCGTCGCTGAGCTTGAGGATGTTGTTGGTCGAGAGCATCAGGAACCTCGCCTCAGCCCTCGCCTCGATCGAAAGCGGAACGTGGACCGCCATCTGGTCGCCGTCGAAGTCCGCGTTGAACGCGCTGCACACGAGCGGATGCAGCTTGATCGCCCTGCCCTCGACGAGCACCGGCTCAAACGCCTGGATGCCGAGTCTGTGCAGTGTCGGAGCACGGTTGAGCAGCACCGGATGATCCTTGATGACGTCCTCGAGGATGTCCCAAACGACGACGTCCTGCGCCCTCTCGATCACGCGCTTGGCGTTCTTGATGTTGTTGCACTTGCCCATGTCGACGAGCTTCTTCATCACAAAGGGCTTGAACAGCTCCAGCGCCATCTCCTTGGGGATGCCGCATTGATACATTTTGAGCTCCGGTCCGACGACGATGACCGAACGTCCGGAATAGTCGACGCGCTTGCCCAGCAAGTTCTGACGGAAACGTCCCTGCTTGCCTCTGAGCAACGCGGTGAGCGATTTGAGCTCTCTGTTGCCGGGACCGCTGACCGCCTTGCCGCGCCTGCCGTTCTCGATCAGAGCGTCGACAGCCTCTTGGAGCATTCTCTTCTCGTTGCGGACGATGATGTCGGGCGCGCCGAGTTCGATCAGCTTTTTGAGCCTGTTGTTGCGGTTGATGACCCTGCGATAGAGGTCGTTGAGGTCGCTGGTCGCATATCTGCCGCCGTCGAGCGGGACCATCGGGCGCAGCTCGGGCGGAAGCACCGGCAGCACGTCGAGGATCATCCATTCGGGACGGGAATGACCCATGCGGAACGCCTCGATCACCTCAAGCCTCTTGACCGCCTTGAGCTTGCGCTGCCCGGCGTTGGTGGTCGCGATGATCTCTTTGAGAGCGTCCGCCTCTTTGTCGAGGTCGACCTCCATCAACAGCTCTTTGACCGCCTCGGCGCCCATGCCGACGCGGAAAGCGCCGTGTCCGTATTTGTCGATCGCGTCGCGATATTCGCGCTCGTCGAGGATCTGCTTCTTGACAAAATCCGTCTTGCCCGGGTCGATGACGATGTACTTGAGGAAGTACAACACCTGCTCGACGTCCTTGGGGGACATGTCCAGCGCAAGGGAGATGCGCGACGGCACGCCCTTGAAGTACCAGATGTGGGAGACGGGCGAGGCGAGCTCGATGTGACCCATCCTCTCGCGTCTGACCTTGGCGCGAGTGACCTCAACGCCGCACTTGTCGCAGATGACGCCCTTGTAGCGGATGCGCTTATACTTGCCGCAATGGCACTCCCAGTCCTTGGTAGGACCGAAGATCCTCTCGCAGAACAGACCGTCTTTCTCCGGCTTCTGCGTCCTGTAGTTGATCGTCTCGGGCTTTGTGACCTCGCCGTGAGACCAAGACCTGATCTTCTCCGGAGAGGCAATGCCTATCTGTATGGAATCGAAATTGTTTACTTCAGACATCGAAACGCCTCCTTAGTTGTCGTCGGAATCGTCGCCGAAACCGAAGCCCGCGTCGTCCGCGTCGTCAAACAGATCGTTGTAGTTGAACATGCTGTCGCCGCCCAGACCGTACGGGTTGTCCTCCTCGTTGAGGGCGAACGCGTCGACCTCTTCGAGCTCCTGCTCCTTCTCGGGAACGTAATCGATGTCCTCGTCCACGTTCTCGCGCAAACCTATCTCTTCCCTGTTCTCGTTGAGCACCTTGACGTCGAGACCGAGCGCCTGGAACTCCTTGATCAAGACCTTGAACGATTCCGGAGTGCCCGGTTCGGTGATCGGAGCGCCCTTGACGATGCTCTCGTATGTCTTGACCCTGCCGACGACGTCGTCCGACTTGACGGTGAGGATCTCTTGCAGCACATGCGACGCACCGTACGCTTCGAGCGCCCAAACTTCCATTTCGCCGAAACGCTGTCCGCCGAACTGCGCCTTGCCGCCGAGCGGCTGCTGAGTGACCAAGCTGTACGGACCGGTCGAACGCGCGTGGATCTTGTCGTCGACGAGGTGGATGAGCTTGAGCATGTACATGTAGCCGACCGTGACCGGGTTTTCGAACTTCTCGCCCGTTCTGCCGTCGAACAGCTCCATCTTGCCGCTTGCCGGCAGATCGTTCTGCGCGAACAGCTCCTTGATGTCCGCCTCTTTCGCACCGTCGAAGACGGGGGTCGAGATCTTCCAATCGAGCATCTTGGCGACAAAGCCCAAGTGCACTTCAAGGACCTGTCCGATGTTCATACGCGAAGGCACGCCCATCGGGTTGAGCACGATCTGGAGCGGTGTGCCGTCCGCCATGAACGGCATGTCCTCCTTGGGGAGAACGCGCGAGACGACGCCCTTGTTGCCGTGACGTCCCGCCATCTTGTCGCCGACGCCCAGCTTGCGCTTTTGAGCGACGTATACGCGGATGAGTTTGGTCACGCCCGGGGGCAGTTCGTCCTTGTTCTCGCGGGTGAACACCTTGACGTCGACGACGATGCCGCTCTGTCCGTGCGGCACGCGCAAAGACGTGTCTCTGACCTCTCTCGCCCTCTCGCCGAAGATCGCCCTCAAAAGCCTCTCTTCGGGGGTGAGCTCGGTCTCGCCCTTGGGGGTGACCCTGCCGACGAGGATGTCGCCGCTGTGGACTTCGGCGCCGATCATGACGATGCCGTCTTCGTCCAAATATTTGAGCGCGTCGTCGCCGAGGTTGGGGATGTCGCGCGTGATCTGCTCTTCGCCGAGACGGGTGTCGCGGCTCTCCACTTCGTACTCCTCGATGTGGATGGAGGTGAACACGTCGTCCTTGACCAAGTCTTCGCTGATCAGGATAGCGTCTTCGTAGTTGTAGCCCTCCCAGGACATGTAGCCGATCAGGATGTTGCGGCCGAGCGAAAGCTCTCCGTTGTCGGTCGCGGGACCGTCGGCGAGCACCATGCCCTTGATGACCTTCTGCCCGACCGTGACGATGGGACGCTGGTTGATGCAGGTGCCGTTGTTGCTGCGCTCGAACTTTTGCAGCTTGTACACCCTCTCGCTGCCGTCGCCCTCTTCGACGACGATGCGGGTCGCGTCGACCGCCTTGACGACGCCGTCCGCCTTGGCGATCGCCATGACGCCGCTGTCATACGCGATCTTGTGCTCGATGCCGGTCGCGATGATCGGAGCCTCCGGCCTCAAAAGCGGAACTGCCTGACGCTGCATGTTGCTGCCCATCAACGCACGCGACGTGTCGTCGTTTTCGAGGAAGGGCACCAGCGACGCGGCGACGGAGACGAGCTGCTTGGGCGAAACGTCCATGTAGTCGACCGTCCTCTTGTCGACCGCCCTGATGTCCTCACGGATACGGCAGGTGACGCGGTCGTCGGCAAAGTGACCGTCCTCGGTCAAAGGCTCGTTCGCCTGAGCGACGACGTACTTGTCCTCCTCGTCCGCCTGCAAATATTCGACGCGGTCGGAGACGATGACGTCGACGACGCTGCCGTCCTCGCCGTACACCTTGTCCACCTTGCGGTAGGGCGCCTCGATGAAACCGTACTCGTTGACGCGGGCATAGGTCGCAAGCGAGGAGATCAGACCGATGTTCTGACCTTCAGGGGTCTCGATCGGGCACAATCTGCCGTAATGCGAGTGGTTGATGTCGCGGACTTCAAAGCTCGCGCGGTCGCGGCTGAGACCGCCGGGACCGAGCGCGGACAGCTTGCGCTTGTGCGTCAGCTCCGCGATCGGGTTGTGGTGATCCATGAACTGCGACAGCTGAGAAGAACCGAAGAACTCCTTGATGACGCTGGTCACCGGCTTGATGTTGATGAAACTCTGCACCTTGTGGTCGGCGATGTCCTGAGTGATGGACATGCGCTCCTTGATCACGCGGTCGAGACGCGCCATGCCGATGCGGAACTGGTTCTGCAACAGCTCGCCGACCGCCTTGACACGCCTGTTGGCGAGGTGGTCGATGTTGTCCGTCTCGCCCAGCCCGTGGACAAGCCCGAGGTTATAGTTGACCGCGGCGATGATGTCGTCGATCGTGACGTGCTTGACCACGAGGTCGTCGCGGCTCGCCTTGATCGCGTCCTTGAACGCCTCGTCGGAAAGCCCCTCCGACTCCTTCTTTGCAAGAAGTTCCGCCAGCACGGGATAGTAGACCTTTTCGAGAATGCCGAGCTCCTTGGGGTCGCAGTCGACGTACGCGGCAAGATCGACGGTGTTGTTGCCGATCAGCTTGAACGTGTCGCCCTTCTTGGTGACGATGTAGGCGACGTTTACGCCCGCGTTCTGCACCGCGGCAGCCTGCTCTTCGGTGAGCACGCTTCCCTTCTCGGCAAGGATCTCGCCCGTCTGCTCGTCGACAAGATTGTCGGCAAGCACGTTGCCGGCAAGACGGGTCGCAAAGCAGAGCTTCTTGTTGACCTTGTATCTGCCGACGCGCATAAAGTCATATCTGTGCGAATCGTAGAAAGTGTTGCGGATGAGCTGATTGATGCCGTCGATGGTCGGGATCTCGCCCTGCTTCATCCTCTTGTACAACTCGATCTTCGCGTCCTCGCTGTTCTTGATCGAATCCTTCGTCATCGTGGCGACCAAGATCTCTTCGGGACCGAACAGCGCGGTCAGCTCCTCGTCGGTGCCGTAACCGAGCGCCCTCATGAACATCGTCGCGGTGATCTTGCGCGTCCTGTCCACGCTGACCCAAAGGATGTTGTTGGAATCTTGCTTGAACTCGAGCCACGCGCCTCTGGACGGCATGACAGTCGTGTCATAGCGCGGCACGCCCGCCCTGTCGATGGTGACGCCGCTGTATACGCCCGGACTGCGGACGAGCTGGCTGACGACGACTCTCTCGGCGCCGTTGATGATGAAACTTCCGTTCTCGGTCATCAACGGGAAGTCGCCCATGAACACGTCTTCCACGGTCGCCTCGCCGGTGTCGGTGTGGACCAGCCTGACTTTGACCTTGAGCGGAAGCGAGTATGTGGCGTCTCTTTCCTTACATTCCTTGACGTCGTACTTGGGCGTGCCCTCGAGAGAAAAGCCGAGGAATTGCAATTCCATTCTTCCGGCATAGTCGCGCACGGGCGAGAAGTCGTCCAAGACCTCCTGTATGCCCTCGGTGACGAATTGCCTGTAAGAATCCTTTTGCAACGCGATCAAATACGGAATGGGCAGCGTCTCCTTGATGCGGGAGAAGCAGAGCCTTTCGGTATTGCCGTACTTGACCTTGTGTATGTGTTGAGGCATTATCGACCCTCCTTGTGTGGTTTCGGCATTAAACGCGAAAACTGCCCTTACCCGACGGCTTTCCTTTTTTCTCGCCGGCGGGAAGGCGATAGTTTCGCATTATGCATATTTTCGCAATTTTAGATTATAATCAAAATGCGCAAGCAAAGTCAACCGTTTGAACGCATAATTTTTCATTTTTTGCGTATTTATTATGCACGCGTATGCGCACCGCGCCTTTCGACGCGCCGAAGCGTGCGTCTTGCGCCCTTTTGTTGCCAAAATCGCCGCGCGGCGTTATAATGGATGTATGAAAAAGCGCACTCTCGTGTTCGACTTCGATATGACCTTGGGTTACCGCTCGCCGATGTGGACGGAGACGGTGCGGCTGCTGCTGCTCCGCCACAACGTCTTTTCGACCGACGAACAGGTGATCCCGATCACTCACGGCGACGTCTATCCGTGGCACTTCGACGGCGCGGCGCGCACGGAGTTTTTGCGCGGCAAGACGTGGTGGCAGGCAGTCGGAGGGGCGATCGCGGACGAACTTGTTCTCCGCGGAGTATGCTCTCGCGCCGTCGCCGACGCGGTCGCGAAAGAACTGCCCGGACTCTTTTGCGATCTGCGCTTTTGGGAGCTGTTCCCCGACACGCTGCCGACGCTGACCGCTCTCAAAGACGAGGGGCACACGCTCGTGCTGCTGACCAATCACATCCCCGAGGCGCGGCGCATCTTCGAGCATTTGGGCGTGCTGCCGCTGTTCGACCGCGCGGTCATCTCGTCCGAACAGGACGTCGAAAAACCCGATCCGCGCATCTGGGATCTCGCGCTGGACGGCTTTGAACGCGACGGCGCGGTGATGATCGGCGACAACTATTCCACCGACATAAAAGGCGCGCTCGCTTGCGGCTTGCAGGCGATCCTCGTGCGCAAACCGAACGACGCGGACTATCCGCTCTATTCCCCCACTCTCGAGGGGATCATCCCCGTTTTGAGGCAATTATGAGACTTGACAAATTTTTGAAAGTATCGCGCATCATACGCCGCCGCACCGTCGCAAACGAGGCGTGCGACGCGTCGCGCGTCACGCTCAACGGCAGACCCGCAAAGGCGGGCGCGCAAGTCAAAGCGGGCGATATCGCCGAATTGAAGTTCGGCGACAAGACGCTCCGCTTCCGCATTTTGAGCGACGTCGCCCCGACCGGCAAGCAGGACTGCTCGGCAATGTACGAGGTACTCCCCGATGAAGATTGACGTCATCATCCCCTGCGGCGGAAGTTCGACGCGGATGGGCGCGGACAAGTTGCTGCTGCCTCTGGACGGCGGCACGGTCATCGCGCGCTCCGCGGCGGCGTTCATGCGCCCGTATGTGCAAAAATTGATCGTCCCCTGCCCTCCGCAAAAACGCGCCGCTTACGCCGCCGCGATAGGCGAGCTTCAACTGCCCGTCGTCTTTTGCGACGGCGGCGAGACGCGCACCGCGTCGGTCCGCAACGCGCTCGCGCTGTGCGATTCGCCCTTTGTCGCGATCCACGACGGCGCGCGCCCGTTCGTCACGGGCAAACTCATCGACGACGGCGCAAGAGTGTGCGAAGAGCGCGGCAGCGCGGTCCCCTGCGTCAGCCCCTCGGACAGCGTCCGCATTGCGGACGGCGACGGCTCGCATGCGGTGGACAGAGCGACTGTGCGGCTGGTCCAGACGCCGCAATTCTTCGACCGCGAAAAATTGCTCCGCGCATACGCCCGCGCCGACGCGGACGGCTTCGCCCCGACCGACGACGCCCAGGTTTTCGAGAGATATTGCGCGCCCGTCGCCCTCTTTGACGGGGACGTGCGCAACGTCAAATTGACCGTCCCCGAGGACTTGCGCCTGCTCGCGCCGACGCGCTTCCGCGTGGGCACGGGATGGGACATCCACGTCCTCGCCGAAGGGCGCAAGCTCATCCTCGGCGGAGTGGAGTTCGACTTCCCCAAAGGGCTTGTCGGACACTCGGACGCCGACGTGCTGACCCATGCGGTGATGGACGCGGTGCTGGGCGCGCTGGGACGGCGCGACATCGGCTGTCTCTTCCCCGACGACGACCCCGCTTTCGAGGGCGCGGACAGCATGAAATTGCTCGCGCACGTCGTCGAGACGATGAGGGAGGACGGCTATCGCCTGAACAATCTCTCCGCGACCGTCGTCTGCGAAAAGCCCAAACTCAAAGACGCGATCCCCCGGATGGTCGCACGCTATGCCGAGGCGTTCGGGTGCGACGTCTCCGCGATCAACGTCGCCGCGACCACTTCCGAAAAGACGGGCGCAGTCGGCGAAGGCAGCGCGATCGCCGCGATCGCATACGTCTCGCTCGCCGCGGACAAATGACCGCGCGCCCTTGACAAGCGCGCAGTCTCGACTTATAATGGACATATGAACGGACGCAAAACTTCAACGGGAGAAAAGGTCGCCGCGGCGATCCTCTACACGATCGGCTTCGCGGTCGCGTTCTTTGCGGTCATCGCGATCTTTGCGGTGTCCGGCTTCGGCGCGGTCTCGGCGATCATCGGGCTCTGCAACGCGACGAGCCACATCGCGGCGTCTGTCGCGCTGGCGGTGTGCTGCCTGATCGCCGCGGCAATGAGCCTGTATTGCATGGCGCTGATCTTCCGCTGCGTCGTCGACCACTTCCCCGGCAAGGGCAACGACCGCCGCTGAGCGCGGTATTGTTCTATTATCGATACTTGGTACTATAACGAGATATCATTGTATATACGCGGGCGCAAAGGCGCCCGTTTTTTTGCACGCTAAACGCGTTCTGTCGACACGGGCACGCAAATTGCGCTCATCGTCCGCCCCGACCGAGGCGGCAGGACAGTTCGTACGGCGACGTGCCCGCGAGCGCCGCCTGCTCTTCGAGGGAAATCGCGGCTTTGCCCTCCCGTCCGACAACGGTGACCGCGTCCCCTTCCTTCACCTCTCCCGCGGCGGAGACGTCGCAAAAGAACACGTCCATGCACACCGCCCCTACGATGCGGCAGCGCGTTCCGCCGACGAGCACGATCCCCCTTCCCGACAGCGACAGCGGCACCCCGTCCGCATAGCCCGCCGAGACGACGGCTACGCGCATGCGGCAAGGCGCGGCAAACACGGCGCCGTAACCTATCCCGTCGCCCCGCTCGAGAGTGCGCACGCACAGCACCCGCGCGGTCACGGCCGCGACGGGACGAAGCCCGGGCAGGTCGCCGCAGCCGTAGAGCGCGAGCCCGACCCTGACCGCGTTGCCGCAAAGCCCGACGCCGCGGCAGACCGCGCCGCTCGCCGCAGCGTGGACAAAGCGGAAGTTCATCCCGCGCGCCTTCAACCGCTCGACGGCGTCGCAAAAGACGTCGCATTGCCGCCGCGTGAACGCGTCGTCGTCGGGGCGCGCATAGTGCGTGTATATCCCCTCGACGGCGACGCCGCGGAAGGTCGCGACAAGCCCGATCGTCTTGGAGTCGGGCGCAAAGCCGAAGCGGTGCATGCCGCTGTCGACGGCGATGTGCACAGGGATCCGCCGCCCGGCTGCCGCCGCCATGCGGTCGAGATATGCCGCCTCGGCAAGCGACGAGACGGCGAGAGACGCGCCGTCAAGCAACGCTGCGGCGCGGAGTTCATCCTTGCTCAATGCACCCATGATCAACACGGGCAGGCAAATTTTTGCATCGAGGAGCCGCTTCGCCTCGCTTGCGGTCGCGACCGCAAACATCGCCGCCTCACCTTTGAGCGCTCTCGCGCATCGCACAAGTCCGTTGCCGTAGGCGTCCGCCTTGACGACCGCGATCACCTCTCTTCCGCACGCCGCATGCGCGATCGAGCGCGCGTTGTCCGCAAGCGCGGCGACGTCCGTCGCCCTCTCCGCCCTCAAATTCCTCATATGTCATATTACGCACGTCTTCGGCTCAAATTGACTGCGTTTTCGCTGCAAAAAATATCCCGCCGCTTTCGCGACGGGAAAATTGTGCTTGCTGTCAAAACGATTCAGATCTTGTTGCCTTGTGCGTCGAAGTGAATGCATGGAGTTGAATCGGTAATATACTCTCCTCCATCGATATTGTACTCTACCACCGCCATCCAATAGCCGTCCTTGCCGCCGGTATAAGCGGACGCGGAAATCGAATGTAACATATCGAGATCCGAGATCCTTCCCTCAGCCATCAACACCATCTCGTCCGTGTCAGTCGTATATTCGTCGGCGTGATAGAGCGACACGATGACTTGGACCTTAGACGTCCCCAACGTAAATATATTGGTAGCCGTCGCTACGATCATGCCATCACCGCTGCCGTCGAGCTTTACTGTGACCTTTGTATACCAGCCCAGAGGTTGAACCTCCCCGACTTCTTCGGCGTTGACTACGCCGAGTGCACCGATCGCACATGCAATGACCGCCAAGACAACAGCGATCGCCAATTTATTCTTCTTCATCTTTAATCACCTCGCTTTTCTTGATCTTTTTGTTGTATCTCAACACGCTGATCACCGCAGCAACTACGCCGCAAGCGAACCACGCCGCTATCATCGCCACTATCGACCATTTGTCGTACGCAGTAAAGTCCGAAATCGGTTTGACCGCCGCAGATCCTGCCCCCACACCTCCGTTTGTCGGCGGAAACAGCTCTTGCCAAGTGGTCGCAAGCAGGAAGAACAACAAAAAACCTATCGCCGCCGCCAGCATTGCGATGACGCCGGCAGTCACGGCTTTGCGGCGACGTTCGGCGCTTTGTTTTGCCGCCGCGTCGCGCTTTATGTA
This sequence comes from uncultured Christensenellaceae bacterium, assembly GCA_944380285.1. Classification (GTDB taxonomy): domain Bacteria; phylum Bacillota; class Clostridia; order Christensenellales; family UBA3700; genus Ornithoclostridium. Next base: position 80,981 of record CALWGZ010000008.1, read on the forward strand.
TTCTCGCATTTCGCCGATCGCCTTGCCGACCTCTTCTCTTTGCTCCTCTGAAAGCGCCGCCTCAACTTGCGTCATAGGGGCGCCTTCTTCCATGCTTGCCGCGCCTTCGCCCAATTCGAATGCGCCGAAGACGCTCTCGTACTTCACGCCGAGCGCGCGGCAAAGATCGGACACTATGCTCGCGTCCGGGACGGACGAGCCGCTCTCCCATCGCGACACCGCCTGGCGCGACACTTGAAGTTCTCTTGCCAATTCCGCTTGGCTCATATGCGCGTCTTCGCGCAAATTCCTTATCCTCTTGCCGAGGTCTTGCTGCATGTTTTTGTCCATGGCTACATTATAGTTTTAATATTTTGTCGTTGTCAACAAAAAACAAGCGTGACGACGGACGCGCCTCGCCTACTTCTTGTTCTTTTCCTCCTTGCGGATCCGCGCCCAACATATCAATCCGGCTACCGCCCCTATAATGACAATGGCTAAAATTATGCCCAGCAGCAAAAGCACATCGGCGCCTGTATTGATCCCGAATGCGATGGAAGAAAAGCGTGTGGGGTCGTTCAAGATCGCCAATTCCGGCAAGCCGAGCACCGACAAGCTGAACAACACAAACAATGCCGCTGCGGCAAACATCGACCATACGGTCGCACTTAATATCCGCTTGCGGTTGTTTTTCTTCTTCCTTTCTGCAAGCAACGCGTCCAACCTGTTCTTGATCTCTTCGATCGACTCTAAGTTTTGCTCTTTCTGCGCTTCCTCTCCGGCGGTTTGTATACTATCGTCCGCGCTTGCCGCGCCTTCGCCCAATTCGAATGCGCCGAAGACGCTCTCGTACTTCACGCCGAGCGCGCGGCAAAGATCTGACACTATGCTCGCGTCCGGGACGGACGAACCGCTCTCCCATCGCGACACCGCCTGGCGCGACACTTGAAGTTCTCTTGCCAATTCCGCTTGGCTCATGTGCGCGTCTTCGCGCAATTTCCTTATCCTCTTGCCGAGGTCTTGCTGCATATTGTTTTCCATAACAAAATTATAATTTTTTTGATCCGTCGCTGTCAACTCCTTGCGCCGCCCTTCGGACACAGATCGGGGGCGGCTGCCGCCGCCCCCGAATGCCGCTTGCTCACTTATTGCGGTCGAACTCTATGTTCATGTCCTTGGCGTACCACGCCCGAATTGTCGCGCCCCTCTTGAACGGATTCTTGGGCGCGCGGAAGATCTCCGGCTTTGCGTAATTGACGTCCAAAGCGTCCAACACCTTGAAGTAGTCGTCAAGGCGCGCTTCGAAGGTCTTGTAGCACCGCTTGTCGCTCTTGAGCCACGCCACTTCGGACAGCGCCGCAAGGCGCGGATTCATCTGGAACTCGAGCTTGGCGGGGCTGTCGATCCACTCCGCCCAGCACTCGCCCTCGACGCCGATCACTCCGCCTACGTTGTCCTTGTTTATCCCGCCGAAATACGGCGTGAACTTGTAGGTGTTGCGCAACGGATATTGCGCATAGGGCATGTCGAAATAGAAGTGCTTGTGCTTGCTGATGATCGCCTTGCCGCCCTTGTTCAAGTGCTTGGCGACTCGCGGATCGGGCTGCGGCGTCCAATATTGAACGAGCACGTCGTTCGCGAGATTGCCGCCGTGCAAGATCTCGTTCCAACCGATCAACTTGCGCCCCTTGGTCGCGACATACTTGCCGACCTCGTTGATGAAGTGGGTGTGCAATTGCTTGTAGTCGGTGAAGCCGTGCTCCTTCATCGCGGCGTTGCACTTGGGGCACTTCTTCCACTCCTCCATCGGCACTTCGTCGCCGCCGATGTGGAAGTAGCCGAACGGGAACATCTCGACGATCTCGTCGATGACGTCGCGGATGAACTGCATCGTGCGAGGCGAGCCGACGCATGCGCTCCTGTTCCAATCCTTGATGCCCATCGACATCGGGATGGAACCGCCGAAATACCACGCGACCGGACGGTCGAGCTCGCGGCACCCCAGCCACGGATATGCCGCCATCGCCGCCGCCAAGTGCGCCGGCATGTCGATCTCGGGCACTATGTCGATACCCCTCTGCGCCGCATAGGCGACGATGTCCTTGATCTGCTCTTGCGTGTACCAGCCCACGACGGGGATGTCGTTGACCTCTCTGTTCTGCCAGCCGTTGATCTGCGACTTGTCGCGCTTGCCGCCGATCTCGGTGAGCAAAGGATACTTCTTGATCTCCACGCGCCAGCCCTGGTCGTCGGTCAAGTGCCAATGCAGCACGTTGAGTTTGTGCAAACACATGAGGTCGAGGACCTTTTTGATCTCCTTTTCGCCGAAGAAATGGCGCGCCTCGTCGATCTCGAGCCCTCTCCACTCAAAGCGCGGACTGTCCTCAATGCGCGCGCACGCGACGGACGCGTTGCCGCCCTTTTTGAGCTGCGCGAGAGACGCCATGCGCAGCGTCTGCACGCCGTAGATCGCGCCTCGTCTGTCCGACGCGGCGATCTTGACGCCGTCCGCACCGATCGTCAGCTTGTAGCCCTCGGCTGGCACCGACTTGTCGTGCTCTATGACGACAGCTCTTTCTTTGCCGTCGCCGAGCTTCTTGCCCAAATCGCCCTCGAGCTGAGCGCGTATCAAGCCCTCTGCGCTTTTGAGCGCGTCAGCGACGGCGAGATTCTCGAGCGCGGCAAGCTCCAGCCTGCCCTGTCCGAGTTCGCATTGCTGCGGAAGGGGAATTATCTTGTCGATGTCCATGTTGTCACCTCTCCTTATTTCCATTGCGGCAAGTTGAGCACTCTGCCCTCGCCGTAAACTATGTTGATCTGAACGTCCTCACCCTTTGCGTTGGTGAAGTAGATCGTGCTGAGCCTGTCCTTGGTCACCCTCAGCTCGATGTCCTTGCATCCGTAAAGGGGCGAACTTTCGTCCTTGACCTCGGAGACGAACGCATAGTCGACCCAGCCCTTTGTCTTTGCCGACGTGATCGTCATCTTGTCCGCTGTCAAGCTGTTCTCGATGTAGGCGCATATCGCGTCGAGCGTATAGGGCGCGACCTCCGCCCTTGCGAGAAAGTCGTCCAGCGTGATCGTGTCGTCGATCACCCAATACTTGTTGTTGCCATCGCCCGCCTGCGAAAGCATGCCCGTCTTGACAACGTCTTCCGCCTTCTTGTCCTCTTTGACCTGCGAGGCGGCGCCCCAATACAGGTACTCGGTCGAGGTGCTGACGACCTTGTCGACGGTGTGGTCGTACGCCGCGGCGACCGACTCGGTGCCGATCCCCTTGACGTAAAGTCTGTATTCCTCGGTCGTACCGTCCGAGAAGAATGTCTTGTATTTGACGAAATATCCCGATTGAGCTTTGGCTTCGGCAATGGAGTCGGACAGAAGCTTCATCGCCTCGTCGGCGGTGATCGCCTGCTCGCATGCCGCTAAGCACATCGTCGAAAGTATCGCAAGCAGCGCTATCGCCGCCGTGATCGCTATCCTCTTTTTCATTGCGCGTCACCTCCGTTGCCTTTGTCTTGCGCCGAGGGCGCTCCGCCCGTCGTCGCTCCCGCCGCGAACTCCGCATCGGCAAGCTCCTGAGCCTCGCTCTGCACCTCGTCCGCGGTCGCGCCGTCCTCGTGCTCTTCGCCGGTCATCTCGCCGCTGGACAAAATGCTCGCGTCGTGATAGCCCGTCTCTTCGTTGTGCTTGCGGGCGCGCTCTTTGAGGTCTTCGATCATGTTCGCCTGGTCCTCTTCGCTCATGTTCCAGAAGAAGATCGGCAGCGCGTGCAGCACCACGCCCACGACCGTCACGATCGACAAAGCGGTGAACATCGGCGAGTAGATGGACGCGTCGTAAAGCACGTCGTAGTCGTTGAGCAAGCCGTAATATTCGTTGATGTACGGAATGACGTAGTTGAGCCCGAGCAGCACGAGGCTGTTGATGATCGTAAAGTTGCCCGAGAAGCCCTCCATGCGGTCGCCCGTCTTCCATTGCTGATAGTCGAGCGCGTCGCCGTTCATCGCCGGGTTGGTGATGATCTGCACCGCCGCGCCCCAATAGATCAGGTAGCACGCCGCAGTGAAAACATAGAAGTTTGTGTTGTAGAAGATCAGGATCACCGCGCCCACGATGCGGAATGCGTCCGAGATGAGCACCGCGTTGCGCTTGCCCACCTTCTTGATCATGATCGGCGCGAGCGCCATGCCGAACAGCGACGCCGTGCCGACGATGAGCGTCATGAACGACTGTATCGTCGCGTTCTGCAACATATATATGTACGCCCATTGCATGAACGTCGTGATCGCCGCCGCGAGCGTCGTGAACCACGTCGAAATGTTGTAGATCCAGAAATAGCGGTTGCGAACGATCTTCTTCATGCCGTCCGCAAACTTGATCTTTTGCTGATAGTCGCGAGGAACGACCACCCTCTCCTTGGTGCAGAAATAGACGATGAACGCCAAGAAGCAGCCGAGGAACGAGAACAAGGGCATCGTCACACGATAGAAGTTGACGTCAAGCTGCCCTCTGTCGAACGCGTTGGAGATCAAAGGCAAAATGAAACCGGTGATCGTCGGCGCCATCGAGTAGACGATGGACGACAGCGAAATGATCTTCGCCCTCTCGCCCGAACTCGGCGTGATCAATTGCGCAAGCGTGTTGTACATCCCCAAATAGAATTGGAAGATGAAGTTCATCACGATGAACAAAATGCCCACCACCGCGACCTTGACCGCATAGCTCCATCCCATCGGGATGAACGCGAAAAGCGAAATCAATATCGCGCACGGCGGACCCAGCCACAACAGGTATGGCCTCGCTTTGCCTTTGCCGCCCGGCGTATTGTCTATCCAATAGCTCTTGAGCGGCTGCATGATGATCGTGACGATCGTGTTGATTGTGGAGATGATGAACAGGTCGCCCGGCGTGATCTGATAGATCGACCCGACAAGGATACAGTTCGCGGACATCGCGATGGTGTACGCCATCGCCGCGACGAACTGGACGCCGATGCCTCCGACGGAATACGCTACGACTTCTTTGCTCGAAACATAGTCGCCTTCGGCAGGCGTGTTCCAGTGCTGAAAGAAGCCTTTGACAGCCCCGACGGCTTTTCCGATGATGCCCATATTTTCCCTCGATAGTTTATTCTGCCCCGATGTGTTCGGCGGTCATTCCCTTGATACCCTATCTCATTATAACGGCATTCCGCTGTTTTGTAAACACTTTTTTTGTTTTTCAAACACCGGATCCGTACTTTTCCGTTCGGCGGACGAAAGCGGCGGAACGCACCGCGTTCCGCCGCCCGTTTGCGTCAATATTCGAACGGATCTTCGGGCGGCTTGACCTCGCCTTCCTGCCCGTCGCCGCCCTCTTCGCCGTCGGGAGCGTCGCCGAACACGTCCGCGTCGGGATCGTACGGCTCCGCCTCGCTAAACTTCCGCATCGTATCCTTCGCGTGCTTGTTGCGCCCGACCATCGTCAGCGCCACCGCCGCGATCACCGCCGCGATTATCAGCGCGAGCCTCGTATACATCCCCGCTTCCGCATGAGACTGCTGCGTCGCCACGGACGCCTGCTCGGGCGCCGTCGCCAACACTTCGGCGAGCACTTCGCCGTTCTCGGGCGACAGCATCGTCGCGACCGTGTCCGCCACTCCGTTAAGACTGTTGCGGAGCGTCTCTTCGCCGTTTTCGCCGAGCCGCGAGATCATGTTCTCGTAGGTGTCGCCGCTCGTGTTGTAGATGTTCTCCTTGCCGTCGATCTCGGTGTAAAACGAGTTGGTGTCGCTGCCCCAATCGAGCGAGAGGAAGGACACCGTCGGGATCCCCTTGCTCATCGCGATCAGATTGTCGCCGACCATGCCGATGTGGGTATAGTCGTTGGGCTGACCGTCGATCATCGTCGCCGCGACCGCGTGCGTATTGCCCGGCACGGGTCTGAACGTGCCGCCGCCGACCGCGTTCGCCGCCGCATAGAACGCGTCGTTGAAGTCGGTCTCGACCTCGGCGGAATAGATGTAGTTGTACGTCCCTCCGCCCAAGCGGTTGAGATTGACGATGAGCTCCGGCGTCTCGTGCTCGGTCAGCATCTCCTTGATGCCCTCGTTGCCGAACTGCGAACACCCGACAAACGCGAACGTCAAGTCGTATTGCGTCTTGCTCTCCGCCAGCATGTCCGCGATCGAGATTGCCGCCGCTACCGAAGTCGCGCTGCCGTACGTCCCCTCTCCGCCGAGCTCGGACTGCGAGACCTGTCCCGTCGTGAGGTCGACGTTCGAGGCGGTGATCCCCACGCTGTTGTCATATGCCGCGACGATCCATATCTCGCCTTTGCTCTCGCCTGCCGCCGCCTTTGTCCACACTCCGTTGAAGCCGTCTTTGAGCTTGTAGCTGTCATAAACGTCGGTGAAGCGGAATTGCTCTATGCCGCCGAGATATCCCATCGCATTCATCTTGGGAGCGACGTATTCGTTCAAAAAGATGTAGTCGTTTTGCGCATATCCGCCCGCGCCGCCTGCCGCCAAGACGTCGTAATCGCCGCCGCCCTGCGTCGTCTCCGCCTCGCTGCCCGAGGTGCGGTCGGGATGCTTTTCGCTGATCTCCCTCGTCATCGTCACGACGTCGTAAGTCGTGTCGAATTCAACCTTTTCGATTGCGAACCGAGATGTGTCGCCGCCCCTCTCGCACCCCGCGAACGCGGCGCACAAAACAACGATAACAAACACGGATACGAAAATTTTCAACATTTTCTTCTTCATGCCGCACCTCACACGAACAGCGCCGGCATGCACAGCCATACCGCAAGCGCCGAGATCATATACCATGCGTTGCCCTTGCCCGCATAGCGTATGAAGTACAGCAATTCCGCGCCCATGATCGCAAACGCGATCAGCGGCTCGACGATCGACGAACACAGCGTCGCGTACGTCGGGTTAAAGAGCCAGATCAGCGACAGCAGCGACTTGACAACACACAGCGCGATCATTGCGCAATCGGCGACGGTGCGGTATTGCATGACGTCGAGCTTCTTTTGACAATAGAAACTCAGCGACCTGCTCAAATTGACAAAGATCATCCGCGCATAGACCGTGTAGAGCGCATAGCAGACCAGCCCGAGGATGAGCGCGACAAAGACGATCACCGCCTTGACGTTGCCGAGCGCGCTCAACATCGATCCGTACTCGTTGAAGTACATCAGATCGTAAAGATCGGAGCACGTTTTCCAATTGCTCGCCGCGATCGCGACGAACGTGCAGATGCGCAGCACCCACGACCGCCACGTCGACGGCATCCGCGTGTTTTGAACGGGAGTTGAAGTGTAGTAGACGTTCATTTTGCCTCTCTCTTGTTGACGGCGGACAGTTTCGCGACCGCGAGACGAAGCGCGTTGTCTTCCGAAATGACGCCGCTCTTGAATTTGTATTCCAGCTCTCGGAGATATTCCGTCTGCTCCTTGAGCTTGACCACATAGCCCGAAACACTCCTCTTCCTGTCCCTGATGATCCTGCGCGTCGTCCTGACGCTCGACTCGGTCGTCCCCAGCGCCGACGCCAGCTCTCTGTCGTCCAGCGAGCTGATCGCGCAATGGAACGTCTTGCGGAACGACGACGTCAACATCGCCAATATCTTCGCCGCAGACTCTCCCTTCGACTTCATTCCCTCCAACATCTTCAATGCCTTGCGTATGTCCCCCTCGTCAAACGCCGACGCCAGCAAATAGCCGCGATAGTCCGCGTCGGGCGCGACCAGCGCCTCGACCGCGCTCTCCTCTATCCTGCCGCCGTCCGCGTAGTCGCACAATTTCGCGACCTCGACCGCCACCCTGCCGTAGTTGAGATTGCAATACGCCGCCAGCTTGTCTATCGCCGCACGCGAGATCGTGCACCCCCTCTTGCCCGTCTCCACGGTGATGCCGCGCTTCATCTCGCTCTCCGTCGCCGCCGTGCACTCGATCGTGATCGGATAGCCGCCCAGATCGTCGTACGCGCGCGGCGTGTCCTCGATGATCAGCACGCTGTCCGGCTCGGGCATCGCGCAATAGCTCGACAGCGCCTTCTTTTCGCCGTCCGAGAGCTGCCGCGTCCGCTTGCGCAGATATACCACGCGCTTGCCGCCGGTCAACGTCACCGTCTCGAGCGCCGCGACCGCGTCGACTATCGACGCGTCGTCGTCAAATTCGTCATAGTTGAACTCCCTGTCCTCGGGCGGCAGCGTCGACAAGATCTTGTCGACGACGGCGCGCGCCATAAACCCGTCCCCGCCCTTGAGCAAATAGCAGGGAGCAAGACCGTCGAGCGGACGTTCGAGGAACTCGACTGCTCTCATGCAAACCTCCATTTGGCGATTTTCTTTATTTTACCACTATTTACCCCAAACGTAAAGTCGGAAGGCAATGAATTTTGCGCTCCGACGAAATATGCCTCGTCGCAAACCACCGTCTGCTCGTCCGTCGACGGCGCATACTTCTCTGCGCTGACGACAAGATCGGCTCCCGCCGCGGACGGGCACGCCCCGCTTGCCGACACCGCAACATACGTCTTGACGCCGCGAAACACCGCCGCCACCCCGCCGTCGTCAAAATATATCCCCATGTCTTCGTCGGCGACCGACTCGACCGTCGCCTTGACATATGCCGTCGGCGAAACATACGACAGCGTGCACAGCCTTCCCTCGTACGCCGTGAACAGCTTCCCGACCGCGTACATGTCGTACTCGTCCACTTCGTCGGCGGCGAGCGTGACCTTCTCGACGTTCTCCTTCGCCAAGATGTCCGTCACCTCGATCAAAAACGCATAGCTCAAGTCTCCGTCGGCGGCTATGTACGCCTGCCCGTCGTCCGTGACGAACACCGCGCCGACATAGCTTTGATCGCCGAAACAGATCACCCTTTCGGGATAGATCCACCGCGCTGCGGACTGCGCCACTACAAGCACGAAAAAGCCGACTATCAACACGGACGCCAAAATTCCCTTCGCTTGCAAGTGCACAAAACTGAACCTGGAAATGAATATGAGCAACACGAAATAGATGACGAACAAATACCATTCGAGATGAAATTCTATCGTCGCGACGCGTATGGTCGCGCATGCCTGCACAAGCAATATCATCGCGGTGAAGAACAGCGACACCGCCGAAAGCACCCATCCCATATACGGTATGAACGCTATCACAAGCGCGACCAGAAAGACGGGGAACGCAAACGACACCAGCGGCACCACCATCAAATTGGCGAGCATGAACACGAGCGACGTCGCCCCGAACGTGTGCACGGTGATGGGCAGCACGCCTATGTTCGCCGAGATCGTCACCGCCAGCGCCGCAGCGAGCGCCTTGGGGCACTTGACGCGGACGAGCCCGCGTTCGATCGTCTCATTGAACAGCACTATCCCGTAGACAGCGGCGTAGCTCATCAAGAACCCCAGCGCGAACAGCGAGTACGGCGAAAAGATCAGCGTCGACGCCGCCGCAAGCGACAGCGACGACAGCGCGTCGTATCTGCCTCCGACGATCTTGCCCAACTCCAAAATGACGATCATCACGATCGAGCGGACTATCGACGGCGCAAACCCGCAGATCGCCCCGAAACCGAACATCACCGCGACCAACAACGGAAAACTCGCCCACATCGGCAGCCTCATCTTGCGGAACAGCGCGTTCACCGTCGCCGCCAGCATCACGACGTGAAGTCCCGACACCGCCAGCAAATGCGCGGTGCCGCTCGCCGCAAAGTCGGCTTGTATGCCCTCGTTCATCACGTCCTTGTAGCCGAACAGCATCGCGTAGACAAATTCGGCGGTGTCTTCGCGCATGTTTGCGCTCAGCTTGTCCGCGACGGCGAGCCTGATCTTGTCGAACATGTCGTACTGCGTGCCCACGATCTCGAAATTCGGCTCGTCTTCGAGGGTGACTGCATAGATCTGATAGAGCTTCCCTTGCGCCAACGCGGTCGCGGTGAAGCCGTCGCCATAGTTGGACAGCGACCCGAATGTCTCGGCGACAAAAGTGATCACGTCGCCCTCTTTGAGTTCGCCTTCGCCCGCCACCCTCAACAGCAGACTGCCCTTGCCGTCGAGCTTTACGCCGTCTGCGACTATGTTGTCGACCGTCAGCCAATCCGACGCGTCGACCGACCCGTCCAGCTCGACCGCGCTGCCTGAACTTATCCTTGCGGTCACGACGATGTTTTCGCCGTAAAATGCGCGGCTCTCCAAGACCTTGACGTTCGCAAACGCGCCCACGATCCCGAGCACCGCCCCGATCGTCACGCATGCGAAAAACGTCGCCGCACCCTTTCTTTTGAGTAAAAAACATGCGACGATCGCCGCAGCCGGCACGATTGCCGTAACCGCCGAAACGATCGCCGTATCTGTCAATAAGTAAGAACATATCCCGCAAATCACTCCGAGAAGCGCCGCGGGAAAGACGCGCAGATTGAACAGCTTGAACGCCTTCTTACCTGCCACCGAATCTCTTCTCGTACTCCTCGACGGCCTGCGAGATGACCTCGAGCGTGCGCTCGCGCCCGAACAGCTGCAACACCTTCATCGTCTTGCCTTCAAGCTGCTTGTAGACGCCAAAAAAGTGCTTGATCTCCTCGATGATGTGCGGCGGAAGATCGGACACGTCGCGGAAGACGTTCCACGTCGGCTCCTTGAACGGCACCGCGATCACCTTGATGTCCTCCGCCCCCTCGTCGATCATCAATATGTGACCGATCGGATAGCACCTGACCAACGACATCGACGAGATCTCCTCGCTGCACAACACCAATACGTCCAGCGGATCCCCGTCGTCCGCATAGGTGCGCGGAATAAAACCGTAGTTCGCCGGATAGTGCGTCGACGTGTACAAAATGCGGTCCAAAATGAGCATCCCCGTCTCTTTGTCGACCTCGTATTTGTTCTTGCACCCCTTGGGGATCTCGATCACCGAGATGAAATCTTCGGGCGTGATGCGCTCCGGAGAAATGTCGTGCCAAATGTTCATAATTCCTCCCCGCCGCCTCCTGCGGCGTCCTCTTGGATTAAATTATACTATACTTCGCCGCCGATTGCCATAGTTTTGGATATTTTTTTCGTTATTTTATTGCCAAAGCCGTTCTTTTGTGCTAATATAATAGAGCAAATCGCGCCGAAGTGGTGGAATTGGCAGACGCGCCGGACTCAAAATCCGGTGATGGCGACATCGTGCGGGTTCAAGTCCCGCCTTCGGCACCAACAACGGAAGGCTCGCCCTTATGGCAAAAATACGAGGCTGTTTTACTGCCTCATATTTTTTGCTTTTTGGCTCGCTTCCTCCCTTGTGCGAAGGCGGGATCGTCCGAAATTGTGACGCTCACGCGCCTTGACATATTATGTCAAGCCGTCCCCTTCCGGCGTTCGCTATTCCGTCGCTTCGCTCCTTACAAGTCCCGCCTTCGGCACCAGACCAGAATAATACGAACCAAGATGACAAGTCGAGGTTCGTATTATTTTTTGCCTGCGATTTCTTCGGAATTATTGTCCAATTGAAGTAGCCCCTCCGAATTTGCTTTTTCGGGAGACTTAGTTCTGCATAGGTCTTCGCGGACGTCAACGGCATCAAAATCGTTGCTGAAAACACCAATAAAAGACTTTAAGCGCCGAGTAAGGTATTTTCCTTGCTCGGCTCTTTTGCTGTCCTATAAGCTATTTAGCGCGCCCTCAACGCAACGATTTTGGCTTTGTCCCGTTAACTTCCGCAAACCTAATTCTAAAGCACAGACATTCACCGTCCTATGCTCCTCCGCCTCTTGCCCGAAAAAGGCAAATAAATTCGGAGGTGTAGCTCAAAATGGAAATGTTGGTAACAAAGTTCTCAAAAGGAAAGTACCGTAACGAAGGCGAATTGTTCGATGAACCTATTTCTGCCGAGAACGTCAAACTTATGGGCGAAATGATTGCTTTGCAGGCTTTACGTACCGTTAAAAAGTTCGATATGAAAGTTGCAGACAGGCTGTATATCGGTCTCATCAAAGACCTGCACCACATGGACGAGATAGAATATATCGTATCGGACGGCTACGACGTGGCACAGACGGCAATCTGCTTTCTCTATCAATTTGTAGGTCATACAGCCAATGAGATTTACGGCAAAGACAAACAAGGAAAAGAAATCTCTATTAAACTTGCCTGCTATCGTGAAGTAGACGGCGAACTCATGCGTTTGCGACGGAAAGCCGAAAAGACGGATTACATTGATTTCACGGACTACAAGGCACTGCCTATGGATCCCGTCAACTGCTTTGAACAAGAGCAGACCAATTACAGCAAATATGATACTATCGTAGAAGCCTTGCAACTTTCAGCTTTGGAACTCGCCATCCTAAACTGCTACATGAACGGCATGGTGCAATCGGAAGTCTGCACCGAACTCGGCATCGGCAGAGGTACGATCTATCACCACAAAGTTAGCATCCGAAAGAGATATTATACAATTTATAAAACTATTGATGTGTCGTTTTAGAAAAAACTCTGTAAATCGATAATTACCATCTTTCGTTAAACACAAGAGCTGTAATCAATAATTACAGTTTCTGTTTGGCAATGGGGGTCATGAAAGGTCATACCCATATTCTAAAAAATATCATATCAAGAATTTTGGCAACAGGATAAATCAATGTACTGCATCCGCTTTCTCGCTGCAAGTCAACATTTACGGAAGCCTTGATCTTTTGCAAGATGCCGGCATGTGTATGGCTATAATCGACGAGACCAGACAAGCTTCTTTTTCCCAGCGCACCGCAAAGCCCCTCGGCCTTCATCCCTACAACAACATATTGATCATAAGCGGGTATGCAACCAAGCGTTGCCAACAAAATTTTCCCGATAACGGTATCGTGAACATCTTTTATAGAATAGCCCACATTATTTGCGGCATTACTATTTTTATTTTTTTGAATTTTATAATATGTCTGCGACATAAAATATTTTTTCAGTTCGTCGATCAACTCCATTACCGTTGCGACATACCATGACTTATCGAGGTCTGCATCTGTTAAATCCACGTCGCAGAGACCGTCGTATTTCGGTTGATTCAGAATTTTGATGACGGGAATCAAAAAGCGATAATCCTTTTGCAACAGGAACGCGCCGCGGCAAAGCATGCCCCAGCTCCCCAAAAAGGCAAAGAGATGTAAAGCGACATAATCGAGCGTTGCCAGACTGTTATCTTGCCTGTTTTTGAGATACATACAATGGATATAGTCGTAGGAACGGTAGCGGGAATTTTTATCATGCAGATAAATATACATAAATTTGTCTACATAATCTCGCCTTTGTTTGTCCGTTAACATAATCACACCTCTTTTGAATTTTTATTTTTCTCGGCAATGCCGAAGATTTTGATTTGATAAGATTTAGCCACGTTTCCAGTAATAATTCCCATAGGTTGACTTAAGATAGGTTGCTGCGATGGAAGAATCGACAAGGTCACTGCTTGTAATGTTTGTACCGCTCGTTGCCTCATCGCTGGTTGAACGCCACCAACCGTTCGGGTTTTCAAATATTACACTCGTAAGGCTGCTGCAATATAAGGGTGTGCTTATTTTTTAATACTTGAAAGCAACTTGCGTTTAGGTATTGATTTTTAAAAGATTCCATGCTAAAATAAGAGTACTACTAACCGTACATCATATTTATAATTGTTACAAAGGAGAACCCTAATGGCACAAAATAATTCGGCTTTAGTTGATTCGACAGACCAAACTGGCATAGTTAATGCTGGACCTGGCGGAACAAAAATTCAAATCCATGGGACGATAGACGCGCAAAAAGCAATCAATGAATTATCGAAATTTGGGCTCATATCCTTTTCTCGGGATCAAACATTCAAAAGCAGTAAGTTCTCAATACATTTCTTCAAGCCCGTAAAAAAGCTTAAAGAGTTGTATAATCTAGGTGATGAAATACTTGTTGTATGCGGGAATAACTCTATGACAATGTTCAAAAGTCGAGTGAAAGATTTTATCGACTATATTCTCTACTCGACAGAGGAATATAAAAATCGTTTGGATAAGGTTAGTTGCTTTGTAATTGATTACAATAAAGATATTAGCGAAATCATAGGAAATGACCGTATAGAGAATCCATCCTCTAGGTTGATTGTTCCTTTTTCATATGCAGAAATGATAGCTGGTTTAACCGATGAAATATTACAAGCCAGATTACGTTCAGTCCTTTATGAGCGTGATTTGTTTGGGCTTAATTCCCCGTTACAAGACGATGTCCTTTTTTTTGGAAAACAACGCTCTGTTTTAATCGCCGATTTATATGGAAAATATCGCCAAGGAGAACACGGTGGACTTTTTGGCTTAAGGCGAATAGGTAAAACCTCTATCTTAAACCTTTTGCGCAATCGTATCGATAAAGCTGGTGGAGTAGTTGCTTATTTTGACTGCACAAAATATCATTTTCAAAAATGGAATTCATTTTTGCATCAAATTATTATCGATATAGCAAACAGATACAAAAATATAAATGAAGAATTACGTATAGCTTTGCCACAAGATTTTGAATTGCCTTTGGATGCTTCGCGTTATAATGAAACAGAAGCCCCGATTAGTTTTGAAAATGATTTACTGTCACTATATAGAGCTCTAAACAACAAGAGAATTCTCCTTATCTTTGATGAAATAGAAGCAATAGGATTTTCCACTTCTCCTTCTCTCCATTGGAAAGAACAAAATGACGCGCTTTACTTTTGGCAAGCAATGCGATCTGTGTTTCAAACGCATCCTTATCTAATGTCGTTTATTATAACTGGAGTAAATCCAAAAATAGTTGAATTGTCTAAAATCAATGAGTTTGATAATCCTATTTTTAATGCACTGACGGCGCATTATATTTCTCTATTTGATTATGATGATGTCAAAACAATGGTTTCAAGTATAGGCAGATATGTAGGGCTACATTTTGAGGAAGAAATATATACACGTCTAGTAGATGATTACGGTGGACATCCGTTCTTAATTCGGCAAGTCTGTAGTCAGATGAACAAAGAAATTTTAGAAAATCATGAGGAACGTCCTTTTATAATTTCTAAATATCGCTATGAAAAGCATTCTGAAGATTATCAAGCTCAAATGACGGGTGTAATTGAACAAATCTTAGGGGTTCTGCAAGAGCATTACCCAAATGAATATGAGCTTTTAAAAATTCTTGCACTTGATGGAAGTGCTGCGTTTAAGCGTAAAATACAATTTGGCAATAATAATGTTGCTGCCCACTTATTAGGTTATTGCCTAATAAAAAAAGTTGAAGGCGATTATTATATAAATATAATGTCTATTTTAAAATATCTACGAGATAAGTATCGTTACGATAAAACATTAACATCATGGGAAGATAAACGTACAAGAATAGGCCTTCGAAGGAATGACATAGAACAAAAGCTACGTAAATTAATTAGCGCAAATTTACAGATGAAATATGGAAGAAAGGCAAAAGAACAACTCGTTTCGCAAGTGCGCAAAACAACGAGGGATACATCGCAAATTGATAGAATGAGCCCTAAGGATTTCAAGGGAGCGATGAACGAACTTTATTTCTCGCAACTGAAATTACTAATCAAAAACAGTTGGCCAGATTATCAAAATCTCTTCAACGATAGAGTGAAATTTGAGCATTTTTTTGATACCATAAACAGTTATAGAGCAGACGCACACAGCAAAGAATTGAGCGAAGAAGACGAGGCGATTTTAAATATTTCGTTTAAATTCTTCGAGGCTTGTTTAGCGGATATTTAACTTATAAATAATATTGCCTATTTTTGTCACCATCGGCACGACCAAAGCATTCCCCATACAAAAATAGCGCATTTTGTCGGGCATACCGGCAGTCCAGTCGTCTGCGAAGCCGTTCAGGCGTTCGCATTCGATTGGCGTCAAGGTGCGCAAGCGCCCCGTCAAAAGATCCTGTACGACATGGGAGGTGCGCGATAGTTTCGTTTCCGATGTGACGAGCGTCCGCGACGGCTTATCCAAGGGGTCGGGGAAGGCCATCGCGCCCTCTGTGAACACATATTCCGATCCATCCGCCCGCTTGCGTATCTCGCGCTTGGCGCCCTTTTTGTAGATCCATTGCGGCAGTTCGTTCTCCTTGAGAAAATACCGCTCGTTCACGATCCCCCGCTCCAAAATATCTTTCAGCTGGATCGGCGGGATACGCTGCGGCACGACTTCGAGAGAGTAGATCCGCCCGTTGATCATGATCCCCGCATCATGCAATCGCGCGTGTTGCCGCTCGGTCACGTCGTGCATAGAGGGGAATATCAGTTCGTCGATCCATTGGTCGAAATAGTCTTTTCGAAACGAGTGTACAGGAAAAGCCTGTGCCATGATGCCGTCTGTAACAACATAGCGGTGCATCGTTTTCAGCCATTGCTTGCACACGTCCTCGGCAAGACGACGATAAAACGCGGTCGTATTGTGATAGGCTACGATGAACGTTCTGCGTCGTCGTTGGGCGCAGCCATAATCGGCGGCATTGACGACGCGCCACTCCACCGCATAGCCTTTTTCATAAAAGCAACGCAGGATGATAGAAAAATCGCGCCCGATCTGCCTTGCGGGGGAACGGACGAGCCTGTCCACGTTCTCTAAAATAACATATTTCGGGCGTCTCTTCTCTAAGATGGCGTCGATCTCCCACCAAAACCTACCCTTTGTGCCTTCGATGCCCTTGGCATCTTTTTTCAAGATGGAATAGTCTTGGCAAGGGAAGCCGCCGACAAGGAGGTCGTGCTCCGGTACGTTCGCTTTGACTTTAGCGATATCGGCACATATATGAGAGGGGCTCGTACCGAAATGACGCGTATAGCATGAGAAGGCAAATTGCTCGTTCTGATAGGGTTCCCACTGGTTTGCCCAGATGACTTTGAAGCGTTCGGAAGCTGCCTCCAGCCCAAGGCGGAAGCCGCCGACACCTGCAAACAGCTCTACCACTCTGATGTCATCCATGCGCTCACCCTTCGTCCGTCATCAGTTCGATCACCGCCCAGACACAGGCATCGGGGTCTTTTAGGACGTCCTTCTCCCAAAAGTGAACGGGCGTCCAGCCCATTTGCAGCAGTTTGGCATCAACGCGCCGGTCTCTTGCGATATTCTCTTCGATCTTCTCGATCCAATATTCGCGGTTGTGTTGCAGCCGCTCTTTGCGGATCTCCCAATCTTTCCCGTGCCAAAATTCACCGTCCACGAATACGGCTATCTTGAACTTCGTGATGGCGATATCGGGAGAACCGGGGAGCTTTTTATAATCTCTGCGATACCGATGCCCCAGACCCCAAAGCCGTTTTGCAAGGAGCGTTTCCGCCTTTCCGTTCTTTAGTTTCACCTTCGACATCCGTTTGCGTATCGCAGGAGTCGAATCATATGACTTCGGGTGTTTCATTCTTCATTGAGATCGTTTAACGAAAAGGAGATATCGTCCTCTTCGATCTGATACTGGATGAACTTGACGTTCGTCCATTTTTTCTGCACGACCGGATGGGTAGATGCGATATACGATCTTTGACATACATCCTGTTTTGCCTGAGCAGTATTTCTTACTATGCCAGAACCCAAAACATACGCTTCAATCAAAGAGTAATCCCCCGATGCATATTCATCGCATATCCAATCGACATATTGCATCAATTGCTCTAGCGTGGACTTGTTTACTTTGTCTTTCTTTAATTCAATGATAAGAAACTTCGTGATCAGTTTAGGGTCGTCCAGATAATGCTCTGAAAATCTATAGCCAAAAACATCGATCTTATCGATATACTTGAGCGGTTTGAACGGAGAGGCGATCAGTTGATGGGTGAGGTGATCCCATCTTCCCATGAACGGTATTTGTCCCCTTGCAACTTTTTGTAAAAATAACGCTTCGACCAGCATTTCCGAGCGCAACTCGTCAATATCATGTGCTTCCAATGCTTTTCGTAAATTTAATATATATGGCGATAGGTCTCGGTCGTGTAGTGATGTGTGGAGACTGTCATCAAAGGCGAAATGCGCTTCCTCGGAACGACCGACCTTTTCATTTTCTAGAAAGATAAACTCTTTTAATGCTCGATTTTCTTCATCGTCTATCTTGATAAAACTCAACCCTTCAAATGCTCGCAGCATTTTAAATGCATTCGGCTTATAGCGTAAAACATCATCCATATCTACTCCGAGTTTGAAGAACTGAGGCGCGGGTACAAAATAGCACACCCATCTTGCATTCGTGGCTTGAGTCGTCAAAGCGCTGTCCGTTTCTACTTGATCGTCTGACAGCAATGCGGATGCGTTTATATAGTTATCGTATTTACAATCTAAGTCGATATTGACAGCTTTCCCAATGCCATAGAGTTTTCTATCTGACAGGAAATAAATATTGTCGCCAGCCTTCATTGTAACAAGGTCGGCATAAGTTGCCAATAAGATCTTGTATGTGCTTTTGATCTGTCTATCTGTTCCTGATAGGTCTATTATGGGAACGAAGGGAGTAAAGGATCCCCGCTTCAAACTCTCTGCACAAAAATCATTCCAACTGTCCTTTGCGACAGCAAAGATATATCCCGCCATATCACTTCTCCCTGATCTGTTCCGCGATGTATGTATTATTTAACCAAAAGCATTGCTTTGTCATCATGCGGCCATCGGGCAGTTTTGCCCTGTCCTGCCCGTCCTGTGCGTGGGGACGCACGTGAGCGACGCGGCTTTCGCTCTGTTTGGGAAGATCGTTGCCCACACCGCGCGCCGTTTCACGCAATACGACGCCACGACGGATCGTATCGACCGTCCTCTTCCAAACGCGGCCGACCTCTTCCAGGTCGCTAACGGGGGTATTCCAAAACTGGACGCGCTCAAAGACCAGTTCTCCATTTGCGTTCTCTTGAAAGATAACAAACAGGAACTTGGTGGGCGCCAAGTAGTTGTAAAACTCGGACTCTTCCCATTCCGTCTCTTGGCTCAACTTGATAAAGTCAAAAGGAGGGAAGGACATACACTCCTTGATCGTTCCGTCACGACGGACGCGGATCGTTTTGGGAACGATACCTGCCTTTTTAAATTCGTCCGTCTGCGCGATCCTGCCATGGATGCCGAGCATCTTACCAAGGAGGATATCATTGAGGTTTTTAGGCGACTTCTCTATTTCAAAGAGCTGCTTTAGTTCGCGCTGCGTCTTGCCGTAATAAGGAGAAAGTCGTTCGATCAAATGCTCTTCAAAGGAGGCATGGACGAGCGTGTGCCAATCTTTGACGACGCGTTCATCTTCTTCGATGCCGAAGATATATTTACGCAAGATCTGCGTCATATAGGTCGACTTGAGCGAATATGCACGCTGCTTTGCGAGAATATCGGAAAAAGGCTGTTGGCGGACGCTGGAAGCATTTGCGCCCTTCGTGCAGGCAGCCAAATACAGCGTATCACCTTCGGTGATCTCGTGCGCACGGCCATCTCGCACTTTCTGCATGATCGTCTCCCAGTCGTGTTCGATGATCATCAGATCTTCTTCTGGAAAGCTGAACAAGACTGCCTTATCGATACGGAGATCGCCCTTGGGAACATTTTCGCGGTGCTCGTAGGACATCAACAGCATCGTATTGCATTTGTGCCAAAACGAACTCGTTTGAAAGGTGCGGTCGTATTCCTCCATGTAGTTGATGATATTGCACACCAACCGCTCTTTGGCACGGATCCCGTTCTTACCGTGAACATAGGGCGTGACTTTGAGTTCTACGCCCGCTTCGGGAAAATCGGGCTCGGCTTCGGCGTTAGGAGAATACCCGAACCAGCTCTCTTCGATGACGGTGCCGATGGCGCCCTTGCCCGTTGCAAGACGGCCGGACGCATCGACTTCCTTGAGCGGGATGCCTATGATCTCCTGCGCGCGCCTCAATACGTCGCCCTTGGTGCGGTAAGCTGTTCCTTCCATCGTGAAATTCTCCTTCGTTTTTTATGGCAAAAGGGACCTGTGCGCAAACACAAGTCCCTTTGACTTTATTCTTCGGCTGCTATGATATCGTCAAGAACGTGTCCCATGCGCGTGATCATCGGGACGACAAGCGCGTTCCCCATGCAGAAATATCGCATTCTGTCGGGCATCCCTGCCGTCCAGTCGTCATCGAACCCCTGAAGACGCTCCGCTTCGATTGGTGTCAACAAGCGGATACGCCCCGTTCCCGGATCGACGACGGTATGCGTCGAGCGGTTGAGCGTCGATTCGCTTGTGAGCATCGTTCTGCCTGGGCGATCCCAAGGATCGGGGAAGGCAATGGGGCCTTCGGAAAAGACATATTCGTGCCCTTCCTTGGTCTTTCGCGGAATCTTCTTTGCGCCTTTGAGATAGACCCACTTCGCCATCTTGTCGCCAGAGATATAATATTTTTCGTCGACGCTATGCTGTAAGATAGCCCCGAGCATCGTCGCGGGCTCTTCCGCTTCCACGGCTTTCGCGGTATAAATGGTGCCGCCGTGCATGTAACCCGCATTTTCGAATGCAAAGGCAAACGTATCGCTGACGGCGACGATATCGCTTCCGATATCCTTCTGACGAACAGGCTCCATCCCTTGGATAGGGAATGCGCGCGCCATAAAGCCGTCTTCGCGGAGGATCTCGTCAAAAGAGAGATCCGCCATCTCTTTCCCATAGTGCGTATCGTTCCGATAGGCAAAGATGAACGTACGACGGCGCCGCTGAGCGGCTCCATACTGCGCCGCATTGACAACGCGCCATTCGACGCTATATCCAAGAGCGGAAAGGCAGGCAAGGATGACGCCAAAATCGCGTCCCCGCTGCTTCGCGGGGGATTTCAAAAGGCGATCGACATTCTCTAAAAGGCAAAACGGCGGCTGCTTGGCAATCAACACATCGCGGATCTGCCACCAAAGCACACCTTTCTTTCCTTCGATGCCCTGCGCCGACGCAAGCGTATGTGCCACGCTGTAATCTTGGCAAGGGAACCCGCCCACAAGGAGCGAATGATCGGGGATGGAAGATTTCTCCACTGAAGCGATGTCTTCTCCCGTATGATATTCATTGTTCAAGTCGGGACTGTCGCCATAATGCTGCACATAACATTGATGCGCCCACTGCGTCGCAGCGCCCGGCTCCCATTGCGAGAACCAAGTTGTTCTCCAGCCGGAATCAAGACGGTCGAATCCTAAGCGAAAACCGCCGACACCGGCAAACAGTTCACAGATCGTTTTTTCCATAAAAAGCCCTCCTTTGGCCTTAACGCGGCCAGCACGCTTATATCGATAGGCCTAAAGTGTTTGCACCGACAGACGCCGGATCGTTGGCCTATGTTCCGTAGGAAATGATCGTGTATATTCTGTTGTCGTTTGCTATCAGCATTCTTGTGATTAGTTTAATTATATTTTAGCAGATTTTGACCCAATTTGCAAGAGAATAAGGGAAGTTTCTTTTGTGCGACCTGTTGGTTTGTCAAACATCTGTTACACTTTTGCTGTTAAAATAATCGGCAAGGTATTGGTTAGGCGACTTCCAGCCGAGCGAGCGCATAGGAGAGTGGTTGTACTCTCTATTGTATCGCTTTAATTGGTCTTGTAGATCGGCGAGGCTGTAGAAGCTGCGTTTGGAGTAAAAATGCGCAGCCGCTTATTTTTCATTGGCGGATCGCAACATCATCAAAACATCGTGCGAAACCATTCGGCTACACATAATTTCCAAAAATTTTTCATTTCCCTATTGACAAATCGCCCAGGGTATTGTAAACTCAAATTAGGTTTTTTAGCTGCGAAAATCGGCGGCGTTACCTTTTAGCCTGTCGTGATCCACCGATGTACGGTGTTTTGATTGCGGCAGGCCTTTTTTATTCCAAATTTTGCTGCCGATCCTTCTGCACATAACATTTCGAAGCACCTTTGCGCGCCTTTACCATATCTGCTCGGCTCAGCTCATCCTCCGGTGTTGCCTCCGTTTGCTTCGCGACCCACTAAACAACAAGGACGTTCATCCGCCGACCGTAAAAGCGGCGCAAAAGACATAAAACAGAGCCGTTTTGTCGACTCTTGATCGTCATCCCCTTATCTGTGCCGCCTATGGCATGATCTAATCGTGCCATTGGTCGGAATTTGTCGAAAATGTTCTATTTATTGTCCGTTTTGCGATTACTTTGGTTTGTTTTGTCGGTTTTTGTGATTTTGTATATGCGAATCGTTGACAGCTTATTTGCGTTTGTGATATAAATTGATTATCAAACCCAAGGAGCGTTTATGTTTACCGTTGCTATCGTCGCTTCCGATCCCTCGGACAAAGCCTCTGCCGCAGAGTTCGCCTCTTCCTCTTTGAATGCCGCCGTCGTCTTCCGCGATTCCGTTGCGGCTGCGCTGGAACACAGCCCCCTCTTTGACTGCATCATCGCGTGCGAAGACTCCTTCCGCGACGCCCTCAAAGACCGCTCCCTCTTCCTTCGTATGTCCGGCGCAACGGTGCTCTGTCTCTCAGACAAATTGTTCTTCAAGATAGACCTTTCCCAAAAAGGCTCCTCTCGCTCCGAGGCGAGAGCAAGTGCTTTGCTCTCCTCCCTCATGGCGAAATGCGGCTTCCGCCGCGGCACTCTCGGCTGCAGCTACATCCGAGACGCCGTCCTGATGTGCCTCTTCCTCGACGAACCACGCCGTAAATTATCCAAAGACATCTATCCAAAGATCGCGCAAAAACACAACGTCCGCCCCGACAATGTCGAGCGCTCCATACGGAACTCCATCCGCGCAGCCGACTCCGACCCCATATCTCACGACCACATGCGCGCTTTGATAGGCAATGTCCGCCCCTCCAACTCCGAAGTCATCTCCGCCCTCACCCAAAAATTGAGCGAAGAATTCTTCCGCGACAGTCCGCGCAACTGACCGCAGTCAAGACCTTTTGGCATTATCGATCGGCTGCGCGTCGTCGATGTATGTTTTGTCGTTTTCGACTTTGCGTCGACGTGATCGCAGTCGGCTACCGTTATATGGCTGTTCGAACTGCATTCCTTTTGCAGTGTGGCAAAACAGGCTCGACACGCCGAATTTCTCCAAAACTTCAATTCCCGGCAAAAAACAAGGAACTCAGCAGCCTTTTTAGGGTTCAACTGAGTCCCACTTGGCGCGGAGAGAGGGATTCGTAAGGAGCGTAGCGACGTAATAGCGGAGTGTAACGACGCGTCACTCTTTCGGTGCCCGATACTCCTTAGCGAAGCGGAAAGCGCAGGCAAGAGCGCGCACAAAAAAGGGAGTGGCACTTGTGCCAAACTCCCGTTTTTGGTTCGCCTCAAGCCTAGCTTGAAGCGCTGGCGCGGAGAGAGGGATTTGAACCCTCGGTACGGTTCCCCGTACACACGATTTCCAATCGTGCGCCTTAGGCCAGCTCAGCCATCTCCGCATATGCACTTGAGCGGTGCATTAGCAATATTATCACATTCTTCGGTTTTTGGCAACCGATTTTGCGATGTTTGTCAGCCGAGGATGTCCTTTTTGAGCGCCTCGGTGAACGCGGCGTTGCGCGCCTTCGCCTCTTCGCGCGAGCCGGCGTTGACGGAGACGTACAATTTGAGCTTGGGTTCGGTGCCGCTGGGGCGGATGCAGACCCACTCGTCGTCGCCGAGGTCGTACTTGATGACGTTTGTCTTAGGCAGCCCCGACGGTGCGGTCGAGCCGTCTGCAAACGTGGTGACTCCGCTGAGGAAGTCTGTCTTGGAAAGGGGCTTTTTGCCGCACAATTCGGTGATGGTCTCCTTGCGCGCTTTGTCCATGATCGCGCTCATTTCACTCATGCCGTCGAGTCCTTTGAACGCAAACGAAGTGCTGCTTTCGGCGAAATATCCGAACTTCTTGAATATGCCGTCGAGCACGTCGTAAAGCCTTTGTCCTTTGAATTGGTAGTAGCAGACCATCTCGGCGAACAGCATTGCGGCGACGACGGCGTCCTTGTCGCGCGCGTGTGTGCCGGACAGATAGCCGTAGCTCTCCTCATATCCGAACAGGAAGGTGTATTCGCCGCTGCTCTCCCACTCTTTGATCTTCTCGCCGATGAACTTAAAGCCCGTCAGCACGTCGAACGGGGTCACGCCGTATGATTTGGCGATCTTGTCCGCAAGGCGCGTGGTGACGATGGTCTTGACGACCGCGCCGTTTGACGGCAGATCTCCCCTTTCGGAGCGTCTTCTCAAAATATAGTCCATCAAAAGCGCGCCCGTTTGGTTGCCGGTCAAGAGCACGAACTTGCCCTTGTCGTCCCTGATCGCGACGCCCATGCGGTCGCAGTCGGGATCGGTGCCGATGACGGCGTCGGCGTTGACCTTGTCCGCCAATTTTATGCCGAGCGCGAGCGCGTCGGGCTGTTCGGGATTGGGCATACCCACGGTGGGGAAGTTGCCGTCGGGCAAGCGCTGTTCCTCGACGACGTCGACATGGATGCCCATCCTGGCGAGCATCGTCGTCACCGGAATGTATCCGCTGCCGTGCAGGGGGCTGTAGACAAGCTTCATCCCCGCGCCCTCCGCCTTGACTGCCTCGGGAGAGAGGGACAGCTTGGTGATCGCCGCATAATATTTTTCGTCGATATCCTTGCCGATGACGGTGATGTGATCAGAGATGCTTTTGCCGTTGCCGCCGATCACGTCGTCGCGCGTCTTGACGCAGGTCTGCTCTTGCGGAATGCCGAAATAGTCCGCCTTGTCGATGTAGGCGACGACCTCGGCGGTCGCCTCGGGCGACATCTGCGCGCCGTCCTCGCCGTAGACCTTGTAACCGTTATACTCCTTGGGATTGTGACTTGCGGTGATCATGACGCCGGCGATCGCCCCTGTCTCACGCACCGCAAAGCTGCAAACGGGCACGGGGCGAACGTTCTCGAACAAGAACACCTTGACCCCCTGCGCGCCGAGCACGCGGGCGGTCGTCATCGCAAACTCATACGAAAAGTTGCGCGTGTCGTACGATATGACGACGCCGCGTTCCGCCGCACCGCATGCGTTGACATAGTCTGCAAGCCCTTTTGTCGCCCTCGCGACGGTGTAGACGTTCATGTTGGCGATGCCGTATGCTATCGTGCCGCGCATGCCGGCGGTGCCGAACGCGAGCGGAAGGGTGAACCTCTCTTTGATCTCCTTGTCGTTGCCCTCGAGCGCAAGCAGTTCGCGCCTGCCGTCCTCGTCGCAATTTTCGAGCCATTTGCGGTAATTGTCCGAATAGTTCATAATGACCTCCGTCACACTGATTTCGTTGATATTATTATAATACACCGCTGCGCGCCCGCGCAAGCGTTGACGGCACAAAAATACCGCCGAAACGGCGGCGTTTTTGTTGCGGAAAACTCGGCGCATACGCGCACTTTTTCGTGCCGGTGTGCGTTATCAGTCGATATCTTCGGCGACGAGCACCTTTGCCGGCACCGCAAGATAGACGTCTTTTCGCAACACTTTGCGCTCTTTGAGAGTCTCTCCGGCATAGGTCAGGCGGACCAGTCTCGTCCGATAGCCGTTGCGCGCGGCGCGCACCACGCGATAGTCCTCTCCGTCCAGCGAGGGCACGAACTCGATGGTCTCGCCCTTCGGAGGGATGGTCTCTTCGATCTCGGAAACGAACTCGAACCTCTCCCTTCGCGGCGTACCGTACACCCTGAAAGTCAACGTCCCCGCCGCCGCTTCGGCGTCTATGTAGACCGCTCCGTCCCCGTCGTTGACCAGCACGAGATCGATAAATTCGGAGACGGTCGCATCCTGCGACAGCTCGCAATAGGACGACGGGAGCGAGTGCGCCCTGACGCTTTCGACCGAAAGCCCGGCGCGTATCCATGCGTTGTAGAGCGTCGTCGAGACTTGACATACGCCGCCCCCGATGCCGACGACATATTCGCCGTTTTCGATGACCTTTGCGCTGTGATATCCGCGCTGTTCTGTGCGCGGACCGACCGTTGCATTGAAAGACAGCCTCTCCCCCTCGCCGACTTTGAGCCAACAAAAATTGGATGCGGCGAGCGCAATGTTACAACTTCTGCCGACCGAGCCGGTGTCGAAAGAAGTAGCGAACTCGGACACGAGCCCGACCGCCGTGCCGACGACATCCTCTCTTGACTCTTTGACGCCGGCTGTCGGCTCGATGATGGGCAGCGGGCGAACGCCGTCCTCGGACGGCAAAGCCCTTTTTGCACCGTCGGTTTCGGCGATGACCGAAAATCCTCCCGTCGCCGCGGCAAGCAAAACGCACGCGACAATGACCGCGAAAAACACCTTTTTCATACGGTTATTGTGCGCGCGCGTTACGTTTTTACGCTCTTATCAAAGCTTTATCCCAAGCGTTTTCGCCGTCTTTGGAGACACCTCGTAGCCGGCACAACCTATGTCGCCCGCCTTGCCTGCGCCGTGATAGTCGCTGCCGCCCGTCGTGATCAGTCCGTTCCTTTTCGCGATGTCGGACAAGATCGCGATGTCCTGAGCGGAATGCGAGGGATAGTAGGTCTCAATGCCGCCCATTCCGACCCCGACCAGCCCCTGCACGAGGTCGGTCAGTCTCCCCTTTTGCTTGATCAACATGGGATGGGCGAGTACGGGCACTCCGCCGGCGGCGCGGATGAGTTTGACGCCCTCGCCGGGAGTGATGCGTTTTGACGGAACATATGCGCTCGCGCCCTCGCCGAGATAGCGATCGAACGCGTCGTTGACGCTGTTGGCATAGCCGCCCTCGATCAAGAGCCTCGCGACGTGAGGTCTGCCGACGCTGCCCTTGATGTCGTCGAGCGGCGACGCGTCGAGTTTAATACCCATCGCGGCGAGATTGTCCAAAATCTTGGCGATGCGCTCCTTGCGCTGTGCGCGCATTCGTTCCAGCCTTTCAAGCAGCGGCGCGCTGTGCACGTCGACGTCATAGCCCAAAATATGCACTTCGGCGATCGAATAGGTGCTCAACTCCAGCCCGGGCACGACTTGAACGCCGTATTTACGTCCGGCTGCCACTGCGCGCTCCACCCCGTCGACGTTGTCGTGATCGGTGACGGCGATCGCCCCGATGCCGTACTCCTTCGCCTTGACAACGATCGCCTCGGGCGTATCCGACCCGTCCGAGCAAGAGCTGTGGATATGGAGGTCAGCTTTCATCGTCGCCCTCCGCAGGCGCGTCTATCGCCGCCGCCGCTTCGTCCTCGGGCGCGGCGATCGCATACTTGCCCAAGGTGCCCTTGATCTTGTCGTTGCGGTCGAGCGCTTCGCCGAGGTCTTTTGTGACCTTTTCGCTTCTCTCTTTCGCCTTTGAGATCAGCTCGTTGAGCTTGCCGAAGTCCTTGCGGAACTTGTCGAACGCCTTGCGTATCTCCGTGCTGTTCTTTTGCAATTGCAGCGATCGGAAGCCCATCTGCAAGCTGTTGAGCAGCGCCGCGATCACCGACGGACCGCCGAGCACCACCTGATGATCCTGCCTCAATTTCGTGCTCAGCCCGGGCAGGGACATCGCCTCGGCGTAAAGTCCCTCGGACGGCAGATACATCACCGCGAAGTCTGTCGTCTTGGGCGGCGAGATGTATTTGTCCTTTATGCTCTTTGCCTGACTTTTGAGGTCGGCTTCGAGCGCCTTGCGCGCCTCGTTCATCGCGCCGACATCGCCGTCGTTTTGGGCTGCGAGCAGCCTTTCGTAATTCTCGATCGGGAACTTGCTGTCTATGGGCAGATAGACCTCGCCTCCGTCGCGGCCGGGCATCTTGATCGCAAAATCGACCCTGTTTTGCCCTTTGATCTTGAACTGCTCTTCGTATTGCGACCTGTCCAAAAGCTCCTCAAGCAACGCCGCGAGCGCGGTCTCGCCCCAATTGCCGCGCGTCTTGACGTTTTGGAACACCCTGTTGATGTCCTTGACGTTGTCGCCGAGCGTCTGCATCTCCTGCAAATTCTTGTTGACGGAATCCAACTCTTTTTTGACGATGTCGAACGACGCGGTCAAACGCTGTTCCAGCGTCTTGGACAGCTTTTCGTCGACGGTCTCGCGCATCTTCTCAAGCTGTTTGTTGTTGTCGTCGCGGACCTTGCCGAGGTTGTCGGTCATCTCCTTTTTGATGTCGTCCAGGTTTGCGCGAAGCTCCTGCCTCGTGTCGGCGTATTGGCGGCGTATGTCCTCTTGCATTTTTTCGATCGAACGGACGGTCTCCTCTTTGAGTTCTTTGAGGCTTTTTTCGACGCCCGTGTTGATCTTCTCAGCATTTTGCTCCTGCGTGGCGCGAAACTCTTTCATCTCTTTTGCGGTGTTTTCGATCAGCTTGTCCATCGACTCGCCACTGCCTTTGAGATAGGTGCCGATCGCCGTTGCGACCGAGCTGTTGGATTGATTGATCACGCTCAGCGTCACATCCTTTGCGTTGTTGACGGTGCGCTGGATCTCCTGCGATCTGCCGTCCGCGCTCTCTTCGAGCATCTTTCTCACGTCGTTGAGAAGGTCCGCGTCGACTCCGCCGCCGCGCGTCCTCACGCACACGACGATCAACGCGGCAAGCGCGGTTGCCGCCGCGACCGCGGCAAGCGCCGTGATGATTATCTCGGTCAATGTCATTTCTTCCTCCCGTGCCGCTGCTGCGGCTTGGCAAATTTTTGCATTTTTTTCGTCGCCTTTTCGAGCAGCGCCTCTCTTTGGTTGAGGCACTCGTCTTTGAGGCACATCTCGAACAGTCTCGCCAGCTCTTCGGCGATCTCTCTCCCCTCGAACCCGATCGCCGCGAGGTCGCCGCCGTCTACGGCGAGCTCGGACAGCCGAAAGGGCACGCCCCTCGCGCGCATATATTCGATCTCCGCCTCTATGCGATCGGCGCGCGGATTGGTCTTGTATTTGCCCGTCGCCACGCTGTCCGCCCTCATCAACGCGCATATGTCGCCGATGATGTCGGCGTTTTGGACGATGAAGCGACGCAATTTTGACCGCCTCGCGGTGTTGTTGATGTCGTACATATGCACAGCGATCAGCCTGCATATCCTCTCGACCTCACGCTTTGGGTAGCCGAGGGCGGTCAATTCCCTCTCCGCGCTTGCCGCGCCGTAGAGTGCGTGCGCGTGCATGTTGCCGTCGCGCGCGACCGCCTCCGCCTTGCCCTCGTCGTGCAGCAGCGCGGCGAGTTTGATGTCTTGCGGCGCCGCGGCGGCGCATTCGAACGAGTGTCTCAATGCGTCATAGGCGTGGTGCTCGGTCGGCTGCTCCACTCCGGCGCACGCGGCGAGCGCGGGGAACAGCTTCGCGAGCAGCCCCAATTCGTATGCGACCGTCAAGCCGTGCACGAGGTGTTCGCCTCTCATCAAACCGTCCCATTCGTGCCGCTTGCGCGACGGCGACAGCGCGTCGACATCGTCGATATGTCTGCGGCAGGCGCGCGCCGTCTCCTCTTCGACGCCGAACCCGAGCGCGGCGGCAAATCTCGCCGCACGCAAGATCCTCACCGGGTCCTCGGCGATCACCGTCTCGGCGTCGCGCGTCGTGCGCAAGATCTTGTCCTTTATGTCCCGCACTCCGCCGAGCGGATCGACGATCGTCCCTTCGGCGACGTCCCAATAGACGGCGTTGCATCTGAAATCTCTGCGCGGCGCGTCCTCTTGCGGCGTTGAGACAAGGTGATATCCTATCGGCGTATGGCTGCCCGTCCCGACCGCATATTCGTCGCGGCGGAACGCGGTGTATTCGCACCGCAGTTCTCCGAATACGATCGTAGCCGACGCGACTCCGCCGTGCGGAAATTCGACCGTCATTCCCTTGTCTTTCACCGTCTCGGCAAGCCGTTCGGGCGAGAGGTCGGAACAGACGTCGAAGTCGGGCTTTTCGGCGAGCCGCCCTCTGAGAGCGTCCCTGACCGCCCCTCCGACCGCGTACAATGCGTGCGGCGCGATCGCGTCTGCGATCGGCTTCAAGACCTCGAAAGCCTCAAATCCTCTCACTGCGTGTCCCCGATGATCCTCAGGTCGGGCAGGTTGCGGTACAATCCCGCGCAATCCAGCCCATAGCCGACGACAAACCTGTCCGGCACCTCGAAGCACACATAGTCCGCCTTGAAGTCGTTGACCCTGCGCGACGGCTTGTCCGCAAACGCGCATACCGCCAGCGACGCGGGGCGGTATTGTTTGAGCCGTTCGGTCAACGCCTTCATCGTCCTGCCGCTGTCGATGATGTCCTCGACCAGCAAGACGTGCCGTCCCTTGATGTCGACGTCGATGTCCTTGGTGATGCGCACCTCGCCCGACGACTCGGTCGAATCGCCGTAACTTGTCGCAGCGACCGACGAGACTTCGAGCGGGATGTCCATCCCGCGGATAAGGTCGGCGAAAAAGATCGCCGCACCGTTGAGCACGCAGACGACGAGCGGTTTTTTGCCGCGATATTCGTCCGCGAGTTTTGCCGCCGTCTCGGCGACTTTTTCCGCGATCTCCTCGCGGCTTATCAACACCTTTTCGGGCGTGGCGTAGACCATCATATTTCCTCCTTGATCACGACGACCTTCGAGCCGTCGACGACCTTGACCGCGTCCGAGATCTCCATCCCGACGACGGCAAGCACTCTGTTGCCGTGCGCAAGCACGACGAGTTTGTCCCGTCTGCCGACGGGGACTTTTTTGTCCGTGAGCCAATCTCCGAGCGACTTTGTGCCGCCTCCGAACTTGGTGAAGACGTCGCCGTCGCGGCGCGTGCGGAAGACGCTGCCCGGGGGGATCGCCCTCTCGTCCAGCCTCGATCCTTCGCCGCCCTCCGACACCTCAAAGTTCGTCCCGGCAATGCGGAATTTCCCCTTTCCGAACGGGATCTCGGTCAAGTCTTTGACCCCGTCGTCGCGGTATACGACGACATATCCGTCTCTCTTTTCCGCAACATAAAAATGCGGAAGACAAACACGGGCGCCTGTTTTTTTGTTTTTCAGCTCCAAGATCGCCTCGATGTGGGCGCGCTCCGAATCCACTCTCGCGCCCGCCGCCGCCAAGAGTTTCAACACATTGGCGGACGCGATCGCGGGCGGCGCGTCCAACGCCGAGAGGGGCATCGTCTGCCCGCATCTGTCGCTTTGGACGCACGCGGTCATCCCCTGCATGAATCCTACCGCATCTCGCGCCGCCTGCGACAGCCTCGCGACGTTCGCCTCGAGCGTCGGGTACAGCTTCTCGATCGCGGGGATCACGACGTGGCGCAGATAGTTGCGCGAATAGGCGGTGTCCGAATTTGTGGAATCGACGCGCCACTCAAGCCCCCTCTTTGCGGCATATTCCGCGACCGTCTCGGAAGGCACGGCAAGCAGCGGTCTGAACACGACGCCGTCGTCCTCTTTCATTCCGCACACGCCCTCGATCCCGCTGCCGCGGAAGACGTGCATGAGCACGCTCTCGGTCTGGTCGGACAGGTGGTGCGCGGTCAAAACGCGCTCGACCTCGCCGCTTTGGACCATATCGCGGAAGATGCGGCGACGGACGATACGCGCGCCCTGCTCCGCCCCGTATCCGTTCTCCAAGCAAAACGCGGGCACGTCGACCTCGCAGGTCTTGACGGGCACGCCGTAATTTGCGGCAAGCCTCAAAACAAACTCGCGGTCGCCGTCGCTCTCGCTCCCGCGCATCTTGTGGTCGACGTGGACGACGACGAGCTCGCCGCGATGATCGCCCGAGTTCACCAACGCGTCCAACAACGCGACGCTGTCTCTTCCTCCGCTGACCGCGACGGCGATGCGCCCGAATTGCGCGAGCCTCGCCGCGACGTCCTTCTCGATGAGTTTGACCATAACTCCATTATATACCAAAACCGCGCGCGGCGCAAGGCAATCTCGGGACATAACGCCGCTGCGGCATAGTCTCCGCGTTTTTGGCAATACTTCGCGTATGCAAAACGATCCCGTTCAAAAGATGTCGGCGCGGCACATCGCCGAAAGCGCGT
>CALWGZ010000009.1 GCA_944380285.1 uncultured Christensenellaceae bacterium
AACGAAGGCAAAGCGCTTTCCGCTGTTCCACTCCGCGATTCGTTGAATGTAGGCGTAGCTGCCACGGTGGTGAGTTATGAGGCAAGTCTCAAAAATAAGGGGCTGATACGCCGCTGACATTCAACGAAGGCAAAGCGCTTTCCGCTGTTCCACTCCGCGATTCGTTGAATGTAGGCGTAGCTGCCACGGTGGTTAGCTACGAAGCGAGCCTCAAAAATAAGGGGCTGATACGCCGATAAATTCAACGAAGGCAAAGCGCTTTCCGTTGTTCAACCCCGCGATTCGTTGAATGTGGGCGTAGCTGCAACCGTGGTGAGTCTGTGCCGAACGAAAACCGATAAACACCGCCTCGTAACGGGTCTTTTTGGCGCTTTTGCGCGATCTTCGCTTGACAAATACGCCATATTGCCTGCGCTCAGCCTCGCACAAAATCATCCGAAAATCCCTCGCTCCGAGGTGCGTTGCAGTCTCGCAATGCCGCCTTGCAAAAACCGCAAAACGGACAGAGAGAGCGGCATTGACGAGACCGGGTGCGTATCGATTTCCGTTCGGCAAGGCAAGCCTCAAAAACAAGGGGCTGATACGCCGCTGACATTCAACGAAGGCAAAGCGCTTTTGCGGTTCGGCTCCTCGATTCGGCGGCAGCGGATGATGAGGCAGCCGCCAAAAGAAAAAGTCGCGACGCGCGGCAAAACATACGCCGCCGAACCCATGTTCGGCGGCGATTCATTTTGTAAGGAAGCGTTTGAGTTTTTGCAATCGGCGCGAGCGAAGCGCGGCGAGGCGCAGCCGCCCGCGCAATGCGGCGGCAGGCTTTTTTGCAAGGGAGTATGCGACGAGCGCTCCGACGGCGGCGAAGACGATGTGCGCTGCGCGCAAACTCCCGCCGCACAGGGTGCGGAGCGCGGCAAAAGTCAGCGCGCCCGGCAGCGCGACGGCGAAAAAGTCGGCGAAAAAGCCGGCTGTCTTTTGCCGTCGGGAGAGTCGCGAAAAAGAGGCGAGCGCGGCGCATACGCCGCAAAGCGCGCCGATCGCAAAGAACGCCGCGAGGGTAAACGCCTGCGACAGCGCGAAGTTCATTTGAACAATTTGGCGAGCGCGCCCCTGACGTCTTTGCCGGCGGTCGTGCGCACGCTCTTGACGTTGCCGACGATGAAGGCGGCGCCCTCGTCCGCGTCCAGCGACTCGACGACGAGGCTGTCGCCCTCGACGGTGACGACGCGGTCTTTGGCGTCGGCGACGACCTTTTTGTCGTCCGAGCGGACGAGAGAGGAGACGCCCGAGAGGGCAACGCTCTTGCCGAAGATCACTTGCGCTTGCAGCGGCGTTGCGGCGGTCTGTTTTGCGGAACTTTTAATTTGCATGGTTCACCTCTTCAAAGCGTATTCGCGCCGTGCGGCGGTTATGACTCGCGCGCCTTTTGTATATGTGCGTACACGAAAATAATAAATTTTACAATTTTCTCGCTCAAAACGGTTGACAAGTGCGGCGATAGAGATTACAATGTATTTCGTTCGCGCCCAAAAGCGCGGGCTTTGGTATGGGAATTCCTCAAAAAGGAATGACTGTCCGACAAAAATAATACAGGAGGTAAACGGTCAGATGCCAACAATCAATCAGTTGATCAGACAAGGACGTGAGAAGCAGGTCAAGAAGAGCACCACGCCGATCATGCAGAGCTGCCCTCAAAAAAGAGGTGTATGCCTCAACGTGACGACGACCTCTCCCAAGAAGCCTAACTCCGCTCTGCGCAAGATCGCGAGGGTCAGGCTGGTGAACGGTCAGGAAGGTACCATCTACATTCCCGGTATCGGTCACAACTTGCAGGAACACAGCGTCGTACTGATAAGAGGTGGTAGAGTAAGAGACCTGCCGGGCGTCCGTTATCACATCATCCGCGGAACGCTGGACTGTGCAGGCGTAGCGAAGCGTATGCAAGCGAGATCTAAATATGGCGCGAAGAAGCCCAAGAAGTAAGGCTTCACCTGTTTAGGTCGGAAAATCATTCCAATAGGAGGTAAAAACAATGCCGAGAAGAAGAGGTATGTTCGTAAGAGACGTCCTTCCCGATCCCATGTACAACAGCAAGGTCGTGACAAAGTTCGTCAACCAGATCATGTGGGACGGCAAGAAGGGCACCGCTCAAAGTATAGTTTACGGCGCTTTCGACATAATCAAGGAGAAGACGGGTATGGAGCCGATGGAGGTCTTCAACAAGGCCATGGCGAACGTCATGCCCGAATCCGAGGTCAAGGCGCGCCGCGTCGGCGGATCGACCTACCAGGTCCCGATCGAGATCAGACCCGCTCGTCGCCAAACTTTGGCGATCAGATGGCTGGTCATGTTCTCCCGCAAGAGAGGCGAAAAGACTATGGCGGAGCGCGTGGCGGCTGAGCTGCTCGACGCGTACAACAACACCGGCAATTCTGTCAAGCGCAAGGAAGACATGCACAGAATGGCCGAGGCAAACAAGGCGTTTGCTCACTATCGTTGGTGATCCCGACGACATAGACACAGGAGATACACATGGCGAGAGAATTTGCTTTGGAAAAAACCCGCAACATCGGTATCATGGCGCATATCGACGCGGGCAAGACCACCACGAGCGAAAGAATTCTGTATTACACCGGTATCAACCACAAGATCGGCGAGGTCCACGACGGCAGCGCGACGATGGACTGGATGGTCCAAGAGCAGGAGAGAGGTATCACCATCACTTCCGCCGCGACGTCCACCACTTGGAGAGGCTGCCGCATCAACCTCATCGACACCCCCGGACACGTCGACTTCACCGTTGAAGTCGAGCGTTCGCTCCGCGTCCTCGACGGCGCGGTGGCGGTCTTCTGCGCACGCGGCGGCGTTCAGCCCCAGTCCGAGACCGTTTGGAGACAGGCGACCAAGTACCACGTTCCGCGTATCGCGTTCGTCAACAAGATGGACCGCGACGGAGCGGACTTCGAAAACGTGCTCCAAATGATGAAGGACAGACTGCACACCACCCCGGTCGCTATGGTCGAGCCCATCGGCAAAGAGGACAACTTCGTCGGCGTAGTCGATCTTGTCGAAAACGTCGCGATCGTCTACACCGACAAGGAAGGCAAGACTTTCGAGCACCGCGAGATCCCCGAGGACATGAAGGAAAAGTGCGCCGAGGCGAGACAAAAGCTGCTCGACGACGCGTCGATGTTCGACGAGGAGTTGATGGAGAAGCTGCTCGAAGAGCAGGAGGTCACCCCCGACGAGATCAAAAAGGCGATCCGCAAGGGCGTCCTCTCGATGGACATCACCCCCGTGTTCTGCGGTTCCGCATACCGCAACAAGGGCGTTCAGCTGTTGCTCGACGCCATCGTCGACTATCTGCCCTCTCCGATCGACATCCCGCCGGTCGAAGGCTACGATCCCGACGACAAGAACAACGTCATGCACCGCGAGGCGGACGACAACGCGCCGTTCAGCGGTCTTGCGTTCAAGATCATGGCGGATCCGTTCATCGGTAAGCTGGCGTTCTTCCGCGTTTACTCCGGCGTCGTCAAGGCAGGTTCGTATGTGCTCAACAGCACCAAGAACAAGCGCGAGAGGATAGGACGTATCGTCAGAATGCACGCCAACAGCCGCACCGAGGTCGAAGAGGCTCACGCCGGCGACATCATCGCGCTGGTCGGTCTCAAAGATACGACCACGGGCGACACGCTTTGCGACCCCGACAAGCCGATCGTGCTCGAGAGCATGGAGTTCCCCGAGCCGGTCATCAACGTCGCGATCGAGCCCAAGACCAAGGCGGGTCAGGAGAAGATGTCCATCGCGCTCATGAAGCTGGCGGAAGAAGACCCCACCTTCAAGACCTACACCAACCAAGAGACCGGTCAGACCATCATCGCCGGTATGGGCGAGCTGCACCTCGACATCATCGTCGACAGACTTTTGAGAGAGTTCAAGGTCGAGGCGAACGTCGGTCAGCCGCAGGTCGCGTACAGAGAGACCATCCGCAAGACCGTCGAGGTCGAAGGCAAGTACATCCGTCAAAGCGGCGGTAAGGGTCAGTACGGACATTGCCGTCTCGTGCTCTCTCCCAACGAGCCCGGAAAGGGCGTGACCGTTGTCGACAAGACCGTCGGCGGCGTCATCCCCAAGGAGTACATCCCCGCTGTCGAAGCCGGTATCAGAGAGGCTGCTCTCGGCGGCGTCATCGCGGGCTACGAGCTTGTGGACTTCAACGCGGACATCGTCTTCGGTAGCTATCACGAAGTCGACTCGTCCGAAATGGCTTTCAAGATCGCCGGTTCCATGGCGCTCAAAGACGGCGCCGCAAAGGCGGACCCCGTCCTGCTCGAACCCATCATGGCTGTCGAAGTCACGACCCCCGACCAATATCTCGGCGACGTGCTCGGCACGATCAACGGCAGACGCGGCAGCGTCAAGTCGATGGAGAACAGAGGCGGCGAGCAGGTCATCGACGCGGAGATCCCGCTTGCGGAGATGTTCGGCTATGCGACCACGCTCAGGTCCAGCACCCAAGGAAGAGGCGATTTCTCCATGCAATTCGACCACTATGCGGAAGTTCCCAAGAGCGTTTCCGCCAAAATCGTCGAAGCGAGAAAAAAGTAACGCCCCAGCGGTTGACAAAACCGCTCACAACAAAGTAAAATAAAATAACAAAGCCGTTTGTTACAAACAGGAGGACAATAATTATGGCAAAGGCAAAATTCGAAAGAACCAAACCGCACGTCAACATCGGCACCATCGGCCACGTCGACCATGGTAAGACCACGTTGACCGCAGCTATCACCATGTACTGCGCTGCCAAGGGCCATGCGCAGAAGATGAGATATGACGAAATCGACAAGGCCCCGGAAGAGAAGGCGAGAGGTATCACAATCAATACCGCTCACGTCGAGTACGAGACCGACACCCGTCACTATGCTCACGTTGACTGCCCCGGACACGCCGACTATGTCAAGAACATGATCACCGGCGCGGCGCAGATGGACGGCGCTATCCTCGTCGTTGCGGCGACCGACGGTCCGATGCCCCAGACCAGAGAGCACATCCTGCTCGCTCGTCAGGTCGGCGTTCCCTACATCGTCGTGTTCCTCAACAAGACCGACCAAGTCGATGACCCCGAACTCCTCGAGCTCGTCGAAATGGAAGTCCGCGAGCTGCTCAGCGAGTATGAATTCCCCGGCGACGACACCCCGATCATCAAGGGTTCCGCGCTCCTCGCGCTCAACGCCGCTTCCGAAGGCAGGATCGATGATCCCGCTTGCGCTTGCATCCAGGAGCTCCTCGACGCGGTCGACAGCTACATCCCCGCTCCCGAGCGCGACACCGACAAGCCCTTCCTTATGCCTGTCGAAGACGTCTTCACGATCACCGGCCGCGGCACCGTCGCTACCGGCAGAGTCGAGAGAGGTATGGTCAAGATCCAGGACAAGGTCCAGATCGTCGGTATCCACCCCACCGTCGAGACGACCATCACCGGTCTCGAAATGTTCCGCAAGCTTCTTGACGAGGCGCAAGCGGGCGACAACATCGGCGCGCTGCTCCGCGGTATCGACCGCAAGGGCATCGAGAGAGGTCAGGTCCTCGCGAAGCCGGGTTCGATCAACCCCCACACCAACTTCACTTCGCAGGTCTACGTTTTGACCAAGGACGAAGGCGGCCGCCACACCCCGTTCTTCAACGGCTACAGACCGCAGTTCTACTTCAGAACGACCGACGTTACCGGTTCCATCAAGCTCCCCGAGGGAGTTGAGATGGTCATGCCCGGCGACAACGTCAACATGGAGATCGACCTCATCACCCCGATCGCTATCGAGGAAGGCTTGAGATTCGCTATCCGTGAGGGCGGCAGAACCGTCGGTTCCGGCGTCGTTGCGAAGATCCTCGGCTAATCACCGAAACGCAAACAAAAACGCAAAGCGCGTCCGCAAGGGCGCGCTTTTTGTCATGCAAAAGCAGGGACGCTTCGAATTTTGATTGTGACAAAGAAAGGAGTCCGCAACGGAAAAGCAAGGTAAGTCCGTTCGGTGCTGACATGCCCTCGAAGAGGTCTATCATATAGGTGACAGCGCGCAATTGCGCAATGGAGGCAATTATGAAAAAGCGGCTCTTTACGGCAGCATTGACCGTACTTGTTGCCGCTTTGACTCTCGGTTGTTTCACCGCTTGCTACGGTGACGCCGACTATTTCGCGAACCTCGCGGAATACGGTTTTTGGGCGAACGACCCCGACGAAGCGATCGCTCAACCCAAGATAGGACAGCTCGTGCGCGACTTCCTCAACTCGCCTCTGCCCGACGGCAAGAGCGAACAGACAATGCGCGGGTGCGAATTTTCGTGCCCGTGTTTGTTATATGAAAAAACGGGCAAGGCGCATCCAAAGGCGGCGTTCCGAAAAGCCTATTTTCGAGCTGCCAAGAATCTGCATAGATCAATTTGTAATCGACAACTTAAAAGGCTTGCCTAAGGAGCAATTTGATAAACAGAACCACGGAGTATTGAGGGGAAAACCAAAAACAGCGAGTATGAGAAACGGCGGCGATTGCATTTGCAATCACCGCCGTTGCGATTCGAAGCGTAATTTTTGGGTTGCCAAGAATCCGTATCAAAAAGTCAAAACGCGAAGTTGCATTTTTTGACAAGGTTGCGTTTCGCGTCGCGCGGAACCGCGCCGTTCTGTTCCGCGCTCGCTTTGCGGCGCGGCACATCTCACGTCTCGGACGGCTCATTTTCGCCCTTTTGCGCCGTGTGTCGCTTGCATACCGGCAGGTAAGCGGCGTTCCACACGGCGCAAAATCTTCGAAAATCGCTCGCCCGATACTTCGCGGTTCTGTTAAACCAATCGGTTCTTAACAAACTCAGATATGAGATAAGCATCTATCTCGCCCAACCGCGCTTGGGCGAAATACAATAACGAAGTCCCCGAATGACCGCGCTCTTCGGGGACTTCACCTTGCGGGACCGCGAACGGCGAGTGAGCGCTTGTCCCGTGGGAAGGGGAGTATTGAGGGGAAAACCAAAAATAGCGAGTATGGGAAACGGCGGCGATTGCATTTGCAATCACCACCGTTGCGATTCGAAGCGTTAATTTTTGGGTTGCCAAGAATCCGCAGTATAAAGCGAAGAACAAAACTTACTCAAAGCGTGTAAATCGGCGATTCAGCGTCGCGCGGAACCGCGCTTCCCGCGCGACTTGATAGCGAAGTCCCCGAATGACCGCGCTCTTCGGGGACTTCACCTTGCAGGGGCGTGAGCGGAGCGAACAAGTCCCCTGTCGGAGGGGGAGTATTGAGGGGGAACCATTTCGCCGCTCATATGAAAATACCGTCTGCAAGCGGTTTGCTTGCAGACGGTGTTGATTTGAGCGATAAGCGAAATGGTGCCCCCTCAAAGAGCAAAGTTACAGCGTCACCGTCACCTTCTTGAGATTGCGCGGCGCGTCGACGTTGAGCCCTTTTGCCTTGCCGATGTTGAGTGCGAGCAGCGACGCGGCGACGCCGTAGAGGACGGGCGCGCATTTGTCGCAACCGTGAGGCATCTTGATCGAGCGATTGGCAAGCCCCTCAATCTCGGGAATGTCGGTGAACGCGGTCAGATCCGCGCCCGCTTCGCGGATGCGCTTTGCCATCGAGATGAACTCGTCGTTGAACTTGCCGTCCGGAGCAAACATGATGACGTTCGCGCCTTCGGCAAGCAGGGACAGCGGTCCGTGCATAAAGTTGGCGGCAGAGTAGGAGCGGTTGAAGATGTAGCAGCACTCGGTCAACTTGAGCGAGCATTCGTCTCCGGAGCCCAACATAGTGCCGCGCGAGAGGATGATGAAGTTGTTGCGCTCGTGCAAGTCCTTCGCGACGGCGGCGATGTCGTCGTTGAGAGCCAGCACGGACGGGATCTTGGCGATGATCTTGTCGACGCACATGTCGACCTCTTTGCCGACGCACTCGGTCAACAGATAGAGCGCGATGATCTCGGCGATGTAGGTCTTGGTCGCTGCGACCGACTTCTCTTCGTCGACGTCGAGGAAGAGGTGGATGTCACAGCCCTTGGCGACGGTGCTGTTCTCGTCGTTGGTGACGCCGATCGTCAACGCGCCGCGCGCCTTAGCGTCCTCCATCACCGCGACGGTGTCCTTGGACATGCCGCTTTGGCTGACGATGACCATGCAGGTCGAGGACAGGTCGACGTCCGCGCCGTAGACCGTCGTCAAAGACGGATGATATTTGCCCACAAGTTTGCCCGAATAGAGCGGGCAAACAAACGAGAAGACGGTCGACGCATTGTCGGACGAACCTCTCGACATCGTGATGATCTTGGTGATATTGCGCTTCGCGAACTCCTCGCGGATCTTGCCTTGCATTGCGCGGCATGCCTTGGCGGTGCGCTTAAGCGCCTCGGGCTCGGAGAAGATCTCCTGCTGCATCATAGTGATTTTTTCGGTCATGTTGCACCTCGATGATTTGTTCGGGCAAATATATGTTCCCGACGCCTATATTATACCCCAAAGCAAAGACTAACGCAAGGAAAAGTCGCCTTTTGCAGCCAAAGCCAATCGAGAGAAAATGTTTTTGAGTTAGCGATGGCTAACTAGATGGGGCGGCGCACGATATCCGCTATAATTGTCGCAGTCAACAAAGGAGGATATCGCTATGAAAAAATTGTTGAGCGCCACGATCGCGGTGATCGTCGCGTTGAGCTGCGTGTTCGCGATGGCGGCGTGCGTCGACGACACGATCGAACCGCCCGAGGGCTATTCCGTCGACGGCAGAAAATTGAACGAGATCTATGACATCGACGACTATGAAAGAGGGGAGTATCTCGTGCCCTATGAGGTGATCTCCGAGTCGGTCATGGGCAAGTCGATGGTGGAGAAGTATTGCGTGTCGACGGTCAAGGTCACAAAGAGCGAGGACGGCTTCAAATTGGCGATCTTTGTCGTCGATCCGTCCGTGATGGACAATGTGAGGTTGGTCGAAGGAGAAGTCGAGATTTCCGGCACGGCGGTGAACGAGTTCGGTTACGACGGGTACGAATTCGAAGTTTCGCGAGGCGCCTTGGACGGCGAGATCGCTGTCAGGCTGTTTGTGAGCATGGTGATGAAGCGCGACACCAACTTCGGGATCAAACTCGATCTGTCACAGGCGAAATTGGTCGCTTGATATGACAAAAGCCGAAGAGGACATAGCGCGCTCGCGCGAGATGATCGCGCGCTATTGCCGCAAAAAGCACAAGGTGAAAGACGGGCTTTGCCCCGAGTGTCAGGCGACGTTTGAGTATGTCGCGGCGCACAGGATGCGCTGCCCGTACGGCGACGACAAACCGGCGTGCGGCAAGTGTAAACACAGCTGCTATTCTCCCGCAATGCGAGGCAAGATGAAGGCGGTGATGCTCGCGAATTTGCCGCAAATGCTGCTTCATCCCGTCAAGACGATGCGAAAGATGTCGGGAAGAAAACAGCCGTAAAATTTAGGCGCCCGTGTCGATAATCGCTCGAAAAGGCGGACGAAGGAGAGAGCTTTCGCCCGCCTTTTCGAGCATATGAGAGAGAAGGAAAAAGTCTTGTCAAACGCACTCCATCATCATTTTGTCTGCCAAGAGCGCGATGAACTCGCCGTTGGTCGGTTTGTCGTTGGCGGAATAGATCTTGATGCCGAAGACGTTGTTGATGTTCTCGATCTTGCCCCTGTTCCACGCGACCTCGATCGCGTGCCTGATCGCCCGCTCCACCTTTGACGGAGAAGTGTGAAAGACTTCCGCGACGGACGGGTAAAGTTTTTTGGTTATGCCGTTGACCAGCTCGGGGTCGCGGATGGCAAGTTTTATGCTCTCGCGCAAAAATTGATAGCCCTTTATGT
Source organism: uncultured Christensenellaceae bacterium (assembly GCA_944380285.1). Lineage (GTDB taxonomy): Bacteria > Bacillota > Clostridia > Christensenellales > UBA3700 > Ornithoclostridium. Next base: position 9,852 of record CALWGZ010000009.1, read on the forward strand.
GCGCCGGGATCCCCACGGAAATGAAGATGTTGGCAAGTTTTTCGTCAAGAGTCCGCTTGTTCCGCCGCGACGTCAGCTCCGCCGCGGTTTCCGGCATCGCCGCCTTGACGGTGTTGGGTCGGCACAGTTCGCGCAATACCTGCGCAAGCGCCGGCGCGTCGACCGGCTTCAACATATAATAGTCCGCGCCCGCCGAAAACGCCTTGTTGAGAAACAGCTCGCCGCGCAAGTTTGACGCGACGACTATCGTCGGTCTCTTTTTGAATTTGGTAAAGTCGAGATTGGCAAGCACGCCGAATCCGTCAAGATAGGGCATGACCAAATCGAGCACTATCGCGTCGGGGAGCAGCGTCTCCGCTTTGGCGATCGCGTCAAGCCCGTCCTTCGCGCACGCGACGACCTCGAAGTCATCGATCGCCGAAAACGAATCGGCGAGTTTTTGTCGGACATCCTGCTCGTCGTCGACGATCAGAAGTTTGATGTTTTGCATAAAATGCCTCCTTTTTGCTTTCGATTAACATTTTATTGCAAAAGCCGCCTCCGAAAAAGAAAACAGACGCCCCAAATCGAGCAAATTCAACGAATTTTGCCCCGCATATTAGTTTTGTAATAAAAATATATCAAAATGATTTGCAACAGTCTCTTGACAGATGTTATAATGACGCCATGGACGAGTTGTTGAAGATAGGAAACAGGATCATGGCTCTGCGCGAGGAGGACGGATTGACGCAGGCGCAGCTTGCCGAGCGCGTCGGCGTGTCGCAGGCGACGGTCTCGCAATGGGAGAGCGGCACGCGCACTCCGTCGGGCGAAGCGGTCGTTGCCCTTGCGCGCGTCTTCGATACCTCCGCCGATTTTTTGCTCGGGCTCGTCGACGAACAGATCAGGCTCGTGCCCTACTTCCGCGACCTCTCCGACGACGAACAGCTCTTGTTGCAGGCGTTTTCGCAATTGACTGCAAGACAAAAACGCGCCGTCGAACACCTGATCGCCGCGCTCGCGGACGACGGCAAAAAGGGTTGAGGCGGCGGCGAACAACGGATCGCAGGGGCGTTATCGAAGAAGATGGCAACAATCGATGTTTATAATATCGCCAAAACAGACCTCGAAAAGGTAGAGTTTGTACCGCGTGCGGGGCATAAGCCGTCTATTGAAAAATTTTTTGGGGGAATCTCTTTTCGCGTCTAAACTTTTATGATATAATAAAACATGAAGTTAGGTTGATAGGGTAATTGGCAAAATGTTCGTCAAAAGACCAAAATAAAAAAGTCGCCCCGTGGGCGACAGCCCCGAAGGGCGGTTAGTGTAGCAAATTTATTTTAACTTGACGATGTAATTTCGTATGGATGCTACATCTATAAAATAACACAAGATAAGGAGGCTGTCAAGACTTTTATGACAAAATTTCACAAACCATTTACGATCGGACTCGATCTCGGAACGGGTTCGGTCGGTTATGCCGTCATCGACGGCGAGTACAAGCTGCTCAAATTGAACGGCAAACATGCGTGGGGTTCCGTTCTGTTTGAGAACGCGCAAACGGCGAAGGCGAGAAGACTCTTCCGCAGCGCGCGTCGCAGATTCGAGCGGAGAAGGGAGCGGATCCGCTTGTTGCAGATGTTGCTGGAGCCGATGCTTGTCGAAGACGACCCCGGTTTTTTGGCAAGACTAAAAGACAGCGCGTTCGTGCGCGGAGAGGGGGAGTTCTTCCGCTCAAACAGATACAATTTGTTTGACGGAGACTTCACCGATAAGGATTATTTTGAGAAATATCCCACGATATATCATTTGCGCAAAGAGTTGATGACGTCAAGCGAAAAGGCGGATCCGCGGTTGATTTACCTTGCAATCCATCACATTGTCAAATACAGAGGGCACTTTTTGGATGAAGGACAAAGCATAGACGCCGGCGGAGCCAATTTGCAAGAAGCGTTGAACAAGTTCTTTGAAGAGCTTGTGAACAACGACGCAGATATGCATTACATAGGCAAAGTCGATCGGCTTGCTCAGATTCTCAAAGACAAATCAAAGCCCAGAGCGGTACGCCTTGACGAAGCAGTCTCGCTGTTTTCCGATAGCGGATACAAGAAGTATGCAAAGGTAGCGTTTGGAGCGATGCTCGGATATACCGTAGGACTGTCTGACGTTGCAGACGCGATTGCCGATGCCGGTGAGAGAAATGACGACGTGATCGTCGGAGACGACGGCAAAACGCTCAAATTCAGTTTTGCCTCGTCCGATTACGCAGAAAAAGAGGAAGGATATGTCGATGCGCTCGAAGACAAGCAAGAGTTGTTCTATAAGCTCAAAGAGGTCTATACGGCGGTCATGTATGATGTTATCCTGAGAGGAAAGAGGACGATCAGCGAGGCGATGATCGATCGTTGGGAGAAGCATGGCAAAGATCTCAGGGCGCTCAAAAATGTATTTGCAGCCAATATGACAAAAGAACAATACAAGGCGTTTTTCAATGAGGCAAAAGACGTCAATTATGTGCGTTATATCGGCGACAAGAGCAAGGGGTGGTTCAAGGACAGGGTGAGCGCCGAAGATTTTTGCAAGCAAGTCGAAAAATTGCTCGAAGAGATGCCTGACAGCGAAGAGAAGGCATATTGCTTGGAGGAGATCGAAAAGGAAGACTTTTTGCCGCTTATCAATTCTACCGCGAATTCGTATATACCGTATCAATTCAACGAAAAAGAGCTTGCGGCGATCATCGACAAGCAGAGCGAGCACTATCCGTTGCTTGCGCAGGAGAAAAGCAAGATCGTATCGTTGTTGACGTTCCGTCGCCCGTACTATGTCGGACCGCTCAAAGGGGACAAGTTCGGATGGTGCGAGCAAAAAATCGACGGAGTTGTGACGCCGTGGAACTTTGAAGAAAAGGTCGACATGGGCGCATTGGCTGAAAAGTTTATCACAAGGATGACTTCGAAGTGTTCGATCTTTCCTCAAGAGGACGCGTTGCCGCGCAACTCTATCATCTATCAGGCATTCACTGTGCTCAACGAGCTCAATAAGGTGAAATTGAGAGATAGGGAGCCCTTGCCGGTCGAGTGGAAAAAAGAGATGTTCTTGACTCTGTGTTGCAAAAAGCGCAAGGTGAGCAAGAAGGACATCGCCGTATTCCTTCGGCGCAAGTACAATGAGCCGATCGAAGAAGAGGCGATCACCGGGATGGCGGAAGAGAGGTTGACGGCAACGATGACCGCGCTTTGCGACTTCAAATCTAAGCTCAAAGAGGATTTTGACAAAAGCAACCTTGATGCATATGAAGAGAGCATTCGCATTTTGACCATTTTCGAAGACAAAAAGGTGCGAACAAGGCGTCTCGAAGCGCAAGGGATCTACACCGAAGAGCAGGTCAATAAACTTTCAGGTTTGCGTTACAGCGGCTGGGGGTCGTATTCGCGCAAGGCTTTGATCGAGGTGCGCGGAAACGACGGCAAGAGCGTGCTTGAAACGATGTTCGACACCAACATGAATTTCAACGAGGTAAGGTTTGACAAGGAGCTTGGGTTTGCCGAAGAATTTAACGGCGACGACGGTGAGGTTATCGAGCAGTTCGCATATGACGACGTCAAAGATTTGCGTTGCTCGCCGATCGTCAAACAGAGCGTTTGGAACGCATTGCGCGTCGTTGACGAGATATGCGAGATCGCAGGTGACGATCCCGATGCGATCTATCTCGAGACGACATTTGAAGAGAAGGACAAAAAAGCGACAAAATCGCGAGTGCAAGCATTGCTCGAGCTGTATAAGTCTATCAAAAAAGACGCCTATTTCAACAAGGATTGTGAAGAAAAGTTGAAGGTTTTGGACAAGAGAAATAGGCTCGACGACGACAAATTTTTCTTGTGGCTGCAGCAATTGGGCAAATGCATGTACACGGGGCAACCTATATCATTCGATGAATTGGGCAATTGTCAGATCGACCATATCGTGCCGCGTTCCGTCGTCGCAAACGACAGTTTGAGCAACAAGGTGCTTGTCATTACCACGGCAAATCAAACAAAGGGCGACAGGCTCGGCATGGATCCCGATGTGGTAAAAAAGATGTTGCCGCTCTGGGACTTTCTGTACAAAAAACACTTTATCGGCAGCAAAAAATTCTACGCGCTTCAAAAGACGCGTTACGAGGAAGATGATCTCAAAGGCTTTGTCAACCGTCAATTGGTCGACACAAGCTATACGATCCGTCTTGTCAGAGAGTTGCTCGAAAAGAGATTCCCCAACGCCCGAATCGGCGGCATAAGACAGTCGCTCAATCATGCAATGCGAATGAAGTATGCCGAAGAGGGCAAAGCGGGTTTTTATAAGATCCGTTCTTTGAACGATATGCACCACGCAAAGGACGCCTATTTGACCGCAGTCATGGGGCAGTTCAAAGATAAGGGGTGCCCGACATGGGGAAGCATTTGCAAAATGTACCTTGTCGATAGGAAAGATGTGGATAGGCAAAGAGGTCAAGACGTCGAAAAGGCGAAGAACGGCATTGTGCTCGGATTGTTTGAGAGGCACCAAAACATCAATCAAGACGGCGAGGTCGTTTGGGACGAGCCGTTCCGCATCAATGTATTCAAGACAATGGCGTCCAATGATTGCATTGTTGTCAAAAAACTTAAGAGGAAGGCAAAATCGGCATTTTACAAGCAAACATTGTATGGTCCGCGAGCGGGGAAAAAGAATTTGATTCCGCAAAAATATCGCAACGGAAAACCGATGCCGCCCGAAATATACGGCGGGTACACGAATGAAAACGACGCGTATTACGTTGCTGTGGATTGCGGAGAGGGTAAAGGCAAGAAGTATAAACGATATCGCTTGGTTGGAATTCCGGTCATTGTTGAATGCAGTGGAAATGCGGATGAATACGTTAAGGCAAATTGCGGTAAAGGGGCAAGAATTTTGTTCCCTGTATACAAGTATCAGATGGTCAAGTATAACGGCCAAAGATGTTACATTGCCGGCGATAGCGAATTGCAGAATGCTACGCAGCTTATAATTGCTTCGTGTTACGAGAGACTGCTTTGGTTGTGCGACAAGCAAACGCAAAACGTATCGGTTGAAGACAGAGAACTTATTGACAGGAAAACGCGCGAGTTCATCGACTACTATTGCGCTAAAATCGATAAGTTTTTCCCGGAATACGCTAGATTTGCGACAGTGCTGCGCAATATAGCCGGTGAGCATCTTGAACATATGACATGGGAAGAAAAGCGCAAATTGATCAAAGACATGTTGACGGTTACTCAAACAGGAGCGGGAAGAATCGATCTGGAAAAGAAGTATGGCGGCGGAACATATGGAAGGATGGATGGAAAAGTGATCTTGCCCGACGAAGTCACTTGGATCGATCGCTCGATCACAGGCTTGCGCGAACGAGTGCGCAAAGGAGTGTGAGTTGGGCTGGCGTGGCGTGATCGTAGATTCGCCGTGCAAGATCAGCGTGGGCGGCAATTATTTGATATTGCGCTCGGAAGAAGTGAAAAAGATCCATCTGTCCGAAGTGTACTATTTGATGATTGCCTGCCCCGCCGTGAATATCACAGGGGTCGCGCTGTGCGAATTGAACAGGCAAAAGATCAAGGTCGTCTTTTGCGACGAAAAGCGCAATCCGTATGGAGAATTGGTAGGTTATTACGGGTGCTTCAATTGCTCCAAAAAGTTGAAGACGCAAGCCGCATGGGACGCTTCTGTCGCAAGCGCAATCAACACGATGATTATTGCGCAAAAGATTGTAAATCAAGCGGCGATGTTGCGCAAGTACGGCTTTGACGATAGGGCAGAGCTACTCGACGAATATGTCGCCGAGATAGAGTTGGACGACGCAGGCAATCGAGAAGGTCATGCGGCAAAGGTATACTTCAATACATTGTTCGGGAAAGACTTCACACGCGAGAAAGAATGTGCCGTCAACGCAGCGCTCAACTATGGATACAGCATCGTATTGTCGGATATAAACAGGGCGGTCGTAGCATGTGGAAGATCGACACAGATAGGAATAAATCATTGCAACGAATTCAATGAATTTAACTTCTCGTGTGATCTAATCGAACCGTTGCGCGTGATCGTGGACGAGTATGTCTATCTGCAAGGCAAACGCGAGTTTGACAAGAATTACAAGTTTGAGCTGGTCGGCTTACTCAACAAGAGGGTCAAGTTGGACAGAGAATATTCATTGCATGACGCGATAGGCGTCTATGTTAAGAATATTACGGACAGTCTCGACAGGAGCAGAAGCGACGAATTGCTTTTGTATAAATTCGAATGAGTGTATACAGATATATGAGGGTATTGCTGTTTTTCGATTTGCCGAGGGAAACGCACTCGGAGCGCAAAAGCGCCGCCAAGTTTCGCAAGGACTTGCTCGACGACGGTTTTTTGATGTTGCAAGAATCGGTATATTGCAAGTTGGCGCTCAATGCGACAGCCGTCGAACTGCTCAAAAATCGAGTCAAGAAATATATGCCCAAGAAGGGAAGCATAATGATCTTGACCGTGACCGAAAAGCAATTCGGAATGATGGACATCTGCCTTGGAGAATTTTCTTCCAATGTGCTGGACAGCGACAGTAAGTTGGTGATAGTATGATATTGAGGGCGTACAATTGTGAGTATGCGGAGATAGATTTGCTTGAAAACGTAGCCGTTTTGGAGCTGATGCGTCCCGAGATCTTCAACAACGTTCTGCTCGACTTGACCGATCCGACATTCCCCGCAAGAGAAGTGGCGATTGAGGACGGTGACAAAATGCTTACTGCGAACGCGATTTGTTGTGTGAGCGACCTGTTGGAACTTTCGCTTTCCGGCAAGACGTTGCTCGGTAAATTGTACAAACATATTGACAACTCCGTCTTTTCCGATCCGGAAGAGAAGATGAACCTTGACAACTCAATATCTCGGCTCAGACAATACTTTCTCGAGACTTTGCAATGTCTCGATGTCGACTTGGAAACATCGCCCACAGTTGAAGTGAAAGATGTCTGTGCAATGTTCGGATTGATGCCGTTTTGCGCAACAGACAGCGTCGCATGCAAGATAGAGCAATTCATTACCTTGTGTTCGGAACTCAAATTGTGCAAAGTGTTGGTATTGATCCAAGCAAAAGCTTATATGGACGACTTATCGCTCGAGTCCGTATATCGCAATGCGCTGCGCCATCGCATAGGTCTGATCATGGTGGAGAGCGCACACAGACAAGAGAAGCTGTATGCCGAGAAAAAGATAATTGTCGACAAAGATTTTTCGGACCAAATTCTTTGAAGACGATCCATGCGGAATTGCCGGGAATAACGAGCCTGACGCTCGCGCCTCGATTTGAGGTTTTAGAGCGATGTAATTTCGTATGGATACTAAACTTACATTCCGAACATTCTGATTCGCCTTCGGTTTTAGAGCGATGTAATTTCGTATGGATACTAAACCAGCAGACGAAAAGCCGGAAGCGACAGCGCGTTTTAGAGCGATGTAATTTCGTATGGATACTAAACAGCCTTTTACATTTATATTTTTAATTGTAAGTTTTAGAGCGATGTAATTTCGTATGGATACTAAACTGTTGACGACCGTCTTTTTAGCCATTTCCTGTTTTAGAGCGATGTAATTTCGTATGGATACTAAACATGCAGCGTCGAGACATCGCGGCGGCAGACTGTTTTAGAGCGATGTAATTTCGTATGGATACTAAACGCCGAGGGCGCATGTTCTTTGCGTGCGTCTGTTTTAGAGCGATGTAATTTCGTATGGATACTAAACCCGTTGACAGCGTCGCAGCCGTCGCCCCTTGTTTTAGAGCGATGTAATTTCGTATGGATACTAAACTTCGGGGATTGCGCGGTTGAAATTGTTACAGTTTTAGAGCGATGTAATTTCGTATGGATACTAAACGCGGTTTCTACGTCGTCGAGCTGCGCAATAGTTTTAGAGCGATGTAATTTCGTATGGATACTAAACTTTGAGTACGCCCTCATTATACGGCGGCGGGTTTTAGAGCGATGTAATTTCGTATGGATACTAAACGTCGGCACCGCAAACACGGCAATGGTTTTTGTTTTAGAGCGATGTAATTTCGTATGGATACTAAACTCTTGATAATTCACAAAATATACTTTATTAGTTTTAGAGCGATGTAATTTCGTATGGATACTAAACCGTTGAGTTCGTTGTACGCATACTTGATAAGTTTTAGAGCGATGTAATTTCGTATGGATACTAAACTTCGCGACATCTCGCAGGCGGCGACGGACGGTTTTAGAGCGATGTAATTTCGTATGGATACTAAACTGTAGTTCTTCATCGTCTTCACAAGCTTAAGTTTTAGAGCGATGTAATTTCGTATGGATACTAAACTGTACCCAAACAAGCTCGACCACTACATCAGTTTTAGAGCGATGTAATTTCGTATGGATACTAAACTCGTCATGGAGACCGTCAAACAACAGGCGGGTTTTAGAGCGATGTAATTTCGTATGGATACTAAACAAGATCACAGACAAACAAATGAGCGTGGACAGTTTTAGAGCGATGTAATTTCGTATGGATACTAAACAAGCAACTGTCTTACAAGACAATCCCCATAGTTTTAGAGCGATGTAATTTCGTATGGATACTAAACGGTCGTCTGCGTCCATCCGTTCGCGGTCGAGTTTTAGAGCGATGTACTTTCGTATGGATACTAAACTAGCGTTTTTCACGCCCGCATTGCAACGCAGTTTTAGAGCGATGTAATTTCGTATGGATACTAAACAAGACGGCGAATGGATAGAGCTGGACACTTGTTTTAGAGCGATGTAATTTCGTATGGATACTAAACGATGTTAGCGCGGACGCCCGCCCCCGTAAAGTTTTAGAGCGATGTAATTTCGTATGGATACTAAACAAGAAATTTGAAAGTTTTGCGAGCTATGCAGTTTTAGAGCGATGTAATTTTGTATGGATACTAAACGAAAACGACCTATTTTGACTACAACATCAAGTTTTAGAGCGATGTAATTTCGTATGGATACTAAACCGCAAGCAAAGAGTCACCATTAAACCAGCCGTTTTAGAGCGATGTAATTTCGTATGGATACTAAACTCAATGCGCAGGCTGTAAACGATGCTTATCGTTTTAGAGCGATGTAATTTCGTATGGATACTAAACTATAAGTAAAGACGGATTGCCGAAAGAGTCGTTTTAGAGCGATGTAATTTCGTATGGATACTAAACTTACGCCGCAGCCGCTCACGGACGACTTCCGTTTTAGAGCGATGTAATTTCGTATGGATACTAAACATGATACGGAAGAGGCTACAACGGCAACCGAGTTTTAGAGCGATGTAATTTCGTATGGATACTAAACTGCAACGTATGGGCGTAGTCAACGAACTTTGTTTTAGAGCGATGTAATTTCGTATGGATACTAAACCCTCCTCAACGTGCCGCCCCGTCCGTGACGGGTTTTAGAGCGATGTAATTTCGTATGGATACTAAACTCGGTATTCTTGCGGCAGGCAAGTCAGCGGGTTTTAGAGCGATGTAATTTCGTATGGATACTAAACAAGCCGAACGGCGCGACCTCGAACGCCTCGGTTTTAGAGCGATGTAATTTCGTATGGATACTAAACGTGCTGTTTAGCATACCCGTGACACGCGAAGTTTTAGAGCGATGTAATTTCGTATGGATACTAAACCAAGAAATAAAACGCGGTTGCCTTTGCGTGGTTTTAGAGCGATGTAATTTCGTATGGATACTAAACTGATAATGTCGCTGATATCAGATTGCGCCTGTTTTAGAGCGATGTAATTTCGTATGGATACTAAACATGCTCAACCGCGTGTAGGGATAAGATGACGTTTTAGAGCGATGTAATTTCGTATGGATACTAAACCGTAGACGGTGTATATCTTGCCGTCAGCGTGTTTTAGAGCGATGTAATTTCGTATGGATACTAAACTCGGTGAGCGCTCGATCACACCGTACTCGAGTTTTAGAGCGATGTAATTTCGTATGGATACTAAACGATATTAGCACGCACGCCCGCCCCCGTAAAGTTTTAGAGCGATGTAATTTCGTATGGATACTAAACCGATTAGCCAATTTTGATTACCTCCTCAGTGTTTTAGAGCGATGTAATTTCGTATGGATACTAAACGCGACAATTCAGACGGCGGGAAAGACCGCAGTTTTAGAGCGATGTAATTTCGTATGGATACTAAACGTTGCGTATTGGCGAGTACGAGGGCAGAGAGTTTTAGAGCGATGTAATTTCGTATGGATACTAAACCGAAGAGTCGGCGAGCTTTTGGACTCCGTCGTTTTAGAGCGATGTAATTTCGTATGGATACTAAACCGATTAGCCAATTTTGATTACCTCCTCACTGTTTTAGAGCGATGTAATTTCGTATGGATACTAAACTTTTTGCGCCTATGCAATGCAGGGACATGGGTTTTAGAGCGATGTAATTTCGTATGGATACTAAACAGGAATTGTCAGCTCGTCCATGTCGTCCCAGTTTTAGAGCGATGTAATTTCGTATGGATACTAAACATAGTGATCGTAAGTGACCGGGCTGACGTTGTTTTAGAGCGATGTAATTTCGTATGGATACTAAACTTGCTTGCCCTCGTAGAAACGGACAAACTCGTTTTAGAGCGATGTAATTTCGTATGGGTACTAAACTGCAAAGGCGCGATATGGCGGCGGCAGATTGTTTTAGAGCGATGTAATTTCGTATGGATACTAAATCGATTTCCGCTATTCCCACTCGGTTCGCCCCATACGGGGCGAGTGAGTTGAAATCATCGACCGCAATGCGGAAATGTTCGGCGAGGTGGTTCGCCCCATCTGGGTGAAGGATCGAAACAAAGCCTTGTTTGCGGTTAGTCGCGCGTACTGTCGCGGAAGAATTCTTCACTCAATTTTTGGGTGAGGGCGGAGATGACTTCGGAGTTGGAGGGGCGGACATTGCCTATCAAAGCGCGCATGTGTTCGTGAGATATGGGGTCGGAGTCGGCTGCGCGGATGGCGTTCCGTATGGAGCGCTCGACATTGTCGGGACGGACGTTGTGTTTTTGCGCGATCTTCGGATAGATGTCTTTGGACAATTTATGGCGGGGATCGTCGAGGAAGAGGCACATCAGGACGGCGTCTCGGATGTAGCTGCAGCCGAGAGTGCCGCGGCGGAAGCCGCATTTCGCCATGAGGGAGGAGAGCAAAGCACTTGCTCTCGCCTCGGAGCGAGAGGAGCCTTTTTGGGAAAGGTCTATCTTGAAGAACAATTTGTCTGAGAGACAGAGCACCGTTGCGCCGGACATACGAAGGAAGAGGGAGCGGTCTTTGAGGGCGTCGCGGAAGGAGTCTTCGCACGCGATGATGCAGTCAAAGAGGGGGCTGTGTTCCAGCGCAGCCGCAACGGAATCGCGGAAGACGACGGCGGCATTCAAAGAGGAAGAGGCGAACTCTGCGGCAGAGGCTTTGTCCGAGGGATCGGAAGCGACGATAGCAACGGTAAACATAAACGCTCCTTGGGTTTGATAATCAATTTATATCACAAACGCAAATAAGCTGTCAACGATTCGCATACACAAAATCACAAAAACCGACAAAACAAACCAAAGTAATCACAAAACGGACAATAAATAGAACATTTTCGACAAATTTCGATAAAAGCAGACAAAGAGGATATCTTGTATGTCAGCGGTCATTCTTTGTAGGACAGGGAGGCCTCGGGGATGTCGCAATTTTCGGCTATGGACTGCCATTGAGATTCGCTTCCGGCAAAGTGGATGGTGGGAGCGGTCGCTTGAGAGAAAGAGCGGGAGAAGGCATCGTCCGCTATCGTTTGCAACGAGGAGGGAAGATATAGATTTTCGAGGGCGACACAGGAGGAGAAGGCTTTGAGACCGATCTCGGTACAGCCCTCGTTGAGGCGGATATCAGTCAGGTAGATCGCCGAGGCAAAGGCGTTGTCGCACAGGGAGGTGCAAGCCGTCACGGTCACAGAGGTGAGACTTTCGGGGAGAGAGGCGTTGTTTCTTCCGTCTTTGTCGAACAATTTTATCAAGGCGCAGCCTTTGTCTTTGGACGTACCCACAAAAGGTAAAGTGAGCGAAGTTATCTTTTTATGATCCAAGAAAACAGACAGCACGCCTTCGGGGAGGGAAGACAAGCTGTCCGGCAAAACGAGAGAGGTCACGTTCTTTACGCATTCGGAGAAGGCGGTCTCGGAGATCTCGGTCACGGGAAGATCGTTGTAGGACGAGGGGATGACCAATTCTTCGTATGGATAGGTATAGCCGTCTTCAAAGCCCATAAAGGTGACGCCGCCGGAGGAGTTTGGCTCAAACAGCGCGTGAGGCAATTCGCGGTAGCCGCATACGGTGCATGTTCCCGTTGAGTCGAGTGAGTGGGATGAAAGAGGGAGAGCAAGGTCTTGTTCGGTGCAAGGATTTTTGTCAAGGGAGAAGAGTCCGGAACAGGAAGAACAGCTGTAATGGCGATCAACGCCCGCTTGGACGCAGGTGGACGCAACTTCGGGGATAAGGGTGAACGAGTGGTCCGCAAGGGGCAGAAGTTTCCGTTTGGTTTCGCCGCAGGCGGAGCACACGGACAAGACGTATCCTTGGGAGGTGCATGTGGATGGGACGATGGTCTTGGCCCAATCATGTCCGTTTGCGGGGATTGGTTTGGACGGAGACAATACGGTTCCGCATTGGGAGCAAAGCACAAAGCCGGTAGAGCCGGATTCAGTGCAAGACGGAGCACGGTAGTCCGTGACCTCTCCGCGGGAGTGAGGCGAGAGAGCTTTCTCTTGCACTATTTGTACGGAATATGCGCCCAACAGGGTATAGGTGTCCGAGCCGTGCTCGGTGCAGGTGGACGGAACGGAGAAAATGGCATAATCCGCGGCGGACAAAGCGGGCAGGGTCAACAGGGCGGTCTCGCCGCAGGAGCAGACCAGCAGAGCGTTGCCCGACTTTGTCGCGGACGGGGTTTGGGAGATCTCCGACACAGAGTAGCTGTGAGGAAGGAGTTCTTTCTGCAGCGACTCGAGAGGGACGGCTTCGAATGCATCTCTTGAAGAGAAGCTGTCTTTGCACACGGAACACGTCCAATACTCGAGGTGCCCGGAAGAGGTGCAGGTGGATGGCTCTTCCGGGTGATAAACAAGAACATGTCCCGAGTTTGAGAAGACGGCGTTTGTCAATTCAACGGTGCAATCTTCGTCCTCAAAGTCGAGCCCGCAACGGGAGCAATGCCAATGTTCATGTGTTCCGTCCTCGGTGCAGGTCGCCGCCTTTGCAGGGACAAAGGTTGTCTCGTGACCGAGACGGTCCAAGAATGGACTTATGTATGTCTCGCAAGTTTCGTCTGTGAAATATTGCTCGCAAAGAGAGCAATACCAGCACTCGAGATTGCCTCGTTCGGAGCAGGTGGAAGATTTGGCGGCAAGGTGCTGCAGGTCATGTTCGCAAGAGTCGTCCCATATCTCGGGAGGGTTTGATCCGGTGTTGTCATGCGAGACGAGAGCGTATACGGTGATGTCCTCAAACGTCCCCGCGAGGATGTAGTTATGAAAAGAAAAAGGGATGGTGCACGCTTCATCCGTGAACCATCCCAAGAAGGTACCGTTTGTGAGAGAGGGGGTGAAATCGTCCAAGCCGGAGGTCTCGGTGACGACTTGAGAGTGTACGATCTCGCCGTTGACAGAGAAGTAGATCACCGCCGAAGGAGAGGAGCAAGAAACAAGGCAAACAGCCAAAGCAACCGCAACAAAAACCACTCCGAAAACGGCAATTTTTCTCATAATTTATCTCCCGTGACAAGATTTATTAATTTCAGTTTAGTGTAATGAAAGACATAAGTCAAGCGTTTTCGACAAATTCAGACAAAAATTTTACGAAAATATTGAGATGATGTACATTTGAAGGCAAAAGACGCGTAAAAGATGGAGGAGAGCGCAGCAAAGGATCCTTGCGGCTTGTTGTGCTTTTGAGGTGTTGCTTGGTGCGACGTTGCTCGAAAAAAGAACTCTACCCAAACGAAACAGCATAAGCAAATCCGTGCATATACGCCGAGGCACAACGGCAAAGTGGAAAGAAGCCACCGCAAAGACAATGAGCGCTTCTACTCCAAGCACAGCTTCTACAGCCTCGCCGATCTACAAGACCAATTAAAGCGATACGATAGAGAGTACAACCAAACGCCTATGCACCCGCTTGGAAGGAGGTCGCCTAACCTTACGTTGCCGGTTATTTTAACAGTAAAAGTGTAACAGATGTTTGACAGACCAACGAAAACAATTGTGGATATTGGTAAAAGGCGTTGACAACCTTACTTAGATGTTATATAGTAAAATTACAGGAAAGCCGCTATCCGGCGAGGAAAGCAGTACAAATGATGTGTGTACGGTTGGCAACGTAAAGCTGCGGAATTTGTAACCGCAAAACAAAAAACAACAATTTTTTGTGGGATAAAAGGGAGAATTTTATGAGGGAGACACAAAAGATAAAAGAAGCAATGGGGCAAACGTTTGTGGGCGACATTGGTTTTTCGGGGAAAGAGCTGGCTGAAATATATGAACTTGCCGGCAATATTATTCGTAGCAAAAAGCATTTGGCGATTGAAGATGACGAGATAATTTTTGTTGCAATGGTAAACGCGATAAAAGATTGGAAGTCAGACGAGGAAACGTTTTGGGAATGCATCTATAAAACTTTGATTGGCGATGGGAGCAGGCCGTATAATACTCTTATTGGCGTAATAGACAGACTGGGGGCGCAGGGAAAAATTTTATATTTATCCGAAGGACAGAAGCGGTATTATGCCACATTATTGGCACACGCATTTGCTCCACGTAGCTCTACGGAAGCATTTTTTGAATTATGTTGGCGGGTGTTTGCGAATGATATGAATTTTACATATGTCAGAGGTGATGAGATTTTTAAGCTTGTTGGCGAAGAGTTAAAGAGAAATTTTTCAGGTGAGGAATCTTTGGATAACGATTTTAGGCTTGGTGGAAATGTATATGCTTTACGGGCCGGGATAAAGAGGTTGGCGATTGAAAAACCTGATGAAATGAGGGATAGTATTGAAAGTACGGTCAATCTATTATGTCAAGAATTCGAGGGGGGAATTGTTCAAGCAGAAACATATTTTAGCGAGATTTTTTGTGATTGGTGGAAAAGAAAAAGAAAAAACTTTGGCATAAGAGATTGTAAAAAGAAAGAAATGGGGCATCGTGCTATCACCGATTATACAACCATTAGACCCAGATATAGTTACGGTTCAAATGTGCAGTTGACTATACCGAGTATTCGGCTGAAGAAAGACTTTGAAACAAAGCCGATAATGGAGCTTTATCAAAGCACAGAACTTGTAAAAAAACAGGAAATGCCAATGTATGGCTCCGGCCTTTCTGCGGCAACAGAAGAAATAACACTTAATCCGGAGGAGTTTGCAATTGATGGAGAAGATATCGAGATTTCAATAAAAATAGTGCAAGGTGACGAAAAGATTTTTGATTCCGGAACGAGTTTGTATAGAGAATTTATTTTGTTTGCGGAAGGACGTGAAATCTTACAGGATGAATGTAAACCGGGAAATTATATATTGTTTGCGCCGAAACAAGAGGAAATCGTTTCCAATAGCCATCCAAAAGAGATAAAAAGAAGAAGACGAAATATATTCGCTTTATCTCCAAGAGCGGGAGAGATGCTGCAATTTCGCAATCGCGTGGTATTGTTTTTAGAGGAGAGGAAAGACAGAAGCTTAAGCTTTATTTCGGACGATATAAACGGAACAAGGTTTGTACGTGCAGGGGAAGAATATATGGTAATAGATGGGGATTTGCGAGTTGTAGCGGCAACGGAACTTGATATAACGAAATATGGAGTTCGGTACGAATCAGTAGAATTCAAACTGAAAGATTTTGATTATCAAGAGATAAACGGAAAGAAAATATATTCGGTATCGCAACTTTTAAAGGCTGGGGAACCGCAAAAGATTAGCATATTTAGCTATGCGGACAACAAAATAGTGGCAACATACAATGTTGTCAAATTTGAAAACATACGGATTAGCTATAGTAAACCTCTATACTATGATAATGATTGTATGGGAGAAGTTCACTTTCAAACTGATAGATTTGACAAAAGAAAAGAATTTGACGCTAATCAGGGAGAAATAGTATTACCATTCGAGAACGGTGAATTGCTTTTGTCTCCGCCGATTCTTAAGTGGGGAATCGATTGTGGAAATTTTACATCGAGATATGGCGGAGAAGTTTGGTACAAGACTTATACGAATGCTGCAGAACTTACGATAGAGCTACCGCCTGAAATAACTTCTTACAGTGTCAGTTTAAGGAACGACTTTGGCGACAACGTTGTTTTGCAGACAGGGGCGGCGCCAAATTCATACAAGCTCGGAGAAAAAATTTGGGCGATGTTACAATGCGACCTCGACGAGCTAACCGTATATGTTGAAGTGGAGAATACAACAATCAAGATGCCGATTGTGACCATTTGCTATAAACAAAAATTTAAACAAACGCCATTTGAAATAACAACAAACGAACTGCTGTGGGATGCAAGCAAAGCATTTGTGGGCGAAAGCGAACCTGAATTTAAGGTTGTCATAGCAAACAAAAAGATTAATGAACAAATTAGTATTGCTGGCATTAAGGAGCAAAGAATATTGTTGCCCAAAAAGTTAGAGGAAGGAATATATCAAGTAGAAATCGATATAAAGAAAAGCTGTGGTTTTAGGGAGGAATTCTGTCCTATTTATAAATGTGACAGAATAATCATTGGCGATATTAACAAATTGCGATTTAAAGGAAAACGAATATTAATAAAAAAAGTTCGATTAACGAATGAAAGGACATGCGAGGAGATCGCACCCATTTATGTAGATGAATTATCGTATGTGGGAGAGCAGGACAATTGCCTGTATTACATGGGGAGGGTTTTTATTGTCAACAAGAGAGGGAAAAAGGTGTATTTGGATCTCATGAAAAACAGCGACGGTGTAGAGGAAAAGACAAATCCTATAAGATTAGAGCTCAAAAGCGAGAGATCATGTTTTATCGTTGCAGGGGTCAATCCGCAGGATATGACAGATTTTTTGGGCGAGTTTACGCTTGACAGTAACAATAGAATCAGCAATATAAATAAAGGAACAAGGGGAATAGACTATTTCCTTTTTGATACCGAAGAGGAGGAAGCCAATGTTTAATCCGGCGCAGGCGGCAGCCAATATAAAAGAAGAGTTCATCGATTATATCGCAACAATCCATACGTTTGCAGACAAAGAACTGCAAAAGCAACTTGTGCGCGAATTGCAAAAACATATAGCTCAAGGTCCTCTACTCGAAATGAATGACGTCTTCAAAAGCGGAAAATCTATTGAAGAGCTTATAAGCGATACAGAGTGCCTGTTATCACCTCTTTTTAGAGAGCTTGAGGCAAACAAACCAAATGGGAAGTTATACAAACATAAATTGCCATTGGATCGCAAATTGTATTTGCATCAAGAAAAAGCAATTAAAGCAATCGTTGGGGGGAACAACGTCGTTGTGTCCACCGGAACCGGAAGTGGAAAAACTAATTGTTTCCTGATACCGGTGCTTAACGAGCTGTTGAAAGAAAAAGAACAAGGAACGCTCAATAAAGGGGTTCGGGCCTTGTTTATTTATCCCATGAACGCATTGGCAAACGACCAAATGAAGAATATACGAGAGATTCTAATGTACTATCCCGATATAACATTTGGTGTGTATAACGGTGGAACGGAAAATGAAGAAGAACAAGCGATAGCCGTATATGAGGCCATGTTTGCCAATGAAAAAATACACGAGTTACAACATAGGTTGCCTAACGAGAAACTATCCCGAGACGAGATGAAGCAATCGCCTCCAAATATCCTGTTTACGAATTATGCGATGCTGGAACACCTGCTCTTGCGTCCAAAGGACGATGTACTTTTCAGCGATGCCGATTTTAGATTTGTTGTTTTGGATGAGGCGCATATATACACAGGAGCTACAGGTATCGAAACAGCTATTTTGTTGCGCAGGCTAAAGGCAAGGATCTCGGCAACAAAAGAGACCCAATTCATTTTAACGAGTGCTACTCTAGGTTATGATAACAGTGTGGATGATGACATTGTTACTTTTGCTGAAAATCTGTGCGGTGTAAGCTTTGACAAGAGAAATATTATCCGGGCGGAAAGAGAGGAATATGTTCAAGCGAAGACAATTAAAAACTATCCCGTTGAACTATACGAAAAACTTGCGGACAAAAAGAGGTATGTGTGGCAGACGCTCAATGAATATGGAATCAAAGCAGACAAAGAAAAAGACGAAAAGGAGTTGTTATACGAGTTTTTGGCGTGTTCAGACTTGTACAATGAGTTACGTATGCTTACAAAAGAAGTATACGATTTGTCTGAAATAAGCGAAAAGCTGAGAGTTCCCATAGACGTGGTCACAGCATTTATTTCATTGTGTATACGTGCGCAAAAAAACGGTAAATCCTTGATAGACGCTAGATATCATTTTTTTATACGTAGCTTGGAAGGATGCTATATTACGTTGCGCGCAGATAAGAAGTTGTTTTTAAACAGACAAAGAGTATACAAGAACAACTCAGAGGAAACGGCGGTATTTGAGGTTGCAGTCTGTAGCGATTGCGGTAGGATTGCTTTGGTAGGCAAACTTAAAAACGGCAAACTTGAACAGACAAGTAAGCTGGAAGAAGAAGTAGAATATTTTTACTTTGACAAGGATGATAATCAAGAAGAAGTTGACGAAGAAGAGACAAACGCCAAGCAGGAAAAGTTCTTTCTGTGTAAAAAATGCGGGAGTATGATAGCGGAAAACGATACGGTTCATAGACATTGTGATTGCGGCGCGAACGACTTTATTAAGGTGGTAAAAGGGAAAATCCTCAGCAACGGAGCGAGATGTGGGAATTGTCATGTTGGTAGATATCAAAGAATGTATCTTGGGAACGACGCGGCGACATCAGTTTTGGCTACGGCACTGTATGAGGAGTTGCCTGAATCAGAATATACGGAAGAAACAGCCAATCAAAGTCGAACTACAAACATATTTGGACAGATAGCGCTGCAGAACAAGAAGGAGAGGAAAAAGGGGCGACAATTTCTAGTTTTTTCAGACAGCCGACAAGAAGCCGCTAAGTTCGCATGCTATCTGGGTAAGAGCTATGATGAGTTTTTACGTCGGCGCGGCATTTGCCGTATTATCGAAGAGAAGAGAGAAAGCCTAGCGGCTAACGATATCGCAATTTCTGAATTTGTGACGTTATTGAATAACCTCTTTACGACAAGGAAAAGTTTTGCAAAAAGCAATTCCGATGCAAGCAATTCTACAGAAGAAAGCAGAAAAAATGCATGGGTGGCGATGTTAAACGAGCTTGTAAGATATAATTCGCCTACATCGCTTACATCATTAGGACAAATACAGTTCGAATATAGAGGCAATACTCCGGAAATCATTGAGATGGTGGCTCAACTATACAAAGTCGATGCATCTTCGGTTAAAGCCCTATTAGACATGTTGATATTTGAGATTGTCAAGATGGGAGCGATATGTGCTGATTCGGATAGCGATATAGACGACAATGATCGCGAATATATATTTTATTCCCCGGTACAAAGATTTGTTTCATTAACGACGCCTGCGACGGGGGAAAAGCCGTTTGTAAAGAATTGGTTGCCTAAAGCAAGGGGAGATGGTTTTTTCTCGTCAAACAGGATGCGATACGTTTGCGAAGTATTGAAGGTGTCTGAGAAAGAAGCGAATGAGTTTTTGCGGCAATATTTCGAATATCTTGCAAAACCAGAGAACGGCAATCAATATTGCATGGAAGACTTGAACAAGGATGGAACTTATGTCATTCGGGCAAAGAATTTTAGAGTCAAAATAAAGGGATCTCCAGAAACACATTGGTACAGATGTAAAAAGTGCGGGAGGGTTACACAATTCAATTTAGGATACTGTCCGAGCACTAAGTGCAAGGGTGAAGTTGAGGAAATTGATCCAGGGGAGATAGCAAGAGAAAATCATTATGTAAAACTCTATTTGAGCGATAGGATGGCTCCGCTATTGATTAAAGAGCATACTGCCCAGCTCAGCAAAAAGGAGAGTGCCGAATACCAAGAGCTGTTTATTAGGAAAGAGATTAACGCTTTATCATGTTCGACAACATTTGAAATGGGGGTTGACGTGGGCGACCTTGAAGCTGTGTTTATGCGCGATGTTCCGCCGTTGCCATCCAATTATGCTCAACGCGCCGGTCGCGCGGGGCGCAGTCTGGATGCAGCCGCTTTTGTGTTGACATATGCAAAACTTAGTTCCCACGATTTAGCGTTTTTCAAAGCGCCAAAACAAATGATAAAGGGGACGATACTGCCGCCGTTGTTCAAAGTGGACAACGAGAAAATTGCGAGAAGACATATTTATGCGGTTGCCTTAAGTATGTATTTTGCGCAACATGAGGATCAATACAATCATAATGATGCGCATAAATTTATAAACGACAAGGGATATAAAGGGTTTATCGAGTGGATAAACAGCAGCCCTGCGGACTTGTTGCAGATGCTAAAGAGGTCGATTCCCAACACAAACGAGTTTCATAAGAGGTTGGGAATTGATGATTTTTCTTGGATCGAAGAGTTTAGCGGAGAAGAAGGGGTGTTTACGCAATTGATACAAGAATATGAAAGTAACGTGCAAAACTTTTGTAAGCTGATAGAGCAATTCAAGAAAGACAACGACTTTCAAAAAGCGAACGATTGCGAAAACAAGAGACGCCATTACACTACAAACAAGTTGATAGATTTTCTTGCAAGAGGGAACATTCTTCCGAGATACGGCTTTCCTGTAAATACGGTAGAATTGCAACAAAACTCGACAGCAAGAAATGTTCCCAAATTGAGATTGAGCAGAGATTTGCAAATAGCTATAGCTGAGTACGCACCGTCATCGGAAGTGGTAGCAGACGGCAGGCTATATACTAGTCGGTACATCAAAAAAACTGCAATAGGGAAAGACAGGAAAGAATGGTACACGGGATATATAGGTGTGTGTTACAACAACAATTGCAATACCGTTAACTACAGTATTACGCCCATTTCACAGGAAGGCATAAAATGTTCCGCCTGTGGAGCCAAGCTGACGGAAATTGATTTTAATGAAAGCATTGAGCCGCGTTCGGGGTTTGTTGCGGAACGAAAAGATCGAGATGTGCCGATGACACGACAGGAGAAAAATTATCGTTCCGAAGATTACTATATCGGCAATGTGGCAGCGAAGACAATCGAGAAGCATAAATATCTGTTTAATGCAATAGAAGTGATAGTGGAGTCCACTACTAACGACTCTCTTCTTGTTAAGTCTGTTAATAGTTTCTATGTGTGTCCGATTTGTGGTTATGCGATTGCTGAAGATGAAAATATCGGAGACAAAATAATAGAAAAACAGATGAAAGAAGGAGCGTTGAGTGTAACGATTTCAAAGCCGCATGAAAGTCTATATGGGCAATATAAATGTAAGGGAGTAACTCTTGAAAGGCGATCGTTGCATCATGAGTTCAAGACGGATGTGGCGAAAATTTCATTTGAGTGTGACACATCGGATTACAATACGATGGTATCGGTCTTGTATGCGTTATTAAATGCGATGTCAAAAGATTTGAATATCGAAAGGCGAGACATAAAAGCATGTCTTTCGAAAGAAATCATTGACGGCGTGTTGAAGTTTTCCATTATTATTTACGATGCTGTCCCCGGAGGAGCTGGACATTCTAGAAGATTGGTTACAGAAGACGGAAAGATGTTGCATAACGTCTTTATGTCAGCTCTGCATGCTATGGAATCGTGTAATTGCGACCCATCGTGTTACAATTGTCTGCGTAGCTATGAAAACCAAAAGATACACGACAAATTGGATCGAAAGCTGGCGATAGCTTTTTTGCAACAGTTTGATGGTGCAGTTGAACGTGTGGATGATGCAATAGAAACAAATTCTCATTGAAGGAGGAGAGAGGAGACAAACATCAACAAGCGTATATTCATACGTTTACACGATCGGTGCACAATTCTCTTATTGACAACCGCCTAAGGATTTGGTATATTTATAATATAGTTGCGCGCGTAGGCGCGTAAGGAGGGAGAAATGACATTTTGGCAAGAGGTGGCGCTGGTTTTCACGGAGATCGGGTGGATTCCGGCGATTTGCCTCATATTGGGAATGATCTTGATTATTGTCGAGATCTTTCAGCCGGGGTTCGGTTTTTTCGGGATCGCCGGCGGGATCTTGGTGGTGATCGGGATCATTGTGCGCATTTACAACAGCGGCGGCGGTAACCCCATCATACAATTTTTCGTCTTGTTGGCGATCGTATTGGGGGTGCTGGCTCTGGCTGCGGTGATCATGATGATCGCGCTCAAAAAGGGATGGCTTGCCCGGACGGGGCTGGTCAACAAGGATACCGCGGTTTCGACGGGGCACACGCTCGGCACGGGCAATTTTGAAGAGCTCGTGGGCAAAGAGGGCGTGACGCTTTGCGCGCTTCGCCCGTCGGGGAAGGCGGAGATCGACGGCAAGGAATATGACGTTGTGTCCAATTCCGTGTTCGTCGCCAAAGGTTGCAAGATCGTCGTCGACAGCGTCGAGGGCGGCAAAATAACGGTCAAACAGATCGAAAGGGAGGAGTGAATGTTCACATTGCTTGCCATGAGCGCGGGCGAGATCACCGGTATCATCATCGCGTGCGTCGTCGTCCTTGCTCTCATCGCCGTGATTTTCGGCGTACTGCCCGTCAGGATATGGTTCCGCGCGCTCGTATCGGGCGTCAAGGTGCCGATGGCGAGGCTCATCGGAATGAAGTGGCGCGGCGTCAAAGTCGCGACCATCGTTGACGCGTACATCAGCGCGTCAAAGGCGGGACTCAACGTCACGATCGACGAGCTCGAAACGCACGTTCTCGCCAAGGGCGACGCGATTAAGGTCGTCAACGCGTTGATCAGCGCGCACAGCGCCAACATCAAGCTGGAGCCGGAGACGGCGAGGGCGATCGACCTTGCCGGCCGCGACGTGCTCAACGCGGTCAAGGTGTCGGTCAACCCCAAGGTCATCGAGACGCCGCCCATTTCGGCGATCGCGAAAGACGGCATCGAGCTTCGCGTCAAAGCGCGCGTGACGGTCAGAGCGAACATCACGCGCCTCATCGGCGGCGCGGGTGAGGACACGATCATCGCGCGTATCGGCGAGGGCATCGTCACGACCGTCGGTTCGGCGGAGAGCCACAAAGACGTGCTCGAAAACCCCGATCAGATCTCCAAGACCGTCCTCAACAAGGGGCTTGACAACGGCACTGCGTTCGAGATCTTGTCCATCGACATCGCCGACATCGACGTAGGGCGCAACATCGGCGCGCAATTGCAGATGGATCAGGCGGAAGCGGACAAGCGCATCGCCGAGGCGAAGGCGGAAGAGCGCCGTGCGATGGCGGTCGCGCTCGAGCAGGAGATGAAGGCGAAGTCGCAGGAGATGCGCGCTTTGGTCATCGAGGCGGAGGCGGAAGTGCCCAAGGCGATGGCAAAGGCGCTGCGCGACGGCAATCTCGGCGTGATGGATTACTACAATATGCAAAACGTGCAGGCTGACACCGCAATGCGCAACTCGTTGACCGGAAACGAACCGGAAAAGACAGACAAGAAGAAATGATCGAATTCGTTTTTTTCCTCATTGTGGCGGTGATCGCCGCAGTGATCGGCGTCGTGAGTTACGTCAAGAAAGACAAACTCAAAAAGACGAACGCGCCGCCGGACAGACAGCCGACGCCTGCCGAAAGGATGATCGACGAGGCGCAATTCGTATTTGAACCGGTCGACGAGCGACGGTCGCGTTCTACGGTACCGCCGCGCATGCCGGCAAGGAGCGTGCAGCGCAAGACTGCGCCGAGCGCGGGACACCACGCCGAACATTGCGCGGGCCCGCATTCGGGCGGCGACAGATACCGCGTGGAGCGGGTGTCGGTCGGGGGCAGCATAGGCGGCAAGAGCCGCGAAGGGTGCGGCGAACACTACGGCGTGCGCTTTGTCAAGCTGGACGCAATGACCCAAGAGGAAGACAAGATCTATGTCTCCAAAGAGGACATGAGGCGCGCGATCGTCCTCGGTCAAGTGCTCGACGACCCGGCTTTCAAACGTCGGTACGGCGGCAGAAAAAGATGAAAAAATACCCCCGGAGAGATCCGGGGGATATTTTTGTCTTTTTGGAGCCCGTGTGCGTTATTTGAGGTTTGACAGGTCGATCTCTTTGACGTCGTCGGGGATGAGCACGTCCAACTCTTCGTGCATGTCCGCGTCGGTGATCGCCGCCGACGGCATCTTGAAATAGGTCGCCTCTCCTTCGGCGAGGACGGCGCCCGAGGCGTCGTAGATCTTTGCCTGTCCAACGTAGGCGCGCGAGCTGTTTTTGACGATCTTGCCGATTCCGATCAAGGGCGCGTCGTAGGGGACGGGTTTGCGGAACTTGACCTTGATGTCGAGAGTGACCGCCAGCTTGTCCGGCTCGAAACACCAGATCACTCTGCCGATGAGCTCGTCGAGCATGCATGTGATCATGCCGCCGTGCGCTCTGCCGGGGTAGCTTTGGTGTTCGCTGCGGTAAGAAAACAGCGTGACGACGGAGTTGTCCTCCATTTCGTAAAACGGCGCTTTGACCCCGAGAGGGTTGTCCATGCCGCAGATGATGCAGCTTTTGCTGTTCGCCTGTTTGCGCAAAACTTTCATAAAAACCTCCGCCGCATATGCGCGGCTCTGTCGCAAACATTTTACCACCTATTAGGCAAAAAGTAAACAAAAAGGCGCAAAACGCGCAAAAATCGAAAAACATATCGCGAATTTTGCGCCAAGACGCGCAAATTGCGCGATATTGTTGACTATGCGTGCGCGAGTATTTATAATAAAAGTGTACGAAAGGTACGGTATGGAGAGAAGCTATGAATGCGTTTTACAAGTTTTACTGCAGAGTGTTCCAAAAGACGATGAAGCTCGTCTCGCCGCTGCTGCCTTGGCGTGAGCCGCAATTGCTCGCCCCGGAGGGCGGAGCGGAAGGGCTCGGCGCAATGATCAAGGGCAAGTACCGCAAGGTGCTTGTCGTCACCGGTCCCAACGTGTTCAAAAAGGGATTGGCGGACGGTTTGCTCCGCGGGTTCGACAGCGCCGGCGTCAAGTACGAGCTGTTCAACCGCGTGGTCAACAACCCGACGATCGATAACATCGAAGAGGCGTTCACCGTCTATCGCAACGGCGAGTGCGACGCGATCGTCGCTTTGGGCGGCGGTTCGCCGATGGACCTCGCGAAGGTGGTCGGAGCGCGCGCCGCGCGTCCCGAAAAGAAGGTCAAGCAGATGAAGGGCTTGCTCAAGATCCGCAAGCGCATCCCCGACCTGTATGCGATCCCGACGACCGCGGGGTCGGGCAGCGAGACCACTCTCGCCGCCGTCGTGAGCGACAGCGAGACGCACGAGAAGTATGCGATCAACGACGTGTCGCTCATCCCGAGATATGCGATCCTCGACCCCAAGATGACGGTCGGGCTTCCGCCGCAGACGACCGCGACGACCGGCATTGACGCGTTGACGCACGCGGTCGAGGCGTACATCGGCGGCAGCAACACCAAGCTGACGCGCACGAGGGCGGAGCAGGCGGTCAAGCTGATCTTTGACAATTTGAAGAAAGCGTATGACGACGGCGCCGACATAGAGGCGCGCACGAATATGCAAAAGGCATCCTACTATGCGGGCGTGGCGTTCACGCGCGCATACGTCGGCTATGTGCACGCGCTCGCCCACGCGCTGGGAGGCTTTTACGGCACGCCGCACGGGCTTGCCAATGCGGTGCTACTGCCGGTCGTACTCGAATATTACGGCAAGAGCGCGGCAAAGCCGCTCGCACGGCTCGCCGACATCGTCGGTGTGGGCGCGGGCGACGACGAGGAGACAAAGGCGGCGAAGTTCGTCGCCAAGATCAGGGAGATGAACGCGGAGATGGGCATCCCGACCGCGATCGAGGGCATCAAGCCCGATGACATCCCGCTGATGGCGGACAGGGCGTTCAAGGAGGCTTGCCCGCTCTATCCCGTCCCCGAGATCCTGGACAGACCGCAGCTTGAAGAGCTGTATCGGATGATCGCCGGATGAGAGCGATCGTCGTCGGGGCGGCGGACGACTTTGTGCCGTTTTGCAAAGACGAGGGCGATCTCGTGATCGCCGCGGACGCGGGCTGGGCTCAGCCGGGCGTCGCCTCGCTTGCGGACGTCGCGGTCGGCGATTACGATTCGCTCGGCTATGTGCCGAGCGGCGTCGAGGTCGTCAAACTCAACGTCAGAAAGGACTTCACCGACACATGGGAGGCGGCGATGCTCGCGGTCGAAAGAGGATGCGACGAACTGCATTTTTATGCGGTGCTCGGCGGCAAACTCGACCATGCGGTCGCAAATCTGCAACTCGGCATTCGGCTTGCCGAAATGGGCAAGAGAGCGGTGATGCACGGCAGGGACTGCGACGTCTTTTTCGTTGCGAACGGGTCGCTCGAGGTGGCGGCGGCGCCGGGGAGCCGTGTGTCCGTGTTCTCGTTCGGCGAGAGCAAAGGGGTGTCGCTGAAGGGGTTTGAATACGAATTGGAGGACGCAGCGCTCGGCTTCGACTTTGCGCTCGGAGTGAGCAACGCGACCGTCGCAAAGACGGCTCGCGTCACCGTCGAAAGGGGCGCGCTTGCGGTATTTGTATATGAAAAAAGCGGTAATATTCGATCTTGACGGCACGCTTTTGAACACCATCGCGGACATCGCCAACGCGGTCAATTCCGCGCTGTGGGAGAACGGGCTGCCCTATCGCTCGATCGACGAGGTCAGGCGCTTTGTCGGCAACGGCGCGCGCAAGCTCATCGAGAGATGCGTCGAGGACGATCCGTCCAAGTACGACTCGGTGATGAGGGCGTTCGAGAGCATTTACGGCGAGGACTGTCTCAATCAGACAAGGCCGTACACGGGCGTCATGCAGCTGCTGCGCCGTTTGAAGGAAGAGGGCTACGCGCTCGGCGTGCTGTCCAACAAGCCCGACTTTGCGGTCGGCAAGATCTGCCGCCACTTCTTCGGCGGCATGCTCGACTTTGCGGTCGGGCAAAAGGACGGCGTCAAGGGCAAGCCCGACCCGACGCTGCTGCTCAAAGAGCTGGACGCGATCGGCGCGGACAAGGGCGCGACCGTCTATGTCGGAGACGGCGAGACGGACGT
Organism: uncultured Christensenellaceae bacterium; assembly: GCA_944380285.1. GTDB lineage: Bacteria > Bacillota > Clostridia > Christensenellales > UBA3700 > Ornithoclostridium. The sequence continues at coordinate 37,167 of CALWGZ010000009.1, forward strand.
CGCGTGCGCCGCGGCGGCGGGCGTCGCGTTCGTGGGAGTGGATTGGGGCTATCGATCCGAACATCAATTGCGCGAGGCGGGCGCGGAGAAGATCGCCTGCTGCGCACAAGAACTTTACAGACTGATCGCAGTCGCCTGCGGCAGTGAGGAGGAATAATATGGCAGAAAAGGACTTGTTCGACAAGGTCAAGCCGCTCGGGTACTACCGCGCGGTCAGCAGAAAGGGAGGCGTGATGTCTGCGATCGCGCTCGCCGGAGTCTTCTTCATCTTGCACTACATCTTCGACAACTACATCTACGGCAACGTGCTCGAGACGATCGCGTCGATGGAGACGGTGTTCTATGTGCTCGCCGGCGTCATCGGCGTCGCGGCGCTCGGCTATGCGATCTCGGCAGTGTGGTCGCACAAGGTCAAGGGCTTGGACACCGCGCTGCTCGTGCTCGTCTTTGCGGACATAATGGTCATCATCCAAAAGCTCATCGTCGACAAGAACGTGCTCAACAAAATGCAGCCGCTGTTCTACTACATACCGCTCGCGGTCGCGGTCGTGCTGACGGTGATCAGGTGGTTCAGATACAAGCCCGAGTTCAACCGCATCGTCGACACCAAGCCGATGCCGACCGCGGGCTTCAAGACATACTACAAGCTGATGTTCTCGCGTCCGTCAACCTATGCGGCGGCGGTCGTCACCGCGGTGGTGATGGTCGCGTTCATCGTCACCGAGAAGAAGGGCTGGTTCGGCTTCACCGCCGTCAATACCGCGGCGAGCCAAAAGATGTATCAGATCTTGACCGTGGGCGCGGTGATCGCGGCGGTGTTCTACATCGCGAGCCTCGTCGCGCGTCTCGTCTACAAGAACGTCGACTTCTGCGACACGATCGCGATGAACACGGTCGTGATCGCGATCGCGATGCTTGTGAGGCTTGCGTTCGCTCATGCGGTCGCCGACATCGTCGTCGCGATAGTTTTGGTCGTGTGCGCGGTCGCGATGCAGGTCATCCTCGCACTGAGGACGGTCGACGTGCGCAAAGTGCTCTATGTCGAAGAGGGCGCCGAGGAGAGAGAAAAGGCGGAGAAAGAGGCGAAGAAAGCCAAGAAGGATGACGCGGTCATCGCGGTCATACCGCCCGCAGCGGTCGCCGCGGAGCCGGCAGATCTGTCCGAACTCGAGCGCAGAGTGACCGAGACGGAGAGGGTCGGAGGATTTTTGATGCGCAACGCCGAGCGTACGATGTCGCTGATCGACGAGGAGAGGTCGCTGCGCGAGCGCCGCGTCGTCACCGTCGTAGAGAGCGCGCCGCACGCCGCCGAGAGCGACAGAGAGGCGTTCTTGATGCGCAAGGCGGAGCAGCTCGAATCCAAGGTCGAATATCTGATGACGGAGCTGAACGCACTCAAAGAGAGGGTGGCGGAACTCGAAGCGAGACCTGTCGCCGTCGTCGCCCAGCCCGAGCCGCAGCCGCAGCCCGAAGAGGCGGCTGAAGAGGGATACGAAGAGTTCGAGCGCGAGCGCGAGTCGGTCAATTGGATAGAGACAGAGGCGAAGACGCGCCGCGCCAAGCCGCGCTATACGTTCGACCTCAAATTGAGGCTGGCGGACGAGAACGTCAAGGGCTTTTACAGCGACATCAAGAATGCGCTGCTTTCCTACGGCATGCACAGCCGCATGAGCCGCCACAAGGAGAACTTCAACAAGGGGCGCAATCAGATCGCGCGCATGGCGATCAACGGCAAGACGCTCAAAGTCTATTTGGCAATCGACCCGAACACGCTCGACCCCAAGATCTATCACCACAAGGACGTCAGCGACAAGAAGGGCGTCGCCGATCTGCCGACGATGATCAACGTGCGTTCGGGGCTTGCGGTGCGCAAGATCAAGGCGCTCATCGACCGCATCGCCGAAGAGCTGGTCATCAAACCCAAGAAGTACGAGCCGGTCGACTTTGCCAAGGACCTCACGCTCGACGGCTTCACGACGGTGGAGCGCAAGGGCTACGGCTATATGGTCAAGGACGCCGCGACGCGCGCGCAGGCGGATGAGATCCCCGATGACTTCGCGACCAACGCGGTCGAATACATCTACGCCGAAAAGAGGGCGGAGAGGTTCATCAAGACAAAGGTCACGCTCGACCAGCTCGAGGACAAGTTCGAGGACGGCGCGACGATCGACATCGACGCGATCCGCGACAAGGGGCTTGCGTCCGCGCCCAATTCAAATTGGCTGTCCGTCGCGGCGAGCGACAGGCTGGGCAAGAAGTTCCACGTCTACGCCAACGAGTACACCGTCAGCGCGGCAAAGATGATCTGCGTCGCCGGCGGCGAGGCGTACATGATCCTTCAACCGGAGAATTGACGATGAAGAGATATCGCATTGTGCCGCTGCCTTCGTCCGTCGAGTACGGCGACGCGGAATTTGAGTTCGGCAAGGTCGCGCTCGAAGGAGAGGGCTTTGAGGAGAGATATCTTACTCGGATGCTGTTGCCGGAGGCGGAGTTCGTGCGCCCCGAAGAGGCGGACGAAAAGACACTCGTCGTGTCCCGTCACAGGAACGGCGCACTGCCCGACGAGGGCTGCGAGATCAGGATAAAGGGAGGCAGAGTCGACATCGCGTGCGGCGCAAAGGGCTTGCTTTACGCCTACGTCACGCTTGCGCAGATCTTGGAGCAGGCGGACGGCAAGGTGCGCGACGTGTTCGTCAAGGACAGCCCTCTGTGCAAATATCGCGGCATGATGCTCGACACCGCGCGCTACTTCATTCCCGTCGACGACGTGCGCAGGATGGCGGATCTGTGCGTGCTGCACAAGCTCAACGCGATACATCTGCACCTGACCGACGATCAGGGGTGGCGGCTGGAGAGCGACGCCTATCCCAAACTTCATCGCAAGGGCAGCCGCCGCAGTCACACAAACTTCGACCGCAAACCGCACGAGGGCTACTACACCAAGGCGGAGATGCGCGGCATATTGCAATATTGCGCGGAGCGCAACATCGCGGTGATGCCCGAGATAGATATGCCGGGGCATATGCGTGCGGCGCTCGCGTGCTATCCCGAATTGGGATGTTTCGGCAGGCAGCTGCCCGTCGCGACGCACAGCGGCGTAAAGCACGACATTTTGTGCGCGGGCAAGGAGAGCACGTTTGACTTCGTGTTCCGCGTTTTGGACGAGGTGGCGGAGCTGTTCCGAGGCTACACCGAATATATCCACATCGGCGGCGACGAGGCGCCCAAGATGCGTTGGGACATCTGCCCCGACTGCCGCAAACGTATGCTCAAAGAGGGACTTGCCGACAGCGAACGGCTTCAAGGATGGTTCATGAAGCGCGTTGCCGAGCACGTCGTCGGGCTGGGGTTCAAGCCCGTGGTCTGGAACGAGGCGTGCATGAAGGGCGTTATGCCGTCGGACACCGTTTGGCAATTCTGGCATACGGACGGCATAAGCGCGGAGGAGACATATGCGGACGCCAACGCGACCGGCGGGATGATCAATTCCGATTCCGCGTACGCCTATCTCGACCTTCCGTACGGGCAGATCAGCCTCAAAAAGAGTTATGAGTTCGAGCCAAAGCCCAAGGCGCTTTCCGAGGGCAAGGCGCTGGGCGGCGAAATGCAGCTTTGGGGGGAATATATCCCAGACCAAAAGACGCGGCTCAAACGCTGTCTGCCGCGTTCGTGCGCGCTTGCGGAGAAGATGTGGAGCGCCGCCGAAAGCGGATACGGAGACTTCCGCGACAGGCTCGAAGCGTTCGAGGACTTCCTCGAAGAAAGGCATTTCGAGGGAGAGGACAACGAGAAGGTCTACGATCCCGACAAGGCGCGCGGCACGCTGCAAAAGCTGTGGTTCGAGCGCCGTCAGCTGCATTGGGAAGGACTGCACAATCTGATCGACGACGCGAGAGTCGCGAAAAAATACAACACCGACAAGACATCAAAGTGACCCACCGGGGTATCGGCAAATGAAAGAAAACAAAGCCGCACAAAAACTCGCCAAGGCGAGGGCAAGGCACAAACACAAGAGGGATTCCCTCAAATTGAAAATGGCGGAAAGGATCTATCCTTCCGTCGAGACGGGGTTGAGTTCGGCGCAGGTCGAAGACAGGGTCAAGTCGGGGCTTGTCAACACCAAGACTTCGACCGGTAGCAAGTCCTATCTGCGCATAGTCGCCGAGAACATCTTCAACTTTTGCAACACCGTCACCATCGCGCTGATGATCCTCTTGATCGCGATAGGCGCGTGGGATTATGCGATCTCTTCGTGCATCATCCTCATCAACATTGCGATCGGCATTTGGCAGGAGTTCAAAGCCAAGCGCACCGTCGACAGACTGTCGCTGGTCGGGCGGTCGGTCTGCGACGTCGTCCGCGACGGCAAGCGCACGTCGATCGCGACGCAGGAGCTCGTGCTCGACGACATCTACTATGTCGCCGCAGGCGCGCAAGTGCCCGCCGATTCCACCGTCAAGAGCGGCGAGATCGAGGTCGACGAATCGATTTTGACGGGCGAATCGCGCCCCGTCCGCAAGAGAGCGGGCGACGCGATACTCGCCGGGAGCACGATCCATGCGGGCGAGGCATGCTGTCTTGCGGACAGGGTCGGGCAGGACAGATACATCGAGGGCGTGGCGCGCATAGCAAAGCGCGTCGGCAAGCCCAAGAGCAAGATCTTTGCGGTGCTCGACTCGTTGATCAAGGGCATCTCGATCGTGCTCGTGATACTCGCGGCGTTCTTGCTGATCGCCGAACGCGTCGCGGTCGGCGGACCGTGGAAGGACACGATCATATCGGTGTCGAGCAGCGTGCTGGGCATGATCCCGATCGGCATGTTCCTCTTGACGTCGACGGCGCTTGCGGCGTCGGTGCTCAAGATGTCGCGCAAGCACGCGCTTGCCCGCGACCTCTACGGCATCGAGATGCTGGCGAGTGCGGACGTGCTGCTTCTCGACAAGACGGGGACGATCACCGACGGCAAGCTCGAACTTGTCGAGACGCTTGCGCTCGACGAGACGATATCGGCGCCCGTGCTGCTCAACACGATCATGAAGGAGACAAAGGACAGCAAGTCGACCGCAATGGCGCTTTTGCACGGCGCCGGCGAGGCGGAGTCGCTGCCCGTGTCCGATGTGATGAGCTTTTCGAGCGCGCGCAAATACAGCGCGGTCACGCTCGAGGGCGGCAAGACCTATGTGCTCGGCGCCCCCGATTTTGTAGGCGTGCCGGACGGACAGGTCGCCGAATTCATCGCGGCTGCGTCCGAAAAGGGGCGCAGGACGATCTTGCTGTCGTCGTTCGACGGCGCGATCGCCGACATCGACCGCAACAAGACGACGCCGCTCTTTGTGTTCGCGCTCGAGGACACGCTGCGCGACAACGTCAAGACGACGCTCGATTGGTTCTACGACAGCGAAGTCGACATCAAGATCATCTCGGGCGACGACCCGACCACGGTCGGCAACATCGCCGCAAAGGCAGGCATCCGCAACGCCGGGAGCACGTTCAATTGCAACGGCGCGACCGACGATCAGATCGCCGAAAACGCCGAAAAGACTGCGGTGTTCGGGCGCATATCGCCGGAGCAGAAGTGCGCGGTCGTCAAGTCTTTGCAACAAAAGGGGCATACCGTCGCGATGATAGGCGACGGCGTCAACGACGTCAAGGCGCTCAAACAGGCAGACTGCTCGATCTCGTTCGCCGCAGCAAACGAGGTCGCGCGCAACATCTCGCGCATAGTGCTGATGGACAACAACTTTATGACGCTACCGAGCATCGTCCAAGAGGGCAGACAGGTCATAGGCAACGTCGAAAAGGTGTCCGCGCTGTATGTGATGAAGAACATCTTCGTGATGTTCATGACGCTGCTCTTTGCGATCGTCACGATCGCGACGGGCAGGAGCAGCTATCCGTTCGACACCAAAAAGATGTTGATGATCGAGTTCTTCGTCATCGGCGTGCCGACGTTCGTGTTCGCGCTGCAACCGACGCGGGCGCGGCCGAAAGGCGACTTTTTGCGCAACATCCTCAAATCCTCACTGCCGGCGGCGGTGTCGCTCATCTGCGCGACGGGCTTTATGCTGATCCTGACCGCGTGCATAGACGTCCCCGGGACTTACGAAGAGGCGTTCGCGCTCAAAGCGACCGCGGCGACATACGCGCTGACTATGGCGGGCTTCGTCGCGCTGACCGTGATCAGCATGCCGCCCGACAAATTGCGGCTCGCGACGGTCGCGCTGATGTTCGGCGTGTCGCTGCTCGCGGCGTATATCGACAAGAACTTCTTGGACGGCACCTTCCTTGCGATGGAGACCTTGCCTGCGGAATATATCGGCTATATCGCCGCGGCGATGGCGATAGGCTTTGTCACGTTGATGCTGTCGCGCAAGGCGGCGACCGTCATAGACGACAGGTTCGGGGAGAGGATCAAGAACTTCTTTGAATCGCTCGCGCAGGGCAAACGCCGCAAAAAGAGTAAAGAACGCGATACGGGTAGCAAAAAACAAGGAGAAAAGAAGAGAAATGAGTGAAGCGCATATGCACGACAACCACAGACAGAGGATGCGTGCAAGGATCGCAAAGAACGGGATCCTTTCTCTCGAAGATCACGAGATCCTCGAATATCTGCTCTATCCGTTCGTGCCGCGCAAGGACACAAATCCGATCGCGCACAACCTGATCGCCAAGTTCGGGTCGTTCGACGCGGTGCTCGGCGCCGACGCGAAGGCGCTGCGATTGGTGCCGAACGTGACCGACAATGCGGCGCTGTTTTTGTCGTCTCTGGCGGAGATCACGCACAAGGTCCACAAGCGCGAAATGAGCGACAAGGTGCGCGTCGACACCTATGAAAGGGCGGTGGAGTATATGACCGCGGTGCTCGAAGGCGAAAAGAGAGAGAAGATGGTCGCGCTTTTGGTCGACAACGCGGGAAGGGTCAAACAGGCTTGCGAATTGGGCAGAGGGGGCGAATCCGACTGTCACATCCGAGTCAACGAACTCGTGATGCTGACGCAGAACTTTCGGTGCAACTACGTCTATATCGCCCACAACCACCCCGGGATCACCTGTCAGCCGTCATACAGCGACGTCGAGTTCACAAAGTGGGCGATCGCTGCGCTCGAGGTACTCGGCGTCAAATTTCTCGACCATATCATCATCGGCAGAGACGGCGCGTACAGCTTCAAGAAGGACGGAGATCTCGAAAGGTTCAAAAGCAGTTATGTCGACTTCATCGACAACGGACAGCTCACCAACGAACCGAGGCGCGGCAGATGAAGACAAAGGTCGTTGCGATCGGCCCCGAGGACGAGAGATATGCTGTTGCGATCGTCAAGACGCGCCGCAGAAAAGGCTGCGTCGCCGAGGTCCGCAACTGCGCGGCGGAAGTGCGCATACCGCACAGCGCGTCCTATTCGGTCGGCGAGGAGTTCGTGCGAGCAAAAGAGCAGTGGTTGCTGCGTGCGCTCAGAGACAGTCATGCGCCGACGATAGGCTCGACCGCATTTCGGCTTTGGGGCAAAGATTATGAGACCGAGTTCGTCGTCTCGCAAAGGTACGGCTATCTCATCGAAGGCGACAAGCTCATCGTGCGCGGTCCCGACGGGAAGAGGGAAGAGGCGCTCAAACGCGTCAGACGTGCCGAGACGGAAAAATTCGCTGCGGCGGCGACCGCAAAATATGCCGCGATCATGGGGCTTGAAACGCCTCCGGTCAAGATCGTCGACGCCAAGAGATATCTCGGGATATGCTATTGCAAGCGCAACGTCATCCGCTATTCGCTCAGGCTGTCGCGCTTCCCGATCGAGGCGGCGGAAGGAGTCGTCGTGCACGAACTCTGCCACTTAAAGGTGCCGTCGCATTCGCGCGCGTTCTACGAAGAGATGGCAAAAATTTTGCCCGATCACAGAGCAAGACGAAAATTGCTCTCACAATATTGACAGCGCATAGGCGCTCGGAGGAACAATGGCTTCAAGGTCAAAGAAAAAACGCAATGCGGCGGAACACTCTCCCGTCGCCACGGCGGCGCCGCTCAAAGCGCAGCCGACCCGCTCCGCTCCCGGCATATGGGTGTGGGTGATGTTGGTCGCGATCGTCGCGTCGTTCGCTTTTTCGTTCATTTCGTCATACGACGTTCAAGCGATGGTCGACCTCGATCTCGGCGACAGCACGTCGGAGTTGTTCGAAGAGGACGACTTCCACATCGGCGCGGCGATGCTCGACATCATCTTTGCGCCGCTCGGCGGCTATGAGGGCGCGGCGCATTGGCTCGTCCAAAATTTCCCGGCGACCGCCGACAGCGAGACGATGCAACAGCTTGCGGAAGCGTATATGGAAGGCTATCCCGAACAGCTGCTCGCTCAGCTGGACGCGGCGTTCATAGCGATCTATGTCATAGAGGTCGCGATCGTTGTGGTCACCGCTTTGTATTTGATCGGATTTATCGTGCTGGTGTGCGTAAAAGGCATAAACGGGCATCTTGCCGCAATCGTCATGACCGCGGTCGTGACCTTTGTCGCGCTCGTCAGGATGGTCTTTGCGATCGCCGTCTATTCGCAAAGCACCAAGGAGTTTGTATTGACCGCCGGAGGCGGCGCGTGGCTGACATTTGTAGCGTTCGCGACGGCGTTGGTCGTCCTTGTCGCGAGCTATATCGGCAAGCGTAAAAAAGAGGCGTTGTCATGAAGTGCAGGGTCTGCGGCAGAGAGATAGGCGACGAAGAGCAATTTTGCAAATATTGCGGTTCGGAGCAAAAACGCAAGCGCAAGCGTCTGACATGGGGCGAGCGCAAGCGCAAGAACGAGGCGGAGACAAAGGAGTTCATCGCCAAGGCGTCCCTGCAAGCCGAAGAGGTCAAAGAGGCGGCAGAAGAATCGTCGGCGTCCGTTCGCGCGGTATTCGTCGAAAGTGCCGAAAAGTACTATCGCAAGTCGGTCGCGTTGACTGCGTTGTTCGCGTTGTTGACGGTCGCGGCGTTTGCGGCGCTTGTGCTGATACGCTTCGCCGAAATGAACGACACATTGACGGTCGTGATCGCGTTCGCGCTGCTCATCGTCGCGGCGTATTGCGCGGCGAGCTTTGCCGAAAGGCTGTATGCTGCGCGCTCGCTGTCCGCGATGCGCAAGAGCGGCAGAGGGATCAAAAAGCTGAGATATGCCCATCCGCCCATCATGCTTTGCGATGGCAAGATCTATCGTCTCGAACCGACCGAGAAGTGCCCCGTTTGCGGAGCGGAACGCCATCTCGAAGAGTTTGAGGGCAGACAGGTGCTCGTCTGCAATGCGGACAGGGGGCATATCGCGGTGTTGAGTTCGGAGGGGCTGTTTGCGCTGGTCACAGGCGAGACCGTCGGCGGAGACGCAGCCGCTGCCGTCGGTGAGCCGAGCGGATGCGACGAAGAGAGGGGCGAAAACGGCGCAGAGACGACCGAAGACGGCGAGGCAAAGCCCGAAGCTGCCGGGACGGATGCCGTCGACGCATCCCAAAACGACGCTGCCGCCAAAGAAGAGGAAGACGGGGAATAGACGGATTTCGGCAGTGAAGCCGATGTACCGTTTTTGGATTGACAACGGGAAAGAGGCGTGATATTCTGAAAGCGGAAAGGGCGTAAGCGGGCGTTGAACGAAGCGCTGCGCCCATTTTTTATAAGTGTCGATAACAGACACGGGCACGGGAAAGATTTGGGAGTTTTTGCGGCTGGATGAGACAGGGGGCAAGCCAGACATTACGGCGCACGACGTCGACCCTAAAAACGTCGACGGCAGGACAGAGTAACAACATAAAATTAAAAAGTGCGAGCATGTCCCGAAAAAGGGGCATGCTTTGTTGTATGATGATGGCGTCCGGGAGGTACATATGAAAAATTTTCCAAAAGACATCGTCATCATTTGGTTTGACGGCGCAATGATGAGCAAAGACGATTTTGTCGAGGTCGCCGCCGTCAAGGTCGCAGACGGGATTGTGTCCGAATATTGTCAATATTTCGTCAACGCCGACATCGACGGCAAGCCCATCGGCGCAGACAGGCTTTCCCCAGAGCTCGGCAGCGTCGGCAGACAGCATTTGCTTGTCGGAACGAGTGCGGCGAAGGCGCTCGACGCGTTGGCGAAGTTCATAGGGAGCAGCGTGCCGTTTGTGTGGAACGTGGAGTCGCAGCGGTTGTATCAAAGACATGCGGACAGGCTCGGCGGCGCGGCAAAGGCGCTCGGCGTGACGAGAATGGTGCAGGCGATACGTCTCAAAATGCTGTTCGACAGCGACGCCAAGCACTTGAAGAGCGCTTCGTCCGTATATCGCGCGCTCGAGCGAACGGAGGAGCATTGGGGACGGACGCCGGAGATATCGGACGGCAGGAGCGACTGCCTGAGTTTGGCGCTCGCCGCGGCGATGAGTCTGTGCGACGCATTGCGCGCTGCGGAGATATTCTATGAGGACGACGTTGACGTCCCTTGCGATTGGGAGGTCGCCGGACGCGACGGATCGGACGACGAAAGCTGAACTTGCAAAACCGCGGCGTATATGCTAAAATGATTGTATGGAACAATTCGAGATCGTTGAATATTCGCCCCTCTATCAAGAGGACGCAAAGGATTTGCTTTTGACGCTTCAATTGCATTTGGAGTCGCTCGGCGGATGCGCGCCCAAGCCGACTTTCCGCGACGAGTACCTGCCCTATCTTTTGCGTGAGGTCGAAAAGCAAAACGGCAAGATCTTTCTCGCCGTCACGGACGGCAAAGCGATCGGACTTGTGTCGTGCAAGATATTTTTCGGCGAGGGCGACGACGCGTTTTTGATAAATCCGCCAAAGAGCGGCTTTGTCTCCGACCTCGTCGTCGCAAAGGATATGCGCGGCAAGGGCGTGGGCAAGGCGCTGCTCGCCGCCGCGGAAGAGTTTTTTGTCTCGAACGGCTGCGACCGCTTCGAGCTGACCGTCTTTGCGCCCAACAAGTCCGCATACGGTTTTTATGTCGCGCAGGGCTTTGAGCCGCGCTCGCATTATATGATGCGCAAGATAGGGCGATAACGCTCGAACACAGGGAGATGGGAGGATAGCGTATGCAAATGGCGATCAGGTGGGGATTCGGTATGTTTGTCGCCGCGTTGCTTGTCGCGGGAGGGCTTGCCTTGCTTATCGCAAAGCCCAAGATCAACCCCATGTTCGGATATGCAAGCAAGCTGTCCGTAAAAAACGAGCGTAATTGGAAGTTTGCAAACACCGTGTTCGCGCTCACCATGCTCTTTGTAGGCGCGCTCATCGCCGTCGAGACGGCGGTCATCAACCTGTCGAAAGCGGACATAAAAGTCTTTATGCCCGTCACAATGGTCACGCTCGCTGTCGGACTCTTCTTGATGGCGTGGCTTCCGGGTGTTTGTTTGAAAAAGCATTTAAAAAAATACCCTCAAGACGAGGACGGGAAATAGGCTCGGCAACGAAAGATATCGCGTGATTTGGAGGAGGGTGCTTGACGTCGCCGGAAAGAGATAATGCGCCGCTGTCGGCACCTGTTTGTCAATGGTGCGAGTGAGTTGAAATAATCGCAAAATGATCGGCGCGTTCGGAACAAGCGGTTCGCCCCCACACGGGGCGAGTGAGTTGAAATTTGCAGCATGGCAAGGTGGTTTTGCTTTGCCGCGGTTCGCCCCATCGGGGGTGCACTCCCCCTTTTCTGCGCCGTCTGCCGGCACATATACACCGCCTGTCGCATAATAGAAAAAAGACCCGAACTTGTCGAGTCTTCGGCAGATGGTGGAACTGAGAGTCGCAAAAACGCACACAGTATTATATCAGATAAATAGGACGGAATACTATTGCCAAGTCGATTTGCTGCTATCAGATTATCCGCTATACGGCAAACAGTCAGCCAAGAAAGAACTAAGATAAAAAGAAACAAGTTGCAACAAAGCATATCTAATAGTTTAATTAATAGCATATCTTATTGAAAATTTTTCAAAGATATGCTATTATTATAATACTAACTAATTAATATCAATAGGAGAAAGCAATGGGGATTAACGAAAAACATTTAGAATTTTTGCAAAGCAATATTTCAAGGATGAATACTTGTTCTTTTCAGATGAAAGGTTGGGCTATTACAATAGTATCCGCACTAATAGCTATTTATGTTGCAACAATTAGTAACTCGTGTAGCGGAAATACGCTATTTATATTCATTGCAATAGCTCCAACTGTGTTATTTTGGATTTTAGATGCTTTCTATTTATCAAAAGAGAGAAAATTTATTGCTATTTATAATGATGTGATTCATCAAGTAAAGAGTGGAGATATTTTAAAAATAAAAGACTATGAAATGCCGCTAAAAAAGTATAATGGTTGGCGTTACTCCATTGTTAATGCGTTTATTTCACCCTCAGAAAGTGTTTTATATGGACTAATAGTGGTCGGGCTTATTTTACTTGGGGTTTTAATTTGAAATGAAAGTATTTATAAGTTATCATAGAGCCGATAGTGCTTATAGAAGAAAAGCAGAAAACATATTAAAAAGTCACAATATTGATTATTACGCTGTTCCCGAAGATAAAAATTTTAATGGGCAATCAGCAGAAAAAATAAGAACATATTTATGTGGGAGATTAAAACAATGTGATGTACTTTTATGCTTAATTGGAAAAGAAACTTTTAGTCGCCCCCATGTAGACCATGAAATACATACAGCACTTAGAGGAAATGTGGGCGAGAGGTTAGGCATTGTCGGCGTACATTTACCAAAAAGAACAGACACTTTACTAACTATTGATTTAAATACTTTTCCAACAAAACTTTGGGACAACAAAGATTATGTTGTTTGGTCTGAGTGGACAAAATTAAATGATAATATTTTAAGTTTGTTAAATACGGCTTATGAACGCTCTATAAATACAAAATATCAAACGGTACATAGCAACCCGTGTATGCCACTTAAGCAGTCTCTTTATTACGATAACTAAGGAAATATATGTATTCAAAATTCAATTGTAATATATCGGATTACTTCTACAATACTGTTATAAATCAATATTGCACAACTAGGAGAAAGATATGTGAAAGTTTTCAACAACAATGTGAAAACTCTTTAATGCTTTTTATTAGACAATGGTCATATAGATGGCATAGCTTTAAAAGATACGTGGGTTTTGGGTGGGCAGGACATAGAAAAAGCACAAGGTTTTTAACCTTGTGCTTTTTCCTTAATGGTATGCGATAAAGCCCGCGACACCGTTTACGAAAATGTATTTCGTTTTATAGTGTTCAAACTTTAACGACACTGGTGGAGATAAGGGGAGTCGAACCCCTGACCTCTTGAATGCCATTCAAGCGCTCTACCAACTGAGCTATACCCCCACGGGCAAGGCATATTATAGCATGTCGCAGAGCAAAATGCAACGACTTTGGCGCAAGTTGCGGAATTTCGATCGGGAAGCACTTCGATGAGTTTGGCGAAACGGCGGAGATAGACTAGATGCGCGGGCGGAGCATTATTTTGCCATGGCGTCGGAAAATTTCGGCGTAACACAGCGGTTTGTCCGATTTTTGCGTGGTCGGAGACGACTTCGGGGTGAAGGGGGGCAGAACGCGTTCGTGTGAACTTAGAGCGATTTGGCTTGATCGGCAAAGGCACGAGCAAGGGTTTTCGGCGATTTCGGCAAAGGCGATCGCTTTTGAAAATGTGTCATGCATGGTGCATTTTGGGCTTGCGCACGTTGCGCGCGTGTGTTATAATTTTAATAGTCGGCAATAGCAGAGGTTTAAATTGGCGCAAAGGACAAGTCTATATCAAGATATACAGGAGAATAAACTCTTCGCGTATACGCCCGAAGTATTCAAAATGTTGCTTCGGGACAAGACAACGCGCAAAAACGTTATTTGGGGGACGGACGCATATACGGATCTTGGGGAAGGATATGGTTGCAGGGATGAAGTAACGGCGCGAAAGGTTACCGGATTTTTCGGCAACATAATAAAACCAAGGAGCGCAAAAACGCAAGAAGAGCAGTCGGACAGGGTCAAGGACAAGGCAGAAGTATTCACTCCGTCATGGGTGTGTAACAAGCAAAACAACTTGATCGATGACGCATGGTTTGGTACGAGCGGCAATTTCAATACAGAAAAAGAGCAAGGATGGATCACTAATACCGAGCCGGTATGTTTTGCTCAAAGCGGCAAGATGTGGCAGGACTATGTGAAGGAGAACAGAATCGAGATCACATGCGGAGAGGCGCCATATTTGGCAAGCAGATATGATACGATTACGGGAGAGATTATCCCGGTCAAAGACAGGATAGGGCTACTTGATCGCAAATTGAGAATTGTGTCGGAAAATGTGCAAGCGGAGCCGGAGTGGTACAAGTGGGCAAAGCGAGCCATACAGAGCGTGTATGGGTTCGATTGGCAAGGTGACAACATATTGTTGGCGCGTGAGAATCTGCTGTACACGTTCATGGAGCACTACGAGAACAAGTTCGGAGTGCCGGCGATAAAAGAATATCTCAAAGAAATCGCGAACGTTCTGTCGTGGAACATATGGCAAATGGATGGGCTCAAATTTGTGGTGCCGTACAGCTGCCACGACGAAGAAGTGACGGAAGAAACATTACTCGGGAAGGAGACGAAGAAAGTGTCTTGCGAGGGATGCAGGACAAAAGACAACAGCAAACACAACGGCATATATTGCCGAATATACGATTGGTCGGCAAAGCGATCCATAGAGTTTTATTCGCTGATCAAGGGGGAGAAATGAAAAAATTTGAATCATCTTTTCGATATCGATTGATCTATGTGTTCCGAATCAACGACAAAAATCATAGAGATATGGTCAAGATCGGTGAGGCGACGCTGAAGACAAACAAGGATGATTGCACAAAAATTGTTCCTAACAGTTCGGAATTGAACAAAGCCGCAAAGGAAAGGATCAATCAATATACTCAAACGGCAGGCGTACAGTACGATTTGTTGTACACGGAGATTGCCGTCAAAAAGGAAGGCGCGCCGGGCAAAGAGAAGCTCACGGCTTTCAGCGATCATGACGTGCACAATGTCTTGAAGAGGTCAAACATCGAGGTTGTGAGTTTCGGTGCGGAAATCAAGGGGAAAGAATGGTTCAAGTGCGATCTGGAGACGGCGAAAAAGGCGATCGCCGCTGTCAAGGAAGGGCGTTCGTCTTTGTTGTCGTCCGATGTAAGCAAAGGGAAAAGTCCGATTATTTTCCGTCCCGAACAGGCAGATGCAATAAAGAAAACAATAAACCATCTCAAAAAAGGAAACCGGATGCTTTGGAATGCAAAAATGCGTTTCGGCAAAACGTTGACTGCGCTTGAAGTCGTCAAAGAAATGGGTTTTCAAAAGACGTTGATCTATACGCACAGACCCGACGTAAAGGACGGGTGGTACGATGATTTCAATAAAATTTTTTATGACACCGACTATGTTTTCGGGTCCAAGACAAAGGGGGAAAAGATTGAAGATCTTGTGGACACGGACAAGAAATACGTCTATTTTGCGTCGTTGCAAGATTTGAGGGGGTCGAGCGCGGTTGGCGGCAAATTTGACAAGAACGAATTCATTTTCTTGCTCGATTGGGACTTTGTGATCATCGACGAGGCGCATGAAGGCACGACGACAACGCTCGGACAAAGGGTCATTGAGGCGGTGTTGACGGCGAACAAAGACAAAAAGACGAAGATACTCGAATTGTCGGGCACGCCGTTCAAGCTGCTTTCGGAGTACAATGAGAACGAGATCTTCACTTGGGATTACATCATGGAGCAAAGGGCGAAGCAGGAGTGGGCACAACTGCACTTCGGCGATCACAATCCGTATGAGGATATGCCCAAACTCGAAATATTTACATATGATTTGCACAACGTTTTCCCGGAGTTTGTGGAAAAGAATGTAAATACATTCAAGTTCAAAGAGTTTTTCAGGACGTGGACAGGCGACACCGAAAAGGACGGCGGGCCCATGCAGGAAGGCGCGGAAAAGGGAGGGTTTGTTCACAAAGACGCCGTAGTGGCATTCTTGAACTTGTTGACCAAAGAAGACAGCGAAAGCAACTATCCGTTTTCGAAAGAGGAATACCGTTCATACTATCGGCACACCTTGTGGATGGTGCCGGGGGTGAAAGAGGCGAAGGCGCTCAGTGCATTGCTCAAAGAGCACCCGGTCTTTGGTTCCGGCGCGTTCAAAATCGTCAATGTAGCAGGAGACGGCGACGAAGAGCAGGAGTGGAGCAGCGCGTTGAAGATGGTGCGGGACGCGATAGGAGAGGACCCGGACGATGGCTATACAATCACATTGTCTTGCGGACGGTTGACCACGGGCGTGACCGTGCCGGAGTGGACGGCGGTGTTCATGCTTGCCGGTCAATTCACGACGGCGGCGAGCAGCTATTTGCAGACCATTTTCAGGGTGCAAAACCCGGCAAACATAAACGGAAAGAAGAAAGAGTATTGTTCGGTGTTCGACTTCGCTCCGGACAGGACGCTGACGGTCGTCGCACAGGCTCTCGAGCACAGTGGCGGCGAAAAGAGTACGCGCGAAAAGGTGGAAGAATTCTTGACATTCTGCCCGGTCATTGCGATGGAAGGATCGCAGATGAAGCCGTACAACGTCAACGGCATGATGCGTCAGCTCAAGAAGGCGTATACCGAGATGGTCGTCAAGAGCGGTTTTGACGACAAGCATCTGTACAAAGAATCGGTGTTCATGAATTTGACGGATGAGGACAAGCAAAAGTTCAAGGAGTTGCAAGCGCAAATCGGTAAAACGACTGCGGGGAAAAAGAAAGACAAAATCGACATCAACAGTCAAGGTCTTGACGGCAGTGAGGCGCAAAGCGGCAATGACGGCGGAAGTCCGCCTCGAACGGAGCCGACACGGGAACAGCTTGAGAGAAGGAAACAGCGTGAGCTGACCAGAAATCTTATCTCGATTTTGAGAGGGTTGTCGGTCAGGATCCCGTTGCTGATCTATGGCGCAAATGTAAAAATCAGAGAAAATATCACGGCGGAGAAGTTCCCCGACCTGATAGACAAAGCTTCGTGGGACGAATTTATGCCAAAGGGCGTGACGAAGGAGATGTATAAAAACTTCGTCAAATACTACGACCAAGACGTGTTCGTGTCGGCAGGGTTGCGTATACGTCAAATGGCGTCCGAAGCAGACGAGCTGCCGCCGACGGAAAGGGTGAAGCGAATTGCGGAGATATTCTCTTTGTTCAAGAACCCGGACAAGGAGACCGTCCTCACGCCGTGGCGCGTCGTCAATATGCATATGAGCGAGTGTCTCGGAGGGTACAATTTCTTTAACGAAAGCTTTGATGACACCATCGAAGATCCGGTATTTGTGAATCGCGGCAAAGTTACGGCGGACACATTGGCGAATCCCGACGCAAAAATTTTGGAGATCAACTCAAAGACGGGGCTCTATCCGCTCTATGTGGCGTACAGTCTTTTCAGAGCGAAGATGGACAAGATTGACGCGGACAAGAGAAACGACAAAACAGCCGAAGAAGTTTGGAAAGATGTCGTACAAAACAACGTCTTTGTCATTTGCAAGACAGAGATGGCGAAGATGATCACCCAGCGTACCCTTATGGGCTATCGCAAAGACAAGATCAACGCGCATGCGTTTGACGACATCATCATGCAATTGAAAGAAAAGCAAGAGCAATTCAAGAAAAAAGTGACCAGAGGAAGTTTTTGGAACAAGGAGAACGGGACAATGAAATTTGACGCAGTTGTAGGTAATCCGCCGTATCAATTTGAGGGTGGTTCAGGCGGAAGTAATGATGCGCCGATTTATCAGCATTTTGCAATGGTGGCAGAGCAACTGACACCAAATTATGTTTCTTTAATTATGCCGGCTAGATGGTTTGCTGGAGGCAGAGAAAATCTTCTCAGCGAATTTAGGACGCATATGATAAAATCAAAAAATCTAGCTAAAATAGTCGTGTTTGCCAATGGGACAGAGGTGTTTTCAGAGGTGGAAATAAAGGGAGGTATATGTTATTATTTACTAAACAAAGAATATAACGGGGGGGGGGATGCGAGTACATCCTTCACGAAGGGGAAAACATATCGCGGAGTTTGCGCGATTTGTCGCAGTTTGACATAATTATCAGAAGCCCAATGCTGGCAGAAGTCGTGGGTAAAGTTCAACAAGTAAACGAGGGAAAAAGATGCGTAGATTCGATTATTTCCAACGATACGCCTTTTGGCATATCGTCGAATCCTAAGACTAGTCGTAAAAATCCCTTGCAGGTATATTCAAGTTGTACAGCACAGCATAATACGAAGCTGTATCATATTGAAAATCAGGTGAGAAAAATAGAATATGTAAATCGCGACGATATAAATAAAAACAAAAATTATTTAGATAGCGATAAGGTTTTTGTGCCGGGTGCAAGCGGTTCAGGGAACGATCCGGTTGTCATAGGTAAACCAATCGTAGCACCTAAAAACTCTGTTTGCTCACAGTCGTTTTTGTTTGCTGCATTTAATTCGGCGGATGAAGCAAACAATTTTGTAAAGTACATATATACGAAATTTTTCAGAGCATTGGTGTCAGCGATAAAAATATCTCAATCTGCGCCAAACAGGGTATATAAATATGTACCGATACAGAATTTTGCAAACGATTCCGATATTGATTGGAGCAAATCCATTGCCGATATCGACAAGCAATTGTATAAAAAATACGGCTTGACGCAAGAAGAAATTGACTTTGTCGAAGAAAAGATAAAGCCTATGGAGTGAAATAATGAAGCCCTCTGAAGTAATGGTATCCGATAAAGACTATTTTGCATGGCGCTATGAAGAGCAGACACAAATTAAGCATAGGGTGATTGAAGCCTATGCCAAAGTTTACATGTCAAAATTAGGAGCGAGATCCAATACTCTTTTTGTAGACTGCCATGGCGGATATGGAGTCTATATTGATCAAAACAAAAATTTATACTTTGGGTCCTCAATTCGAGTGCATCAAGTCAGTGAGTCTGTTTTTGCTCACAGGAACACAAAAAACGGAATAATCATATGTGAAAACGATACGAAAAATTATAGAAACCTATGCAAAGTCGTAGATGATTTGAAAATAAAAAACGTAAGCATATTTCAGATTGATTACAATGAGCTTATAAAAAAACCGAACATTATCAAACGTTATCAAAAATATCCAACATTGTTCTTTATTGACCCATTTGGTTATTATGACACCCCAATGGAAAATATGAGCGACCTAATGAGGCCTTTCGGGAATGAAATCATCATTAATTTTATGTTTGATTTTTTAAATCGAGGCATAAGCATTTCAGCTATACAAGAAAAGCAATTGACCGCATTCTTTGGCTCTGATGAATGGTTTAAGGCACGGGAGCTCTCCGGATTAGAAAGAGAGAGTTTTCTAGTTAATCTGTATAAGAAAAATTTAAAGAAAAAAACAGGGGCAAAATACGTGTTTGCCTATAGGCTTTGTTATCCTAATAGAAATCAAACATATTATTACTTAATCCATGCAACAAAAAACAGTCAGGGAATGGGATGTATGAAGGATTGCTTTGCATTAATAAATAATGGCAGAGTTGAATATCTGGGGAAAAAGAATAGTGAAATAAGCCTGTTTGACATGGATTTTTTTAAACAAAACGAAATTAGCGATATGTTAAAAAATAAATACTCAGGAAGGAAAATTTCATTTCAAGGCATTTGGGAAGATATTATCGAGGACACTGCTGTACTAGAAAAAGACTTGCGAGCAACTTTAAAAGCAATGGAGGAGAAAAGAGAAATCAAAGTAGTAAGATTTACAAGCAAAACACCGAAAGGATTAAGTGGTAACGATCAAATTATTTTTTGCTAAGGAGTGAGTCAAAATGGAGTACATAAAGAGAAATAGCTTGCTATATAAAACCAGAGTAGAATATGGCGATTATACCATAAATCATGTGCAAGGATGTGCTCATGGCTGCAAATATCCATGCTATGCAATGATGATGGCAAAACGGTTCGGTAAGGTCAAGTCATATGAGGAGTGGTGTGTGCCAAAGCTGGTCGTGAACGCAATGGATATTCTCAATAAGGAAATACCGAAATTGAAGGATAAGATTTCGTCAGTACAACTGTGCTTTACTACCGACCCCTTTATGTATGGGTATCCTGAGGTAACCGAGATGAGCATAGAAATAATCAAAATGCTCAATGATCACAGTATCAAATGTACGGCTTTAACGAAGGGTATTTTACCGGAACAGTTAAAAGAATTGTCTGGTGAAAACGAATATGGGATTACTCTTATATCTTTAAATGAGGATTTTCGCAAAAGCATGGAGCCTTTTGCAGCTCCATACGCTGAAAGGATTGCGGCATTGCGCAAACTTCATGACGCCGGATGTAAAACATGGGTGAGTATTGAACCTTATCCCACCCCGAATATTATTGAGCAAAACTTCAATGATATATTAGAAACAATTGGTTTCGTTGACAAAATAATATTCGGTCGGCTACATTACAATAAGCAAGTTGGCGCATATAAAGATTACAAAGCCTTCTTCAATGAATTAGCACAACAAACGATAGACTTTTGCCAGAAGAGAGGCATATCTTATCATATTAAAAGCGGAACCATTACCTCTATTTAATATAACGCCGCGGAGCCGTTCGGCTCCGCGGTGTTTTGTTGTTCGAAAAATCGAATAATCGATTACAGGTTGCGCAAAATTGTGTCGGTCATCTCGTTGGTGCCGAGGACGGGCAGGCCTGCTTGCGCGAGGTCGGCGGTGCGCGCTCCGTCGTTCAATGCCTTTTCGACCGCTTTGTCGACGGCGTCGGCTTCGGCGGAAAGGTCGAACGCATATTTGAGCATCATCGACGCCGAGAGGATGGTCGCGATGGGGTTGGCGATGTTCTTGCCGGCGATGGTCGGCGCGGAGCCATGGATGGGCTCGTAGAGTCCGCGCGTCGTGTCGTTGATGCTGGCGGAGGGCAAAATGCCTATGCTGCCGACGCATTGCGACGCGAGGTCGGAGAGAATGTCTCCGAACAGGTTGCCGGTGACGATGACGTCGAATTGTGACGGATCGCGGACGAGTTGCATCGCCATGTTGTCGACGAGCACGTCTTCGAGCTGGACGTCGGGGTAGTCCTCGTGGATGTCGTGGACGACCTTGCGCCAAATGCCGCTGGTTTTGAGGACGTTGGCTTTGTCGACGCTGGACACCTTGCCGCGGCGCTTTTGGGCGAGCTCGAACGCGGTGCGGCAAATGCGCTCGACCTCGAGTTCGCCGTAGCACATCACGTCGTAGCCTTCACGGCCGTACTTGCCCTCGCGGACGCCTTTTTCGCCGAAGTAGATGCCGCCGATCAACTCGCGCACGACGAGCATGTCGATGTTCTTTGCGTGTTTGAGAGGGCAGACGTCGGCGAGCGCGTCGAACAATTTGGCGGGGCGAAGGTTGGCGTAAAGCCCCATCGCCTTGCGCACGCCGAGCAACGCGCGCTCGGGGCGCTTTTCGTACGGCAGAGAGTCATATTGAGGCCCTCCGACCGCGCCCAGCAGCACGCTGTCGCTGTTGAGGCACTTGTCGAGGCTCTCCTTGGGGAGCGGCTCGCCGTATTTGTCGTAGGCGGCGCCGCCGCAAATGCTGTATTCGAAGTTGAACTTGTGCCCGAACTTTGCCCCGACCTCCTCAAGCACGCGGACCGCGCTCGAAGTGACCTCGGGGCCGATGCCGTCGCCGGGTATGACGGTGATGTTGTATGTACCCATATCTTACCTCAAATCAAAATTTACCCGCCTTGATCGCATTGACCAAGCCGCCGCATTCGATGATGTTCTGGATGAACTTGGGGAAGGGCGCCGCCTTGAAGGTCTTGCCCGTCGTCACGTCGGTGATGACGCCGGTGTCGACGTCGACCTTGACGTCGTCGCCCTGCGAGATCGCGTCCGCAGCCTCGGGGCACTCCAAGATGTAAAGCCCGATGTTGAGCGCATTGCGGTAGAAGATGCGAGCAAACGACTTGGCGATCACGATGGATACGCCGCAGCCCTTGATCGCGATCGGCGCGTGCTCACGCGACGAGCCGCATCCGAAATTCTTGCCCGCGACGATGATGTCGCCCTCTTTGACCTGCTTGTAAAAATCGGGGTCGGTGTATTCCATGCAATGCTTGGCGAGCTCTTTGGGGTCGAAGGTCGACAGATAGGTCGCCGGCACGATGATGTCGGTGTCGATGTCGTCGCCGAATTTGAAAACTTTTCCTTGAAGCATATCAGTCCTCCTTGACGCCTGCCGAGGCGAGTTTGCCTGCGATCGCGCTTGCCATCGCGGTCGCCGGAGAGGCGAGATAGATGTAGCTGTCCTTCGCGCCCATCCTGCCGATGAAGTTGCGGTTGGTCGTCGTCACCGCGACCTCGCCGCTCGCGAGAATGCCCATATGTCCGCCGAGGCAGGGGCCGCAAGTCGGCGTGGACACGATCGCGCCGCCCTTGATGAACGTCTCGATGTAGCCCGCTTTGAGCGCCTGCAAATAGATCTTGTTGGTCGCCGGAATGACGATCGTGCGCACGTCGGGGGAGACGTGTTTGCCTTCGAGCACTTCCGCCGCCTGTTTGAGGTCGCTCAATCTGCCGTTGGTGCAGCTGCCGATCACGACTTGATCGATCTTGATCTCCTCTTTGACCTCGTCGACAAACGCGGTGTTGGACGGCAAATGCGGCTTCGCGACGACGGGACGGATCGCCGAAAGATCGATGTCGATCACGCGCTCGTATGCGTCGTCGTCCGCGGCGGCAAAGCGGTCGAACGTCTTGCCGCAGCTCTCGAGAGTGTACTCGTCCGTCTTTTCGTCGACGGGGAAGACGCCGTTCTTTGCGCCGCACTCGATCGCCATGTTGCAGACGGTGAAGCGGTCGTCCATGCTCAGGCTGTCCACGCCCTCGCCGCCGAACTCTATCGACTTGTAGAGCGCGCCGTCTACGCCGATCATGCCGATGATGTACAGTATCAGATCCTTGCCGACGACGCCCTTGCGCAGCTTGCCGTGCAAGTTGAATTTGATCGCGGTCGGCACTTTGAGCCAGATCTTGCCGCTCATCATTATGCCGGCGATGTCGGTGCTGCCCACGCCCGTAGAGAACGCGCCCAGCGCGCCGTAGGTGCAGGTGTGGCTGTCCGCGCCGATGACCACCGTCCAAGGGAGGGCGATGCCCTTTTCGGGCAAGAGCGCGTGCTCGATGCCCATTTCGCCGACGTCATAGAAGTTCTCGACGTTGTTGGCGCGCGCGAAATCGCGCACGATCTTGCATTGCTGAGCCGATTTGATGTCGCGGTTGGGGGTGAAGTGGTCGAGCACGAACGTGACCTTGCACTTGTCGCAAAGCCCGCATCCGCTCTTTTGGAACACGTCGATCGCGACGGGCGCGGTCACGTCGTTGGACAGCGCGACGTCCGCGTTGACCAACACGAGATTGCCCCCGGCAAGCGACGGGTCGCACGGATCGATCCCCAGCTTGCGCGCGAGGATCTGCTGTGTGTAAGTAGCTTTCATATATATCTCCCGAAATTATTCGTAGCGTTCGCGTTTGCGTTTTTTGGCTATGATGATCACGATCGCGACAGTCAACACCGCGACTATGCACGCGACGACGATCAACGTGATCTGCAACGTCGTCAAGCCGCCCTCGGACAGATACGCGGTCTTGACATAGCCGCTCATTGCGGTGCCGTCCTCGGTCTCGTAGCCGATCAAAGTCCATTCTTCGTCGACGTTGAGACCATCTGCCGCCAGCCGCACCACCTCGCCGTCCGTCAAAGTGTCGATGACGAGTTCGTCGCGCTCTTCGGGCAGCGAATAGACGTTCACCGTCTCGCCCAGCTTGTCCGCGTTGACGATCGCGTCGACGCCGAAAGAGGGCAGTTCGTACGGCCCGTACGGACCGAGATCTTCCTCGGTGGTATAGCCGTCGACGACCGTTCCGTCCGCGGTCATCAAGCTCACTTTGACCCAATTCCACCCCTCGGCGGATCTGCCTATGTCGCCCGACACGACCAGCGCGTCCTTGGGACCCACCGTCGCGACCACCGCCGCGCCGTCGAACGGGTATTGCAACACCCTCAAACCTCCGTGAGTGGAGGCGGCATAGGTGCCGTGCTTCCAGCCCTCGCCGCGTTCGAGCAAGGTCAGCGCCGACTTGCGGACGTAGCACATCTCGCCGTCCGCGTCCGCCGACGTGCGGATGTAGTAATAGCCTTCTGCCGAGCCGTCTTCGGCAGGCACTTCGGCGAGCACCAGCACATTGTCGCCCTCGCCGAGAGATGCGACGGGTTTGAGATTTTTGGGCGAGAAGTAGCCCTGCGTCGCAGCGGAAGCCTTGCCGACCGTCATGATCGGATATTCGGACGGAGCGACGTAGACGACATTGTCGAACACGCTGTAATATTTGAGTCCATCGCCGTCGATCGAGTATTGAACGACCGAGTTTTCGGCGCGGTTTTGAACGAGCAGATAGGAAGTGTCGCCCTCGGAATAGGGGCGGATGTCGCCGTCCGCGACCACATCGGAGATCTTGACGACTGCCGTGCCGTCGACGCGGTAGATGCCGTCCGCCGCGGAGGCATAGATTTCGCCGTCAAGCGCTGCGACAGAGAGCCAGGTTCTGTCGGCGGCGATTTGAACGGGATCACTGTAATGCTCACCGCTGAAATAGAAGAGATTTTTTGTGGAAATATACCAAAATTCCTTTGAGTCAAAAGCAGCAACATTGTCTATTGACGAAGAAACGTTAGAGATGCGAAATGACGAGGTGTTATCCGACAGAGAAAGACGCACAAAATGAGCTCCGGTTCTGAAGTTTCCCATAGTCACTATCAAATCTTCGTCGGTGACTGTCAGTGTATCCGAAAAAGGTAACAAATTGGAATATTGTTCTTGCGATATCCCCAATACGTCAAACACGTTTTTTTTCTCGCCTATACCGTTTGACACATAATCAAATGCCGAGATCGTCTTTGTACCGTTCATATCGGACAAGAGGAAAATTCTGTTCGAGGTCATCGCAACGCTCAAAGCCGTGCCCACAAACGCCTCGGGACGAGAGTAGGAACCGCTCAACGTCGAAAGGTGCAGAACCCCGTCCTTGGTCGTGTAGGCGACATGCCCGTCGTATGCGGCGTAAAGGCTCGTCTCGTCGGGCGCGATCTTGATCTCCGCGTTCGTCTCCGCGGCAGCGGTCGGCGCGGCGCAAAAAATCGACGCTGCCGCCGTCGCAAGCACGACGGCGACCGCGATCGCGAAAATTCCGAAATGCGTTCTTCTTGCCATAGGTCATATTATATCACACGCTCGCGCGATGTTCAAGCGTTTTGAGCCGTGGCGCTCTCTCGCGCCGTCGTCAAACAGAAAGCGCCGAAAATGCCGCGCGCCCTTGAAATGGCGGCAAAGTTATGATATAATCAAAATATCACATACGGAGGAAGATTATGGAGATCGTCATCATCGGCGCGGGCGTGATCGGCTGCGCCGTCGCAAGAGAGCTCCGTCGTTACGACGTCAAGGTCACCGTGCTCGAAAAAGAGAACGACGTGGCGTGCGGAACGAGCAAAGCCAATTCGGGCGTCGTCCATGCCGGATTCGACGCCAAACCCGGCTCGCTCAAAGCCAAATACAATGTCGCCGGCAACGCGATGTTCGACGCGCTCGCCAAGGAGCTGGGCTTTGCGTTCAAGCGCAACGGCGCATACGTTTTGTGCTTTGACAAGGCGGACGAGCCGGTGCTTCAAAAGCTGCTCGAACAGGGCGTCGAAAACGGTGTAAAACAGCTCGAGATCCACACAGGCACGCAAATTCGCGAAAAGGAAAAGTATGTTTCGCAAGAGGTCACGGCAGGGCTGTGGGCGCCGACATCGGGCATCGTCAGTCCTTACGGAATGACGATCGCGTATGCCGAAAACGCCTGCGTCAACGGCGCGCAATTTTTGTTTGAAAAGACGGTGTGCGGCGTGCGCCGCGAGGGCGGTAAGACCATCGTCGATTGCACGGATGGCACCGCCTATTCGGCGGATCTCGTCGTCAATTGCGCCGGCGTTCACGGCGACGACGTCAACAATTTCATCAATCCCGAAAAACTCAAGATCGTCGCTCGAAAGGGCGAATATATGCTGCTCGACAAGGCGGCGAGCTTCGTCGCAGAGGCGACGCTGTTCCAATTGCCGACCAAGATGGGCAAGGGCATCCTCGTCGTGCCGACCGCCGCGGGCAACGTCATGCTCGGCCCGACCGCGGTAGACGTTGACGACAAAGACTGCACCGACACCACCGCCGAGGGCTTGCAGGAGGCGTACGAAAAGGCGTGCAAGACGGTGCCGTCGCTGTCAAAGCGGTCGGTGATCACCCAATTCACCGGGCTTCGCGCGCACTTGACGACGGGCGACTTCGAGATCGGCTTTGCGCCGTGCGAGGGCTTCTACAATGTCGTCGGCATCGAAAGCCCGGGTTTGACCGCTTCGCCGGCGATTGCGGTCGACGTCGCCAAAGAGATTGCCGAGACGTACAAATTGAAAAGGCGCGACGACTTCGTCGCAAAGAGGCAGGCGCCGCCGTCGTTTGCCAAGATGTCGGACGACGAGCGCGCGGCTTTGATCGCAAGGGATCCGCGTTACGGCAAGATCGTCTGCCGTTGCGAGACGGTGACCGAGGGCGAGATCGTCGACGCGATCGAAAGGCCGCTCGGCGCGAGAGATATGGACGGCATCAAGCGGCGCACGCGCGCCGGTATGGGCAGATGCCAAGGCGGATTCTGTTCGCCGCGAGTGATGGAGATCTTGGCTGAAAAGCTGGGGTGCGACATCGCCGAAGTCACCAAGAACGGCAAAGGGTCCGAGATCGTGACCGGGAGGGTGGAGTGATGATAAAGGATAAGAATTTGGTGATCATAGGCGGCGGTCCCGCGGGGCTTGCCGCGGCAAAGGCGGCTTACGACGCGGGTGAGCGCGACATCCTCGTGCTCGAGCGCGAAGACCGTCTCGGCGGCATCCTCAATCAATGCATACACAACGGGTTCGGTCTGCACACGTTCAAAGAGGAGCTGACCGGTCCCGAATACGCGGCGCGCTATGAACGCGAAGTCGCAAAGAGAGGCATCGAGTGCAAGACGGGCACGACCGTGCTCTCGATCGCGGACAAAGTCGTCACCTGCGTGAGCGCGGAGGACGGTCTTGTCAAATACCGTGCGAAGGCGATAATCTTGGCTTGCGGCTGCCGCGAAAGACCGCGCGGGGCGATCAACATCGCCGGCTGCCGTGCGTCGGGCGTGTTTTCGGCAGGCACGGCGCAGAAGCTGATCAACATCGACGGGCTCATGCCCGGCAAAGAGGTCGTCATTTTGGGCAGCGGAGACATCGGGCTGATCATGGCGCGAAGGATGACGTTCCAGGGCGCGAAGGTCAAGGCTGTCGTCGAGCTAATGCCCTATTCTTCGGGACTCAACCGCAACATCGTGCAATGTTTGCAGGACTTTGACATCCCCCTCTATTTTTCGCATACGGTCGTCGCGATCAACGGCAAAAAGAGGGTGACCTCGGTCGTAGTCGCCGCCGTCGACGAAAAATTGCAGCCTATCCCCGGGACCGAATGGGAGATCCCGTGCGACACGTTGCTGCTCAGCGTAGGGCTGCTGCCCGAAAACGAGATCGCAAAGACCGCCGAAGTCAAGCTCAGCCCGATCACGTCGGGCGCGGTCGTCGACGATACGCTGATGACTTCGCGAGAGGGCGTGTTCGCGTGCGGCAACGTGCTGCACGTCCACGACCTCGTCGACTTCGTCAGCGAGGAGAGCGAAAAAGCGGGCGCATGCGCGGCGAAATATATCGCCGAAGGCGCGGGCGCGTCCGAATATGTCGACATCGGCGCGGACGGAGGCGTGCGCTATGCGGTGCCGCAGCGGGTGCGGCGCGGAGCCGACGGGGCGCTCGGCTTCAAAATGCGCGTGGGCAAAGTCGCCAAAAACGTGAAGATAACGCTGATCTGCGACGGCAAAGAGGTCGCCGCAAAGCGCAAACAGATCGTCACGCCCGGCGAAATGGAGACGTTGAATTTGAACGCCGCGCAGGCGGACGTCTTGCGCGGAGCGAAAGAGGCGGTCATCCGCTTGACGGAGGTGTGAGATGAAGGAGATGATCTGCATTTGCTGCCCGATGGGTTGCAGGCTCAAAGTATATGACGAGGAGAGCCCGATCAGGGTCGAAGGCAACACCTGCCCGCGCGGCGCAAAGTACGGCGCGGAAGAGGCGGTGTGCCCCAAGCGCGTCGTCACCTCGGTGGTGAGGGTGAATGGCGGCGAGATCGCGATGGTCAGCGTCAAGACGAGCGACGTCATCCCCAAGAGCATGATCTTTGACGCGCTCGCTTTGATCAAGGGCAAGACGATCGACGCGCCGGTCGGTGAAGGAGATGTCATCGTCAAAGATATTTTTGGCACCGGTGTCGATTTTGTCGCCACTAAGGCGGTGGGGAAGAGCGTATGAAAAGGTATGTGATAGCGATCGATCAGGGGACGACCAGCAGCCGCGCGATAGCGTTCGACGAGGGCGGAAACATCGCCGCCAAGGCGCAGCGCGAGTTCCCGCAGATCTATCCCGAGGCGGGGTGGGTCGAACACGACCCCGAGGACATCTACCGCACCTGTCTCGATTCGCTCAAAGAGGTCTTGGCAACCGTCGGAGCGGAAGCGGTCGCCGCGATAGGGATAACCAATCAGCGCGAGACGACGATCGTATGGGATCGAAAGACGGGCAAAGCCGTCTATAATGCCATCGTATGGCAATGCCGCCGCACCGCCGACTATTGCGACTCACTCAAAGAGACGGGCGTGGACGCGATCGTCTATGACAAGACGGGGCTTCCCGTCGATCCCTATTTCAGCGCGACCAAGATCAAGTGGATCTTGGACGGCGTCAAGGGCGCAAGAGAGAGAGCGGAGCGCGGCGAATTGCTGTTCGGCACCGTGGACACCTACCTGATGTGGAGGCTGTCGGGCGGAAGCATACACGCGACGGACTATACCAACGCCAGCCGCACGATGCTGTTCGACATAGGCGCGTTGCGCTGGGACGACGAGCTGTGCGAGTTGTTCGGCGTGCCGCAAAGCATGCTGCCGAAAGTGTGCGCGTCGGGGCATCTTTTCGGATACACGGACGAGAGCGAGGTCGGCGCGAAGATCGCGATCTCGGCGGTCGCGGGCGATCAGCAGGCGGCGCTGTTCGGGCAGCTTTGCACCGAAAAGGGCGACATCAAAAACACCTACGGTACGGGCTGCTTTACGTTGATGAACACCGGCACCGAGCGCATGCGCTCAAAGCGCGGCTTGATCACGACTCTCGCCGCAGTCGGCGACGGGCAAAAGCCGCAATACGTTCTCGAGGGCAGCGTGTTTGTAGGCGGAGCGGTGATACAATGGCTTCGCGACGAGCTCAGGATGATCGAGACGTCCGCAGAGACCGAGCAGATCGCGCTCAGCGTTCCCGACACGGGCGGGGTCTATATCGTCCCGGCGTTCACCGGGCTCGGCGCGCCGCATTGGGACGCGCACGCGCGCGGCATTGTCTGCGGCATTACGCGCGGCACGGGCAGGGCGCACTTTGTCAGGGCAGCGCTCGAATCGATCGCCTATCAGGTGGTCGACGTCATGCACGCGATGGAGAGCGATGCCGGATACGACATCAAATGTCTCGCGGTCGACGGCGGAGCGTGCGCCAACAACTTCCTGATGCAATTCCAGGCGGACGTGCTCGGCTGCAAGGTCGAGCGTCCGGCGGTCACCGAGAGCACCGCGCTCGGCGCGGCGTATCTTGCGGGACTCACCGCGGGGGTATGGACGGACGCGGACGCGCTCAAAAAGGCGCGGACGATAGATCGCACGTTCACGCCGTCCATGCCGGCGAAGCGCCGCAAGGAACTTTTGATCGGCTGGGCGCAGAGCATAGGCAGAGCGAGATACAGATGATTTTCGTGCCCGTGTGCGTAGAACGTGGTTTTTGATCGCGGCGCGGGCGCGGGGAAGTCAAAGAAAACGCAGGCATCTGACGGAGAGAGGCGGCGTCGTCACTCTCCGTCTTGGCTTGAAACAGGGCGGCTCAGGACAAGGCAAAAAGGGCGCGAAAACGCGGCAAACGCCGGTCGAAGAGGGCGGATATCACGCGCATTGCGCGCATTAGGCGGTAAAAAATTGCGTTTTGAGTGTAAAAACGCTTTATTTTTAACAAAAAATGTAATACAATATATCGACAAGAGGTGCGTGCGTGAACTTATTCGGTTTGACAAGTGTGGATATGACGGATTACGTCGAGCATATCGGTTGGTACAGCATCATCGACCTGGCGGTGTTGTGCGGTGTGTTCGCGCTCATTTTCGTCTTTTTCAAAAAGCGCAACAGCATCAAGCTGGCGATCTTCACCGTCACATACATCCTGCTGTACATCCTCGTCACGTTTGCCGGCGTCTATGCGGAGAAGTGGCTGGGCGAGAGCGGCATCGGGTTCATGTTCATCACGAAGCGGGTCATGGATTTCGGCGCGATCTTCTTGATCGCGGCGTTCGCGGTCGTCTATCAATCCGACCTCAAAGTCATTTTCAGCAAACTTTCGCGGACGAGCGAAAAGAGCGGCCGTTACGAATACGAGACCTCGGACGAGGACCTCACCAACAGCGCGACTCAGATCGTCAAGGCGTGCCAAAACATGGCGAAGAACGACGTCGGCGCATTGATCATCATCGTGCGCACCGAGGTGCCGTCGCACATTCTCGACACCGGCACGCGGTTGGAGGCGGTGGTCACGTCGGGGCTTTTGGAGAGCATATTCAGCACCAAGGGTCCGCTGCATGACGGCGCGGTCGTCATCAAGGGCGAGAGGGTGTTGTCGGCGGGGTGTTTTTTGCCGCTGTCGCAAGAGGTGGACATCGCCAAAGAGCTGGGCACGCGTCACCGCGCGGCGATCGGCATCACCGAAGAGAGCGACGTGCTCGCGATCGTCGTCAGCGAGGAGACGGGCATCATCAGCACCGTCGACCACGGCAAGATCAAGAGATACATGACGCCCGAAAAGTTGTTTGAACAGATCAAGCAGGCATACGGCGTGACCGCGGTGCCGCGCATCGACAAAAAGGAGAAAAAGAAGTTCTTATGATACTTTCGACGGCGGAGTTTTTGTTGCCCCGCAAGGGCGTCGACATGTCCAAATGGGCGGCGATCGCCTGCGACCAATTCACGTCCGACAGGGCGTATTGGGACAAGCTGGACGCATATGTCGGCGACGCGCCGAGCACGCTCAGACTCATTTTGCCCGAGGTCTATCTCGGAGACGGAGACGGCGAAAAGCGCGCGGCGGACATCTATGCGGCGATGGAGCGCTACTGTGCGGACGGCACGCTCGAGGGCAAGAGGGGCTTTGTCGTCGTCGACCGCAGACAGAACGACGGCAGGCACCGTCTCGGAGCGGTCGCGGTCGTCGATCTCGAAGAGTATGAATACACTCCGCGCAACAACGCGCGCATAAAGGCGACCGAAAAGACGGTCGAAGAGAGATTGCCGGCGAGGGTGAAATTGCGCGAAAAGGCGCTGCTCGAGGCGTCTCACATCATGCTACTTGCCGAGAACGTGCGCCCGCTTTTGGAGGCGCTGCTCAAAGAGGGCGAAGAGGTCTATGACTTCGAACTGAACATGAACGGCGGACACTTGACGGGAAGGCTGATCGACGACGAGTCCAAACTCGCCGCGATCGAGGCGGCGGCGCTCAAAGCGCATCAAAGCCTCGCGTTTGTCGTCGGGGACGGCAACCATTCGTTGGCGGCGTCGAAGCTGGTGTGGGCGCAGGTCAAAGAGACAATTCCCCAAAGCGAGTGGGCGAGCTGCCCGGCGAGGTATGCGATGTGCGAGATCGTCGACATCGCCGATCCGTCGCTCGATTTCGAGCCGATACACAGGCTCGTCAAGGGCGGCGGCGAAGAGCTGGTCGCCTATCTTGCGGACAAGCTGTGCGGTTCGGCGAGAGCCAAGGCGGTGTACGGCGGCAAGGAGACGGAGTTGTCCGTGCCCGAAAACAGCGCGGACGCGATCGCGGACATTCAAAACGCGCTTGACGAGTACGCAAAGACGATGCCCATCGTCATAGACTACGTCCACGGCGACGTGAGCGTGCTCGAGGCGGCAGAGCGCGAGGGCGCCCTTGCGATTTTGATGCCGTGCATAGCAAAGGACGGACTGTTCGATTACACGGTCAGGCGCGGGGTGTTGCCGCGCAAGTCGTTCAGCATGGGCAACGCGGAAGACAAGAGATATTACTGCGAGGCACGCAAGATCAAGTGAGCCTTACAATAAATTTTTAGGAGAGAAAAATGGCACAAAAGGTAGTCAAGTTCGGCGGAACGTCGATGGCGGACGCGGCGGCGATCGGAAAGGTCGCCAAGATCGTCGCATCCGATCCCGAACGCAACTATGTGGTCGTGTCCGCTCCGGGCAAGAGATCCTCGGGCGACACCAAGGTCACGGACATGCTTTACGCATGCTATCATGACCTCGAGATCAACGGCGAGTGCACCGCCACGTTCGCGAAGATCAGGCAAAGATATGTCGAGATCGTCAAGGATCTCGGGCTTGATTTCGACATCGAGCCCATTCTCGACGAGGTCGAAAAGAAGATGACCGCGGCATACTCGGTCGACTATTGCGCGAGCAGAGGCGAATATCTCAGCGCGATCGTACTTGCCAAAAAGCTCGGTTGCGAGTTTGTCGACGCCTCCGAGATCGTCGTCTTTGACGACAACGGCGTGTTCAAACCCGAAGAGACCAACGAGAGGGCGGCGAAGCGCCTTTCGCGTACGCCCAAGGCGGTCATTCCCGGCTTTTACGGCGCGGACGCGTCGGGCAGCATACACACGTTCAGCAGGGGCGGTTCGGACATCACCGGTTCCATCGTCGCGCGCGCAGTAGACGCGTCGGTATATGAGAATTGGACGGACGTCGACGGCTTTATGTCCGCCGATCCGCGCATTGTGGAAAGCCCGCGCATCATCGACAAGATCTCGTACAAGGAGCTGCGCGAGCTTGCCTACATGGGCGCAAACGTGCTGCACCCCGAGGCGATCTTCCCCGTCAGAGAGAAGAACATCCCCATCAACATCCGCAACACCTTCAACCCGACCGCTCCCGGCACGATGATCGTCGCCGAGGTCGAGGACAACGACAAGCAGGATTCCTACATCACCGGCGTTGCAGGCAAGAAGGGATACAGCATCATCTTCATCGAAAAGGAGTTGATGAACTCCGAACTCGGCTTTGCGCGCCGCGTACTCAGCGTGCTCGAATACTACAACGTGCTGTTCGAACATATGCCCAGCGGCATCGGCACGCTCAGCGTCGTCGTCGCGGACAGCGAACTTGCAGGCAAAGAGGATGTGGTGCTCGAACGCATCCGCAACATCGTCAAACCGGACACGATCGACATCAAGTCGGGCATCTCGCTGATCTCGACGGTCGGACACGGCATTTCGTTCAAGCCGGGCTCCGCGGCGAAACTTTGCGCCGCGCTTGCCGCCGAAAAGATCAACATCCGCATGATCGATCAGGGCTCGAGCGAGCTCAACATCATCGTCGCGGTCGCGACGCAGGACTACGAGAGGGCGATCAACGCGATCTATCACGCATTCGTCTGAGAAAAGAGTCACCGCGCCGCCTCCGAAACGTAATGCTTCGGGGGCGGTTTTTTGTCTGTACAAAAGCCGCCGCGCAAAAGCACGGCGGCATGTTCGTAAAGTTCTTCGATCAATACATATATTCCACGCCGTCGCTGTCGACCTTGGGACATTGCGAGATCTTGGTCTGATACTTGTCCGTGTCGCCGACGTTGCGTTTGACGGAGATGGAACTGCAACGCGCGGCGGCGATCGCCGAGCGTTCGCATTCCATCCAAGTGTTGCCATAGATGTCCACGCTGCCGAGCGCCGCTTTGCCCGAACAGGAGGGGAGCAATTCGACCGCGGTGTCAAGGCATTGTTCGAACCTGTTCGCCTCGATCTCGACGCGCTTGGGAAGCCCGGCGTTGCCGTTGCGTCCGCTCATGCAGACGACTGACTTGCCGACTATGTTCTTGAAAGTGCAATAGTCCGCGCGGACAAAGCCGGACGTGGAGAATGCAAGACCGTTGTCCGGCGAGCCGTACAGCGTCGCGCGGCGGAAGAACACGTCCGCGGTGTGCAGGCTCGCATTCTCGACGCGCATGGACGCGGCGTTTTGAGGCAGAGCCTCTTCAAACGTCACGGTGCGGCTGTCGCGGTCGTATCCCGATACGGTCAGCGTTGCGACCGGTGCGAGAGTGCCGTCGGATAGTATCGCCTTGTCGCCCTTTTCGAACGGAGCAAGCGCGGTCGCGTCGGAAGAGCGCAACGTCAGCGAACTGCCCGAAGCGGAAGAGACGTCATAGAGCGCGCCTTTGACCGACACGGTGTCGGCGAGGGTCGCGGCGAGCAGACAGTCTGAGATATAGAGCGATCCGTTGCACTCGACCGCCTCGAAAGCGCTGCCCAAAGTCGCGACGCTGCGTCCCGTCTGCGCGCGCAGGGTCACGTCCTGAACGGTGATGTTTTCGCACATGTCCGCCTTGATCGCGCTGCCGTGGCAGTAGCGGATCGTGACGTTGCGGATGGTGATGTCCTTGCAATTGATCAGCAAAATACCGGGGCAAGTCTTGTCGGCGTCGAAACGGATGTAGACGCAATCCTTTTTGACGGGCGAAGTGAAGCCCGAAAAGGACAGCTTCGCCGTTGCCGAGCCGCCCGAAGAGGAGAACTTTGACGCGCCTTTGAGCTTTGTCAGCGGATCGGAGCTTTCGCGGCGGATCTTGTCCGCGCTCAGGTCGCGGCAATAGACCGCCGGCTTTGCCATCGGCGCGATCAGTTCGTGCTCGCCGCTCTTTACGGACAGAGGCGAACCTTCCGACACCGCGTATTCGCCGCCGAAGCGCACGTCCGCATTGCCGCCGAAGCCGCTGTTCGTCACCGTAAATTCGAGATATTCGGGATGAATGGTCTCGAGGTTGAAATTGGTGAGCAGCACGCGTTCGCACCCTTCGAGGACGAAATAGTATCCTCTGCCGTCAAGGCGCAGCGTCGCGCCCGCGCCGTCGATCGTCGCGTTGCGCAAGCCGCGGAAGCGGACTGCGGCGCGGTTGCCGTCGGTCGGTTTGAAGTCGAGCTGCGGCACCGCCGACACATAGGCGTTGTTTGAAGTCGCCCTTGTCAATTGTTCCAGATTTTTGAAAGAATAGAGTATCATATCAAAATTGTACCATAAGCACGCGCGGCTGTCAATCGCGGCGCGCAAATGCTCAAAGATGTCTGATCCCGAATCCGCGTTCGAGGCAGCCGCCGTCTGCAATCAATTTTGCCGCCGCGCGGCGAAGAGAGGTGTCTTGCGGCAGCATTTGCACCCGGCGGCGCTTACAGTCGAAAATACGCTCGGCGTCGTCCCAGCCTTTGCACTTTTTGACGGCGATAAGCGAAAACATATCCGCAAAAACGTTGATGTTGGACGAAGAGGGCAGCAGCGTCTTGTTGACGGGACCGAGCAGCCACGAGTCTATGAAAAAGCACTTTGCGCGATAGTCCGGGAAGTGGCGGGCGAAGAATCCGCGCGCCGCGTCGAAGGAAGCTTCGCAGGCGGCAGGGTCGAGTTTTTCGCCCTGCGGAACGTGCACGTTGAGGATATTTTCGCCCAAAGCGTGCGGCGGCGACATCTTGCGAAGCCGCGAAATCGCGCCGAGAGGGCAATAAAGTTTGAAGAATTGGAATTGAAGCCTGCCTATGCGGAAGAGGCGCAGCGTCAGGTGGTGCGACACCCACGGATAGTTGGCAAGCCCTACGATGCCGTCCCGAACGCGGCAATTGCGCGTCCATATCCCTATGTCCGACATAGTCGCGGCAAAGACGTCGTCGCCGATGCCGAGTTCGCGGTAGCGCTCGTGTGAATAGGTCGTCGCCGCGAGCACGCACGCAAGGCGCACGATCGGCGGTTTGCGCAAGAGCCGGGGACAGAACTTGCGCGCGCAACGCGGCGCGTATTTTTCGCAAAACGCGCGTTCGCGCTCAAACGCGTCCGCGGCGAGAGCTGCCGTCTCGTCGTCTATGCCGCAGAGCGCGGCGGCGGTGAGGATGTCTTTGCGGTCCATAGGGCGTTGTTCAAAGGCAGGCATATGCGGCGTTCATTGCCCGTAGCCGCCGTCTATGCCGAGGCATTGACCGGTGACGTAGGTCGCGCGGTCGGAGAGCCAAAAGATCGCGTCCGCGACCTCGTCGGCGGTGCCGAATCTGCCCAGAGGGATATCTTCGGTGATGGCGGCGCGCTCGCGCTCGTCAAAGCGCGCGTTCATCGCGGTGTCTATGACACCCGGGGCGACGCAATTGACGCGCACGCCGCTCGGAGCAAGCTCCTTTGCCATCGCCTTGGTGAAAGCTATCAAGCCGCCCTTTGCCGCCGAATAGACGCTCTCGCACGACGCGCCGACGACGCCCCATACCGAAGAGACGTTGACGATCGCGCCGCCGTTGTCGACAAGGTGCGGCTGGGCGTATTTTGTCATGTAAATCGCGCCCTTGAGGTCGGCGTCGATCAAAGACGAAATGTCGTCGTCCGCCATGTCCACGAGAGGAGAAATCGCCGACAGCCCGGCATTGTTGACGAGGACGCACGGCGCGCCCAATGTGCGCGCGCATTCCTCGACAACGCGTCGGCACTGCTGGGGGTCGGAGATGTCCGCCTTGATCGCGGACGCAAAGCAGCCGTTGCTTGCGAGCTTGTCGATCAGCACCCGTGCGGAAGAGTCGTCTTGGCGATAGACCGCGCAGATCGCGTAGTCCGCGCTTGCGAATTTGAAGGCGGCAGCCGCGCCTATTCCGCGCGTCGCGCCGGTAATGATGACTGTTTTCATGATTATATTATACAATTTGCTTTGCGGCAATGCAAGCTATGTAGTATTATATCCGTATGGATAGTATTTTCGAAGATTTGAACGAGGGGTTGCGCGCCGCGCTCGCGGACGCGAACATCGAGACGGCGACCGCGATACAGCGCGAGGCGATGCCCAAGATATTCGAAGGCAAAGACGTGATCGCTCTCGCGCCGACAGGCTCGGGCAAGACGCTCGCGTATGCGTTGCCGATTTTGCAGGGCATCGATCCGGACGGCGGAATACAGGCGCTGGTGTTGTGCCCGACGCGCGAACTCGCGATGCAGATAGGCGCGGTGTTCCGCTCCATGCTTTCGCGCATCGAAGGGGTGAGGACGGCGGTGATCTACGGCGGCGAAAACTTTGAGCGACAGCTCTATTCGCTGCGCAAAAAGCCGCACATCGTCGTCGGCACGGTCGGCAGAGTGCTCGATCACCTCGAGCGCAAGACGATGAGGATCAAGAACCTGCGCACCCTCGTGCTCGACGAAGGAGACGTGATGCTCAAGATGGGCTTCATCGAGGACGTGCGCAAGATAGTCGCCGCGATCGGAAAGGGCAGGCAAAATTTGCTCTTTTCTGCGACGATGCCGAGCGAGATCGCGGCGCTTTGCCGCGAGATGATGAACGATCCCGTCACCGTCGGAGTCGCCGCACACGAGGACAAGCCGGACGTGAGGCAGTATTACGTCGTCGTCGGGGACAGCCGCCGCGTGGGATGTCTGCTCAAATTGGTCAAAACAAAGAGATACGACAGATATATAGTGTTTTGCAACACGCGCTTCCGTGCCGAGAGGGTGCACCGCGCGCTGACCGCCTCGGGCGTCAACGCGGAGCTGCTCCACGGCGAGATGGACCAAAGGGACAGGACGCACGCGATGGCGCGATTCCGCAGCGGCGAAACGCCGTGTTTGGTCGGTACCGACGTCGCGGCGCGCGGCATCGACATACCCGATCTGCAAGCGGTGTTCAACCTCGATCCGCCCGGAGAGGCGGATGCGTATGTGCACAGGATAGGCAGGACGGCGCGCGCGTCGAGAAGGGGCGAGGCGTACACGTTCGTCGCGCCCGAGCAGACGGTGCTGATCGGAGATTATGCGCGCAAGACGGGCACGGTGCCCGAACTGCTCGAACTCGATTTGAGCGATTGCAAGACTTATACATTGCCGTCGGACGCGTCCGACAAACACAATGTCCGCACGCGTGCCGAGGCGTCGGCGGCGGGGGAGAGATTCTTCCTCAACATCGGCAAAAAGCACGTCCCCGACAAGGCGACGCTCGCGAAGTTGGTGTCGACGGTCGCGGACATCCCCCTGTACAAGATCACCGACGTCAAGTTGCGCGACACATATTCGTTCGTGCAGGTCACGCAGGACGTCAAGCACAAAGTGAGCGCGGTTGGCGGCTTTGATCTCGGCGGCAAAAAGATCGGCGTGCAGGTCGCGGACAGCGGCAAGGAGTTTTCGCAAAAGCCTGACAAAAAGCCGCCCTTCCGCAAACGGGACGATGCCAAAGAGGGCAAGCGGCAGCAAAGAGGGGGCGCAAAGGGCAAGAAGAAAAGATAGGACCGCGCGAGTGCGCGTACACGCGAGAGCCGCGCTTTTTTTGCGCGGCTCCTGCATATATGCAAGCGATCACGGCAATACTTGACGCGTGAGAGAGATCAAGCATTGTATGGAAGCTTGCCGCGCGCGGATCGCAATGTTGAGCGGCAGAGAGTTGATCGTCGTTGTCAATCGCGGACGCAACAAGGTGGAAAAGTTCCGCGGTAAGATCCGCGACATGTACGACGCCGTCTTCACCGTCGAGGGAGAGGGCGGCGTCAGCTGTTTTTCGTACAGCGACGTTTTGACCAAGAACGTAAAATTTCTGGACGGCACCGTCCGGTAAAACGCGCAAAAAAAAGCACCGCCCTTTCGGACGGTGCGGTTTTTGCTGTCTGCCGCGGGGCTTACGCCTCTCTGCCGTAGACCAACTCGTGGTTGATGTTGGGGTTGTCCGCCATCGTCGCGGTCGGATTGAGCCAAGTGGTCTTGTCCGTGAAGCTGACGTCGGACGGCGCGACCGTGTAGAGATCGCAAGACTTGAGGAAAATATCGATGACCCAACCAAGATTCTTGGGGAGCGGGAACTTGTCGGTATACAGTTTGTTGTCCGCCATGCCGTTGATCACGGAGGAGTTGCCGAGCTCGCCGCCGCTTGCCAGACGGATGATGCAGACATTGAGATATTGATGCGCATAATCTTCGGCTTCGGTGCCGGCGGGCATTGCGAAGAACTTGTCGTAATCGTCTTTCGTGATGTTGTCCTGGATCGCGCCATTGACTATGCCTGCCACTTTGGAAGGATCGTTGCCGGGCATCAGCTTGGTGGTCTCGCGGTTTTTCCAAACATAGAAGTCGACGAAGCCATTGAGGTTGACGGTGCAGTAGTCCTGAGCGGTCGCATTCTTCTCGACCGTACCCCAAAGGATGATGCCGGAGACGACGGAGTTGGCGAGAACGCAGTTCTCGACGTTGATGGTCGCGCCCTTGGAGCCCGCAGCGGTCTCGGCGGCGACAAGCGCGTCCGCGCCGTTCCTGACGACGCTGCCCTTGAGGTTGACCTCGGAGGATCTGACGGAGATCAGCTTCTGCGAGTTCTCGACCAAGCAGTGGGTGATGTTGAATACGGGGGTGACGTCGTTGCTGCCCATACCGGCGAAGAACGCGCCGCCACCTTCAAACTGGGACAGGTCGACGGACCCGTCTTCACCCTGTACGGGGACGGAACCGCGCATATAGACGTCGTTGGCGTTGATAGTCTTGCTGACCCACTCGACCGAGAAGACAGACGTGCCGGCGGTGGTGAGAGCGGAGGTATCCCACATCAACACGTTGCCGTAAAGGTTGAGAGTGTCGGGGCTGGGATCGGCGCCCGCATAGTCGGGGGAGTCGGTCGGGACGAACTTGAAGTTCTTGCCGGCGACAGCGGTCAATTCCGCCTGTACGCAGACGTTGGCGACGGAAGCGTCGACCATAACGGCATTGTACAGCTCGTCCCAGGTCGTGACGTTGGTGTAGCCATCGAGGACGTGGATGTTGATCTCGTTGACGACGGGATTGCCTTCGCCGTCATCGACGACGGTACCGTCCTCTTTGAGCATGGTGTAAGTCATCCTGGAATCGCCCGCCTTGAGCGCGGTCAAAGTGGTGCCGCTGATCGTCGCGAGGGTGGTGTCTGCGATCGCAAAATCTTTGGCGTTGGGGATCGCCTTGGAAAGGTCGACGGTGTTGTTTTCGGCGTCGCCCGAGATGTAGCCGACCCTGTAGTCGTACAGAGCGAGCTTGGAGTTGTCGAGAACGACGGTGACCGGGTCGGATTTGCAGCCGGTCATCAGGACGATGGAAGTCACCAGTATCGCGAGCACCGCGATCACGGGCAAAACCCTCGTCACAAACTTTTTGGTTTTTGTCATAAAGTCCTCCTTTACGATGTTGTTCGTGCGATGTAGTCTATGCGCGCTCTGCACGCGCACCATTATTATTATAACATAATGCCGCAAAATGGCAAGAGTTTTTTGAATTTTGTAAAATTTTTGTAAGGTCCGCCGCCAAAAGAGCGACGCTCCGAGCGAGACGATCCCCCAAAACGTTGACAACTTTCGGCGGATGAGTTATTATTATGGAAAAGAGCCGCGACGCGGCAAGAGGTGTAAAATTGAATTTCATGACCGCAAAAGGGGAATTTGCGTTTGAAGGAGAGTATGTAGACGGCGGTCCTTACGGGGACGGTCACATCAACGATACTTACGCATTGACCTACCGCGACGGGGACAAGACGCGCAGATACATACTTCAAAGGATGAACACGCACGTCTTCCCGGACATTCCCACATTGATGCACAACATAGGCGTCGTCACGCGCTATCTCTCTCAAAAGATCGAAGAGAGCGGCGGCGACCCCGAGCGCGAGACGCTGACGCTCGTGCCCACTCGCAGCGGCAAGAACTATCTCGACACGGACGGAGAGTGCTGGCGCGCGTTTTTGTTCATTGAGGACACGGAGGTCTATCAGCTCGCCGAGAGCGCCGAGGTCTTCGGCGACACGGGCAGGGCGTTCGGATTGTTCATCGCGAGGCTGGACGGCTTTGACGCGTCCGTGCTCGGTGAAGTCATCCCCAACTTCCACAACACCGCGGACAGATATGCAAAGTTCGAGGCGGCGGTCAAGGCGAACAAGAGCGGCAGAGCGGACATGGTCAAAGACGAGATCGAGTTTGTCCGCGCGCGTAAAAAATATTGTTCGCGCGTCGTCGACGGCATCGCGGACGGTTCGATACCGTTGAGGGTCACCCACAACGACACAAAACTCAACAACATCTTGTTCGACTCGGCGACAAAGAAGGCGATCTGCGTGATCGACCTCGACACGATCATGCCCGGGTCGTTGCTGTACGACTTCGGCGACGCGGTCAGGTTCGGCTGTTCGACCGCGCTCGAAGACGAGCCCGACCTCGACAAAGTGCATTTCGACATCTCCCTCTACGAGGCGTTCGCGAAGGGCTTCCTCGCCGGCATAGGCGACAAGATCACCGAAAAGGAGACGAAAATGCTGTCCTTCGGTTCGGTGCTGATGACCTATGAGTGCGGCATGCGCTTTTTGACGGACTTCATCGACGGAGACGTCTATTTCAAAACAAAATACGATACGCACAATCTTGTGCGCTGCCATACACAGTTCAAACTCGTGAGCGAGATGGAAGGCAGACTTGCGGAGATGGACGCCATCGCCGCGCGCTATCGCAAAGCATAAACGGAGGCATTGACATCATGAAAGTTTTGGTTACGGGCGGAGCCGGCTACATCGGCTCGCACACCACGGTCGATCTGCTCGACAACGACTTCGAGGTCGTCGTCGTAGACAACTTCGTCAACAGCAAGCCCACGGTGCTCGACCGCGTGCGCAAGATCACCGGCAAAGAGTTCGCGTTCTATCGCGCGGACGTCTGCGACAAAGAGGCGATGGAAGGCATCTTCAAGGCGGAGAAACCGGACGCGGTCATTCACTTTGCCGGACTCAAAGCCGTGGGTGAGTCGGTGCAAAAACCGCTCGAATATTACACCAACAACCTCGTCAGCACACTCGTGCTCTTGGCGGTGATGAGAGAATACGGCTGCAAGAATTTCGTGTTCTCGTCGTCGGCGACCGTCTACGGTCAGCCCAAGAGCGTGCCCATCAAAGAGGATTTCCCGCTGTCGACGACCAACCCGTACGGCACGACCAAATTGATGATCGAGGACATCTTGCGCGA
Source organism: uncultured Christensenellaceae bacterium (assembly GCA_944380285.1). GTDB lineage: Bacteria > Bacillota > Clostridia > Christensenellales > UBA3700 > Ornithoclostridium. The sequence goes on from CALWGZ010000009.1 coordinate 79,425, forward strand.
CGTCTACAAGGCGGACAAGACGATGAACATCGCGATTTTGCGCTACTTCAACCCTATCGGCGCGCACAAGAGCGGACTCATCGGCGAGGATCCCAACGGCATCCCCAACAACCTTGTGCCCTACATCACGCAGGTCGCGATCGGCAAGCTCAAACAGCTCAACGTGTTCGGCAACGACTATCCGACCGAGGACGGCACGGGCGTCAGGGACTACATCCATGTGCTCGACCTTGCGAGAGGACACTTGCTCGCGCTCAACAAACTTGCGGAGGGCAGCGGCCTTGTGACCTACAACCTCGGCACGGGCAAGGGTTACAGCGTGCTTCAGATCGTCAAGGCGTTCGAGAAGGCGAGCGGCAAGGCGATCCCCTACGTCATCGCTCCGAGGCGCCCCGGCGACATCGCCGAGTGCTATGCAGACAGCTCTCTTGCGAAAAAAGAGATAGGCTTTGAGTGCAGATACGACCTCAAAGACATGTGCGAAGACAGCTGGAGATGGCAGGTTAACAACCCCAACGGCTACGACGACTGAGCGCGTCACAGCCGCGATAATGTGCGGATAACAGACACAGATACGAAAATAATAGAGAAGAGGAACATCGCCGCAAAGGTATGGCGGGACTAGGAAGATGAAAAAGATTAAGATCAAGATCAAGAAGGAGGCGTACAGCATACGCACGCTCCGCGAATGGGCGATGCTCATCGCGGACACGCTCATGGTTTGCGTATGCTATATGGGATCGGTCATTCTCGGTCAGGCATACATCATAGGCACCGAGATCATTGTCAACGCCTTCAAGGCTCTGCCGGTCGCCGCGGTCTTGTTCGTCATCTGCCTTTGGGCGTTCAGGGTCAACAAGGTCGTGTGGCGTTATGCTCGCGGCAAGGACTATCTGCGCATAGTCGGCGCGACGCTTGTCGCCACCGTGCTCCTTGCGATCCTCGACCAGGCGTTTTTGCATTGGCTTTCGGGCAAGATGCCCATCGTCGAGGACTTGGAGCAGCTCGGCGAAAACCTCAAAGCCTACCCCGTCTATTTCAACATCTTCTTCTCGACCACGGGCGTGATCATCGTCTCGCGCCTCATATACGAGATGGTCTACGCGCGCCTGCGCGACAGAGCGCTGCCGCGGCAGAAAAAGCGCACGATGATCATAGGCGCGGGCTATACCGCCAGCGCGATCTTGGAGGAGCTGTCGCGCGGCAGCAGCATCTACAATCCCGTCTGTCTCGTCGACGACGATCCGGACAAGCTCGGCCGCATCATCGGCGACGTTGAGGTCGTCGGCACGACGAAGGAGATCCCCAGGCTCGTGCGCAAATACGACGTCAGCACGATCATTTTCGCGATCCCGTCCATCGATCCGCAGACGCGTCAATCCATCTTGTCGCTGTGCATGCAGACGGGCTGTCAGCTCAAAGTCTTGCCCTATATGAGCGAGATGATCAGCAACGTCGACCTCGTCGGGCAGGCGCGCGACATCAACATCGGCGACCTTCTCGGCAGGGAACAGATCTCGTTCAACGACAAGGGCGTAAAGGGCTACATCCAAGACAAAGTGTGTTTGATCACGGGCGGAGGCGGCTCGATCGGAAGCGAGCTGGTCAGACAGATCGCAAAGTACGATCCGCGCCGTATCATCGTCCTCGATGTCTACGAAAATTGCGCGTACGAGATACAGCAGGAGATGAAGCGCAACTACGGCGACAAGGTCGACCTCGACGTCGAGATCGCGTCAGTCACCGACGAGGGCAAGATGCGCGACCTGTTTGAGGAATATCATCCTCAGATCGTCTTCCACGCCGCCGCACACAAGCATGTGCCGCTGATGGAGACCAACCCCGAGGAGGCGGTCAAAAACAACGTGTTCGGCACCCTCAACGTCGTCAAATTGTCGTATGAGTTCAAGGTCGCCAAGTTCATCATGATCTCAACCGACAAGGCGGTCAACCCGACCAACGTCATGGGCGCGACCAAGCGTTGCTGCGAAGAGATCATCGAGACCATGCATCAGCTATACGGCAATTCGGTCACCGAGTTCGCCGCGGTCAGGTTCGGCAACGTGCTCGGCTCCAACGGATCGGTGATACCGCTGTTCAAAGAGCAGATCAAAAAGGGCGGACCCGTCACCGTCACTCACCCCGAGATCATCAGATACTTTATGACGATACCCGAGGCGGTCAGCCTCGTGCTCCAAGCGGGCGCATACGCGCACGGCGGCGAGATCTTCGTGCTCGACATGGGCGAACCGGTCAAGATCGTCACGCTCGCCGAGAACATGATCAAGATGATGGGCTACACGCCCTATGAGGACATCCAGATCAAGTTCACCGGGCTTCGTCCCGGCGAAAAACTGTACGAAGAGCTGTTGATGAAAGAGGAAGGTCTGCGCAAAACGGACAATAACAAGATCTTCATCGGCAGACAGGTCAGCATCGATACGGACAGGTTCATCGCCGAGCTGGAGAAGATGCGCGGCATATGTGCGTCCAACGACAAGAAGGCGGTCGTCGAACAGCTCAAAGTGCTCGTGCCGACCTTCCATCACGACACCGTCTACTTTGAGCAGATGATGAAGAGAGACGCTCAATACCAAAAAGAGTACGCCGAAAAGGTCAGGGCGGAAGAGGCAAAGGCGGGCAAAGAGGCGGACGCCGGCAAACCGACGCCGACGCAAGAGAGCGGCGCAAATCCCGAGCCGGTCAAAGAAGCGGTCCCCGAAAAGATCGAGCCTGAACGATCCGCCGAAGACGGCAAAGAGAAAAAGCCCAAGAGCGGCGGCAAAAAAACGAGCGCAAAACGCAAATAAAACGACGACGGCTTCGCAAAACGCGATGCCGTCTTTTTTTGTGTCAAATGCAAATTTGAGCCAAAGGTCAGTGGCTGCGCGTCGGGCGCAAGCCTTTGGGGTAGTGATTTTTGATCGTGCCGTCCGAGCCCTTGCCCCAGCCCAGCGAACAGCCGCTCGCCGCGATCAGGCACCAGCCGCGCGCATCACCTTCGAGCGTCGCGCCGAACAGATAGTCGCGCGCTTCGCGGCTGTCGTGCGGCAGATCGAGCACACTTGTCGCGTCGTCCGCCGAGAGTGCGGCGGCGAGGGAGTGCGAAGGGGCGAGCCGTCCCTTGACGACGTCGCCCAGCCTCAGCCCCGAACGCAGCGTCTTCAGACCCGTCAGATCGGGGCAGCAGTCGGGCAGCATGACGAGGGAGTCGCCGAACGCCGCGCCCGGAACGATCGCCGTTGTTTTGAGCGCGCTCTTTGCAAAGTCGTCCCAGACGCGCGCCATTGCGTGGGGGACGGAATATCTCCCTTTCGGCAGAGAGATGTCGTCGCCGTCCGTCTTGCGCATCAGCGCGAAGAAGTGCCCGTTGCCGCGCGCAAGGTTGGGCATGACGCGCACGCACTTCGACGCGACGGCTTTCGGCACGAAGTCGGCAAGTCGAGGCTGCGGGATCGCGGTGCGAAGTTGGGCAAGTTCGAACTCGGGATGAGAGCGCAAAAAGTCTTCGACTTGCAATTCGTTCTCTTCGGGGGCGAAAGTGCAGGTGCTGTAACAGAGGGTGCCGCCCGCTTTGAGCATCGCGGCGGCGCTGTCCAAGATCGCCTTTTGGCGCGCCGCGCATATCGACGGAGAGTCCGCCGTCCATTCGGCGCGCGCATTCGGGTCTTTGGCGAACATGCCTTCGCCCGAGCAGGGCGCGTCGACCAAGATCTTGTCGAACGCGGACGGGAAGCGATCTTGCAGCCGCGGCACGCTCTCGTTGAGCACGACGGCGTTGCGCACGCCCAGCCTCTCGATGTTGCGCGACAAAATCGCGGCGCGAGAGGGGACGACCTCGTTGCAGACGAGCAGCCCCTCGCCCCTCATTGCGGCGGCGAGCTGACCGCTCTTGCCGCCCGGAGCGGCGCATAGGTCGAGGACGAGTTCGCCGGGGCGCGCGTCGAGCAGAGTTGCCGGCAGCATCGCGCTCGCCTCTTGGATGTAGTACGCTCCCGCCTCGTGCAGCGTCGTCTTGCCGGCGGCGAACTCCTCGGGGTAGTAGCGGCCGTCCGCGCACCATTCGACGGGGTCGAGCGGTACGCCGAGCAGCGTTTCGAGCCGCGCCGGCGTCATTTTCAAGGAGTTTACTCTCAGCGACGGAGCGCACGCCGAGGCGCGCAAGAACGCCTCCCACTCGTCGGGAAGAAGGCGTTTTATGCGTTCGGTGTATGCGTCGTATGTCATCATCGTTTTTTCGTGCCCGTGTGCGTCAATCCAACTTTATCGCGACGGGCGAATGGGCTTTATATTTGAACATGTACTTAAATCCCGCCGCTTTGAGCGCCTCGCAGACGAGATCGAAATTGCGCGCGATATTCTCGGGAGCATGTGCGTCCGAGCCGAACGTCACCAACTCGCCGCCAAGTTCGCGGTAGCGGCGCAGAGTGTCCGGTTCGGGCAAAAAGTCCAGCCCAGTCCCTTCGGCGTGGCTGTTGAGTTCGAGAGCTTTGCCCTTTGCGATCAGCTTGCGCAAGATCTCGTCGAGCAGGTCGGAGTAGTCGGCGTAGCGCATCACTTTGTCCTCATACGGAGCCTTGCGGATCACATAGCCGATGTGTCCGATGACGTCGTAATCGTACGGCGCGTCCACGCTCGCGGACACGTCTTGAAGGTATTCGGTGTACGCTTCGCGCCGGGTGCGCTTGTCGAAGAAGGGCGCAAAGTAGCAGTCCTCGCCCGACACGAGGTGGACGGAGTTGATGATGATGTCCGTCTCGTATTGCTTGTTTATCTCGATGTAGAGCGGGTCGGCGGCGGCAAGCCAGCCGTATTCTATCCCGACGGCGACGTCGAGTCTTCCGCGGTATTCGTCGCGCAGGCGCACGATTTCTTCAAAGCGGCGCGGCAGGTCGATTTGACGGATATATTCGTAGCCGGGCAAGACCTCGCAGTCCTTGTCGCAGTGGTCGGTGATCGCAAAATAGGGCAGCCCTTTGGCGAGCGCACTCTCGATCATATCGCGCGCCGGAGCCGTGCTGTCGTGGGAAAAGTCGCAATGGGTGTGGCAATCGATGATCTCTTTCATGCCTACAGTTTACAACTTCGGCGCGGCGGATGTCAATCGTATGCGGGCGCGCGTTGACAAACGTCGCTTACGGGGTGTACAATATCGCTATGACGCATTTGGGCAACGATTGGGATCAAAGACTCGCGGCGGAGACGTCGAGCGAGTATATGGCGAAATTGCGCGACTTTTTGCGCGAAGAGTACCGCAACGGCAGGGTCTATCCGCCGATGAAAGAGATCTTGGCGGCGTTCGAGTATTCTTCGTACGACGACACCGAGGTCGTCATCTTGGGGCAGGACCCCTATCACGGGGCGGGGCAAGCCAACGGCTTGTGTTTTTCTGTCGGCGAGGGGGTCGCGTGTCCTCCGTCGCTCGTCAACATCTACAAGGCGCTGCAATACGACCTCGGGATAGAGCCGACGAGCTGCGGCGACCTGCGCGGCTGGGCGAAACAGGGCGTGCTGCTGCTCAACAGCGTGCTGACGGTGCGCGAAGGCAGACCGCAAAGCCATGCCGGCAAGGGCTGGGAGAGGTTCACCGACGCGGTCGTCGCTATGCTCGCGGCGCGGCAAAAGCCGCTTGTGTTCATGCTTTGGGGCGGCTATGCCAAGCGCAAGGGCGCGATGATCGACAAGACGCGTCATCTCGTGCTCGAGAGCGTGCACCCGAGCCCGCTGTCGTTCTATCAGGGCTTTTTGGAGTGCCGTCACTTCTCCAAAGCGAACGCGTTTTTGACCGCTCACGGCATGCGCCCGATCGATTGGTCAAAGCGGTCGCTCGCCGAATATGAGGCGGCGAAAAGGCAGGGATAACCGCATACAGGTCAAGTTTTTTCGGACGGGATATCGCGAGGCATGCGGTAGTGGAACGGCGGCGCAAAGGCGTCGTCGTTCGTTCTCTTCGGGGCGGTGCGGCCGACGTTTGAGAGCAGCGGCAGCACGTCCGAAAGGGCGTTTCGGTGAGGGGGATCGGCGCGCTTGGGCGCAGAAACGGGGCTGTACGGAGAGAGGGTTTTCTTCATTTTGAGCCTCATTTGTCCGCGCAAGTGCAATTTTTGCGCAAAAAACGTTTGCCAATTCGCGGGCGGTATATTATAATGTATATACTTGTGAAATATTCGCAGACGCATATACAGGAGTAAAATATGACGAAAGCATTCAAAAAAGTTTTGATAGCGGCGCTGCTCATCTGCATGGTGGCGGCTCTTGCCGCATGCGGTCAAAGCTTTGAATGGGGCCCCGTTGAGGGCGGCGACGCAAACGCCGTCGTCGAGAACAACGGCTCTCTTGCGGTCAAGCAGGGGGATTGGCTCTACTACATCAACGGTCACGACAGCACCGACAACATCACCGCGCCGTCCGACAACTACTTCGGCGAAGCGTCCGTCAAGGGCAGCATCATGAAGAGCAAGGTCGGCGAGGACGGGACGTTGACCGACACCGCGGTGGTCGTCCCCAAGATGTTCATGACCTCGTACGCCTCGGGCGGCATCTATCTCTTCGGCGAGTGGATCTACTATGTCTCTCCGACGACAAAGACCGACCGTGACGGCGTCGTCCAGGTCGACTTCCTCGAATACTACCGCACCAAGATCGACGGGACCGGCACTCAGCTGATCACGATGGTCGAGGGCGCGACCGTCAACTATGTGTTCACTCCGAGCGCGCTCATCTACTACAACGGCGGCACGCTCTACAAGGTCGGCTACACCGCGACCGCGGTGGACAAGACGGCGACCGTGATCGACGAAAACATCTCGGCGGTCACCTTCCACCACAACGACACCTACGACCCCAACGCCCTTGATGGCAGCGTCAAGGATTACATCTTCTACACCAAGGCGTCCGATTCCGAAGAGGGCAACGTGTTTGGCAACGAGCTGTACGCGACCGACGGCGGCGATCCGGTCAAGTTGATCGACGCGACGACGTGGGGCAAAGACGGCGCGGTCGGCGACAGAGAGAATCAATACACGATCTCCGTGCTTTCGGTCGGCGACGACGCGGACGGCGTGACGCTCTACTACACCAAGACCGCTGCTGCGGGCGTGGACTCGAGCGCGCGTACTTACGGCATCAAGTTCACCGGCGCGGCTCCGTCGTTTGACAAGACCAAAGAGGTCAAACTCGCCGAGTCTTCGCTGTCGGGCATCATACACATCGGGCTCGACAACGGCGCGGCGGTGCTTTCGTCCAACGTGTTCACCGTCTACAAGCCCATCGCCGAGGACGGCGTACAGGTCACGATCGACGCCGAAGACTACGCGTTGTCCGGCACCGCGACCGTGCTCGAATATGACGTCGCGAACGACACGCTCTACTACATCGTCTCCAACAACCTCTATGTCGCTACGGGGCTGCTCGCCAAGGCGAACGACGCTGCCGCCCCGATGCCGGAGGCGCACCGCGTCAGCGCGGACGCAATCAACACCTCGTGGCTCGTCCCGACGTTCGTCGACGGAGCGCTGTACTACATCGACAACACCTACAGCTACACCTTCCGCATGGACATCCCCGCGACATTCATGGAGGACGGCATTGATGACGTCTCCGAGGGCAAGATGGCAAGCGGATATGAGGAATCCGACAAGACCGAGGACGGCACGATCCCCAAGTTCATGACGGACGCGGACAAGGAGACCTACATCACCAACAATCCCGCTCCCGAAGAGGAGTAACCAAGACAGACCGCCCGCGCTTCGGCGCGGGCTTTTTTTTGAGGCAAATATGAACAAAACACGCATTGCATCCGCGGCGTTTGCCGCGATCGTCGTACTTGCGCTGTTGACGTGTTTTTGTGCATGTACGCAGGCGCAGGAACTGCCCGATTGGGCGTTCGATCCTCTCTATGCCGCCGATGCCTCGCGCGCCGAGGGCAGCGACGTGAGAGTGATGTCCGTCAATATGCTCGTGCATATGGAGTCGTGGGGAGGCGAGCCGTTTTTCCGCTACGGCGAAGAGCTCGCGATGACCGACCACTATCCTGTTTTTTGCGACTTCGCGCTTTAATGCGCGCGAATCATAATATATCGTCGTGCAAAGGACGCCGCCCGGCGTCCTTTTTTCGAAAACGCAAAGAAAATTTGCGATATCCCGTGCGATCGGTTGCATTTTGCGACAAAAGAGGCTATAATCTTTTTCGCAAGGTTAGTGTATGCTAACCAACAGTTAGTCAAGGCTAACAAAACCGTTCGGCGAGGCGCGTATGGAAAAGCAAAAAGATCTCGAAATCGTGGAGTTGATGATCGCGATGT
>CALWGZ010000010.1 GCA_944380285.1 uncultured Christensenellaceae bacterium
GCGGCGCAAATACGCACCGGTCTGTGCGGTCTTCAGCGGATCACAACTACCAATTTGATAAAATATATAAAAATAATTGACATCATCTCTTGACAAAACTTAAAACTACGAAAAGAAAATCAACGCAGTCCGACTTCACCGCAAAATCATCGCAAGTCGCTCGCCCAATACTGCATGGTTCCGTTAATCTGATTGTTTCGCAGCCGATATAAAATGCGGATGTGACTACCAATTTGATAGAAATATAAAAATGATTGACATCATCTCTTGACAAAACTTGCACGAAACTTAAAGCCTGATAAGAGGATAAGGGCAACTCACCCCAACTCCGCCGCCGGTCGCACCGGCACAAAACTTGCACGAAACTTAAAGTCGCGAAAGGAGTACAAAAGCGGATCAGCTCTACTTTGCCGCCGACCACGTCGGCCCGGTCGCTCCGGCACGACCACGTCGGCACCGGCTCGCACCGGCACGGCTTGGCAAATTTTCCCTTACGCTATTGACATTGACCTTATTTTAGGCTATAATTTAAGGGCAAAGATACAAGAGGTGACAAAATGAGGGCTTTTAACTATTCCTGTCTCAAAGATGTCAAGTGGGATTCCGAGATCCTCGGTCTTGTTGCGGCGATCTGCAAAGAGGCGGGCAAGCAGGAAATGTGCTTGAAGCAATCTCCCGAGAAATTGGATAAATTGGTCGAGATAGCCAAAGTGCAAAGCACCGAAGCGTCCAATGCGATAGAAGGCATCGTGACCACAAATACGCGCATCAGGCAGTTGGTTGAAGAAAAGACAACGCCGAGAAACCGCGACGAGCAGGAGATCGCCGGCTATCGTGACGCGCTCAACATCATACATGATAGTTTCGACGCCATTCCGCTCACGCGCAACTATATATTGCAATTGCACAAAGTGCTTTACTCTCATATGAGCAATCCGATGGCGGGCAAGACCAAGAACGTGCAGAATTATATAAGCGTCTCTTATCCGGACGGACACTCGGAGATATTGTTCACGCCGCTTGCGCCGTTTGAAACGCCCGAGGCGCTGGACAGGATATGCGAAGAATATGCAAGGGTGACGGGCAATGCGGAGGTTGAGCCGCTGATAGCCATTCCCGTATTTATCCACGATTTTCTTTGCATTCATCCGTTCAATGACGGCAACGGCAGGATGAGCAGGCTTCTTACGACATTGCTTTTGTATCAAAACGGTTTTTATGTGGGAAGATACATCTCTTTGGAGGCAAAGATAGCCAAGAATAAGGAGCTCTATTACGACGCGTTGCGCAGTTCGCAAAACGGTTGGCATGAGGGCAAGGAAGACCCCGTTCCGTTCATCAAATATCTGCTGGGCACTATTCTTGCGGCATACAGGGATTTTGACGACCGCTTTGCGCTTGTCGAGCCCAAGCTGTCCGCGGAAGAGACGGTGAGGCGCGCAACATTGCAAAAGATAGGGCGCTTCAAAAAGCAGGACATTCGAGAGATGTGCCCTTCGCTCAGCATCAGTTCTGTCGAAGGCGCGCTCCGCAAATTGGTCGCGGCAGGCGAACTCAAAAGAGAGGGCGTGGGCAAGAGCATTCGTTATTATCGTCTCAAATGAATGACAAAATGTGAAAAGGGTTGAGTTTGCGCGATTGAGGCAAAGTTCGGTCGTGATTTGAGACAAACAGCCGCCGCAGTGAATCGCGGCGGCTTTTCATACGTCAAAAAATCAAAGTCGCAAAGGATCATTGCCGCAAGATCATAGATCTTGCCCGCTCGGTTGCCAAAGGTATTTCCCGAGGTCGACGATGAAGTCTTCGCCCACTTCGACGCCTTCGCTTTCGAGCAGCCGCGCCTGGATCTCGGGGCCGCCGAACGCGAAAGCCGGCGCGAGTCTGCCTTCGCGGTTGACGACGCGGTGGCAGGGGATGACGCCGGGGCGCGGATTGGCGTGCAATGCATATCCGACCGCGCGCGACGAGCGCGGCGCGCCGATCATACGCGCAATCTGTCCGTAGGTCGCGACCTTGCCGCGCGGGATGAGTTGCACCGCTTCATAGACATTTTCGAAAAAGCTCATATTCACCTCTATGCAATTGTATCACGCCGCGCCGATCGTGTCAACGGACGCGCAAAACATGTCCGTTCGCGGGCGGCGCATATCTCGCGGAATTAATGCTCGAAAAGTCGATACATGTCCAATATTTTGAAAAGTTTGCTCAAACGGCGGCTTGTCGCTTTGAATGCGCGGCAAGAGATGATATAATGAGATAAAACGAAATTTTTTGCGCCGTTCAATAAAACGGCACGCAAGGTTGTTTAATAGGCAAAAGGGAATCACTTTGGACAAAAGACGGTTGGATGAGCTTATGTGTTCGGTCGCGCGCGGAGACAACGCCGCGTTCGCCGAGTTGTACGAACAGACGAGGAAAGGCATTTTCGCGTTTGTGTTCGGCTATTGCAAGCGCTATCACGAGGCGGAGGACTTGACGCAGACCGTCTATCTCAAAGTCAAGGCGAACGCCGGGCAATACCGTCCGGGGACGGACGCGAGGGCGTGGCTCTTCCAGGTTGCGAAGAACGCGGCGCTCAACCACTTGCGCAAGAGCGATCGAGAGAAGGCGGTCGGCGGAGGCGAGGAGCTGTCGCGGATACGCGACGACGGTTACGAGCATACGGGCGGAGCGGTGTTTGACGCGATGAACGCGTGCCTTGACGGGACGGAGCGGCAGATAGTGATATTGCATGTGCTGTGGGGCTACAAGCATCGCGAGATCGCAAACCTTGTCGATCAGCCGCTCGGCACGGTGACGTGGAAGTACAACAATGCGCTCAAAAAGTTGCGCAAATATATGAAGGAGGATGACCGATGAACGACAAAGATCTCAAAAGACGGCTCGAAGACGAGCTCGAAAGCATTGCGCCCAAGATGAGTCAAAGGGTCGCGAATGCGCCCATCGGCACGTCTTCCGAGGGCGGCGCAAAGCGGGCTCGCGCGCCGCGGCGCAAGGTACGGTTCACGGTCGCGGTCTCGGCGATCGCCGCCGTGCTTGTGATCGCGATCGTGCTTGCGGTCGTGGTGCCGCCGCTGTTCAAGACCGTTCCCGAGCAGGGCGAAGGCGGCTATTTGTTGATGAATATCAACCCGGACGTGGAAATTTTGTTTGACGAAGACGGCAAGGTGACGTCCGTCAAGTCGGGCAACGCCGACGCCGACGTGTTGCTTGCGGACGAGAGTTTTCGCTCGTCGCTTGTCGGCGAGAGTGTGGATACGGCAGCGGCTGCGGTCGCCGAGAGGGCGCTTGAAATGGGCTATATCGACGGCAACGCAACGTCGCCGGACGCGGTCGGCTTGACCGTTGTCGGCGGAGACGGAGTCGCGAAGATAGGCGCGGCGGTACGCGCGGCGTTTGTCGATGCGGGCGCGGCGTGCGTGGTCGTCGCCAAGACAGCGGACAAGGCGTGGCTTGCCGAGCGTTTCGACGTCGCCGAGGGCGAGCTGAAAGACATGCTCGCCGAGGTCGAGAAGGGTGCCGACGCCTTCTTTGAGCGCACCGCGCAAGACATTGCGGACGTGTCCGATCTGACGCGTGAATACGTCGCGTCGGTCGCGGAATATCTCAAAGATTCTTTGCGCACGGCGGCTGCCGAGGCGCGCGCCGCACAGGCGATGTTTGCCGAGTTGGAGACGGTCAACGAGGAGATCGCGTCGCTCGCGGACGACATGCGTCTGGATTGGATAGGGCTTATGACGGCGTCGAACATATGGGATGTCGAGGACTATCTTGCCGCTCATCCCGACTATCTGATGTCGGCGGAATTGAGCGCGGCGGTCGAGAGGGCGCGTGTGCTTCTCAACGATCTCGCAAATTACGGCTGCGAGCCTCAAAGTTCGCGCGAAGCGTGGGCGCTCGGCGAGGCGATAGGCGTGTTTGTCGACCTGTGCGACAAGTACGGCGACGACGTCTTGGACATGATCGACGACGTTCGAGATGACGTTTCGGCGGTGCTGACCGAGGTGGGCGAGCTCTATCAAAGCGCAAAAGAGGCGGTGCTCGCGGCGCTCGGCGACATTGCGGACGGGCTGCCCGGTATGTTGAGCGAGTTCGAGGCGGCGCTCGGCGACATCACGGACTTCGCGGCGGCGGCGATAGATTCGGCGGACGACTTCATCGCCGAGAGCAGGCGTTTGGCGGACGCGGCGGCGGACAAGATGGCGAGCTTGGGCGAGGCGATGAGCGTCTCGCGCGACAAGCTGACCGCGGAGCAATATGCGGACGTCGAACGCGCGCTGATCGAGGAATACGGCTCGCTTGAAGCGTGGTGGGCGAGTTTGAGCTGACGCCGCAACGCTCGCATATCGATTGCCTTGCAAATTCGGCAATCGGCACAAAGTCGGCGCGGCGCACACCCTCGCGCAGGCGAGTGTCAAAGATAATAGTGCAAGATTCCAGATATTTGAAATGATACGCGCGCTGCGTTCGTTTGATTCGCGCGAGTGTAAAAGTCAAAAGCAAAATATCTCCGATACCCGAAATAATGGACGCGGCGCATACTCTCGTTGCATGAGGGTGAGAAACAAGGTCAAAAATCAAAAGATCCCTTCCAAGGCGAGGGGATCTTTTTTTGCGCCGAAGTCACAAAAAACAGTTGATTTCCTCCACTAACTGCTGTAAAATAGTAGTTGCCGGAGGAAATATGATAAAGACGACGAAGATGTTGTTGGAAGAATACGCCGAGTATGGCAATCCGTACGGGAAGATCGGACGGCTTGTCAAGTCGGGACAATTGACGCCTATAATACGAGGATTGTATGAGACGGAAGCGGCTGTGCCGGGACAATATTTGGCGGGGAGCATATGCGGTCCGTCCTATTTGTCGTTCGAGTTTGCGTTGGCATATCACGGGTTGATACCGGAGGCGGTTTACGTTTACACGTCGGCGACGTACGGCAAGAACAAGGTCAAGACATACCGCACTCGATACGGCACGTTTGTGTTTCGCGACGTGCCAAAGGCGGCATATCCTTACGGGGTCGAGCTGATCAGAGAGAACGGCTATGCCTTTTCGATCGCGAGCGCGGAAAAAGCATTGTGTGACAAGGTCTACGCTTTGCCGCCGCTCAGGACGCAGGCGGCGATAAGGGAGTTGCTTTTTGACGATTTGAGGCTGGATGCAGACGGCTTTGCGGCGCTTGATGTCGAAGGCATTGCGTTTTTGTCGACAAAATATCACAGCATAAATGTCGAACTGTTGGCAAAGTTTATGAGGAGAAGAGATGAAAAGGATTTTTGACGAAATGATTGCGGAATATGGGGCGGTCGACCTCAACGATCGCAAGAATGCGGTCAAAGAGGTGATGCAGGAGATCGTGCTGTGCGGCTTGTCACGCGCTGGATTTTTCGAGCGTGCGGCGTTTTACGGCGGCACGGCATTGAGGATATTTTATGGGCTCGATCGGTTTTCGGAAGATCTCGACTTTTCGTTGCGCGAGCCCGATCAAAGTTTTGACATGGAGACCTATTTCCCCGTTTTGAGGCGCGAGGTCGAAGCGGCAGGTCTCGATGTCACGATCGAGAGCAAGCAAAAGTCAGCCGCATCCGGCATCAAGACTGCCTATTTGAGGGGTAACTTCAAAGAGCATATATTGATGTTCTATCCCGGCGACGGTTTGGCGATGGGGATGGATCCGCGCGAAGTGGTCAAGATTAAGCTCGAGACGGATGTCGATCCGCCGCTCGGCGCGAAGTTTGAGACTCGCTATCGGTTGTTGCCGTCGCCGTACGAAATAAGTCTTTATGACATGCCGTCGTTGTTTGCAGGCAAGATAGACGCGGTTTTGAGGCGAGCGTGGAAGAGCAGGATCAAGGGCAGGGATCTGTATGATTACATCTTCTATTTGCAGAGGGGTGCGGCGGTCAACATAGAACATTTGCGCGCGAGGCTTCAAAAGAGCGGATACATTCAAAAGGGGGAGAGGTTTGATTTGGCGACGCTCAAAGAGATGTTGAACGCGCGTTTTGATGCGATAGATTACGATGAGGCGAAGAGGGACGTTTTGCCATTTGTGCGCGATGCTGTGCCGCTCGGCGTGTGGAGCGCGGAGTTTTTCAAGGCGATCACACATGGGCTGACATCTGCATAAACCAAACCGCCGCGTTTTGGCGCGGCGGCAGGCAGGAGATGAACAATGAACAAATACCAAAGAGCAGCGCTCTCGAAGTCAAAGGAGGCGGACGGCGTTTCGCAAGAAGGAGCAAAACAAAAAAATCTCTTTCTTTGCCGTCCGCATCTTCAATCTAACACGTTCAAACGACTTTGTCAAGGGGCAGATCTCAAAAATTTTTTCGATGCGACACTTTTGGTACAAAGTCGCAAATTTTTCAAAATTTTTCGAAAATCGTTGCAAAATATGACGCACGTTGTCGCATTCAAAGCGGGAAGATAAAGAAAAAGCAAGAGGAGGCAACGAGATGTCTTTGATAGTGGTGATATTGGCATTTTTGGCGGGCTTTGCAAGCAAGCTCAAGCGGTGACGTCCGATAAAAAATATTTTTTCGACCTTCGCCAATAAAGCGGCGGTGAGGAGTGTTTAATATGCGAAAGAAGATGACACTCTTTCCGAAACCTAATTCCCCAAATCTACAATACGGAGCGGACGGCGATGCCGGCCGTTCCGTATTTTTGCGCCCGATTTGTCGATAGCGTTGCGCGCCGCGCGGTTTTGAGTTATAATCGAATTGGCGGCGAGCGCACGAATGCGCGTTGCCGCGGAGGACGATATGAGCAAGATGACGTTTTCGCATCCGGCGAAGAAGTGGCACGAGGCGCTGCCGATAGGCGACGGCAAGACCGCCGTCATGGTCTACGGCAAAAGAGGCGGCGAGAAGCTGGACTTCAACGACGCCACTCTTTGGTCGGGCTATCCAAAGGATCACGACAACGCGGCGGCAAAGGACGCTTTGCCGAGGGCGCGCGAGGCGGCGTTTGCGGAGAAGTACGCGCAGGCGAACGCAATCGTACAAGGCGAAATGTACGGCGACTACACCGAGGCGTATATGCCGCTTGCGCGTGTGAAGATGTCGATAAGCGGAGACAGGTCGCAAAAATACCGCCGCACGCTCGATCTCGACAACGGAGAGGTAGTCGTCGAAGACGGCGGAGTTAGGCGAGTCGCATATGTGTCCGCAAAGGACGGCGTCGCGGTATATTCGATCAAAGGCAAAGATCTGAAAGTACGCATATCGGCGGCAAGCAAATTGAAGTTTAAGCGCGGCTCGGGGGACGGCGTATTCTTTGTTTGCGGTAACGCGCCCGACGTCGCTTTGCCCAACTATCTGCGCACGAAATTGTTCCCGATCAGATACAACGAGGGCAAGGCGATGGCGTTCGCGCTTGCGGTCAAGGCGCAAAGCGACGGCAGCGTGTCGGTCTCGCCGCGCGGCGTAACGGTGAGCGGCGCGACATACGTCGACTTGATAGTACGGACGGAGACGGGCTTTCGCGGATACGACAAAATGCCGCTGACAAGCCGCAAAGAGATCGCCGAAAGAGCCGTCCAAGCATTGCAAAAGCCTTTTGACGTCGCCGCGATCGAGGCGGAGCACAAAGCTGAATTTTCCGCGATGATGAACCGCCAGAGGCTGGACGTCGCCGAGATCACGGACGGCGCGGACGAGATATACGCGCGCGCCAAAGCGGGCAATGCGGACGCGCAGGCGGTGCAGCTTCTCTACGAATACGCCAAATACCTGATGCTTTCGGGCAGCAGGAACGGTCAGCCGCTCAATTTGCAGGGGCAGTGGAACAACAGCGTCCGTCCGCCGTGGAGCAGCAATTTGACGACCAACATCAATTTCGAGATGAACTATTGGGCGGCGAGCGCGTGCAGGCTGGACGAGAGTTTGCGCCCCTTCCATGCCGCGGCGCGCGAGATAGCGGAGCGCGGCAAGAGGACGGCAAAGGTCAACTTCGGCGCGGACGGTTTTTGCTGCAATCACAATGTGGACATATGGCGCAACACGTCGCCCGTGCAGGGCGATCCCGAGTATATGTATTCGCCGCTTTGCGGGGCGTGGATTGCGTGCGAGGCGTTCTCTCACGGCTTGACTTCGGGAGGCGGCGAGGGCGTGGATGTCATCGAGGGCGCGGCGCGCTTTTGTTTGGACTATCTTGTCGAGAGGGAGGGCGTTTTGACCGTCTGTCCGTCCGTGTCGCCCGAAACCAAGTTTGAGAGCGGCGGCGGTCGCAGCGCGGTCGGAGTGGGTTCGGCGTTTGAACTTTCGGTGGTGCGGCAGACGCTGATCTATTGCGCTTCGGCTACGGCGGACAAAGCGCTCAAAAGCCGTTGCGAGCAGGCGCTCAAAAAGCTCGCGCCGCTTGAAATAAAGGGCGGCAAATTGAGCGAGTGGAGCGGCGGTTTTGACAGCGCGGAAAAGGGGCACCGACACTTTTCGCCCTTGTGGGGCGTATATCCCGGTCATGTCGTGGAGCGGGGGAGCGCGGAATTTTGCTCTGCAAAGGCTTTGTTCGACCTCCGCCGCGCAAACTCTTCGCCGGGCATAGGTTGGAGCGCGGCGTGGGCGATATGCCTCGCCGGCAGATTTTGCGACGGAGCGGCGGCGGACAGGGGGATCGGGAGTTTTACTTCGCGCTCGCTTTTGCCCAACTTCTTCGGCTTTCATCCGCCGTGCTATTTTCAAATAGACGGCAACTTGGGTTTTGCCGCAGGGATAAACGAAACGCTTGTCACGTCGGACGGCGGAGTGCTGACATTGCTTCCGGCGCTGCCCAAGATCTTGCCTTCGGGGCGGATGAGTGGACTTGCCGTCAACGGCGCGCACATCTCGTTTGCTTGGAACGAGAGCAAGGTGACCGAGTTTAGATCGGACAAGCCCGTCCGCGTGCGCCGCGACCACATCGCGCAAGGCGCAAAATTGATCAATGCGGAGATCGCGGAATGAAGCCATCCGAGGCGGTACGGAACAGTCCCGGGCGCGGAAGTTGTGTCACCCCTTGCGTTCAAATCAATTTTAAGTTATAATGGTGAGGAGAGGTGAATTATGAGCGACACACGCACCGATATCATAACCAAAGACGTCTTTATCAGCTGGACGGGCAAGGACAAGGCGATCAAGGACGCCGTCAAGGCGCATTTGGAAGACAAGGGATTGACATGCACCGATTCCCAAATCGATTGCGCAGGCAACTATTTTGAGTGGAGCAAGCAGGCTGCGACGGCTTCGCACATTGCGGTGTTGATCTTGACTGAGAACTCAATCAAAAGCAGCACATATCAAAAGACGGAATTGCAAGAGATCGTGAAGGTTTTCGGCGAGAATTTTTCAAATCGATTGGTTACGTTTTGTCCAAACCAAGCGGTTTACAATCTCGAGACGTTCGGTGAGAACGGCGAGTCTTTGCTTGCAGACAACTACAACAGCGCCGTATTTTTCGGCGAAGAAGTCACGCGAGAGGCGCTCGAAGATCTTGCGACCAAGGTCACCAATTTGTTGCTCGGGCGCACCTTTGAGATCTACAAAGCCGCATGCGAGGCGAGCGAGAAAAAGATGGGCTTGCTGTCCTTCTTTGTTGATCGGCAACAGGGCAACACGTCCGTTGACTATGACAAAATCTACGTCGAGCGCAACGTGAATGGTGGCGACGGCAACGAGCTTTCCGCGAAGGAATTGCTTGCGAGCGGCGACCTGTTGCTCGTGTACGGCCCTTCCGGTATGGGCAAGACGGAGTACATCAAGCAATTGCGGCGCGCCGCCGCCCCCGAGGTGTTGACGGTCGTCGTGCGCTGTTCCGACCTTTGGCGCAGCGGCAAGACAGTCTATGGCTATCTTTGCGAAAACGTCGCGAGCGGCGTCCAAAACGCCGCGTTCACCGACAAACACTTTGAGCGATTGTGGAGCGGCAGGGACCGCCTTGTCGTCTTTGACGGCTTGGACGAAGTCCCGACCACGGCAACGACCGACCTATTTTTTCAAAAGATAAGCGACTTTTGCCGAGCGAAGGCGGACGGCCGCAGGACTCAACTCATTTTCACTTCGCGCAACAAGGACGACGCCGACCGGTTCGCCGATGATTCGACCGATGTCAAATTCAGGCTTCGATCCTTTGAATTGCAGCCGCTCAACGACGATCAAATAGAGAAGCTTTGCGCAAGTTTGGCTCAAGTCTTTGGGTTTGACGGCGATGATTTTTTCTACAAAATTAAAAGGCTGGACGAAGAGATCAAGACCAACCCGTTGCTGGTCTCGCAATTGGCGATCATCTTCAAAAATGAAGGCTCAATCCCGTACGGCGACATGGAGATGTCGGAAAAGCTTGCCGAGATCATCTTCGAAGTCGAGGATAAAGCAGATGTATTGGATGTCAAAAGCGTGGAGATCATAGATCTGCGCGCCCTTGTCGAGGCGTTTGCCGCATTGCAATACGAAAAACCGGAACTCGATGACGCTGTTGTAATGCGTATAGCGTTGAAGCAAAGAGACGAACGCGCTGTTCCCAAGCATGTCTTGGAATATTTCAAAAAGCGCGCAATATATGTCGACGGCAGATTTTTGCACAAGAGCCTCGGCGAATTTTTCGCGGCGTCCGAGTTCGCTTGGCGTTATCAATCGGAAGATACGCCTCAGACCGTGCTCGACCTCGTCATTCGCCATTGCGGCGACGATTCTTGGGGCAGTGTCGTCAATTGGTTTGTCCGGAAGACCGAGCTCAAGACATTGGTCATTCCAGATGGGGTAAAAAGAATAGGGTTGGCAGAGTTTTTCATGTGTGGTGCTCTAACGAGTGTCACTATTCCTAGCAGTGTAACGAGTATTGGATTAGGTGCGCTGGCTATGTGCCATAATCTCGTGAACATTGATGTAGATAAATCAAATGTAAGTTATCACAGCAATGGGAACTGCTTGATTGATACGAAGCAAAAAGCGCTTATTTCCGGTTGTAATAGCAGTATTATTCCTAATGACGGAAGCGTAACGAGCATTGATGATTTTGCATTCTATGGATATATCGATTTGAGAAGTATCGCAATCCCGGACAGCGTAACAAGCATCGGCAGAAGTGCATTCAACGGATGTGTCGATTTGACAAGCGTTACGATTGGGAACGGCGTGACAAGCATCGGCAGCAGTGCATTCGCAGGATGTTGTGGTTTGACATGCATCGCGATTCCTGACAGTGTAACAAGCATCGGCGATTGGGCATTCTCAGGATGTAGTGGTTTGACAAGCATTGTAATCCCCGACAACGTGGTAGACATCGGCTTCGGCGCATTTTCAGATTGCAGCGGTTTGACAAGCGTCACGATTCCCGATAGCGTGACAAGCATTGGAATTATGGCATTTGAGGACTGCAATAAAATTGAAGATGTATTCTATCAAGGAGACATTAATAAATGGTTAAAGATAGCAACCAGGATAGACATCTCAGTTATAGTTGACAAATTGCATTTCTCAACTTTGCCAAAAGATGGGAATTTAGTAATTGAGGACGGTATTACCGAAATTGGAGCATATGCGTTAAGCGGCATACAAGAGCTTGAAAGCGTTACGATTCCAAATAGTGTAACGACAATCGGGAGCAGTGCATTCGAAGGTTGTGAAAATCTAATCAGTGTTACTATACCGGACAGTGTAACGACGATAGGTGCTGATGCATTCTCGGGATGTTTTGCATTGACCAATATTATAATTCCGGAAGGCGTTAAAATTATAGAAGGTGGGGTGTTTAGTTTTAGCGGGTTAACTGATGTCACGATTCCCGGTAGCGTGACGAGTATATGTGCTGGTGCATTTTTTGGAACAAGTTTGAAAGATATTGTGTTTAAAGGTGCTATTCAACAATGGAATGCTATTGAAAAAGACGAGGGCTGGGACAAAAACACTCATGAATACAAAGTGTATTGCAACGACGGTGTTTTGAGTAAAAATAATCGTTTTAGTATTACAAAAGATGGGATTGTTGCAATACAAACCGGGATATCGGAAATCACTCATTGCATGCTAAAAGACTTATTGTCAATAAAAAGTGTTGAGATTCCCAAGGGTGTGACAAGCATCGGCTGGGGTGCATTCTCCGGATGCAGCGGCTTGATAAGCGTCACGATTCCAGACAGTGTAACAAGCATCGGCAGAAGTGCATTCTCCGGATGTAGCGGTCTGACAAGCATCACGATTCCGGACAGTGTGACAAGCATCGGCGATTGGGCTTTCGATGGATGCAGCGGTTTGACAAGCATAACAATTCCGTTTGTCGGCGAGAAGATGGACGGAACCGGGAATACACGTTTCGATCACATATTTGGTATAGACGTGCCGGATTCCTTGAAAGAGGTCGTCATCACCGGAGGAGCAAGCATCGGCGATTGGGCATTCTCCGGATGCAGTGGTTTGAAAAGCATAACGATCCCGGACAGTGTAACAAGCATCGGAGAGTATGCATTCTCCGGATGCAGCGGGTTGAAAAGAGTCTCGATTCCGGACGGCATAACAAGCATCGGCAGAAGTGCATTCTCCGGATGTAGCGGTTTGACAAGCGTCACGATTGGGACCGGCGTGACAAGCATCGGCTGGGGTGTATTCTCCGGATGCAGCGGTTTGACAAGCATAACAATTCCGTTTGTCGGCGAGAAGATGGACGGAACCGGGAATACACGTTTCGATCACATATTTGTCGTAGACGTGCCGGATTCCTTGAAAGAGGTCGTCATCACCGGAGGAAAAGATATTGACGAAATGGCATTCCTCGGATGCAGCGGTTTGACAAATATTACTATCCCGGACAGTGTGATAAGTATTGGCGATAGGGCATTTTTCGGGTGTGAAGATTTGACAAGCGTCACGATTGGGACCAGCGTGACTAGCATCGGCAAAGGTGCATTCCTCGGACTTAGCGGATTGACAAGCGTCATAATCCCCGACAGTGTGACAGGCATAGGTAATAGCGCATTCCTCGGATGTAGCGGTTTGACAAGCGTTACGATTGGGAACAGTGTAACAAACATTGGCAAGTGGGCTTTTGATGAATGTAGCGGCTTGACTGATATAACCTACCACGGCACCATGTCTCAATGGCGCGCAATCGAAAAAGCTTCTGATTGGGACAAGGGCACCCCGGACTACAAGGTGTATTGCACCGACGGAGTCTTGGATAAGGACGACGAGCGCAACATTTGACATCGATTTTGCGGCGAGGCGCAAGCGCGGTTTCGGCGCAATTTTGCTCGAAAATATGCAGTTAAGGGGGCACTTTTTGTCATTTTTGCAAAAAGTGTCCCCTTAACTTGATTTTTTGCCCGTCTTGTGGTATGATCTAAATACCATCGGGAGGCATGGATATGCAATTGTATTTTCGTGAAAAGTATCTCAAGAAGATGCGCGGATTCTATCATGACGTCGAGGTCATCAAGGTCATCACCGGTGTACGGCGTTCGGGCAAGTCGTGCCTTATGGCTATGGTGAAAGAGGAGTTGCTTCGCGGCGGAGTCGCGCCCGAAAACATCATCTTTCTCGACCTTGACAGCAAGGAGTGTCGCAAAATCAAGACGGCGGACGGGCTGGAGGAAGTCATCGATTCGCGGCGCGCCCAAGGGACAAAGTATCTGTTCATCGACGAAATTCAAAACGTAAAGGGGTTTGAAGAGGTGATCAACGCCTACCGCTGTACGGGCGAATATTCGGTGTTCATCACCGGTTCCAATTCCTATTTGCTCAGCGGCGAACTTGCGACCAAGCTCACCGGCAGATATGTGGAGTTTGAACTTTTCACATTGAGTTTTGACGAATATCTCGACATGAAAGCGTTTCTCGGCAAGAGTGTGGACGCCAATTTGACGATCGAACTCAACAACTATTTGCAAGAGGGCGGTTTTCCCAAGGCAATGCAATACGACGATTTTGCCGACAAGCGCACCTATGTGCGCTCGGTCATCGACGAAATCTTCGAGAAGGACATCAAGCGGCGCGTCAAGGTGCGCAATGTCGAGACATTCAACAATGTCCGCAACTTTGTCATCAACAACTTCGGGGCGACGATCAGCGTCAAGAGCTTGCAAGAGGCGTTGGCAAAAAACGGCGTGGAGGTAAAGCGCGAAACGCTTGCAAGGTACATTGAGGTGCTCGTCGAAAGCAAGGTGCTGTATCGGTGCGACCGCTTTGACATGAAGTCCAAGCGCGCTCTCAGCGGCGAGAAAAAGTACTATCTTGCGGACGTTTCGTTCTATTTTGCGACCAACACCGACAACCGCATCAATTACGGTCCCGCATTGGAGAACATAGTTTTCATCTACGCCAAGAGTCTCGATTATGCGGTCAGCGTCGGCAGAATAGGCAAGCTTGAATGCGACTTCATCTTGCGCGACAACGCTCTCGGTTACAGCTATGTGCAGGTCGCCTATACGATCGGCGAGAGCAAGAGCACCGAGGACAGAGAGTATGCGCCGCTCGAAAACATCAAGGACAACTATCCCAAGTATGTGCTCACCACCGACTATTTGTTGCAAAGGCGCGGAGGCATAAAACACGTCAATTTGCTCGAATTTATGAAGAGCCGTTCGCGGTTTTGACAAGGTTTCGGTGCGGCATTGGTCGAAATCGGGCAGTTAAGGGGACACTTTTTGTTATTTTTGCAAAAAGTGTCCCCTTAACTTGATTTTTTTTTGCTCGCTCATTCCCCTAAGGCAACGGCGATCCGCCTAATTCGGAAAGATTTTAGGCGAATTTTTTGCGTCCCCTTCGCGCAAAAATTTTACCTCCGTCCAATAAAAGCGGCGCGCCGAGTGTTTAATAGGCAAACGACCAAGGAGGATCCTTATGAAGAAGAAAATGATAGCCCTTTCGCTGGTGGCGGTGCTGTGCCTGACGGCGTGCGCCGCGGTGTTTGTCGGTTGCGACAACGAACAGCCTCGGGCGTATGTGTCTTTGGACATCAACCCGTCCGTCTCGCTGGTGCTTGCCGCGGACGGCACGGTCGAGAGCGCCGTCGCCGAAAACGACGACGCACGCGTTTTGCTCGTCGACGTGTCGCTCGAGGGCAAGACGCTTCAAGAGGCGGCACGCATCGTCGCCGAGGCGTCCGTCGAGTGCGGCTTTTTGAGCGAGGACAACAGCGTCGTAGACGTGACGGTCGTCGCCGAGGACGGCAGCGTAGAGTACGAAGGTTCGCTTTTGGGCGAGTTGC
This sequence comes from uncultured Christensenellaceae bacterium, assembly GCA_944380285.1. Taxonomy (GTDB): domain Bacteria; phylum Bacillota; class Clostridia; order Christensenellales; family UBA3700; genus Ornithoclostridium. The sequence continues at coordinate 15,182 of CALWGZ010000010.1, forward strand.
AGCAGGCGTTCACCGCCGCTGTCGGCGAAGATTCGTTCGACGTGACCTTCAACAGCGAGGGTTCGTACACGCTCAACCGCATGCTCGAATACTACAAGGAGAAGTACCCAAACAACGCCGACGTACAGGCGATGACCCCGGCAAAGCTGGACATCGTGCTCAGCGTGACCCAAAAGGACGGTTCGATCTCTTTCGAGTCGGCGGCGGCGCTCGACATCTCGTCTTTGATCACGATGGCTGAGACGACCTATGCTCAGATCGAGCCGTACATGAACGCCGTCTACGAGGCGGCGGTCGCCGAGGCGGAATTGGTCTACGAGAACGCGAAGGCTGTCGCGGCGAGCGCGGTCTGGGCGGCGAAGTACACCGAGTTCATGCTCGACGACATCACCGTCGATTGGGACGATGTGATGGGCGGCGATTTCAGCGGCATTATCGGCGGAGCCGAGACGCTGCTCACCGAAAACTACGGCTTGCAATACGCGGTCTACGATTCGCTCGCGATCACGCTCGACTACTTGCTTGACAAGTGCGTGCAACTGCAGGGATATGCAAACGCGGCGCTCGAAAAGGTCGACACCGCACGCCTCGCCGAACTCTTGGGCGTGGACGAGGCGGAACTCAAAGCCGCGATCGCGGACGAGAGCGGAAACATCACTCTCGAGGCGATCGACGCATACGTCGACAGGCTGGTCAAGAACGCCGCCGCGGACGTCAAAGAGCAATACGAGAGCAGCGACCTCAAAGCGTATCTCAACGGCTTGCAGGCGAGTGCGGAAGAGCAGGTCGAAAAATTGCCCGAAGAGTATGCAGACGCGATCTATGCGGCGGCGGACGCGCTCGAATACACCGGCGTCAAGATCGGCGAGTTCTTCGAGGACCTGAGCGCGCTGACCATCGAGGACATGCGCGGCGCCGTGACAAAACTCGAGGCAAAGCGCGACGCGGCGATGGCAGAGATCGAGGCGAATTTGACCGACGAACAGATGGCGGAGATAGAAGCGGCGCTCGCCGACATGAACGAGAAGATCGCCGACGCAGAGGCGAAGCTCGCCGAGGTCAAGGCTGAGGCGAAGGCGGCTGCGGAGAGCGCGCTCAAACAGCTCAAAGAGGAGCTCGTCTCTGAGCACAAAGTGACCGTCACCGTACAATGACATAACGACTGCGGCATTTGCCGCAACTCATAACCAACCCCCTTTGAAAAGGCCGTCGAGGTTTCTCGGCGGTCTTTTCGTTGACCTAAGGCGGCGAAAGCGGTATAATGAGATCGACGGGAGTGCGGCAAGGAGAGATATGCAGGACGAGGAATTGAGACAAAAGATCAAAGAGCTGGTCACCGACGAAGAGGTCGCCAAACAAGTGCTGATGACCCGCGAGTTGATGACGTGCTATCGCTGCGCGATCATGGAGGTGGAGACCAAGTTCCGCGTGCTGGACGAAAAGTTTTCGCTGCACGGCGAGCGCAATCCCATCGAGAGCATCAAGTCGAGGGTGAAATCTCCCGAGAGCATTGTCGAAAAATTGCGGCGCAAGGGGCTTGCGATGACCCCCGAGATCGTCGAGAGAGAGCTCAACGACGTCGCCGGAGTTAGGGTGATCTGCTCGTTCGTCGACGACATCTACACCCTTGCCGATTGGCTGACGGGGCAGGACGACATCACCCTTTTGCGCGTCAAGGACTACATCAAAAACCCCAAGCCCAACGGCTATCGCAGCCTGCATTTGATCATTGCGATCCCCATCTTCCTCGACGACTGCAAGCGCAATATGAAGGTCGAGGTGCAATTGCGCACGATCACTATGGAGTCGTGGGCGAATTTGGAGCACAAGCTGCGCTACAAAAAAGACCTCGACGAAGAGGTCGTCGCAAAGATCTCCAAAGAGCTGTTCGAGTGCTCGCAATTGTGCGATCTGCTCGACGCCAAGATGAGCCACGTCAAGAGCGTCGTCGCGATGCACGAAGACGACGACGATTGACGCAGGCAAGGAGCAAGTTTCGGGCAAATAATTTTCGGTTTTCAACAAAATATAACGTGCGCCGACATAGTCGGCGCAAATTTTTTTTGATTTGTTCGACTTTGTACCGCAGTTGTCCCATAGCCCGATTTTTGCAAAAAAAATCGGCGCCTATCCTTGATTTTGGCGAAAAGCCGTGTTATGATGACGATGAAAGCGTTTCCCCCAAGGAGTAACTATGGTGATCAATTGCATTTTCGACGCCGACGACAACACGTTGCGCGCCGAGGACTACTATTGCATTTCGCAAGACGACAACAACTCTTCCGTCATCAGCGTGGCGTGCCGCGGCATCGACGCCGAAGACGGCTGGGAGTTCTATCTCGAATTTCGCTGCTTTGACCGCAGAGGCGTGCCGACGAGCGCCTACACGTCCCCCAAGCTGACGCTCGGTGAGAGCGGGCGCATTTTGTTTGAGATCCCCGATTGTCTAACCTTGCACCCGGGCTATGTCGCCGCGCAGGTGGTCGCGTATGTGCCCGCCGCAGACGCGCAAAATCAACTCGTGCTCAAAAGCGTGATGAGAGGCGACCGCATATTTGACGTCGCGCCGTCGCTGTCCGTCACCGAGACGCATGTGCTCGACACGCCCAACATCTTCCTCAAACTTGAAAACGCGCTTGCCGCGCTCGGCTCGATCGCGTTGAGACGAGTGCGCTTTTTCGATTGCGACGCACTCGTCTCGGACAGCGTCGCCGCCGTCGGATCCAAGCTGACCGCCCCCGCGTTTTCCGCCCCGGACGGCATGACCTTCGTCGGCTGGTATTGCCGCGAGACGGGCGAACTTTGGAACTTTGACGCGGACGTCGTCGCAGAGGGGCAGAGCGACATCGTGCTGTTTGCCGACTACTACAACTCGGACGCCGTGCTCGATTCGGGCACGATGATCTTCGACTATCTCGGCGGCGCCGCCCCTTCGCTCATCCACGTCTCGTTCACCGCCGCGGAAGACGTCAAGTTTGCGCTGCCCAGGGCGAGCGACGGTGCGCCCGACCGCATCGCCTATGCCGACGGCGTCGACTATCTCAACTACGGCGTCGCGGCGGATTACGGCGCGCCGCCCGACAGCGCCGAGCTCGGGGTCGCCCCGGACGGATTGATCTCGGCTGACGGAGCGTTGCTCGCGCCGCGATTGACGCTGTCCGACGAACTCAAATTGCACTCCGGTGCGACCGCGATCGGGACGTCGCTCGACGAGATGCCCGTCGCCGTGCTCGACCTCGGCGACAACGTCCGCACCGTCGCGAGCTCGGTCATCGACAACGACTTTTTGCAGATCTTGCGCCTTGGCAAAAATGTCGAATTTATCGACGTCGCAGCGTTCTATGCGCCCAATCTGCATCACGTCATCGTCGACAGGATGGTCCCGCCCGACTATGACGGCATCGGCGACGTGTTCGCGACCGACGCGACCCTCTACGTTCCGGACGGCGCCGTTGCGCGATACGAGGACAGCGAAGGCTTCGGCTATATGTTCGCTACGATCAAGCCGCTGAGCCAAGCCGGCGAAATGACCATCGTCGCGACAGAGCTCCAAGCGGCAAAGGATGACCTCGACGAATACAACGCCGGGCTGTGACGCCGTCTGCGTCCACGCAAAACACCTCTCTTGCGCGAGGGGTGTTTTGGCTCGGGTGAGTAATGCGTGAGCGACCTGAATGGGTGAGTGCCCCGTGAACCGCCTCGGCGGGTGAGTAACTCGTGAGCGACCTGAATGGGTGAGTAACTCGTGAGCCACCTCAAAAATACTGCGCGAAAAATGGGGAAGAGTCCGCGAGAGAAAACATGCAAAAGTGTGCCGTTACGCACACGGGCACGAAAAAGCGCGCCCGAAGGCGCGCTTTGGTCAATGCGTGGATCAATGCGTTTTGAGCAGCACCGTCTTGATCTCCCACGGACGGAAGGTCAATGCGCCGAGGTCGACTTTGTCCTGTGCGTTTTCCAGCATGTCGCAGCCGTATGCGACGCACTTGAACGCTGTCTTGACGCTCGCCGTGACGTCTTTGCCCTTGTTCTCGAACAGGCGCAGGATGACGCCGCTGCCGTCCTCGGCGGGCTTGATCGTCTCCATGACGACGCCGTCGCCGACCACTTCGATCGGGCAGTCCAGATCGCCGCCGCGCTCCTTGACGAGGGGGTTGTTGAACGCATAAGCTCTCTCGACGACATCCGAGTCGTTCAATTTTTCGCGGTGGGGATAGATCGCATACGAGAAGGTGTGCGTGCCGATGTCGCAAGTCTTGTCCGGGAACTTGGGCGCGCGCAGCAGGCACAGGCTGAGCAAGCCGTTCTTGACCCTCTTGCCGTACTTGACGTTGTCGATGAGCGCCAGCCCGCAATTGCCGCCGTCGAGGTTGACGAACTTGTGCGAGCAGATCTCGAATTGAGCGCGCTGTATCGAGTTGTCCTCGCGCGTCGAGCGGCGGAAGGTGCCGAATTGGATGCCGCAGTCGACCTCGTCCGCAAAGAAGGTCGGCACAAAGTCCGCGCGCAGCATCTTGTACTTTTCGTCCCAGTCGACCGTCGTGTCAAAGCGCACCATCGGATCGCCCGCCGTCAGCGAGATCTTTTGGACCAGCTTGCTCTTGCCGTGCACGAACGACTGCTCGCGCACCACCGTCATGCCGTCGACGTATGTCCTCGTCGAGACCAATTGCGGCTCTTCGGTCGGCATGTTGGGGTAGTCCATGTTGATGTCCCATGCATTGTAGTACATGAACGGATCGCTGTAGATGATGAACTTGTTGAAGTACTCTTTGACCAGCTCGATCTCGTCGTGTTTGAGGAACATCGACACGATCTCGCCGCCATTGCCGAAGCAGACCGAAACTTGCGAGTTCTCGATCGTGAATTCGTCGTAGGCGAGCTCCGCCTTTGCCGCCTCGACGTCCGCATCCTCCGCCTTCGTCGTCGCGGAGTAGGGCTTGACGTCGACTTTGAGCCACTTGTCGCCGTCTTTGACATATTCGCTGCGCGCAAACGGCGTCGAGTTGAAGTAGGCGTCCTTGCCCTCGGGGAACAGCTTCGCCAAATAGCCGCCGCGCATGTCGTCCGTCTCGTCAGCCATCACCACATAGCGCGCCGCGCATTCGTCGTAGACGCGCTTGATCGAGCTGCCCGGCAGCACGTCGTGGAATTGATAGAGCAGCACCTCTTTCCAGATCTTTTCGGCGAACTTGCGGTCGTAATGCCCGCCGTTCAACTCGCAGACCGCGCCCAACCACTCCAATTCGTGCAGCTTGCGCTCCATCAGACGGTTGTTTTCTTTCGTCTTCGCCTGCGAAGTGTAGGTGCCCTGGTGGCGCTCGTAATACAGCTCGCCTTGGTAGTGCGGCATGATCTCGCGGTAAGGTTCGAGGTCGCGGAAGAGGTCGATCGACTTCTTCATCACGCACGGCGCAAGTCCGTTCATGTTGCGGTGGCGCTTGACATACTCGATGTGCCCTTCGCCCGGACCTCCGCCTCCGTCGCCGTCGCCGTAGATGAGCAGCGCTTTGGGGATGAGTCCCTTTTCGGTGTTGCGAGCTTCCGACTTGAAGATCGCGAGAGGCGACGCCCCGGAGTTGTAATCGCCCAGCGGCTCCATATGCGCAAGTACGGGCGTGCCGTCAAGCCCCTCCCAAATGAACGTCTTGTAGGGGAATTGGTTGACCGTGTTGCTGATGATCTTGATCGTCATAAAATACTGCATCCCGCAGCCGCGCAGCACCTGCGGCATCGTCGCGGGGAAGCCGAACACGTCGGGCAGCCAGCAAAGATCGGTGTCCGTACCGAACTTCTCCATCCAATATCTTTTGCCGTACAGCGCTTGGCGGATCCAGCTCTCGCCGGAAGCGAGGTTGCAATCGCCCTCGACCCACATCGCGCCCTGAGTCTCGATGCGCCCCGCCTCGACCGCCTCGCATACGCGCTTGTACAATTCGGGATGGTCCTCTTCGAGCCATACCCACATCTGCGGCTGAGACTCCGCAAAGAGGAATCCGTCATATTTTTTGATGTTGCGCAATTGGTTGGCGAACGTGCGCGCGACCTTGCGGCGCGTCTCGCGCCACGGCCACAGCCACGCCAGATCGATGTGCGCATGACCTATGCAATAGTACTCCGTCGCAGGGTAATCGATGGGTTTAGTCAACACGGGCGCCAAAAATTCGCGCGCCGCCTTCGCCCCCTCTCTGCGGTAGATCGCAAAGCTCTTTTTGAGCGCTTCGTCGATCTCTTTCGTCCTCTCGCCGTCCTTGGGCAGCTTGAGCATCGTGAAGAAAAGATCGATGTAGTCGTAGTAGTAGCCGTTGACCTCGTCGTTGCAGATCGCGATGTCGCAGCGGCGCAGCCTCGCGACCAAATTCTCAAATCGCAATTTGCCGTTGAAGCCCGCGTCGACGTACAGCATGATCTCCTCGTCGCCGGTAGACTTGTCCGCGACGTCGACGACCTGCTTGCCGATCAAAGAGTGGAAAAGATCGCCCTTGCTGAGCACTTGCGTGATGCCCTGCAAGACGATGCCGTCCTCGTTCATCACAAGCCCCTCGCCCTGCAATTTGATGCGCAGAACGACGTGCTTGTCCTTGCCCTTTTGCGGCACCTTGCCGGTGAAGCGGAACCACGCGCAGCCGAATTTGTCCGCCCACTTTTCCCATTTGCGGATCGGCTTGAACGCGCTCTTGTCGAGGTCGGCGAACGCGATCGGTTCGTCGCTCTTGATCGCCTCCGCTTTGAGGTCGCCGATCTTGGTGTAGCAGTCGCCCTTGATGCGCAAAAGATTGGTCACATGCCCCGGCTTCGCCAAAGCGCGCTTGACGAAAGGTTTGTCGAATCCCATTGTTCCTCCTATGACGATTGACGGTTTTTCTTCATTATAGCATATCCGCCGCGCCGTTTCAACGCCTTTGCGCAATTTGTCCGCACCGCCTTGTGCCGTTTTGTCCATATCCGCAACAATTTCCGCATTGCGCGCACATTATATTTATATATCCGCGCAAATAATGCGCCGAACGCTTGCGTACGGCGGGGGAGTGTAGTATAATCTAAATAATAACGGCGCGTCGGCGTCGGGAAGGTCAGGAAATGAGAGACAGAATTTATCTCAGTTCGCCGCATATGAGCGGCAAAGAAATGGGTTACATACAAGAAGCGTTCGACACCAATTGGGTCGCGCCTCTCGGCAAGAACGTCGAAATGTTCGAAAAGGAAATGTGCGCCTACATCGGCAGACCGTATGCCGTTGCGCTTTCCGCAGGCACCGCCGCGATACACCTCGGGCTTAAATATCTCGGAGTCGAGAGGGGCGACGTCGTGTTTTGCTCGTCGTTTACTTTCAGCGGCAGCTGCAATCCGGCTGCTTACCTCGGCGCAAAGCTCGTCTTCATCGACTGCGACCGCGAGAGCTACAACATGAGCCCGGCGGCGCTCGAAAAGGCGTATGAGCAATATCCCGATCCCAAAGCGGTCATCATCGTCAACCTTTACGGCAATCCCGCCGAGTTCGACGAATTGCTCGCGATCACGCGCAAGCACGGCACTCCCGTCCTCGAAGATTCCGCCGAAAGCCTCGGCGCAAGCTACAAAGGCGTCAAGACGGGCAACTTCGGCGATATTTCCATCTTTTCTTTCAACGGAAACAAGATCATCACCACGAGCGGCGGCGGCATGCTGATGTGCAACGATCAAAAAACCCGCGACAAAGTATTGTTTTGGGCGACTCAGTCGCGTGAAAAATTCCCGTGGTATCAGCATGAGGAGATTGGCTACAACTATCGCCTCAGCAACATCTGCGCCGGCATCGGAAGGGGACAAATGACCGTCCTCGACGAGCGCGTCGCGCAAAAACGCCACATCCACGAGATCTACGCAAAGGCGTTCGAGGACAATCCCTACATCTCGCTCGCGCCGACCACAAAAGGCTCCGAGCCCAACTATTGGCTGACCGCAATCACGCTGTCTTGCGACTGCAAGGCGACCTTTATGGACATCCTCAACGCGCTCGCCGAACAAAACATCGAGAGCCGCCCCGCATGGAAACCCATGCATATGCAACCCGTGTTCAAGGATTGCGGCTTCGTCACCCAACTCGACGAAAAACAGCAAAAAGCCATCGGCGCCGGCAGCGTCTGCGAAGACCTCTTCAACCGCAGCCTCTGCCTGCCGTGCGACACCAAAATGACCGACGACCAAGTCCGCTTCGTCGCCGGAATCGTCATCAAGACCATCGAAGATAAACAGAGGGCGTGATGTACAGACACTTTTTCAAACCGCTGCTCGATTTCATCCTCAGCCTCTTGGCGGTGATCGTGTTGTCGCCGTTTTTCCTGCTGTTCACGCCGATCGTCGCGATCGCGATGAAGGGCAATCCGTTTTTTGTGCAAGAAAGAGCCGGAAAGAATGGGAAGCCGTTTAAGCTGATTAAGTATCGCAGCATGACCAATAAAAAGGACGAGAGCGGAAAGTTGCTGCCCAACAATCAACGTATTACAAAATTCGGCAAGCTGTTAAGAAATCTTTCGTTAGACGAATTGCCGCAATTGTTCAATATTTTGTGTGGGCAGATGAGTATTGTCGGTCCACGTCCGCTACACGTAAGATACAATGACAGGTATAATTTTAATCAAGCGAAAAGGCTGCTCGTGCGCCCGGGATTGACGGGATATGCACAGGTGCATGGTCGGAACGCCGTATCATGGGAGGGAAAATTCGACATGGATGTATATTATGTCGAGAATTTAAGTTTTTTGTTGGATATCAAGATTTTGCTAGATACGGTTAAGTGTGTTTTGAGGAGAGAGGGTATCAACAATGGTGCTCAAATCGGCACAGAGGATTTTATGGGGACAAAACCACAAGTTTCGTTGGTCGAGGTCTCGGAAAGTGATGTGGAACTAATCATGAAGTGGCGCAATGATGAGTCTATCTTTAGATATTGTGTGGGGGGTTATCATCCCGTCGATCGCGAAAAAGCTGAAGAGATCGTAAACGCAATGGTCAAGGAAAACAGTGACGGCATTGCGAAGAGATATATCATAGAGACCGACGGTCACAAAGTCGGATTTGTAGGGCTTTACGGAATCAAAGGAAGTGAAAAGATACCCGAATTGGGCATTTATATTGGAGAGCATGATTTTCAAGGCAAAGGAATTGCTACGGAGACTTGTTTGCAATTGGAAAATATCGCAAGATCTTTCGGTAAACAAAGGATCGGGCTGAAAGTCGTTGCCGAGAACTTACCGGCGGTGAGAATGTATAAAAAACTGGGTTATCATGAAGTTGAGATACACCAAGGTGAACAGGTGGTGAACGGCAAAGCATGCGATGTTGTCTATATGGAGAAATCAATATGAACATTTTGATTTTGAGTGCAGGCACACGGAACAAGGTGGTCAGATATTTCAAAAAGACTCTTGCAGGTCAAGGTAAGGTCATTGCCACAGATTGTCAAAACATTGCACCCGCGATCTATGATGCAGATAAATGTTATATCGTGCCGCGCATAACGGAGCCCGATTATATCGATGCTATATTGGAGATCTGCCGTAAAGAACAGATCGACGGGGTTCTGTCTTTGATCGATCCGGAATTGGAGCTGTTGGCTGCCAACAAAGATAAATTCGAACGCATCGGCGTGACCTGTATCGTCTCGCCGCTCGAGGCGGTCAAAATGGCGTTTGACAAGATGAAGATGTTCCGGTTTTGCGAAAAGAACGGCATAGACTCTGTCAAGAGTTATGACGACATTGCCAAGTTCAAGGCGGATCTTGCGAGAGGGGAAATCGCTTTTCCCGTCTTCGTCAAGCCGATATGCGGCAGTTGCAGTATCAACATCCAAAGAGTGGAAGACACGGCAATGCTCGAAGAACTTTGGAGAAGATACGATAACTTGATGATCCAAGAGTTTATGACAGGACAAGAAATCGGCGCCGATGTCTATATCGACTCCATCAGCGGACGAGTGGTCGAGATCTTCACTAAAAAGAAACTCCTTATGCGTGCAGGCGAGACGGACAAGTCGGTGTCGTTCAAGGATGCCAAATTGTTCGATTTCATTGAAAATTTCGTAACGAAAGCCGGCTATAGGTGGAATATCGATATCGATATTTTCGAGAAGGACGGCAAGTATTTCGTGTCAGAGGTGAATCCGCGTTTCGGCGGCGGCTATCCGCATGCGTACGAGTGCGGTTGCGACTTTATGTCGCTCATTTTGAAAAACCTGTCGGGAAAAACCAATACGCCCGATATCGGTAACTACGAAGAGGATGTCTTTATGATGAAGTACCTCGATGTCATGATCAAGAAAGGAGAGGAGTTGGGATGAAGATATTGTTGCTGTGTACAGCGGAAGGGACAGTAAGAAATTTTAGACGTGATTTAATTTTGTTCCTTCAAGAAAGGGGACATGAAGTGGTTGTCGTGGCGAATTTTGCAAACAATAGCGGATTTAAATTCAAGACGTACAATGTGCGGATGCATAACAGGAGTATTGGTATATTTGAGACTTTGAATTATTATAAAGCCGTAAAAAAGGCGGTCAAAGAAGAATGCCCGGATGTCATTATGACGTTTATGGTCAAGCCGAATACGCTTGGAGTGCTTGCTGCAAAAAGCGCACGCAAGAGCGCTCGTGTGTATTCGATGGTCGAAGGTATGGGGGTCGTCTATACGGAAAATTCGTTCAAATACAAGTTGATCAGATTGATAACGAACTTTTTGTACAGACGCGCTTTCAAGAAAATCGCCGGGTTGTTTTGCTTGAATCAAAATGATGTTGATTTCTTCGTCAAGGGCAAATTTATCGATGAGAGAAAGGTGCATAATATTCGAGGTATAGGTGTCAATTTGAAGGACTATCCGTTTGAAGATGTTACGGTCTTCAACAGGTTTGTGTTTATAGCAAGGATGTTGAAAGAAAAGGGGGTTGAGGAGTTTTGTAAAGCGGCGGATATCGTCAAAACCGAGTTTCCGAATGCTGAATTTGTGATGTACGGAAAAGAGGAACCGGCAACGACGGAATGTATTGCGGAGTATCAAAAAAAGGGGGTGGTGCAATACAAAGGGGTCACTTCCGATGTGGCGGAAGTCTTGAAAGAGTCGACTGCATTGGTAGCAACGACGTATAGAGAAGGAAGTTCAAGGGTGATCATGGAAGCCATGGCTTGCGGAAGACCTGTTATCGCCAGCGACACCATAGGATGTAATCATTTGGTCGAAGATGGAAAAACCGGTTATCTCGTCAAGGTGAAAGATGTGGAAGGATTCGCAGAGACAATGAAAAAGCTTTTAAAGACAGAGAAAGAGAAAATAGCTATAATGGGCAAAGCGGCACGCGAGAAAGCGGAAAGAGAGTGTGACGCAGACAAAATCAACGCATTGATTTGCGATATCGTGGAGGGGAAAGATGAGTGAGATGAAGTTGTCCATAGTGATCCCTGTCTATAAGGTCGAAAAATTTATAGTCAATACGGTGGATTCGCTTGAAATCGCGTGCGACAACTATGAAATCATATTGGTTGACGATCATTCGCCGGATGATTCGCCGAGACTTTGCGACGAATTGGCGGCAAAGTATGGTAATATCAAAGTTTTGCATAAAGCAAAAAATGAAGGACTTTCCATGGCTCGAAACAGCGGCATTGATATTGCAAAAGGAGAGTATATTTGCTTTGTCGATGCAGATGATAAATATGCCGAAAGCGACGCTGTTGGAAGAATTCTTGACGGTATCGGTACGGGACAAAATATGTATTTCGTCAATATGGACAGATGGTATAACGACGGCAGTCGCAGTACTGTCAACAATTTTAGAGGGAAAGTGAACGAGCGCATGTCCGAACAGGAAGTTTGTCGAATGGTAGGGAAAGAACAATCGCCACCGGTGTCGGCATCATTGAAAATCATTAAGACTGAATTGCTCAAACAATATGAATTAAAGTTTAAACCGGGGATAGTTTGTGAGGATATCGAATGGTTTATCCGATGCATAGACGCAGGACTTCTTGATGATTGCGGATATATCGATGTCACATATCTCTATTATCAAGGTAATAGCGGAAGCATAACAAAAAACGTGTCGGCAAAAAATGTGTTTGATTTAATAGAGATAATTGAAGAGGGGCGTGACAGAATCACGGGCAAATCGGGTTATCGAGCAGATTGTATCGGAAGTATATTGGCATTCGAGATCATGATTAGCATATACAATGTGCGTACTTTGAGTGGGGAGGAAAAAGAAGAGGCAATAAAACGTATTAAAAAGCTGACTTCGCTTATGCGACATTCAAGCGATAAGAGAGTGCTTTTAACATTCTTTTGTGCAAAGATTGGTGGCGTGGCGATTACTTCCTCATTATTATCAAGAATAAAAAGATGACTAATATGAGAAAAGTGGTATGATAGAGCCGCAGGATGAAGCAAAGGAGAGGTTATGAATAGAATTAAAGCATTGCAAATAATTCCGAGTCTTAAAGGAGGAATAGGAAGCGTACTTCTTAATTTTTGCAGTCGTCTTGATAGTGGGAAAATTCAAATTGATTTTGGCGTGTTTATAGATGACGATAAAGCAAGGAAAAAGCTTGTCGAAAAAACGATTGGGAGAGTATATGTTCTTCCGAGGATGAGCAGAGATTACGGACAATATAAACGAACTTTAGAGCAACTTATATCAGAAAACAAATATGATATCGTTCACGCACATCAAAACAGCATGTCATTTATTCCACTCGGGATAGCTAAAGCTCAAGGCGTTCACGGGAGAATCATGCATTCACACGCCACTGATTTTGAAGGTGGCTCCAAAATGAAGAACATGATTTCAAAGATAATAAATCGCCTAAAAATGAACTCGGTAGCAAATGTTAGATTGGCATGCGGTAAAAAGGCGGGAGAGTTTCTTTACGGAAAGAGGGCAATGCGAAAAGGCAATGTTATCGTTTTGCCGAATGCTATAGATATTGAAAAATTCAGGTTTGATCTTGCAGAGAGAGAAAGGATGCGGACCATGTTTGGTTTTGGTGATGATGAGAAGGTTTTGCTCTTTGTTGGAAGATTGGTTGAAATAAAGAATATACCGCTTTGTTTAGATATTATAAAGAGATGTGACGACAAAACAAAGTTGGTAATTTGTGGGAGTGGCGATAAAGAGCAATTGTTAAAAGAGAAATGTGTTAGCGAAGGTATAACGTCTAAAGTCTTGTTCGTTGGAGAAAGAGCAGATGTTGCGGCGATGTATTGCATGGCCGACGCATTTTTGTTGACTTCTTTTGCTGAAGGATTTCCGATGACAATAGTGGAGGCTTTGGCAAGCGGATTGCCATGTTTTATATCGGATACGATTACCGATGAGTTTTGCGATTATGAGGCGGTCGAATATTGCCCGTTGCAAGATGCTGACTATTGGGTTGAGGCGCTCAAAGCATTGCCATTAGGGAAAAGATATGATATGATAAATAGGTTGAACGACAAGAAATTAAATATAGAAACGGCAGCTGAAATGTTGTCGCAGATTTACGAGGAAGCAGTGAAAGGGATTAGTGTCACGGCTAAACAAATGGAGTCAAAATAAAGGCATGCAACATTCAAAGACTATATTGGTATATGCTTTATTGTTTTGCTGTGTAAGCGGTTTGGGGTTTTTGTCTCAAAGTGTAAGACAAACGACAGCGGGGATCAAAGTTACCATCAAAAAAGCTCCGTATTGTTTAGCAATAGCGTTGCTGGTGATATTCACGGCACTATATGCATCGGGTGCCGACTATCTACAATACAAACTTATATTTTCGGAAAGCGATTGGGAAGCGATCCGTGATACCCAAATTGAGGCTGGGTATCGAATCTTGAACATTGTTCTAAAATGGATATGCTTCGGCAACGCAGTCATAGGTGTCGCTATCATAAAGTCTTTGACAGTAATAATTGTCGGCAGATGCTTTTATTTATTGAAAGACAAGATTAATATCGGACTATCTCTTGCAGCATATGTTGCATTAGCATATTTTATTTCGTTGAATCTCATCAGAATATATTTAGCTTCTGCCGTGGTCCTGGCAGGTGTAACGGCTTATTTGATTTCTGCAAGGAGAAAATATTTGAAATTAGTGATTGCAATATTTGTCGCCGCGACGGTTCACTACACTGCCATCGGAACAATGTTGATTCCGGTGTTTTTCTACTTGAGGTCAACATTTTTCCGGGAAGAAACACGAAAAGATATTTACATAGCTATTTTGTTGATTTTTATGGCGGTATTGATAGTCGGTGTCGTGCCGGTTTTGGTAAGATCGATTTCTGTTTTGAATAAATATCAAGGGTATTTGAAGGAGAATCCGAGTTTTGGGATAGGGCAAATAGTTTATTTTTCCGTACCGGTGTTTTGGCTGTTTATTACAAGAAATAAGATGGAAAATATGTTATGGGGACAGGCGTTTGTCATGATAGCGATAGCGTTTGCAATAAGCATGATGGGGTATGTGATAGGAATGATGAGCCGGTTAAGCGCTTTTTTTGATATCGCATATTATTTGGGCGTGTCTCAGTTGGTCAATGGTTTCGGTAAATATGCTGTGCAAATCGGGCGAGAACAAATGACTAATTATAGGGTGTTGACTTTTATGACGACAACGTATTTTGCTGTGAGGCTGGCGATATATTTGACGGGTGGCGCGTTGATTGCCGACGGAATACAAGAATTAATATTTATTTGGGAGATTTAAAGATGATAAGAGTGTTGCATTGTGTAAGAAAGATGGACAGAGCGGGTATCGAGACGTTTATCATGAATGTATTTCGCAATATCGACAAAAAAGAAGTCGCTTTTTATTTTTTATGTTCAAGCCGTGATCGTGGTGATTATGACGAAGAGATTCGCGCTTTGGGAGGGAAAATATATTATACACCTGAAATAAATGCGAATGCGCTCAAGCATGTCGCCATAATTCAATCGTTGGCAAAATGGTTTCGGGAGAATCGAAACAAATTCGATGTAGTGCATCTGCATGCAGATCACAATATCAGCGTCTTAATTTATTTGGAGGCTTTGAGACGAGCCAAGATTAAAAACGTCATCGTGCACAGTCACAATAACTCCGGGCCGCATGTTGTTGCAAACAAATTGTTGGGCAAGGTCTGTTCGCTATATAAATTTGAAAAATTTGCGTGCTCGGATGAAGCCGGAGTGTGGCTTTTTGGCAAGAAGGCAGTAAAACGAAGGAAGGTCAAAATGATCCCTAACGGGATAGATTTCGCTAAGTATACTTACGATCCTGAGAAAAGTGAGGCGAAAAAGAGAGAACTCGGAATCGCGGGAAAGACTGTTTTGGGGCATATAGGCAGATTTTCGACACAGAAGAATCATAAATTCTTAATTGAGGTGTTTGACGAGTATCAAAAAATCTATTCAAATTCTGTCTTGTTACTTGTTGGACGTGGAGAGTTGGAAGAGCAAATAAAAAAACAAGTGCATGATTTGGGATTGGACGAAAGGGTGAAGTTTCTTGGAGTGAGAGAAGATGTCCCGGAATTGTTGCAAGCGATGGATGTCTTTGTATTTCCATCGTTGTATGAGGGGCTTTCGGTTGTATTGCTTGAAGTTCAAGCTGCTTTATTGCCTGTGGTTACGAACGACAATATTTCCAAACAAACAATCATATCCAATTGCGTTAAGCTGCTCCCAATTGCAGATTGCAAAGAATGGGCGATAACTGTAAATGAGATGGCAAAGGACGGAAGAAGTGCAAATACATTATATGATAATGCAACGATTTTTGATATAAAATATGTGGCGAATATATTGATGCAATTTTACAGAGATATAACATCGCAAAAACAACAAGCCAAGGAGTAATGTCATGATAGGTGTAATAATACCGGTCCATAATTCTTCGACGACACTGGACAAGTGCGTGGGAAGCGTCTGTGGACAGACATACAAAGACATAAAGATTATATTGGTCGAGAACGGATCGACTGACGACTCTTATCAAAAATGCTTGGAGTGGGCGGGGAAAGACGAGCGCATTGTTGTTTTGCAATCCGAAAAAGGGGTATCCGCTGCAAGAAACAAGGGACTTGAGTATGCCGAGAGTATAGGAGTTGATTATTTTGGCTTTGTCGACAGCGACGATTATATCGAAAGCACAATGTATGAAGAATTGTATAAATGCGCGAGTCAAACAGGAGCTGACATGGTATTTTGCAATTTTTATTTTCAAACCGATAATGTTGTTAAGGAAGTAAAGATCAGTGCTGATTCTGCTCAAAAACTACAAGCCGGAGACGTGTCGCCGTTGATTTGTACAAACAAAAATACTATCATGGGAAGTGTGTGTCGGATTTTGTTTAAAACGTCTTTCCACGGCTTGGCATTTGATGTAGGAATTAGGTTCAAGGAAGATTTAATTTTTACTGTTCAGGGTTGTTTGCATGCGAAGCGCATAGAGACATTAGGAAAAGCGCTGTATCATTACAATGCGCCGCAGACTGGGATAAAGAAGTATTATGGTGATAATATTATTGCCGAAAGAGAGAATTATTTGCGAACAATGGAGAGAGTGCTGACTACAAACGGGCGCGATGATTTGATCCGCATTGCAAAAGTCAATGAATTGATTGAGATGTTGGGGCGTTTCGTTCAACATGACGATTATATTCAAGCTATACGGCAATTATATAGCCGTGAGATTTTCAAAAAAGAATGCAGAGAATGGAAGTCTTTCGTATTATTTTTGAAACATAGTACTCCTACGTTCAAATCCAAGATATCGGCATGCCTGTTGTATTTCGGGTTGTATAGGTTATATAGGACTTTAATGAAGTTGAGAGCGAGGAAGAAAAATGGCTGAAACCATATCAAGGACCAAAAAATCGTTGCGCAACACTGTCTTTGGGATGGCGGGATTGTTTTGCTCTCTCGTAGTGACGTTTGCGACAAAGTCGGTTTTTGTCAGACTGCTTGGTGCGGAATATAATGGAGTCAACGGACTTTTCAGCAATATATTGCAAGTTCTTAATTTGGCAGAACTCGGATTTGCAACGTCTGTTGCTTATGCATTGTACAAGCCCTTAAAAGATGGGGATGAGCGCACTACGGCAGCTCTGATGAACTTCTTTGCAAAGATATATCGTATCATTGCCGTAGTGGTAACTACTGTGGGTTGTTGCTGTATCCCGTTTTTGCAATATCTCATAGCGGAAGACTTATCTGAGCTGTCGTTTTCGTTGAACGAACTTCGCGGATACTTTGCGATGTATTTAGCGAGCACCGTGTGCAGCTATCTCTTGGCATATAAACGCACGATTATCACAGCGGATCAAAATAATTATTTGGTCACTAACGTCGACAACATTTGTAACATTATGCTCAATGTTGTGCAGATTGCGTTGTTGCTTATATACAAAAATTTCTATGCGTATTTGGCAACAATGATCGCAAAGACGATTATCAATAATTTGATCTTGCATTTGATTGCCGGCAAAAAATATCCGTATTTGCGTACATATCGGAAGGAAAAACTCGCCCAAGCCGAAAAGAGCGCGATATTCAAAAATGTGCAGGCGGCGTTCTTGCATAAAATTGGATCAGTGGTCATTTTTAGCACCACATCGATTATCATTTCCGCTTTTGTCAGTTTGATCGATGCCGGCAAGTACAGCAATTATGTTATGATTGTAACAGGGGTCAATAACTTTATCAATATTGTTTTCACGTCTGTGACGGCAAGCATAGGGAATTTGTGCGTGGATGAGAGCGAAGATCGTCAATACGCCGTATTCAAGAAGGTGCAATATCTCGCTTTGTTCAGCGGAGTGTTTAGCTATATTTGTTTTGTTGCGCTGTTCAATCCGTTCATTGCCATTTGGGTCGGAGAGGATATGGTCATGTCGATGTGGGTCGTGTTTGCGATTTCTCTCAACGCTATGGTCGGATATTTGAGAAAGGCGGTCAACACATTTAAGGACGCCAAAGGCATGTTCCGTAATGATTGGTACAAACCCCTTTTGGAGGCTGCGGTCGGCATTGGCTTGGCGATCGGGTTGAGCTATGTTTGGGGGACGTTCGGCGTTGTGATGGGATATACGCTTGCCACGATCTGTATAGCGGTGCCGGTCGAGAATTGGGTGCTGTTCAAGCAGGGGATCCATAAACCGTTGACGAGACAGGCGCTCACTTTGATAGTGACGACATTGTTTGCGTTTGCTATGGGCGCCGTTGCGTATTTTGTGGGAACATTTATTCCTGCCGGGACCGGTTGGAGCGGTGTCGGTTGGTTTGTGTTGAGGTTTGTGTTTGTGGTCGTGTTTGCGGCTGGGGTGTTCATCTTGGCGACGTGCAGGACGGAGGAATTCAAGTATTATAAGAATTTGGCGGTGACGATCATAAAGAAGATCGTCGGTAAGATCAAAGTCAAACTCGGGAAGAAACAGCCGGCGGAGGTGTTTCCGGCTATAGACGCAAACGAGCAGAGCATCGAGCAAAATGTCGGCGACGAGAACGGAAGCAAAGAGGAAGCTGAACAGAAAAAAGAGGATGCCGAGAACTGTGACTCCGAAAAGAGCGAAAATGTGCAGAGCGTCGATAATGACAAGCAAAACGACGGCGGCGGGGATGACGAACAGCGTCGATAAAGTGCGGGTTTTGTCGAGGGGGATTTTTGTTGGTGAAAAGGCGTTGACTTTGGTGTGAAATGCGTGTAGAATCGAGGCGAGTGGGGTAAAGACCGCATTGCAGAGAGCGAGGAGTGGGGCTTAGGGGAGTGTCCGTGGCAGAGATGCCGCGGCGTTTCTCTTTTTTGGGGAGTTCTTTGAGGCGAAGGATGCGTAAAACGGCGGAGCGGGTTTTATCGACGGAGTGAGAAAAACGGCTGAGCGGACGTAAAACGGCGGCGAAGTATTCTTTGCGGGTTGGGAATTTCCCAACCGACAAGGAGGTCTTCCGAGATGCGGGAAATGCGTAAAACGGCGGAGCGGGTTTTATCGACGGAGTAAGAAAAACGGCTGAGCGGACGTAAAACGGCGGCGAAGTATTCTTTGCGGGGTGGGAATTTCCCGACCGGCAAGGCGGTCTTCCGAGGTGCGGGAAATGCATAAAACGGCGGCGAAGTATTCTTTGCGGGTTGGGAATTTCCCGACCGGCAAGGCGGTCTTCCGAGGTGCGTGAAATGCGTAAAACGGCGGCGGCCGTTTGGGTGGAGAGTATGCACAAAACGGCGAATGTCGAAAAAGGGCGAGAGCGGTTTTGTGTATATTTTTATATTTTTGCATTAGGGGATCGGGATGAAAAACGGGCATTTTTGAGAAAACGGCGGATAGGGGCGTGAAAGCGGAGAAGGGGCGGCGGAAAGGGGGTATGCACAAAATGCGGTAATTTTTGGGAGAAATATTGACTTGTCGCGCGCGCGAGTGTAAAATTATAATATAGGGCGAGCGAAGGCTCGGGCGCGCCGAAGGGAGACGGCGCGGTTTGGAAGTTGCGCACGGGATCGTTCGAGGGGCGGTCCCGAGGCGCGAGAGGCGGTTTGCGCCGAAGGAGGAAATTATGATCGTCACTACTTCTATTTTGCTGGACCGCGCCGCTCACGGCGGCTATGCGGTGCCGGCACTCAATGTGGACAATTTGGAGAGCGTCAAAGCCGTGCTCGAAGCGAGC
Source organism: uncultured Christensenellaceae bacterium (assembly GCA_944380285.1). GTDB lineage: Bacteria > Bacillota > Clostridia > Christensenellales > UBA3700 > Ornithoclostridium. The sequence continues at coordinate 34,821 of CALWGZ010000010.1, forward strand.
GCGGAGATGAATGCGCCGGTCATCGTGCAGACGATCCCGGCGACTTTGCGCTATGGCGGAGAGGCGACCTACGTCGCGCTGGTCAACGCGCTGTACGACGGCGGAGCGGACATCGCGCTCCACCTCGACCACGGCGGCGACGAGGAGATATGCGCGCGCTGCGTGGGGTACGGCTATACGTCGGTGATGATCGACGGGTCGGCGCTGCCGTTTGAGGAGAACGTCGCGCTGACGAGCCGCGTCGCAAAGTTCGCGCACCGCGCGTCCGTGTCCGTCGAGGGCGAGCTCGGCTCGATCGGCGGCAAGGAGGAGACGCAGGGCAAGGTCGTCTATACCGACCCCGACGAGGCGGCGGAGTTCGTCGCGCGCACAGGCGCGGACAGCCTCGCGATCGGCGTCGGCACCGCGCACGGCGTCTATCACGGCACGCCGCATATCGCGATCGACCGCATCGAGCAGATCGCGGCGAAGGTGCATGTGCCGCTGGTGCTTCACGGCGCGAGCGGGCTTTCGGACGACGTCATCGAGGCGGCGATCGCCGCAGGCATTCGCAAGATCAACTTCGCGACTCAATTGAGACAGGCGTATACCGCCGGCATCAAGAAGGGCTTCGAGCTCTTCCCCGACGCGTTCGACCCAAAAAAATATATGCCCGTCGCGGTGGACGAGATCAAGAAAGAGGTCAAACGCATCATCGCGCTGTGCGGCGCGGCAAACAGAGGATAGGTCGAGATATCGACACGGATAGCAAAAAACGGAGAGGAAACATGCAATACGTTCAATTCAAGAAAGACGCAAAATTCGATTTGATCGCGATGGGAAGGATCGCGATCGACTTCAACCCGATAGACTACTTCAAGACGCTCGCCGAGAGCAAGGAGTACCGCAAGTACCTGGGCGGCTCGCCGGCAAACGTCGCGGTCGGTCTGGCGAGGCTGGGTAAAAAAGTGGGCTTTGTCGCGCGCGTGTCCGACGATCGATTCGGCGACTATGTGACCGACTTCTTTGCCAAAGAGGGCATAGACGTGTCCCACGTCAAGCGCGCCGAGCACGGCGAAAAATTGGGGCTCACGTTCACCGAGATCCTCTCGCCGACAGAGAGCAGCATCCTGATGTATCGCGACGGCATCGCCGACCTCTCGCTCGACCCCTCCGACGTGGACGAGGAGTATATCGCGTCCGCTAAGGCGCTGCTCATCTCGGGCACCGCGCTTGCGCAAAGCCCGTCGCGCGAGGCGTGCCTCAAAGCGATGCAATTTGCGGAGAAGAACGACGTGCGCATCATCTTCGACATCGATTACCGCCCCTACAATTGGAAGAGCGCGGATGAGATCGCGGTCTATTACACCGCGGTCGCCGAGCATGCGGACATCATCATGGGCTCGCGCGAAGAGTACGACCTCACGCAGGCGATCTCGCTGCCCGGCGCCGACGACGTCGCGACCGCCGCGCATTGGTTCGCGCACAGGGCGAAGATCGTCATCATCAAGCACGGCAAGGAGGGCTCCGAGGCGCATACCTGCGACGGAAAGAGATATAAGATCAAGCCCTTCCCGGTCAAGGCGTTCAAGTCGTTCGGCGGCGGAGACGGCTACGGCAGCGCGTTCCTCTACGGCATGTTCGACGGCAAGGAGATCATGGACTGCCTCGAGCTCGGCTCGGCGTCCGCGTCCATGCTGGTCGCCGCGCACGGCTGCTCGGAGTTCATGCCCACGCCCGAGGAGCTGACGAAGTTCATCGCCGACGAAAAGAAGCAATACGGAGAAATGGTCGCGCGCGACTGAGCGCAAAGGAGGAAATCATGGCATTCGGATATCCCAAATTCGACAAGGACGGAGTCAAGGTGCTGACCGATATGAACGGCATCAACTCCGACATGATGATGGACATCAAGGTCGTCAGGCTCGCCGCCGGCAAGAGCGCGAGCTATCTGCAAAAGGACAAGGAGATCTGCGTGATGCTGACCGAGGGCGAAGTCGAGTTCTCGGGCGGAGGCGTCTCGGGCAGAGCGGCGCGCAGCGACGTGTACCGCGATCTGCCGGTCACTCTCCACGTCTGCAAGGGCACCGAGGTCACCGTCAAGGCTTTCGCGGACAGCGAGTTCATCTATGTGTCCACGACCAACGACCGCGAGTTCCCGGCAAAGTTTTATCGCAAAGAGGACGTCATCCGCACGGTGTCGTGCGAAGGGCTGTGGGAGAATACCGCCGTTCGCGACGTCAACACCGTGTTCGACTTCTCCAACGCGCCGTACAGCAACCTCGTCGTCGGCGAGGTCATCGCGCGCCAGGGCAGGTGGTGGAGCTATCTGCCGCACTCGCATCCGCAGCCCGAGGTCTATTACTACAAGATGCCGGCGGCGGAGGCGTTCGGCGCGTGCTTCATCGGCGAGGACGAGCCGCATACCGTCAAAGACGGCAGCGTGGGCTGCTTCCCCGGCGGCAAGACGCACGTCCAAGTCACCGCGCCCGGATATGAGATGTATTGCTGCTGGATGATCAGGCACTTGCCCGGCAACCCCTGGGACAAGACTCGCATCGTCGACCCGCGTTTCGCGCATTGGGAGAAATAACCCGATACATATCGGCAAAAACCGAGAGGGAAATATGAAGAAAACCATCAAGATCACGGTAGGAGAGGCTGTCGTCCGCTTTTTGGACGCGCAATACGTCTCCTTTGACGGAGTCGAAAACAAACTCGTGGACGGAGTGTTCACCATCTTCGGGCACGGCTGCGTGCTGGGCGTCGGCGAGGCGCTGTCGATGGCGGAGCACTCGATCAAGGTCTATCAGGGCAAGAACGAGCAGGGCATGGCGCAGGTTGCGACGTCGTTCGCAAAACAATGCAACCGCCGCAAGATCATGCCGTGCTTTTCGTCGATAGGCCCCGGCGCGGCGAATATGGTCACCGCCGCGGGCACGGCGACCGCTAACAACATCCCGCTGCTGCTGTTCATGGGCGACGCGTTCGCGACGCGTCAGCCCGACCCGGTTCTCCAACAGATCGAGCATCAATACGACCCGTCCGTCACGACCAACGATGCGTTCAAGGCGGTGACGCGCTACTTCGACCGCATCTCGCGCCCCGAGATGCTGATGCCGTCCCTTCGCAACGCGATCAGAGTGCTTCTCGACCCGGCGCATACCGGCGCGGTCGCGATCGCGCTGCCGCAGGACGTGCAGGGCGAGGTCTATGATTTCCCGGTCGACTTCTTCGCGAAGAAGGTGACCCCGATTGTCCGTCCCGTCGCTCCCGACGAACAGCTCAAAGCGGTCGCGGCGGCGATCCGCAAGAGCAAAAAGCCGCTGCTCATCGTCGGCGGCGGAGTCAAGTACAGCGAGGCGGGCGAAGTCGTCGCGGCGTTCTGCGAAAAGTACGGCATCCCGTTCTGCGAAACTCAAGCCGGCAAGACGGCGATCGCGTCGTCTCACCCCCTCAACCTCGGCGGTTTGGGCGTGACCGGCAACAGCGCCGCGAATACGATCGCCGAAAACGCCGACCTCATCATAGGCGTCGGCACGAGGTTCACCGACTTTACGACCGCGTCAAAGTCGCTGTTCGCCGACACCAAGGTCGTGACGATCAACGCGTCCGACTTCCATGCGTCCAAGCTGGACGCCGTCAAGGCGGTCGGCGACGCCAAGGCGACCGTCACGGCTTTGGACAGACATTTGAGCAGATATCACGCCAAATACGACGGCGAGATCGCCACAGCAAAGGACGCGTGGCAGAAGGAGTACGACCGTCTTGCCGCCGCGGAGATAGGCGACGGCTACGTCCCCGAGATAGACAGCCGCATGCCTGACGCGGTCGACGCGTTCGTCAGGGCGCACGGCGGCGCGATGACGCAGACGCAGGCGATCGCGATCGTTCGCGAACATATCGCCCCCGACGCGATCGTCGTCGGTTCCGCCGGTTCGCTGCCCGGAGACCTGCAACGCATGTGGACGAGCGACGTCCGCGACAGCTACAACATGGAGTACGGCTACTCGTGCATGGGCTACGAGATCGCAGGCTGCCTCGGCAGCAAGATCGCCGAGCCCGACCGCGAATGCTACGCGATGTGCGGCGACGGCAGCTATTTGATGATGCACACCGAGATGGTCACCGCGGTGCAGGAGGGGCTCAAGATCAATGTGCTGCTCTTTGACAACGCGTCGTTCGGGTGCATAAACAATCTGCAAATGGAGCAGGGCATCGACAGCCTTTGCACCGAGCTTCGCTACCGCGACGGCGACAAGCCGATACGCGAGGGAGAGTTCCTCAACATCGACTTCGCGATGAGCGCGAGGGCGTACGGCTTCAAGGGCTACACCGTCCGCAGCGCGGACGAGCTCGCCGCCGCGCTCGAGGACTCCAAAAAGCAGACCGTCTCCACGTTGATCGACATCAAGGTCGCGCCCAAGTCGATGACGCACGGCTACGGCGGATGGTGGAACGTCGGCGTCAGCAACGCGCCGCGCTGCGACAGGCAGAAAAAGGCGCTCGAAAACAAGAAAAAGATGCTCGCCAAGGCGAGGAAATATTGAGGCGTTTTATGGACGGTAAAAAAGTCAAACTTGCGATCGCTCCGATCGCGTGGACAAACGACGACATGCCCGACCTCGGCGCGGAGAATACCTTCGCGCAATGCGTGAGCGAGATGGCTCTTTCCGGGTTCAAGGGCTGCGAAGTCGGCAACAAGTACCCCAAAGACCCCGTCGTGCTCAAACGCGCGCTGGACATGAGGGGATTGAAGATCTGCAATCAATGGTTCTCTTCGTTCGTGCTCACGCAGCCGATGGAAGAGGTCGAAAAGGCGTTTGTCGCGCAATGCGAGTTCCTGCGCGCGATGGGCGCGGACTGCATCGGCGCGTCCGAACAGAGTTACAGCATCCAAGGCAAAAAAGACGTGCCCGTGTTCGGGAACAAATACATTATGAACGACGGCGAGTGGAAAAAGTTCGCCGACGGGATGAACAGATTGGGCGCGATCGCGAAGAGCATGGGGCTCAAACTCGTCTATCACCACCACATGGGCACGGTCGTGCAGACCGCCGAGGAAGTGGACAGGATGATGGAGATGACCGACCCCGAGGTGTTCGGCTTGCTGTTCGATTCGGGGCACCTCGCCTATTGCGGCGAAGATTCGCTCGCGGTGCTCAAAAAGCACTGTAAGCGCGTAAGGCACGTCCACCTCAAGGACATCCGTCCGGACGTCGTCGCCGAGGTCAAAGCGAAGGGCAAGTCCTTCTTGGACGGCGTGCGCATGGGCGCGTTCACCGTCCCCGGAGACGGAGCGATAGACTTTGCGCCGATATTCGCCGAGCTGGACAAGGTTGGCTACGAGGGCTGGATGGTCGTCGAGGCGGAGCAGGACCCCGCCAAGGCGGATCCGCTCGAATACGCTCTCAAAGCGAGGGCTTACATCAGAGACAAAGCGGGCATTTGACCGCAAAGGAGAAGAAATATGGCAATCAAGACGTTGGGATACTTTACCAATAATCAATTCGTTCAGTCCAAGACGGACAAGTACTATCCGGTGTTCAATCCGTCCACCGGCGAACAGATCGCGCAAATGCCGCGCTGCACGACCGACGAGATCGCCAAGGTCATCGACAACGCCCACGAGGCGTACAAGAAGTGGTCGAGAGTGCCCGTGCTCAAAAGAGTGCAGATCCTCTACCGCCTGCGTGCGCTCCTCGACGAGCATATGGACGAGCTGACCGAGCTGTGCGCGACCGAACACGGCAAAAATTGGGACGAGAGCAAGGGCGACATCCTCAAGGCGAAAGAGGGCACCGAACTCGCGTGCTCTATGCCGTCGCTGCTCCAAGGCGAGAGTCTGATGGACGCGTCGAGCGGCTATGACACCGTGCTCTACCGCGAGTCGATGGGCGTGTTCGCCGGCATCGCGCCGTTCAACTTCCCGGCGATGATCCCGATGGGCTGGATGACCCCGGTCTGCATCGCTTGCGGCAACGCGATCGTCCTCAAAGTCGCCGGCGCGACCCCGATGACCTCGCTGCGCATCGCCGAGCTGTACCGCGAAGCCGGTCTTCCCGACGGCGTGCTCAACATCGTCAGCTGCGACCGCAACGACACCCAAGAGCTGATCAGCAACGACAAGATCGTCGGCATCACCTTTGTCGGTTCGACCAAGGTCGGCAGATATATCTATGAGACCGCCGCAAAGTACGGCAAGAGAGTGCAGTGCCTGTGCGAGGCGAAAAACCACGCGCTCGTGCTCAACGACGCCGCGCTCGACCGCACCGCGGCAGGCATCGTCAACGCGACCTACGGCTGCGCCGGCGAGAGATGTATGGCTCTGCCCGTCGTCGTCGCCCAAGAGGGCATCGCCGACGCGCTCGTCGCCAAGATCAAGGAACTTGCGCAGGGCATCAAGGTCGGTCCCGCCTATGACAAGACGACCAAGCTCGGTCCCGTATACAGCAAAGAGCATAAGGAGAGCGTCTCGGCGTGGATCCAAAAGGGCATCGACGAGGGCGCGACGCTCGTGCTCGACGGCAGAAATACCGTCGTCAAAGGCTATGAGAAGGGTTTCTACCTCGGACCCACGATCCTCGACAACGTCACCCCCGAGATGACCGTCGGTCAGCGCGAGATCTTCGGACCCGTCCTCTGCATCAAGCGCGTCAAGACCTTCGAGGAGGGACTTGCGGTCATGAACGCCAACCCGTTCGCGAACGGCTCGGTCATCTATACCCAAAACGGCTATTATGCGCGCGAGTTCGTCCGCAACACCGACGGCGGTATGGTCGGCGTCAACGTCGGCATCCCGGTGCCGGTAGGCGTGTTCTCGTTCACGGGGCACAAGCACTCCTTCTTCGGCGACCTGCATTGCCTCGGCAGAGACAGCTTCAAGTTCTTCACCGACAGCAAGACGGTCACCACCCATTGGTTCGACGAGCATGAGGCAAAGTCGACCCACGTTACCACCTGGGACGGCACGATCTGAGGAGGCGCGCTATGTTGAGACTCGGTATCATCGGCGCAGGCAGGATCGGCAAGGTCCATTGCGAATCGATAGGAAGATATGTCAAAGACGCGGTCGTCGCGTGCGTCGCCGACCCGTTCATGAATGCCGAGACGGAGAAGACCGTCAAGGCTTTGGGCGCCGAAAAGGTCACCAAGGATTACAGAGAAATACTCGCCGACAAGAGCATCGACGCGGTGCTTATATGCTCGTCTACAGACACCCACGCCAAAATTTCGATCGAGTCGATCGAGGCGGGCAAGCACGTCTTTTGCGAAAAACCCGTCGACCACGACGTCGACAAGATCCTCGAAGTCAAGGCGGCTCTTGCCAAGAGCAACGTCAAATATCAAGTCGGCTTCAACCGCCGCTTCGACCACAACTTCGAGGCGGTCCGCGACGCGATCGCAAGCGGCAAGATAGGGCATCTCGACGTGCTCAAGATCTGCTCGCGCGACCCCGGCGCGCCCCCGGTCGAGTACATCAAGGTCAGCGGAGGCATCTTCCTCGACATGACCATCCATGACTTCGACATGGTCAGGTTCTTGTCCGGCGACGAGGTCGAGAGCGTCTATGCGGTCGGCGGAGTCACCGTCGACAAGGCGATCGGCGAAGCCGGCGACATCGACACCGCGATCATCACGATGAAGCTCAAGGGCGGCACCCTTGCGGTCATCGACAACTGCCGCCGCGCGACCTACGGCTATGACCAAAGGGCGGAGGCGTTCGGCGCGCTCGGTCAGGTGGCGATCGCCAACGACTGCAAGTCGAGCGCGGTCATCTCGGACGCAAACGGCGTCACCGCCGAAAAACCGCTCTACTTCTTCCTCGAAAGATATATGCAGGCGTATGTCAAGGAGATCACCGAGTTCGTCGACTGCATCGTCAACGACAAGCCCGTTTCGGTCGGCATCGAGGACGGCTTGCAGGCGGTCGCGATCGGCATCGCCGCAAAGAAGTCTTTGGAGACGGGGATGCCCGTGAAATTGTAAGAAAAAAACGCAAAACACAGAGAAAAAGCGCGGAAGCTCCGCGCTTTTTCGATGCCTTTTCACAGTTCAGCCGAGGTCTTTGCCGTCGCGCATAAATGCGGCGATGTCCGTGTTTTTGATGCCGTTGCGGTTTTGACGCAGCGTATCCAATGTAAACAGATATTTTGGGTAGTTGTCCCGAATGCGCTCGAACGGACGATATTCTCTCTCTTCGGTGACCGGATCCATGATCGTCATTGCCACTTGAATGTAGTAGTAGTCGTCATGTTTGCGAGTGATGAAGTCGCACTCGAGGTTGCCTATCCTGCCCACGCTCAATTTGTATCCCTTTGTTTTGAGATAGCAAAACAGAATATTTTCGAGCGCCGCGCCGTAATTGACCCGCGCGTCTACGTTTTGAGAGAAGTAGATACCGAGGTCGGCAAGGTAGTATTTTTGCTCGCCGCTCAGAGCCTTTTTCGATCGCAGGTCAAAACGGGGACAGGAGTAGATTATCTTCGCGCTTTCGAGGATCTCCAAATATCTCGTCACGGTTTGCGGAGTGACGGCTATTTGCTCTTTTTTGAGCGCCGCCGCTATGCTTTGGGCGCTGATCATCGAGCCGAAATTGTTGATGACAAAATTTTTGACGCGTTCGAACGACGCAACATTGCGTATCTTGCGGTTGCGCGCGATGTCTTTGTCAAAAATCTGCTCGATTATGCTTTGCGTGTAGAGTGCGCGGTCGTCGGCGTTCGGGAACTCCAATGCCTTGGGGAATCCGCCTTGACGAATGTATTCGTCGAACTCGCCGTGCGTATCGTCCGTCACCGTAAGCCCCAAGAACCTTTTCATGTCGAGATACTCGTTGAAGGTCAAGGTGAACATCTCGATCTCTATATAACGTCCCGTCAGCTTGGTCACCAATTCGCCTCCGAGCAGATAGGAGTTGGAACCGGTGATGAACAGAGAATGACCGCTTTCGCGATAGGCGTTGACAATACGTTCAAAACCGCGTACGTTTTGAACCTCGTCGATGAAAATATACTTTTTGCGACCGTCGGAGATCAAAGGATCTATCGCCTCGGAGAGCGCGCTCGGAGAGGTGACGTTCAAATAAGGACGAGTGTCGAGATTGAGATAGATGATGTCTCCGTCCGATATGCCGCGTTCTTTGAGGTCGTCGATCACCGAGAGCATAAAACAAGACTTGCCGCAACGACGAATGCCCGTTATGACTTTGACAAGATCGCTTTCGTAAAAGCCGCGGATCTTGTTCAAATAGTATTCGCGCTTGAAAATTTGATTTTGCATATTTTCACCTCAACATCAATATAGCATAATCATTGAGTTTTTTCAAGTTAACGCATATATTTTTGCAAAAAAGTGAAAAAAGTATGCGTTAACTGCCGTTTTTTAAGGTTGCAAAAGCAAAAGTTATCACTATCCGAGGGCTAAAAGACGTTTGTCAAGCGCGCTCGGACGGCGGAAAAGGAGAGGGCGCGGGCGCAAAATTATTTTGTTGACGTGCGCGCGCGTGTGCCTTATAATGGAATTGCGGAACCGCCGCATATGAGGGAATTATGAAGAGATTCGAGATCGAAGTGCCGTCGGCAAGCGCGGCAAGACAAATGTTGACGATCGGCGACGTGCGCTTCACAGTGCTTACGCCGCGTCTGCTCCGTGTGGAGACGGGCGCGTTTTGCGACGAGCCGACTCAGCGCGTTTGGAGACGCGCGTTCGACGCTCCGACGTTCGAGCGCGGACAGAGCGGCAATGTCGTCGAGATCGTCACCGCGGACACGCGGTTTGTCTACGACGTCGGAAAGCACAAAATGATCGAGATCGTCTTGAAGGATGGCAGGCGAGTGCGCAACTTCCGCAAGGGCAACCTCAAGGGGACGCGCCGCACGCTGGACGGCTGCGACGGGGCGGTGCCGCTCGAAGACGGGCTGGTCTCGCGCGGCGGCGTCGCGGTGATGGACGACTCGGACGGGCTGATATTGCGCGGCGACAAGATCGTGCAAAGACCGCCTTGCCGCGACCTCTATTTCTTCGCGTACGGCAGCGATTACCGCGGTTGTATCGCAGACTTTTTCAAGTTGTGCGGCGACGTGCCGCTGCTGCCGCGCTATGCGCTGGGCAATTGGTGGAGCCGCTACAAGGCGTACACACAGCAGGAATATCTCGATCTGATGCGCCGCTTCAAGCGCGAAAAATTGCCGATCACGATCGCGACGATCGACATGGATTGGCATTGGGTCGACGTCGTCGGCAAGTTCGGCGAAGAGGCGAGACCGCGCGTTTCGCTCGGCGCGATCGACAGAATGTACAACACGCGCATGCCCGGCTGGACGGGATACAGCTGGAACACTGACCTCTTTCCCGATCACAAAGCGATGTTCCGCGAGCTCAAAGAGATGGGCTATCGCATCACCCTCAACGTGCACCCGGCGCAGGGGATACGCTTCTTCGAGGACATGTATCCCGAGGTCGCAAAGACGGTCGGCGTCGACCCGGCGGCGAGGGCGCAGATCCCGTTCTCGCTCGCGGACGAGAACTATATCAAGGCATATTTCGACGATGTGCACAGGCCGTACGAGAGGGAGGGCGTCGACTTTTGGTGGATCGATTGGCAGCAGGGCAAACGCAGCGACGTGCCCGGGCTGGATCCGCTTTGGGCGCTCAACCACTATCACACCCTCGATCAGGCGGACGAGGGCAAGCGGCCGCTCATCCTGTCGCGCTACGCAAAAGAGGGCTCGCACCGCTATCCGGTCGGCTTCTCGGGCGATTCGTTCATGACGTGGCGCTCGCTCAAATTTCAGCCGTATATGACCGCGACCGCGGCAAACGTCGGCTACACTTGGTGGAGCCACGACATCGGCGGCCACCAATGGGGCGTCAAGGACGACGAACTCTATGTCAGATGGCTGCAATTCGGCGTGTTTTCGCCCATCAACCGCCTGCACTCCACGTCCAATGAGTTTATGGGCAAGGAGCCGTGGAAGTGTACGCGCCTCGGCGAGAGCGCCGCGGACGAGTTTTTGAGGCTGCGCCACAGGTTGATCCCCTACCTCTATTCCGAAAACCGCGCGACTCACACCGAGGGGCGCGCGTTGTGCGAGCCGATGTACTACGGCTACGACGTCCCCGAGGCGTATGAGGCGAAAACTCAATACATGTTCGGCAAAAACCTGCTCGTAAGCCCCATCGTGCGCCCGTCCGACAGACGTACCGCGCTTGCGTGGGCGGACGTCTGGCTGCCCGAGGGCGAGTGGACGGACATCTTCACCGGCAACCGCTACAAGGCGGGAAAATACCGCGTTTTCAGACCGCTCCACCAAATGCCCGTCTTCGCAAAAGAGGGCGCGATCGTCCCGATGTACGCCTCGGGCGACGACAACGGCTTGCAGCCTGACAGAGCGCTGTGCATAAAGGTGTTTCGCGGCAGCGGCGAGTACGACCTCTACGAGGACGACGGGCTCAGCATGGACTATCGCGGCGGTGCGTTCGTCGTCACGCATATGAGCGTGAGCATGGACGGCGACCGCTTGACATTCAAGCTCGAGCCGGGAGGCGGAGACCTCTCGATGCTGCCCGAAGACAGAAGCTGGACGCTTGACTTTGCCGACATAGCCGAGGCGGAAGTCGCCGTCGACGGCATGCCGATCGGCAAGTTGTCGGAAGGCGTGTGCGTCAAATACGCCGGCACGCCGCTCACCGTCACATTGACCGCGTGCGCCTTCAAGCGCAACGCAGACTATCGTGAAAGCGTGATCGAGACCGTTTCGCGCTACCGCATGACCAACATGCGCAAGCTGACGACGTTCCGCCGCGTCCCCGACGTGCGCGACTGCCGCCTGCCCCTCTCGCAGTCGCTGCGCGGCCCCATCGAGGAGCTGAGACGCATTTGCGAATAGCCTATTTCAAAAAACGCGTCATATGACGTAAAATTTGAAACAGGACAAGACCCAGCGGAAAAACCGAACAGCCGACAGCAAAGACCTATCGGCAAGACCATGCGCACGATGGCGAAAGAGATCTACAATGTGCTGCGCTCGGATGACGAAGTGTAGGTGCTCGGCATAAAAAGGCGGACAGCGGCTCTTGAATTTCTTTGAAAAGTTTTTCGGGATCGCATAGGAAAAAGACGCTCCCGATCGGGGCGTCTTTTGGCGTCGCTAAGAGGATTTGAACCTCCGACCTACCGCTTAGGAGGCGGTCGCTCTATCCAGCTGAGCTATAGCGACATTTGGGGTTGCTAAAAGATTATACTACATCGCCGCGGCGATTGCAAGCGATAGCGAGGGGGTAAAAGATATCGGTCGGAAAGTTGACGGAAAGGGCGGCGGATCTTGAAGGCGAGCGAGCGGAGCGTCGTCAACGGCGATCGAAGCGATAGCGAGGGGGTAAAAGATATCGCGCAAAAAGTTGACGGAAAGGACGGCGGAGCTTGAAGGCGAGGCGGGCAGGGCGCGTCAAAAGAAAATTGCAGGCGGCGCAAATGTGCGATCAAAAGGAGAAAATTGGGCAGAAAAAAGCGCCGCTCGAGGCGGCGCCGAAGCTCACAGCATCAATGGGAGCAAAGCCGTAAGCAGGCACAACGCGAGAGTGACCACGAGCGACACGACAAAGCCGGCGATCGCGCATTTGCCTATCTTTTTGGCGCGCTTGGGGAACTCTTCGTTCCAGACAAGGTAGAGCACAAGCCCGACGGTGGGCGCAAAGAAGCCCAGCGCGCCCCACCAGCCCGAGGGTTTTTCTTCTTGCTTGACAGGCTTGTCGGGCGCAGGGTATTCGGGCGGACGGCGGTCGCCGCTCGAAAAGAAGCCGTCGAGCGCGTCGTCGATCCTGTCCGACCAATTTTTCTTTTGTTCGGCAGGGGCGAGCGGCGCGCCGCAATTTCGGCAAAAGGCGTCGTTTGCGCCCACTTCGCTGCCGCATTTTGGACAGAACATAGCGCGCCTCCCGTCAGAGCAGCAACGCCGCGAGCGCGAACATCGAGTACGGATCCGCAACCGCGGCTCCGATGCCGATCGCCACCGAGACGATGAAGACGATGATGGGGATGATGATGCCCGCCGCGACGCTGACGATCACGCTGATCAACGCGCCCTTGCCCGCGTATTTCGCGCGCCTGCGGTGCTCGTCGTACCAGACGAGATAGAGGATCAAGCCGATCACGGGGAAGAAGAAGCCCAGCGCGATCCAGCCCTTGGACGCGTCCTCGTTTTCGCCGTGGCGGTCTTGATATTGGTTGTAGTTGAAGCCCTGCGGGTTGTAGCCGCCCTGCTGCCCGTAAGGGTTGCCGTATTGCCGACCTGCGTTGCCGCTGCCGAACGGATCGGCGCCGGGTTGGGCGGTCGTTTGTTGATCGTCGGGCTGAGCTTGCGACGCCTCGCCCTCCAACGCTATCGGCGAGCCGCAACCGCGGCAAAAATGGTCGCCGGGATTTACTTCGGTTCCGCATTTGGGACAAAACATGATGATTACCTCCTTGTTTTTTCGTGCCGCGTCATCCTGCGATCAATCCGATGAGGAAGGTGAGCACCCAGAGCACCACAGCGGCGATCACGCCTATCAACGCGCCCTTGCCTGCGACCTTGGCGCGCTTGCGGTGATTGTCGTACCAGACGAGGTAGAGTATCAAGCCGACGACGGGGAAGAAAAACCCGAGCACTCCCCAGCCTGCGGAGGCTTGTTCGTTCTCGCCGTGATCTTGCTTGTATTGATCGTAGTTGAAGCCCTGAGGCGAGCCGGCGTTGCAGCCGCTGCCGAACGGGTCGGGCGTTGCGCCCGGTTGAGCGCCGGGCTGTTGCGCCTGCTGATCGCCTTGCGCGTCAGTTTGAGCGAACGGCTCGGCAGACGCGCTCTCGGCGGCGTCCTGCGCTATCGGTGCGCCGCAATTGCGGCAAAAACGGTCGTCCGAGGTGACCTCGGCGCCGCATTTCGGACAAAACATGATTGACCTCCTCCATATGTTTTATGATTCAATTATACTACAAATATCATAGGTTGTCAATAGCGCTTTCGGGACATCGCCTCGCGCCGCGGAAAATCGCGCCGCCGCTTGCAAAATCACCGAGGTTGAGTTATAATGGACACGGGAGGAAGATATGAAAAAATTTTTCGTCGCCTTGCTCGCCGCGCTTGCGATCGCGAGCTGTCTTGCGCTTTGCGCGTGCGACAGCGGATCGGACGTCGTGCTCGACATCGACAAAGCCAACGAGACCGTCTCGGTCAACAAAGACCTGTATGGGCTGTTCATCGAGGACATCTCTTATGCCGGCGACGGCGGACTTGTGTCCGAACTCGTCCAAAACGGCAGTTTCGAATATGCGCCCGACAAGCTCGCCGCATGGCGGTTCGAGGGCGCCAAAGCGAGCGTTTCGACTTCCTCGCCGCTGCATGATAAAAATCCTTCCCACCTCGTCCTCTCGGTCGGCGGGGACATCGGACGATTGATCAACATCGGCTATCCCGAATATTACGATTATCCCAAAAGTCACTACAACGCCGCGCTCGCGGACACTCCCGATATGGGCTTCGAAGAGGGCGCCGGCTATCGGCTGTCCTTCTATGCGCGCGGGCTTGGCGGCTATCCCGGCAGCGTGAGCGCGATGCTGTTCGGCGTGGACGGCGCGCAATTGAGCGACGAGGTCGCGATCGACGCCGCCGCACAGACGGAGAGCGCCTATCCCGACTGGGACAGATATGAGGTCGTCCTGACGAGCGACGCCACCGCGGACGGCGGCTTGGAGATCTTGTTTGAAGGGGAGGGCGAGATCGAGCTCGACTTCGTCTCTCTCGTGCCGACGGACGCATACGGCAGCGGCAGCGGACAATGGAAATACGTCACGTTGAGAGAGGACCTCGTCAAGGCGCTTTACGACCTGTCGCCCGGCTTTATTCGCTTCCCCGGAGGCTGTCTCGCCGAGGGCGACGACCTCGACAGGCTGTTCTCGTGGAAAAACACGATCGGTCCGCTCGAAGAGCGCGAGCACGCCAACAACATCTGGCGCGACGAGTCTATCGGCAAGAGCTACAACAACACCTTCGCGCTGGGATACCACGAATATTTCCAATTGTGCGAGGACCTCGGCGCCGAGCCGCTCCCGATACTCAACGTCGGCATGATCTGCCAATTCGAGTTCGAGCCCGACTACCGCGACACCGAGGCGGACTACCGCAAAGGCAAGCTGAGCGAAGAGGAGTGGAACGACTATCTCGACAAGTTCGCATTGAGACCGGGCACCGCCGAGTTCGACGCGTACACACAGGACATCCTCGACCTGATCGAGTATTGCAACGGAGACGTTACGACGACGTGGGGCGCGGTGCGCGCGGCAAACGGACACCCCGAGCCGTTCGATCTGAAATACATAGGGCTCGGCAACGAGAATTGGGGCGACGTCTATTGGCGCAACTTCGACGCGCTCTACAATGCAGTCAAAGAGGCCTATCCCGACATCACCGTCATCTCGTCGGCGAGCTATCAATTCACCGGCGACTACATCGACGAGTCGTGGGACATCATCGCCGAAAAGTACCCCGACACGATCGTCGACGAACATTACTACACGAGCGGAAACAAGCTGTTCGCCAACAACGACCGCTACGACGACTACGACCGCGACGGCGCGCAGGTCTTTGTCGGAGAGTATGCGGCGACCCCGTGGGGGATAGGCACCGACATCAAAGCCAACAACATGTGGGCGGCGATCGAAGAGGCGGGCTATTTGACCTCGCTCGAGCGCAACGGCGACATCGTCAAGTGGGCGTCCTACGCGCCGACGTTCGCCAAGCTCAACGCCCATTGCTGGGAGCTGAACATGATCTGGTTCGACTCGCACGACGTCGTTCTGACGCCCAACTACTTTGTGCAATTGCTGTATTCTAACAACACGGGCACGAAATTTATCGCCACAAGCGGGGCGGCGGACATCAAGACTTCGACAACGATCGGAGAGGACGGGACGCTGTTCGTCAAGCTGGTCAACGAGTCGTCCAAGCCGAGGGAAGTGACCCTCGACGTCGCCGACACGGACGGCGGTTATGTCGGCTGGTCCAACGTCTTCATCGACGGCGTCAAGGCGGCGTGCAACGAGCCCGGCTCCACCACCGTCGCGCCCGAAGTCGATGAGGGAAGAGTGAGCGGAAACGCCGCGTCCCTGACAGTCAAACCGTACAGCGTCAACGTCATCAGGATATACCGCGAAGGCGCGGACGTCTGGATGCCGCCGGCGCTTCCCGCCGGCATGGGCGAGAAGACGGAATACGACGATTTCTTCGTCGACCCCTACGACGCGATCGCATGGGGAGTGAGCGCGGTCGTCGTCATAGCTGCCGCGGCCGGCGCGGCGATCGCCGTCGCGATCAAGAAGAAAAGAGCGGCGCGCGGAACGGATGCGGACGACGCGCGGTGAGAGCGAAAAGAAATACACGGATGAGTACAAAATGTGACTTATCCCGCGCTTTTTCGCACGACAGGAAGAATGTTTGTACTATTTTGTGTACAAAGTGGCTATTTCTTCTTGACAAATCCGTTTTAATATAGGACAATTATTATAGACTTTGTTTATAGTAAAATCGAGGTATGGTAAAGGCGGTCAGACAACACAGCTCGAGGACGGACGGCAAAAAGAGTCTGTCCGTGGTCGACTACAACGGGCATAAGTGCGTGATGAAGGTGTATTCGTCCGAGCGCGTGCCGCACGAAGAGGCGGCGGTCATGAGACAGCTCGGCATCACCGGTTACGCGCCGACCGTGGTCGAGGCGGAAGGCAACTACATCATTGCAGAGTACGTCGAGGGCGAAGACTATGCGACCCTCTTCCGCAGGGCGACGATGACGGACGACGAACAACTTCTCGACACGCTTGCGACGAGGCTGTGCATGTTCTTGCAGATGTTCTACTCGCTCGAAGAGGGGCACATCATCGGCAGGATAGACTTTGACGAGTTCATCCTCTCGCACGACAGGTGCTGCTGCGTGTGCTTTTCGTCCATGCGCGAGGGCTTGCCCTATCAGGACATCGCCCAGATCGTAGCGTATGCGATGTGCGCCGCTGTAGGGGGATGCTATGCGGCATATCCGTTCGTAAAGAGAGTGCTGGACGGCTTTCATATCGACATGACGGGCATCGTCAACGATATGGGCGAATACATCGACGCATACGCCGAGGAGACGGGCGCTTTGATCGACAAGAACGCGATCTTGGAGGCGGCGATGAGCCTCGCGGACGGCGATGTGATGAAAAAATGGCAAACGACCGACTGACGTCGGAATACAATAACAACAGGAGGCAAACAAATGAAATTCGCAGAGAGATTAAAAGAGCAGCGGCTTGCTCACGGGTACAATCAGGTGTACGTCGCCAAGTACATGCAGGTGTCCCAGGTGTCCATCAGCAATTGGGAGCGCGGACTCAAAGAGCCCAGCTATCAGGCGTTGATCGACCTTGCAAATCTGTTCGGCAAGACCACCGATTATATGCTCGGTCTGGAAGACGACGACAAGTCCGCTCGCTGAACCAAGTTAGGAAGATAGGTTTTTCTATCCCCCGAAAGGGAGACGGATATATGTGTGCAATTTCGGGCGCGGCGCAAGCCGCGTCCTTTGCTTTTTGAGAGGGAGCGCGCCGCAAAAACGAGACAAATTTCGCGCTTTGCAAATAATAACGCCGTAACACTTGATATTGCGCGCGGATTTTGTTATTATATTTATAACTGTGCACACGCATTGCGCAACATCGTAAAGGAATAGATTATGAAGAACAGAATTTTGGTCGCAACTTTGATCGTTTTGCTCGTCTTCGGGGCGCTCGCCGTCATGGCGGGATGCTCGGACACGCTCGCCGCACCCGTCAACATCACCGTGCGCGGCGACGATCTCAGCTGGGACAGGGTGGACGGCGCCGCAAGTTATGTCGTCACCGTCGTCGGCGAAGGCTATTCGGACGAAGGGACGTCGGACAACGGCTTCTACAAGCTCGAGATCACCGAGCCCGGCACCTACACCATCACGGTCGCGGCGGTCGCCGAGGACGGTACCGTCGGCAAGACAGGCAGCATTTCCTATTTGTTCAAACAGAGGCTCGCCACCCCCGGCAAGCCCGTCTACAACGCCGGAGTGCTGAGCTGGGACGCGGTCGAGAACGCCGTCTCTTATAGTCTGCGCGTATGGGATCCCGTCGATGACGAGTTGATCGAGAACATCGACGGCATCGAGGGCACTTCGTACACTCTCGACGCCGAAAAGTACGGCGCTACGGGCGCTTACGACATCTCCGTGATGGCGGTCGCCGCCGCCGACGGCGTCTATTCGGACAGCGAGTACAGCGAGGCATATTCGTTGGTCAACGGCACGACGCTCGCCGTCCCCGAGATCAGTTCGATCGGCACGCGCATACGTTGGAGGACCGTCACCGGCGCGACCGGCTACGACGTCAAGCTGACCGAGCGCACAAGCAAAAAGGAATACGGCTATCACACCTCCACATCTTCGACCGCGTCGACCGCTTCGGTCGCGATCACGAGCTTCAAGGTCGAGGAGGCGGGCGTCTATGACGTCATCATCCGCGCGACGGGCGACGGACTTGTCTACACGACTTCGGCGTGGAGCGATGTCAACGAAGAGTATGTCGTCTACAAGCTCGCCGACTTCGGCGAGGACGCGCTCAAAGTCGTGCTTGAAGAGCAGCTCGACGACAACGGGCTCCCCGTGCAAAAATTGATCTTCACCGTCACCGCCGAGCAGGCGGCGAACGTACAGCAATATTCCGTCTCCGCGCTGCCCGTCGAGGGCGACGGCGACAACGGCTCCGCGCTGTCGCGCACGATCACCGTC
Organism: uncultured Christensenellaceae bacterium; assembly: GCA_944380285.1. Classification (GTDB taxonomy): domain Bacteria; phylum Bacillota; class Clostridia; order Christensenellales; family UBA3700; genus Ornithoclostridium. Next base: position 53,620 of record CALWGZ010000010.1, read on the forward strand.
GACGCGGACAAGGAGACCGTCGAAGAGGGCGACGAGTGGACCAAGACCGTAGGCGAAGACGGCTCGATCACCTATACGGTCGACCTCGACTCCATCTTCTTTGAAGAAAAGGGCGTCGCGCTCGATCCGCAAGAGGACGAGTTCGCGACCCGCAATTACGGCAGGCTTTACAGCATCCGCGTGCAGGCGAAACGCGACAGCTCGGACGGCGTCATCGACGGCACGGCGACGATCGCCGACGGCGAATATCAAAGCTATCTCAAACCGTCCGCAGATGCCTCTACCGGCGTCTACAAGGTCACCAATGCCGGCGAGCTGGCATATATGCACTTTGACACCGACAGCGACGCGATCTTCCATCTCTACGCGAACATCGACTTCGACGGCTACATGTGGAGGACGATCGACAGCTTTGCCGGGCAATTCAGCAACAGCCACTTCTATATTCTCTCCGACTTTGCGATAGACGGTGAGGGGAACGAGGTCGCGTTCTTCGGCACGCTGAGCGGCGCGCTCAACGACATCGTCATCGCGAATGCGACCGTTGCCGCCGAAGAGGGCAAGGCGCTCGCTCTGCTCGCCGCGGTCAACGACGGCTCGATACGCGGCTGTTTTGTCTCGGGCGACGTGGACGCGGGCTCGGGGCTTGCGGGCGGACTTGTTGCAGTCAACAACGGCACTATCACGGGCAGTGCGGCGTATGCAGACGTGACCGGTTCGGTCGCCGGCGGACTTGCCGCGATCAACACCGCGAACGCTACGATAAACAATTCCTCCGCCTGCGGCGCGGTCACCGCGAGCTATGAGGCGGCGTCGGCGGACGAGACGGCAAAGGCGCAATATGCGGGATATGAAAACAAGGTAGAGGCGGGCGGTTTCGTCGCCGAGAATTTCGGGTGGATCACAAACGGCGCGTACGAGGGCAACGTCTCCGCGGACAACACCGCCGCAGGTCAGACCGTCCGCGCCGGCGGATTCGCCGCATACAACGAGGGCGCGATCCAAAGCTCGTATGCGGGCGCGCTGTACAGCAACGATCAGCAAAAGCGCAACACCGTGACCGCGCTGTCCGACACTCAGGCGGTCGGCGGCATCGCAGCAGGCGGCTTTGTCGGCGTCAACGTCTCCAATGGGGGCACCGTCGGAGGGGCGCAATTGACCTCGGGTTCGATCGAGGGCAGCTATGCCAACGCGCTCGTCAAGTGCGCGACCGCGGGCGGATTCGCCGGCATAAACGACGGCGCGATTTCGTACAGCTATTCGATCGGAGGCGTCGCCGCCGGGTCGGTCTCCGGAAGCGGCTTTGCCGGTACCGGCAGCGGAACTTATACCTCGTGCGTGTTCTATGATGCCGATCTCGGGACTATGCCCGAAACGGCGGGCATAACGCGCGTCGTCCGCGAAGGCAACGACTTCAACGCCGTCGGCGCAAAGATCGCCGCGGCGCTTGAAGGGCACTTCTTCAAGGCTGAAAACGCCGCCAACCCGGTGATCGCGGGCATGTACTTCGCGGACGCGAGACACCTCGACCTGACGCGCGGACAATATGTCGATCTGACCTATTGGACGGTCGGCAGCGACGGAAAGGTCACGACCACGGAGTTCGACAACGAGACGGAGGTGTTCGGCGACGAGTTCGGCGACGAGGAGTCGACGGGCAGAGGCGTCGGCGAATATGTGATACGCATTCCGATGAGCGGAAGCGGCAACGTCATATATGTGTCGATGACGGTTTCGAGATGAACTTGTGCGGAGCGGCGACGCTCCGCATTTTCGTTTACGCATGCGCGCGCAATTTTATGCGCGAACGATTGAAAAAGCGCGCGCGAACTGATATACTGTAAGGGACGGGGCATCCCGAAAATAAGAGGAAAATTTATGGACAACGAAAAGGAACAACTCGCAGACGCCGCCGCTACCGAACAGAGCGCGGATACGGCTGCCGCATCGGGCGGATCGGGCGTCGACATGAAACTCGACTTCAAGCGCACGCTGTTCGTCGGCTTTGCCTTTATGGGCATCATGTGCTTTTGGGAAGTCTACGACTACATCATGCCGCTCATCTTGCAGCGCGTGTTCGGCATGGAGTATGCCGAGTACGGCATCATCATGGGCTTGGACAACTTGCTGGCGATCTTCCTTTTGCCGCTGTTCGGGCACCTTTCGGACAGGCGCAGCAAAGCCAAGTTCGGCAGGCGCACGACCTTCATCTTTTGGGGTACCATCCTTGCGGTCGTGTTCATGATCTGTATGGCTGTCATCGAACACGTCCAATACGGCTTGCTGACCAAGGTCGGAGACCTCGACGATCCGCAGGTCGTCTATGACTATATGACGCAATACGGCGGCAATTGGAGCGGCGACGCCAAGGAGAGCATAGACGCGTTCATCGCCGGCTGGCAGAACGCCGACTATCAGACGTGGTTCAAGGGGCTTGCGGACGGCTCGATCGAACTGACCGCCGAGCAGAACGCCCGCTACAACTCCGAGTTCCTCACGCCGTTCTATGCGGCGCAGCAGCTGATCGCAGCGCAGGTCCGAGGGAAGAACATCGGGCTTTTGGTGATGTTCATCTTCTTGCTGCTCGCGACCCTCGTCGCGATGTCGTCCTACCGCTCGCCGGCGATCGCGCTGATGCCCGACGTCACGCCCAAGCCGCTGCGCTCGCAGGCGAACGCGCTGATCACCTTTATGGGCGGCGCGGGCGGCTTTGTGTCCATCCTCATCTACACCGTCTACAACATGGTCTCGCCGGGCAGATATCAGTCTTCGCACATCTGGATCTTTGTCGTCCTCGGCGTGCTGATGCTGGTCATGCTGGGCGCGTTCTTGGCGGTCGTGCGCGAGAAGAAGTTCGTGCAGATGCGCTACGACGAGGAGAAGAGGTGGAACGTCGTCGACGAAGAGGAGGTCCACGCAAACGAGCCTCTTGGCAAAGAAAAGAGGCTGTCCTTCTTCCTCATCCTCGGCACGGTCTTCCTTTGGTTCTTGGGCTGGAACGCGATCAAGAGCCACCTGTCCACCTATGCGACCGGCGTGCTCAAATTCGAGGACAGCTTTGTGTCCGTCATCAACATCCTCAACGGCGCGGGCGGCGCGATCGCACTGCTTCCCGTCGCGTTGCTTGCAGCCAAGTTCGGCCGCAAAAAGACCATTTTGATGGGCGTCATCATCGCGGTGTGCGCGTTCGTGCCCTGCATCTTCCTCAACGACGGCATCAACGCCACGCTGCTCAAAGTCGCGTTCACCGCGTGCTTTTTGATCGCCGGCTTCGGTCTTGTCATCATCAACGTCAACACTCTGCCCATGGTCACGGAGCTTGCCAAGGGCAGCAACGTCGGTCAATACACCGGCTACTATTACGTCGCGTCCATGACCGCGCAGGCGGTGACTCCGTACCTGTCCGGTCTCATCATGGACGCCAATCCCGGCAAGGAGAACCTCATCTTCGTCTACGGCGTATGCTGCATAGCGATGGCGTTCGTCACGATGTTCTTCACCAAGCACGGCGACAACCGCCCCGAGAAAAAGAAGAAGACCATCGAGTACTTCGCCGAAGAGGATTGATATGGCGAGAGGGTCCAAAAAACGCAAACGCAAACTGCTGATCGCGATCGTTGTCATCGTGCTGATCGCCGCGATCGCGCTCGGCGTGCTTTACGCGGTGCGCCCCGACATCTTTGACGCGATCGTCTCGATGTTCGTGCCGGAAAAGCCGGACGAGACGGAAAAGCCCGACGTACCCACGCTGCCCGACAACACGACTGTCACAGGCGACATTTTGTCCGTGCGCGTGCTCGACATAGGGCAGGGCGACTGCATCTACATCGAGTTCCCCGACGGGCAGAACATGATCATGGACATCGGCTCGGAGTTCGGCTCGACGTCGCCGTGGAACGTCATCAACGGCGTGCTCGTGGAAGAAGAGGTCGAGCAGATCGACTATCTGTTCATCACGCACGGCGATTACGACCACATCCGCGACGCCAAAAAGTTGCTCGACAACTACGAGGTCGTCAACATCTATATGCCGCTCGACGAGGCGCAGGATTCGACGACGTGGAAAAATCTGCTCGCCGCCGCGGATGAAGAGACCTACACCGACGCTTCGGGCGTCGAGAAGCCGTCCGTATATCACGAGAACATCGGCGCGTTCGCGATCGAGGGCGAAAATTGGGTGATGAACTGCTACACCTTCGACGAGGCGGACTATCCCGAGTGCGACGACTCAGAGCCGATCAACGCGGTCTCGCCGATATGTCTGCTCGAATATGCGGGCAGGACGATCGTGCTGACAGGCGATTCCAACGAGATCAACGAGGAATATCTGCTCGCGAAGGGCTACTTCGACGACGTGGACGCGGACGTGCTCAAAGTCGCGCACCACGGCTCGAGGACGTCGACGACTCATGCGTTTTTGGACGCGATCGACGCCGAGTTCGCGATCATCTCGACCAGCGGCACCGAGGAGCAGCCGCACGAGGAATACACACATCCCGCCCCCGAACTCATGGAGAGGCTGCGCGATTATGAAGACGTCACGCCGGACGGCGACTATGACGGCTTCCGCGACATCTACATCACTGCCGAGGTGGGCACGGTGACCGTGCTCGTCGGCGAGAACGGCGGGCTCAACATCTTGACCGAGAGCGGCGAGAAGGAGTACGTCGGCGAAGAGTCGGACGGCGCGCAAGAGGGCGAAAATTCGGGCGAAAACACAGACAATACGGGCGGGCAGGGAGAGCTTCCGGACGCGACCGTCCCCGAGGATAACGAGACCGTCGTCACACCGGCGGCATAAGCTAAGAGAGGTAACAATGGCACAATTCGACATCGAACTCGTCGGCAAAGTCGGCTCGATGGCGCTCGTCAACAAGAAGTGGAGCGACGTCGACTACAATGTGCTCGCGCACATCAGCCGCCAGCTGCGCCCCGGCTACATTTGGGTGACCAGCGGCGCGACCGAGATCGGGCGCATAGACTATATCCGCCGCACGGGCAAGGAGCTCAAGGGCGCGTACACCGACGTCAAGAGCGACTATGCGGCGCAGGGACAGGCGATCTTGATGGAGAGCTATCGCCGCTACGTCAACCCCATGTACGGCATTAGGCAGATACTCGTCGAGCACCAGCACTTCAACGACGACGCAAAGGCGGAATCGCTCAAACAATTGCTGCTGCGCTGCCCCGAACAGGGCGCGATCCCCATTGTCAACTACAACGATCCCCTTTCCAACGAGGAGATCGTCAAGACGGAGATCCAAGTGCTGATGCAGCGCAAAAAGCACGTCGTCCATTGCGCGGACAACGACGAGACCGCCGCGCAGATCGCCGACCTCGTCAAGTGCAAGCACCTGCTCATCTATACGTCGACGGACGGCATCTACCGCGTCCCCGGCGACCCGTCCACGCTGATCCCCGAGATCAAGGGAAAAGACGACCTCGAATTGATCGCCGCGATCGACGAGTGCCAAAAACTGTGCGACGGCAGTTCGCGCGTGGGCGCAGCCGGAGCTCGCGCCAAATTGGAGTACATCAAGTCTCCGGCGGCGAACGGCACGCGCGTCTACATCGCCAGCCCCAAGTACGACATCAAGGACATCTTGTCCGGCGACGCGCCCTGCACGCGCATCTTCATCGCGTGATAGAGAGTTTTGCCCCCGTCTTCGACGGCGACAGCCGAGTGCTGATACTCGGCAGCATGGCTTCGGTCAAGTCGCTCGAGGCGGGGTTTTTCTATATGCATCCGCGCAACCGCTTTTGGGGCACGCTCGCCGAGATCACCGGCGACCCCGTCCCCGAGAGCATAGAGGGCAAGAGGGAATATCTGCTCGCCCACCGCATCGCGCTGATGGACTCGATCAAGACGTGTACGCGCAAGGGCTCGCTCGACGCCGACATCCGCGACGTCGTCCCGAGCGACATTCCCGCAGTCATCGCCGCGTGCAAGATCGCCGCCGTCTTCTGCAACGGCGCAAAGTCGTACGAGGTCGCAAAGCGCGCATACCCGGACATCGACTTCATACGCCTGCCGTCCACGTCGCCCGCCAATGCCGGCGCGTGGGACAAGAGCAAGTGGATGGCAATCAAGAAGTATTTGGTTTGACCGCGCAAGCGGGCAGGTGAGCAAGGTTTTGAGCCGCTCTTTCGGGCGCCTTAGCGCGTCGGCGTGCGGCTAAGACCGCAGAGGGTATTGACCCTGCACGCGCGCCGCGCAAATTCATCCCGAAATAGCGTGCTCAAAACTGCTACGCACCGACAAACAAACCGACGGAAAACATCCGCCGGTTTTTTGTCGGCTTGCTCACCTGCCCGTTGCGCGGTCTTTTTTAGGCTTGGTTCTATGCCGAAACAAGTATAAGCGCGCGATGACTGCGCGCTTCCATAACGTTGCCGAGGGCAACATTTCACGCTTGCGCGATGCGCAAGCATTTCACGCGGCGGTCAAATGGCCGCCGTATTTCACGTTTGCGCGACAGCGCAGACATTTCACCGCCGGGGCAGCTTGCCCGGCTTGCGCGGTCTATTCGTGGGCGTGGTTCTATGTCGTTACAAGTATAAACGCGCTGTCATAGCGCGCTTCCATAACGTTGCCGAGGGCAACATTTCACGCTTGCGCGATGCGCAAGCATTTCACGCGGCGGTCAAATGGCCGCCGTATTTCACGTTTGCGCGACAGCGCAGACATTTCACCGCCGGGCACAACTTGCCCGGCTTGCTCATCTGCCCGTTGCGCGGTCTATTTTTGGGCTTGGTAGTAAGAGTGGCAGAGGAGAGGGTATTGACCTTTTTTGTTCCGCGCTTTCTTTGTGGTGCGGAACAAAAAAAGACGAACCCGCTTTCGCGAGTCCGTCTTTTTGTTATCGTTGATTACTTCTTGTCGCTGTCGGCGAGACTCTGATAGGTCTCGAATCTCTCCTTGGCTTGCTCTTCGTTGAGTTCGAACAGCTTTTCGGCGACTTGCGGCTTCGCTTTCGCGAGCTGAGCGTATCTGTTCTCGCCCATGAGGAAGTCGCGGTAGTTGCCGGTCGGAGCCTTGCTGTCCAGCGTGAACGGATTCTTGCCCTGAGCTTTAAGTTCGGGGTTGAACCTGTACAGCTGCCAGTAGCCCGCCTCGACCGCCTTCTTCATCTCGATCTGGCTATTGCTCATATTGATGCCGTGGTTGATGCACGGAGCGTACGCGATGATCAGCGACGGACCGTGATATGCCTCAGCCTCTTTGATCGCTTTGAGGAACTGGTTCATATTGGCGCCCATCGAGACCTGAGCGACATAGACGTAGCCGTAATCCATAGCCATCTTGCCGAGGTCCTTCTTCTTGGTGACCTTGCCGCCTGCGGCGAACTTGGCGACCGCGCCGGTCGGGGAGGACTTGCTTGCCTGACCGCCGGTGTTGGAGTAGACTTCGGTGTCGAGCACGAGGACGTTGACGTCCTGACCCATCGCGAGGACGTGGTCGAGACCGCCGTAGCCGATGTCGTATGCCCAGCCGTCGCCGCCGAACATCCAGATGGACTTCTTGACGAGGCAGTCTTTGTCTTCGAGGATCTCCTTGACGAGGGCGTCGGATGCGCAGCCGCACTTGTCGCAGGAGGTCAGGCAGGCGAGCAGAGCCGCGCTGGTCTCGACGCTTGCCGCGTCGTCCATCGTCGCGATCCAATCTTCGCAAGCCTTCTTGCCCTCGGCGTAGTCCGCCCAAGCCTCGGCGAGAGCCGCGACCTTTTCCTTGAGGGCGGCGCGGCGCGCCTGATAGGCGAGGTTGATGCCGTAGCCGAACTCGGCGTTGTCCTCAAACAAGCTGTTTGCCCAAGCGGGACCGTGACCCTTCGCGTTCTTGGTGTAGGGGCAGGTCGGGGCGGAGCCGCCGTAGATGGACGAGCAGCCCGTCGCGTTGGCGACGATCATCCTGTCGCCGAACATCTGAGTGACGACCTTGACATAGGGCGTTTCGCCGCAGCCGGCGCATGCGCCCGAGAACTCGAACAGCGGTCTGTTGAGCTGCGAGCCGAGCACGGTGTCGCGCTTGACGGGGGCGTCGGAATCGGGCAGCTTGTCCGCATAGTCCCAATTGGCAGCCTCGCCGTTAGCGAGAGCGGTGTCGAGCGGGATCATCGTCAAAGCCTTTTCCTTCGCAGGGCAGATGTTGGCGCAGCTGCCGCAGCCGGTGCAGTCGAGCGCGCTGACCTGCATGCGGTACTTGTAGCCCTTCGCCGCCTTGCTGTCGACGGTGACGAACGTCGCGGGCGCGCCCTCGAGCACTTCGGGCTTTTGGACGGTCGGACGGATCGCCGCGTGCGGGCAGACGAACGCGCATTGGTTGCATTGGATGCACTTGGAGCTGTCCCAAGCGGGTACGAACACCGCGATGCCGCGCTTTTCGTACTTGGTCGTGCCGGTCGGGACGCAGCCGTCCGCTTCGATCGCGGAGACGGGCAGCTTGTCGCCCTCCTGCGCGAGGATGGGAGCGATGAAGTCGGTGAAGTATTTGTCATCGGTGGTCGGCACTGCGACGGCGCCCTCGGTGGTCTTGCTCCACTTGTCGGCGTCGTACTTGACCTCGACGATGTTGTCGACCGCGTGGTCGATCGCCGCGAAGTTCATGTTGACGACCTTCTCGCCCTTCTTGGAGAAGGACTTGACGACGAACTCCTTCATGTGCTTTTCGGCGTCCGCATAGGGGATGACGCCCGCGAGCTTGAAGAAGCAAGCCTGCATCGCGGTGGAAATGCGGTTGCCGAGCCCGATCTCTTCGACGACCTTGATCGCGTCGACGTTGTAGAACTTGATGTGCTTTTTGGCGATCGCGTTCTTCATCGAGGCGGGGAGTTTTTCGTCCATCTCTTCGAGCGTCCACGGGCTGTTGAGCAGGAAGACGCCGCCGTCCTTGAGGTCGCTGATCATGTCGTACTTGACGACGTAGGACGGGTTGTGGCAGGCGACGAAGTCAGCTTGGTCGATGAGGTATGCGCTCTTGATGGGCTTGTCGCCGAATCTCAAGTGGGAGACGGTGATGCCGCCCGACTTCTTGGAGTCGTAGGCGAAGTAAGCCTGAGCGTACTTTTCGGTGTAGTTGCCGATGATCTTGATCGAGTTCTTGTTGCTGCCGACGGTGCCGTCCGAGCCGAGACCGTAGAACTTGCAGCTGATCGAGCCGGCGGGAGCCGCGTCGATCTTCGCGGTGACGGGCAGCGAGCGCCCGGTCACGTCGTCGTTGATGCCGACGGAGATGTGGCTCATCGGCTTTTTGGAGTTCATGTTCTCGAACACGGCGTTGACCATCGAGGGGTTGAACTCCTTGCTGCCGAGCCCGTATCTGCCGCAGACGACCTCGATTTTGCGGCCCGCCTCGTTGAGGGCGGCGACGACGTCGAGATAGAGCGGTTCGCCCGCGCTGCCGCTCTCTTTGACGCGGTCGAGCACGGTGATCTTCTTGACGCTCGAGGGGATCGCAGCCGCAAACTTCGCGACGTCGAACGGACGATAGAGCCTGACTTTGAGCACGCCGGTCTTGCCGCCGTTCGCGTTGAGATAGTCGACCGTCTCTTCGACCGTCTCCGCGCCGCTGCCCATCAAAACGATGACCTCTTTGGCGTCCTTCGCGCCGTAGTATTCATACAGCGAGTAGCGTCTGCCGGTGATCTTGAACACGTCGTCCATCGCCTCTTCGACGATCGCGGGGACGGCGTCGTAATACTTGTTGCCCGCCTCTCTTCCCTGGAAGTAGATGTCGGGGTTTTGCGCGGTGCCTCTCTGAGTGGGGTGCTCGGGGTTGAGAGCGCGCGCCTTGAATTCCTTGATGTAGGGCATGTACTTTTCGTCGACGACCTTCTTGATGTCGGCATAGTCGATCATCTCCACCTTGGAGACCTCGTGCGAGGTGCGGAAGCCGTCGAAGAAGTGCAGGAAGGGGACTCTTGACTTGAGCGTCGCGAGATGGGCGACGAGCGCGAGGTCCATGACCTCCTGGACGGAGTTGGAGCACAGCATCGCAAAGCCGGTCTGGCGGCAAGCCATGACGTCGCTGTGGTCGCCGAAGATGTTGAGCGCGTGGTATGCGAGCGCACGCGCGCTGACATGGAACACCGCGGGGGTGAGTTCGCCCGCGATCTTGTACATATTGGGGATCATCAACAGCAGACCTTGGCTGGCGGTGAAGGTGGTCGTCAGAGCGCCTGCGCTCAGCGAGCCGTGCACCGCGCCGGCTGCGCCGGCTTCGGACTGCATTTCAGCGATCTTGAGGGTTTGACCGAAGATGTTCTTGGTACCCGCATTCGCCCATTCGTCGGCGTTTTCCGCCATAGGCGAGGACGGCGTGATGGGATATATCGCTGCGACTTCGCTGAGCGCGTACGCTACATGAGCCGCGGCGGTATTGCCGTCGATAGTCATTTTTTTGCCCATTTGTAACCTCCGATAACAGTTTGGACACATCGTGTCCTCAATCTCAACGATATTATATCGCCTGCGCGCGTGATAGTCAATAAATTTCGACCCAATATATGTAATTTCGCATGCGAAAAGAGGCGCGGACGCGCGTCTCCCCGAGCACAACCGCGCGCGTTTTGTTGCGATATCCGCGCGTGTGTGCTATAATTGAAAAAGTTTTGCGGAGGTCGTATGAACGCGATAGAGCTCAAAGACGTGCATTACGCCTATCCCGGCTCGGAAGAGAGCGGGCAAGAGGCGGTCAAAGGCGTGACCCTCTCCATCGAGGAGGGCAGCTTTGTCGCGCTCGTCGGGCACAACGGCAGCGGCAAATCCACGCTCGCGCGCCTGCTCAACGGGCTGTTCGTCCCCACAAACGGAGACGTCGTCGTATACGGCGTCAACACCAAGGACGAGAAGAGGATATACGACGTGCGCAGCCGCGTCGGCATGGTCTTCCAAAACCCCGACAACCAGATGATCGCGACCAACGTCGCCGACGACATCGCGTTCGGACCCGAGAATCTCGGCGTCGAGCGAGAGGAGATAATCCGCCGCGTCGATTGGGCGCTCGAACAGGTCGGGATGAGCGAGTACCGCGACGGCACACCGTTCAAGCTCAGCGGCGGGCAAAAACAGCGGCTCGCGATCGCGGGCGTGCTGGCGATCAAGCCGCGCGTGATGGTGCTCGACGAGGCGACCGCGATGCTCGACCCCAAGGGCAGGGACGAGGTGATGGCGGTCACGCGCAAGCTCAACCGCGAAGAGGGGATGACCGTCGTCCACATCACTCACTACATGGACGAGGCGCTCGGCGCGGACAGGCTGATCGTGATGAACGACGGGCTGGTCGTCGCCGACGGCAAGCCGAGCGAAGTTTTCAAACAATACGGGCTTTTGAGGCAGATCAAATTGGGCGTGCCGTACGTCACCAACGTCGCGGTCGCGCTGCACGCGGCGGGGCTGGACATCGACCCGCACATCGTCGGCGAGGACGAGCTGGTGGAGGCGATATGCGCATTGAAGTGAAGGATCTCGCGTTCACCTATTCGCCGGGCACGCCGTTCGCGAAGCGCGCTTTGGACGGGATAGATCTCTCGATCGAAGAGGGGGATTTCGTCGGCATTTTGGGGCATACCGGCAGCGGAAAATCGACATTCATATTGCATCTCAACGGGCTGATCAAGTTGCAGAGCGGCTCGATCGACGTGTTCGACATCAAGCTCGTACCCGACAAGAAGAACAAGCAGGATCTGCGCAAATTGCGCGGCACGGTCGGGATGGTCTTTCAATATCCCGAGTATCAGCTGTTCGAGGACACGGTCGAGAAGGACGTCGCGTTCGGACCCAAAAATCTCGGACTTTCGCAAGAGAAGGTCGACCGCCGCGTCGAGAGGGCGATACGCCTTGTCGGCTTGGACTTCGAGGATATCCGCGGAAGGGCGCCGTTCGAGCTGTCGGGCGGTCAAAAGAGGCGCGTTGCGATCGCGGGCATCATCGCGATGCAGCCGCGCGTGCTCGTGCTCGACGAGCCGACCGCAGGGCTCGACCCGTACGGCAAAGAGCAGATCTTGGAATTGATCACGCGCCTCAAAAAGGAGTGTTCGCCGACCGTCATCGTCATCTCGCACGACGTCGACGAGATCACGCGTTTTGCGAGCCGCATAGTCGTGTTCAACGACGGCAAGGTCGCATTCGACCTGCCCATGAACGAGCTGTTCCGCCGCTCCGAAGAGCTGGCGGCGATGGGGCTCGAGATACCGCGCGCGGTGCGCATTGCGGACAAGCTGAGGGCGCGTGGGATAGACCTCGGCGACGTCGTCAACGCCGACGATCTGGTGCGCGCGATAGTGCGAAAATTTGACAAAAACAATATGGACGAAACGGACATCGCCAAGTTGAGCGCAGCGCAGTTCGATTTCGGCTCGGACGAGGCGTTCGGCGGCGCGGGAGGGGAAGCATGAGAGACGTGTCTTTCGGTCAATACTATCCCACCGGCAGCGTCATCCACCGCCTCGATCCGCGCGCGAAGATCATCTTCATGCTCATCTACATGGTGATCATTTTCTTTGTCGCGTCCTATTGCGGATATGCGCTCGTCGCGCTGTTTTTGTTCACGGTGACCGCCGTCGCCAAGATCCCGATCAAGACGCTTTTCAAAAGCGTAAAAGCGATACTGGTGTTGATGATCTTCACTGCGGTGATCAACATCTTCTTCTATCACGAGGGCAAGGTGCTTGTCGATTGGTGGATCATCGAGATCACGCTTGGGGGCATAGATTTCGCGATCAAAATGGCGCTGCGCATCTCCCTATTGGTGATGGGGACGTCGCTGCTCAGCTTCACGACGACGCCCGTCGAACTGACGGACGCGATCGAGAGCCTTTTGCACCCATTGACCTACATCAAGGTGCCCGTTCACGACATCGCGCTCATCATGAGCATCGCGCTCAGATTTATCCCCGGTCTTATGGACGAAACGGACAAGATAATGATGGCGCAAAAGGCGAGGGGAGCCGAGATCGACACCGGCGGATTGGTCAAAAAGATCAAGGCGATGCTCCCGGTGCTGATACCGCTTTTCGTCAGCGCGATCAGGCGCGCGGACGAGCTTGCCGACGCGCTCGACGCGAGGTGTTACAACGCGTCCAAGCACCGCACCAAGATGAAGGTGCTCAAATTCGGGGTCAAGGACGCGGTCGCGACGCTCATCGTGCTCGTGTTCGCGACGTTGATACTTTTGGACAAATATCTTTTGGGCGGCTTGGACGGCTACATCGTCGAGTTCGTCAAGGGGCTTGCGGGATGAGATACGCGATCGTGCTCGAATACGACGGCGCGAACTATTACGGTTTTCAGCGCCAGCGCAACTTCCCGTCCGTACAGCAGACGGTCGAAGAGGCGCTTTCGCTCAAGTTGCAATGTCCGATCACATTGATCGCCAGCGGCAGGACGGACACCGGCGTACACGCGATGGCGCAGGTCGCGCACTTTGACTGCGACGTCGAGATAGACGCGTCCGACTTCGGCTTTCGGGTCAATCCGCTGCTGCCGCGCGACATCGCGATCAAGGTGTGCTACCGCGTGGACGAGAGTTTCCACGCGCGCTTTGCCGCCAAACGCAAGACGTACGTCTATCGCGTCTATCTGTCCAAGATCCACGCTCCGCTCAAAGAGAAGTATTGCCACGTCTGTTTTTACGACGTCGACGTGGACAAGATGAAGGCGGCGTGCCGCGCGCTGGTCGGAGAGCACGATTTCCGCGCGTTCATGCTGTCCGAGAGCAAGATGGACAACACCGTCCGCACCCTCTACGACGTGCACATCGACGTGAGCGAGGAGGGCAGACAGCTCGATTTTTACTACACCGGCAACGGCTTTTTGCACAACATGGTGCGCTCGATGACGGGGACGCTGATCGACATAGGGCGCGGGCGCTTTCCGGCGGACGCGATGGAGGGGATCATCGCCGGCAAAAAGCGCGCGAATGCGGGCAAGACTTTGGAAGGGAAGGGGCTGACTTTGGTGTCTGTCGATTACGGCGCGCCGCTTTCGGACGGTTTTTGCATTGAAAATCGCAAAAAAGTGGGCGCAAACGATTGACAGAACGTCACACTATTGATAATATATTAAGGCACGCACGAATGAAGGAGAACAAGCCCCTCTCCGACAAGAGGCAATTATCACACGGAGGTCTCATATGAAGACATATATGGCAAAGCCGCAGGATGTCGAGAGAAAGTGGTACGTCGTCGACGCCACCGATATGTCCCTCGGTCGCCTTGCAAGCAATGTCGCGAGCGTTTTGAGAGGCAAGAACAAGCCCACCTTTACGCCCAATGTCGACACCGGCGATCACGTCATCGTCGTCAATTGCGCAAAGGTCGTCCTCACCGGCAAGAAGCTCGAGAAGAAGTATCACACCTACCACACCGGTTATGTCGGAGGGTTGAAGCAGATCCAGTACAAGACGTTGATGGAGACCAAACCCGAGAAGGCGGTCATGCTCGCCGTCAAGGGTATGCTCCCCAAGAATTCGCTGGGCAGACAGATGCTCAAGAAGCTGCGCGTCTACGCGGGCGCCGAGCACAACCACGCGGCACAGATGCCCGAACCGCTCAAATTCTGATAAGGAGTTCAAGATATGGCTACTGCAAAGAAAACCAAGAAGAAGTTGCAATATTGGGGTACCGGCAGACGCAAGAAGGCGATCGCCAGGGTCAGACTCATCCCGGGCGGCACCGGCGCCATCACCATCAACAAGCGCACGATCGACGAGTATTTCGGGCTTGACACCCTCAAGCTGATCGTTCGTCAGCCGCTCGAACTCACCGATTCGCTGAACAAGTTCGACGTGTTCGTCAACGTCTGCGGCGGCGGTTTCACCGGTCAAGCGGGTGCGATCAGGCACGGCATCGCAAGGGCGCTCGTCCTCGCGGATGCGGAGAGCTACAAGTCGACGCTCAAAGCGGCGGGCTTCCTGACCAGGGATCCGCGCACCAAGGAGCGCAAGAAGTACGGATTGAAGAAGGCTCGCAAGGCTCCTCAATTCAGAAAGCGTTGATTCGACGTTGCATTGTCAAAGGACATACGCCTCGGCGTATGTCTTTTTTTTTGCGCCGTCCGCGGTTTGTGAGAAAACGTATCCGCAAAGGTTGACAATCGCGCTTTTCGGTGCTATCTTTTTAGCGGTAAGGGAAGGAGCTGCCGCATGACAAAAGATCTGACGATGGGCAAGCCGTCATCGGTGTTGATCAAGTTCGCGATCCCGATGATCCTCGCCAACATCTTCCAACAACTCTACAATCTCGCCGACAGCATCATTGCCGGCAACGTGCTCGGCGTCAACGCGCTGTCCGCGACGTCGGTGTCCTATCCGGTGACGCTGATCTACACGGGCATAGCGATCGGTGCGTCGCAGGGCGCGGCGGTAGTCATCGCCAACTTGATGGGATCGCGGCGCTATCGCGACATGAGCACTGCTGTCGGGACGACGCTGCTGTCCATGTTCGCGGCGAGCGTTGTCTTGACGGTGGTGGGCGTGCTCGTGTGCGACCCCGTGCTCAAATTGCTCAAGACGGACGAGATCATCTTCGCTGACAGCAGCGACTATCTTGCGATCTACACCTACGGCGTGCCGTTCGTGATGCTCTACAACGCCGCGACCGCCGCGTTCAACGCGATGGGCGACAGCCGCACGCCGCTCATCTTGCTGATATGTTCGTCTGTGGTCAATGTCGTGCTCGACCTCGTGTTCACCGTCGAGCAATGCGGGATTTGTTGGGGCGTGAGCGGACTTGCTTGGGCGACGTTCATCGCGCAGGGCGCGGCGTGCGTCGCGTCGCTTTGGTGGATGTTCGTCAAGCTGCGCCGCCTCGTCCGCGCCGAGGAGAGCGAGTCGGAGCGGCAGGGTAGGGTCAAGCCGTTCTCGCTGTCGCAATTGCGCTCCATCTTGCACATCGCCGTGCCCAGCATGCTTCAACAACTGTTCGTGCCCGTAGGGCTTCTGTTCGTGCAGGCGGTGGTCAACGGCTTTTCGCCGTCTGTGATCGCAGGCTACACCGCCGCGGTCAAGGTCAACACGATGTGCATTTCGTGCAACAACATGCTCGGCAACGCGATGAGCGCCTACACCGCACAAAACCTCGCCGTCGCCGCGCGCGACCGCGTCAAGAGCGGATTGAAGTGGGGCAACGTGCTCGCGCTGTCCGTTTCGGCGGTGTTCTTGATAGTTTCCTTGACCTGTTCTCGGTTTTTGATAGGTTTGTTCGCCGGTTCGCAGGACGCCGGATTTGATGAGATGGTCGACGCAGGCAAGCTCTTCCTTACGATCACTTCGCCGTTCTACCTCCTCGTCGGCGTCGAGCTCGTCTTCAACGGACTTCACCGCGGCGAAGGCAAGATGCTCCTGTTCATGCTCGCAACGGGCGGCGACCTCGTCTTCCGCGTCGCGTTTTCGTACATCCTCGCGCCGTCGCTGGGCTTCACCGGCGTATGCTGGGCGTACGCGATCGGCTGGATCGTCGGGCTTGCGTTTGCTCTTGGCGGATACTTTATATCGGGGAAGAGACCGCTCCGCTTTTAGGGGACACCCGAAAATAACGCTTCGAATCAAAACGCGCGCGTTTGCTTGCAAACTGTGCGCGTTTTTCATACTCGCTATTTTCGGTTTTCCCCTAAAATACCCCTTCCCACGGGACAAGCGCTCGCTCACCGCTCGCGGTCCCGTAAGGTGAAGTCCCCGAAGAGCGCGGTCGTTCGGGGACTTCGTTATCGTATCTCGCCCAAACGCGGTTGGGCGAGATGAAATCACCGCATTATTCTTAAAAGCGATGTTTCGTGTTTATTTTGTAATGCGGATGAAGTAGGTTTTTAACTCTGCTGCCTCCACGAGGCCACCAAAGTGCTAATCGCTTGAATCAAAGGCGCACCGAAAGGCGCGCCTTTTTCATACAAGCGGCACTTGGGTTCCCCCTCAATACTCCCCCTCCGACAGGGGACTTGTTCGCTCCGCTCACGCCCCTGCAAGGGGCGGCTGTCAAAGAGCGCGGTCATTTGACAGCCGCGTTATCGTATCTCGCCCAAGCGCGGTTGGGCGAGATGTGAACGCAACCTTGTTCGTAAAAGGCAACTGTTCGTTTTGACTTTTATACAGCGGAATAAATGACGACACTTGTCGCGCGAAACCGCGCTTCTCGCGCGACTTGATAGCGAAGTCCCCGAATGACCGCGCGAAAAGTTCGATGCAGAACCGATCAAATCACCGCAATCAAATTATTAAAAGTTGGCATAGAACCGATTAGATAAACGCAACCAAGTAGCTTTTTGTGTATAAGGTTACGATTACATCTCGCCCAACCGCGCTTGGGCGAGATACGATAACGCCCTCGTCGAATGACCGCGCTCTTCGACGAGGGCACTTTGCGCGGTCGTGAGCGGTGAGCGAGCGTGCCGCGTTGGAGGGTGAGTATTGAGAGGGAACCATTGCGCCTGCGTATATGAGGCGTAAGCCGATTGAGCAGAACTGCGCAATGGTGCCCTCTCAAAAAGCGGAGCTTTGTTCGGTTGCCTAACAGTTTAATGCGCGTTTAAGTTTGGCGCTGTATAATTTCCTTCGTTACACGCGCGCCGTTGACAAGAGTATAAATTTGTGATACCTTGTAACATATAATAATGCGCGCGCTGCGCGAAAGCGGATAACAATTTTTCGGAGGCATAGTCGATGAAAAAGACTATTGTCAAGTACTATACAAAATATTGGCTGATGATCCTGCTGTCGACCGCATTCCTCGTCTGTCAGGCGTTGTGCGAGCTTCAGCTGCCGACCTATATGTCCGACATCATCACATCGGGCATAGCGGTGGGGGACATGGATCAAATTTGGTCGATCGGCATCAAGATGCTGGCGGTCGCGCTCGGCTGCGCGGTCTCGGCGATCTTGGTCGGCTATTTTTCGTCCACGGTGGGCGCGGCGCTCGCGCGCGACCTGCGCTATGACGTGTTCGCAAAGGTGGGCAGTTTTTCGAGCGCGGAATTCGACAAGTTTTCGCAATCTTCGTTGATCACGCGCGGCACCAACGACATCACGCAGATCCAGATCTTTTCCATCATGTTTTTGCGCCTCGTGATGTTCGCGCCCGTCATGGGCATCGGCGGCATCATCAAGGCGGTGCGGTTCAGCCGCGGCATGTCGGGATTGGTCATCGTCGTC
Organism: uncultured Christensenellaceae bacterium; assembly: GCA_944380285.1. Taxonomy (GTDB): domain Bacteria; phylum Bacillota; class Clostridia; order Christensenellales; family UBA3700; genus Ornithoclostridium. The sequence goes on from CALWGZ010000010.1 coordinate 71,759, forward strand.
GCTGTCGCTGTCGCGGTGCTTTTGGTCGCGATCATCGTGATGATCGCGACGGTGCTGCCCAAGTTCAAGCAAATGCAGACCAAGATCGACCGCGTCAACCAAGTCGCGCAGGACGAACTTGCCGGACTTATGGTCATCCGCGCGTTCAACACCCAAGCGCATGAAGAAAAGCGCTTTGAGGACGCCAACAAGGACCTGACCAGGACATCGCTGTTTGCGTACAGGGTGATGGCGATCCTCAACCCGGCGATCACGATGGTGATGTTCGGCGTCAGCATCGCGGTCGTATGGATCGCGGCGGTCAGCGCAAAGGACATCTCCGAGGTCGGCAACATGATCGCGTTCATTCAATACGCGATGCAGATCATCATGTCCTTTATGATGCTGTCGATGGCGTTCGTATTGATGCCGAGGGCGGCGGTGTCGGCGGAGCGCGTCGCGGACGTGCTCGACACGCCGGCGTCTGTCGTCACTCCGGAGCACCCCATCGACGCAAACGTGGACGGCGACATCGTGTTCGACGACGTCGCGTACAGCTACGGCGGCGACGCCGAGGCGGTGCGCCACATCTCGTTCACCGCGAAGAAGGGCGAGACGACCGCGATCATCGGTTCGACGGGTTCGGGCAAGTCGACCATCGTCAATTTGATACCGCGCATGGCAGACGCAACCGCGGGCAAAGTGACGATCGGCGGCGTCGACGTCAGGGACTTTGACCTCAAAAAATTACGTGCCGGTGTCGGTTTTGTGCCGCAAAAGAACATTCTCTTCTCGGGCACGATCGAGTCCAACATCAAGTATTCGGACGAGGATATGCCGGACGAGAGGATGGAGCGCGCGGCGGAGATCGCGCAGGCAACAGAGTTCGTCGCGTCCAAAGAGGACGGCTACAAGAGCGAGATCGCGCAGGGCGGCGACAACGTCTCGGGCGGTCAAAAACAGCGTATCGCGATCGCGCGCGCCCTTGCCAAGGAGTGCCCGATCTACGTCTTTGACGACAGCTTCAGCGCGCTCGACTTCAAGACGGACGCGGCGCTTCGTCAGGCGCTCAAAGACAAGCTGTCCGGCGCGACGATCGTCATCGTCGCTCAGCGCGTGGGCACGATCAAGAACGCGGACAACATCATCGTCCTCGACGACGGCGAGATCGTCGGGCAGGGCACGCACGAGCAGCTGCTCGCGTCTTGCCCGGTCTATCTGGACATTGCCAAGTCGCAATTGTCCGAGGAGGAGCTGGGCTTATGAGCGCTAAGATGAATGTACGCCGCCATCGCATGGGCGGACCCGGAGGCGGACCGCACGGCATGATGCCCGGCGAAAAGGCAAAGGATTTCAAGGGGACGCTCGCCAAGACGTTCCGCTATATGCGCCGCGACGTCGTGACGATCGTGATCGCGTTCGTATTGGCGATCTCAAGCGTCATCTTGACGTTGACCGTGCCCGACATCCTCGGCACGGCGACGGACGAGCTGCTCGGCGGCGCGATGCAAAAGACCTACTACAATGCGGCGATAGAGATCCAAGACTCGATACCCGAACTCGATCCGTCGATCATAGAGCTGATGGGCGACAAGACGCTCGGCGAGCTTGCCGACGCGGACGTGATCCCGTCCGAGACCGTGACGGACGAGATGCGCGCGGTCACCGTCGCGCAATTGTACGCGGCGAAGGACGCGACGACGGTCGGCGAGTTCTTCACGGCTTTGGGGATGCAGGACAAGTTTTCGGTCGCGGAGAGCTACCGCGACAGGGTGCTCGGCACGTCTTTGACGGACGCGGCGCCGGGCATAGATTCGGGCAAGATCATCGACATCTTGGTCAAGATCATCATCCTTGTCGCGACGTCGGCGATCGTCGGCTACATTCAGGGATTTTTGCTTGCGGGTGTCGCTCAACGCGTGTCTTACCGCTTCCGCGACGACATCAATCGCAAGATAGACAAGCTGCCGCTCAAGTTCTTTGACACGACGACCAACGGCGAGGTGATGAGCTTCATCACCAACGACGTGGACGCGATCTCGACCGCGCTCAACCAAAGCCTTTCGCAGTCGGTCACCGCGGTGACGACGATCGTCGGCGTATTGGTGATGATGTTCAAGATCAGCTGGGTGCTGACCCTTGTCGCGCTCGTGATGGTGCCGGTGTCGCTGGTGATAGTCATGCTCATCGTCAAGCGGTCGCAAAAGTTCTACCTGATGCAGCAGGAGTACCTCGGGCACGTCAACGGCCACATCGAGGAGACGTTCGCAGGGCACAACGTCGTCAGTCTGTTCAACGGCGAGGAGCGCACGCTCGAGGAGTTCAAGGCGTTCAACGACAAGTTGTACATCTCGGCGCGCAACTCGCAATTCTTCTCGGGCATGATGATGCCGCTCATGGGCTTTGTCGGCAACCTCAACTATGTGATCTGCTGCGTGCTCGGCGGCGTGATGGTCATCAACGGATTCGGCGGTTTGACGGTGGGCAACATTCAGTCGTTTATTCAATATTTCCGCCAATTCAACCAGCCGATCAACCAGATGTCGAGCATCGCCAACACCTTCCAGTCGACGGTCGCTGCGGCGGAGCGCATCTTCGGCTTCCTCGAACAGCCCGAAGAGGAGGAGACGGGCTCTCTCGCGCCCGAGGACGTCAAGGGCGAAGTTTCGTTCGAGCACGTCAAGTTCGGCTACGATCCCGAAAAGATCATCATTCACGACTTCAGCTGCGACGTCAAGCCGGGGCAGAGGGTCGCGATCGTCGGACCGACAGGCGCGGGCAAGACGACCATCGTCAAACTGCTTATGCGCTTTTACGAAATCGGCGGCGGAAGCATCTCGCTCGACGGCGCGGACATCACCGAATACACGCGCGAGGCGCTGCGCGAGCACATCGGCATGGTGCTTCAAGACACATGGCTGTTCAGCGGCACGATCCGCGACAACATCCGCTACGGCAAACTTGACGCGACCGACGAAGAGGTCGAACGCGCGGCAAAGATCGCCTGCGCCGACCACTTCATACGCACGCTGCCGGACGGCTACGACTTCGTCATCAACTCGGATGCGGACAACATCTCGCAGGGGCAAAAGCAGCTTTTGACGATCGCGCGCGCCGTGCTCGCCGACCCCAAAGTGCTCATCCTCGACGAGGCGACGTCGTCCGTCGACACTCGCACAGAGGTGCTCATCCAAAAGGCGATGGACGCGCTCATGCAGGGCAGGACCAGCTTTATCATCGCTCACCGTCTTTCGACGATCAAAAACGCCGACCGCATCCTCGTGCTGCGTGACGGCGACGTGGTCGAGCAGGGCAGCCACGAAGAGCTGCTGGCGCGGAACGGGTTCTATGCCTCTTTGTATAATTCGCAGTTCGAGGGTTGACCGCTTCGCTCTTTAAGGGGGCACCATTTTGCTTATCGCTTGAATCAAAGGCGCACCGAAAGGCGCGCCTTTTTCATACAAGCGGCAAAATGGTTCCCCCTCAATACTCCCCCTCCGACAGGGGACTTGTTCGCTCCGCTCACGCCCCTGCAAGGGGCGGCTGTCAAAGAGCGCGGTCATTTGACAGCCGCATGATTGAGTCGCGCGGGAAGCGCGGTTCCGCGCGACGCGAAGCGCAACCCTGTCAATAAATTGTTTCTTTACGTTTTGACTTTTAATATGCAGATAACGCATAGATGTCCAACCATGCTGCCTCCACGAGGCCGCAAATCTACGCCACTCTCCGCGGTCAATTTGAGGAGAGGGTTTAGATATTGAAGTGCGCAAGCTTGCGCTTTTGCATGATAGCAACATAACCTTATCAACAAAAAGCAACTTTGCGTTTTGACTATTTAATGCGGATAAATCGTAGATGTCCGACTATGCTGCCTCCACTGTGCCGCGAATAGAGAACTTTTGAAAACAAGGAAGCGCACCGTGACGGCGCGCTTTCGATCGATCATTGGGCATTATGCATTTCGCATTGAGCATTATGCATTGTGCATTTCGCATTGCACATTATTCCGCTTTCTTTTTCCCTTTCAGTACCTTTAAGATGTCGATCTCTTTTACGGTGCAATAGGTGGACAAGATCGGCACGGCGAGGAAGACAATGCTCATTAGGATGCCGAGGCAATAGATGAGGTATTGCACGCCGCCTTCGCCGAGGAAGATCTGGAACGCGATCACGATGTCGCCGACCATGCTGTCGAGGAATTCGGGCATCGACGCGCCTGCTGCGACGGGGATCATGAGTATGAACGCGAGGAGCAGCGGCACCGTCATCACCGTGCTGTATGCGCAGACGGCGATGGAAAAGACGTTTTTGACCTTGCCCTTGAACGTGCCTGCGGCGGCGGACATCAGCATTATGCCGCACGCCATCGTCGCGATGACGACGACATAGTTGAGCACGAGGTTGGGGAACGCGTCGAAGTATTTGAGCCCGACGTCGGTGCCGAGCGTCTGCAACAGCGAGAGAATGCCCCAAATGTTGAGTCCCGCCGCGACGACGATCATCACGGCTTGAATGAGTTTTTTGCGAGTTTCCTTTTGCATGTCGGTTCCTCCTTGGCAAATTTAATTATAAATGACTTTGGACGTCTCGTCAACCCTCTTGCGGCGGATATGCGCCCCGATCGGCGATGATACACAAATGCATACGTCGGTGCGAAATATCTTCGAACGCTTTGCATATCTGCGCCGTTTTGCTATAATAGTCAAGGAGGCAGTTATGATCTATTGCGACGGCAAGGGCAAAGCATATTCGGACGCAGACAGGCGCATAGCGCTGTGTTTGGCGAGGGCGGCGGCGATGGACGCCGACACTCCGGACGGCAGGTACGACATCGAGGACGGGCTTTACGTCAACGTGATGACCTATTCGCCGCGTTCCGCCGAGGGCGCGACGTTCGAGACGCACCGCAAGTGGGCGGACTTGCAATACATCTTGTCGGGTAGCGAATTTATGGGCGTGCCCGACGCGGCGAACGCGCGCGAGGTCGAGCCGTACGACGAGGGCAGGGACATCGCGATCTCATCCGCGCCGCTCGCTCTGCTGCCGATGAGGGAACGCGGTTGGGCGCTGTTTTTGCCGGGAGAGGGGCATGCGCCGAGCATCTCGGACGGCAAGTGCGGCAGTGTCAAAAAGGCGGTCTTCAAATTGAGGATATGACGCGAGGTCTCGTCCGTCGCTCAAAACATTGACATCAAAAGTCGCCCTAGCGCGTTGCGCATACGGGCGAAAGGGGAGAAAATGAAATATTGGTGGTATGCGGTCATACTTTTGGTGCTTGCGGTCGTGCTGACCGTCTTGGCGATCAAGCTGAGCAAGCGTCCCAAACTTTCGTACATCATTTCGATGACCCTGTCTTGCGTTTTCTTGACTTACAAGAGCATTGAGTTCATCTACTACCGCATCATAGACTATCCCGAATATCCTGTCGAGTATTCGCAATTTGCCTACTTCATGATGGGCGTGACGATGGCGACGGGCTTCAAAAAGACGCGCTTTTTGGCGGCGTTTTCGAGTTTGACGGGCGCGCTCGGCTACATAATCGCCGGCTCGATCTCGCCCGACAGCATGGTGACGACGATGTCGTCGACCTACTATGTCGTGTTCGCGGTCATTCAGCACGAGTTGTTGCTCTTCCTCGGCTTGACGATGATGTTCAACGTCGAGAGGTATCGCTACCGCGACCTTTGGATCCCGGTCGTCGGCTCGCTGCTGTTCATAGGCTACTCGCTTTTGGTCTACTATCACTACATCTATCCCGACTATCTCAACGTCGAAAAGATCGTCATCGTCAAGATCGTCATGGGCACGGTGATAGGCTTTGTGATAGGGGAAGAGAACCTCACGCCGGCGATACAGGCGGTGACATCGGTCGCGGTGATCTTGCTCGTCGTCGGGTGCATGTTCTTGTTGTGCCGGCTCAACAACAAGGTTTTCGACCGCAAAGAAAAGCGCATGGCGCAATTGGGCGAGACGATGCCCACATTCGATTACGGGCTCATCTATCTGTTCAAAAAACTTTGGGCAAAGCGTAAGGCCGTCAAAGAGACAAAAGGAGAAAATTGATGCAATATTGGTGGTTTTCGGTTTTGGTTGCGGCAATCGCCGTCGGGCTTGTCGCTTTGGTCGTATGGCTGCATAGGCATCTGCGCGCGTCCTACATCGTCGCGATGTGCGTCGGCACGGTGTTGATCCTCTACAAGACGTGCGAATTCAGCTACTATCGCGCGATAGGTCATCCCGAATACCCGGTCGAATTTTCGCACATTTCCTACTTCATTATCGGCGCGACGATGCTCACCGGGGTCAAGAAGATGCGCTTTTTCGCTGCGTTTTGCGGCTCGGCGGGCGGCATAGGCTACCTGATCGCGACGATACTTTCCCCTGACAGCATGGTCACCGAGATGTCGTCTACATATTATGTCGTGATGGCGGTCATACAGCACGAATTGCTGTTCTTTGTGGGCTTGCTGTTGATGTTTGACGTACAGCGTCACAGCTACCGCGACATATGGGTGCCGATCGTCGGCACGGTCGCGATCGTCGGCTTTTCGCTGCTGGTCTACTATCACTACATCTATCCCGACTTCATCGACGTCGAAAAGATCGTCATCATCAAGATCATCAAGGGCACGATCATCGGCTATGTCATCGGCGAAGAGAATTTGACGCCGGCGATACAGGTCGTGACGTCGATAGGCGTCGCCGTCCTCGTGGTCGCGGTGATGATGCTGTTCCTGTGGCTCAACAACAAGATGTTCGACAAGGCGGAGCGGCTCGCCGCCGAAAGGGGAACGACGCTTCCGACGAACGACGACCTCGGCATCATCCCTTGGGTCAAGAAGGCTGTTGCAAAACGCAAGGCGAAAAAGTCGGGCGGATCGCAGTGAGCTTGCGCTGATAGGTTTACATCTCAAACGATCGGCGCCCTTCGGGGCGCCTTTTCATTGCGGAGGAGGGAGAGCGCTTTCGGACGTATTTTCATTTCGCAAAAACGAAAAATTTCGATTTTTGCGAAACGACTTTTTGCGCATTGTCATCATTGCCCTCAAAAACATCAAGTAACATAAGGCTTTTTCGCCAATTCCGACAAAATATTTTTCATTTCGCAAAAACACAAAAATTCGATTTTTGCGAAACGGCTTTTTGCGCATTGTCATCATCGCCGTCAAAACATCAAGTAACATAAGGCTTTTTCGCCAATTCAAGCAAAAAAATTTTCATTTCGCAAAAACGCAAAATTTCGATTTTTGCGAAACGAAAATGCTAAAAGAGCAATAAAAAACGCGGCGCGCCGCAATTTTTTATTTTCACATCGTCTTGATGACGTGACGCGGGCACTTTTCCAGGCACTTCATGCATCCGGTGCATTTGGAGTAGTCGAACACCGGCAGGTTGTCCTTCATCGTGATCGCGCCGCTAGGGCAGGTGCGCGCGCACAGTCCGCAGCCTATGCAGCCCTGTTTGCAGAACGCCATCGTCTCCTTGCCCTTGCAATTGGTCGAGCAGGCGCAATAGACCTTCGCCTTTGCCGGGACGCGCTCGATGACGCCGCGAGGGCAGACGCGCATGCACGCGCCGCACGAGATGCACACCGTCTTGTCTATGACGGCGACGCCGTCCTTGATCTTGATCGCGTCGACGGGGCAGACCTCGGCGCAGCTCCCTCCGCCCAGGCAAGCGGTCTTGCACAGCTTGACGCCGCCCAGGTATTGGTTGAGGTAGGCGCAGCCGTCGTTGCCGACGTACATGTATCTGTCCTCGGCGTTGACGCCGCCCGAGCACATCGCGACCGCGACGGTCGGTTCGGCGGCGGAGAACTCGATGCCGATCAACTTGGCGATCTCCTTCTTTTCCTCATCCGAGGTGACCTTGCAGTCGTCCAGCGTGGCTTTGCCGCATGCAAGGCATTGCGCGAAGCCCTCGCAGCCGGTATGGCCGCATCCGCCGCAATTTGCGCCGGCGAGGTGTTCGAGGATCTTGACGACCTTTTCGTCCTCTTTGATATGGCACACTTTGGTGACGATCAGGATGAGCACGGCGAACAGCACCGCGAGCGCGGCGATGATGCCCAGCACCAGCCCGACCTTATCCCATTGAACGGAAGCACAAACGATCATTTGCATATTTCACCTCAGCCTATCATGTTGAACACATAAAAGCCCATCGCCATAAAGCACGCCGCGAGCATGGTGATCGGGAAGCCTTTGAGCGCCTTGGGCAGTTTGAGACGGTCTATCTTTTCGCGCAGACCGCTCATGATGACTATGGAGACGGTGAAGCCGACTCCGGCGAACAGACCGTACAGCACCGCGACGCCGACATTCATGCTCGTGATGCCCAAGAGGCTCATCATTTGAGCCTTGTCGATGACCAGTTCCGCGACGCCGAGCACCGCGCAATTGGTGGTGATCAGCGGCAGGTAGATGCCCATCGCGCGGTAGAGCGGCGGCGAGAATTTGCGGATCGCGCGCTCGATCATCTGCACCAGCGCCGCAATGACGAAGATGAACACGATGATCTCGAGATATTCAAGTCCCAGCGGCACGAGGATATATTCGTACAGCGGATAGGTGATCAAACACGTTATCGTCATGACCAGCGTGACCGCTACGCCCATACCCAGCGCGCTGCTCGTCTTTTTGGACACGCCGAGGAAGGGGCAGATGCCGAGGAATTGCACGACGACGAAGTTGTTGACGAGCACCGCCATCACGATTATCGAAAAGAAAGTACCCATTATGCTTCACCTCCGTTGTCATGTCCGGCGTTTGCGGCGGCGGTCGGCGCGTTTTGATCGGGCGCGGTTTGGAGCGCGGCGTTTTGCGCCTCTTCCGCTTGGTCGGCAAGTTCGTTTTCGGGCTCGCCGATATCCGGTTTTTGCATGATGCGCGCTTCGAAGTTCTTGCTGCGCAGCTTGTTCTCGATCTTGGAGTAGATGTGGTTGAACAGCGCTATGCTCATGCCGTAGACGAAGAACGCGCCCGCCGACGACGAGAAGAACCCGATGCGGAAGTCCCAAAGCTGATAGCCGAAGATCGCGCCGCTGCCCAGCACCTCGCGGATAATGCCGAGGAGGGTGAGCGCGCAGGTGAACCCCAGTCCCGTGAACAGACCGTCCAGCGCCGAGTCGAGCACCTTGTTCTTGCTCGCGAACGATTCCGCCCTGCCCAAGATGATGCAATTGACGACGATCAGCGGCAGATAGACGCCCATCGACTCATAAAGCGACGGTATGAACTTGTCCAGCACCATTCGGACGATCGTGACGAAGGTCGCGATGATGATGACGAACGCCGGGATGCGCACCGCGTTTGGGATCGCCTTGCGCAGCAGCGAGATCAGCACGTTGGAGCAGATCAATATGAACGTGACCGCAAGTCCCATGCCTATGCCGTTGAACGCGGCGGTCGACAGCGCGAGCGTGGGGCAGGTGCCCAGCACGAGGCGGAAGGTGGGGTTGTTGCGAAGCAGTCCGTCCAGCGAAATTTGCTTAAATCTTTGACCGGTCATGCTTCACCTCCTTGCAGCACGTTGCGCGCAAAGTACAGCGCGCAATTGACCGCATTGTTGATGGCGCGCGAAGACATCGTCGCGCCGGCTTGCGTGTTTTGGATGCCGCTCGCGTCGACGGAGAACCAGATCTCGCCGTCCGCAAGCTCGGAGTTGTGCGCGGTGTAGACCGCATAGAACGATTCGCCGAATTGCGCCATCAAAGTCTGCTTGGCGTATTCCTGCATGACGACCTTGTAGATGCCGAGCGAGCCGTCGCCCGCAGGGGAGAGGATGACCCACATCGTGACCGTGCCGTTTTTGTAGCCGTCTCCGCCGGTGCTGCGCAGCATATACGCGCCGTTTTCGAGCAGGTACGCCTGATCGATCGAGCCGTATTCGTTGGTCAGATCGGCGGCGTCGTATTCGAGCGTCTCATACTCCATCTGCTGACCGTAGACGCTCTCGATCGCGCGCATGGTGCGCTCTTCGGCGCTCACGGCGAGCAGGTCGTTGAGGATCGCGAGGAGACCGCCGGCGACCAGAGCGATCGCAAGCAGCACGACGATGCACTTGAACGCCTCGCTTTTGAGGAATTGTCTGACTGTCATTGCGCGTCCTCCTTATCCGTTTTTTGCGCGCGCTTTTCGCGTGCTTCGGCGAGCTTGACCTTGAGCTTTTTGACAAAGGACGGCGCGCCGAAAACTCTCGGACGGATGTAGGCGTTGAACATCGGCACCAAGAGGTTCATCAACAGGATCGCGAACGAGACGACCTCGATCTTGGTCGCCGCGCGGAGCGCCGCGGTGACGACGCCGAGCAGAGCCATATAGATCCAATTGCCGACGCGCGTATGCGGCGAGGTGACGTAATCTGTCGCCATGAAGATCGCGCCGAGGAAGAGCCCGCCCGACAAGATCGACGGTACGAACAGCCCGATATCCTTGCCGATCGCACACGCGACCAGCCCGGTGACGACGATGTAGATGACGGGATATTCCAACTTGATGACGCGGCGGACGACCAGATATATGCCGCCGATGAGCAGCGCGAGCTTGCACGTTTCGCCTATGCAGCCGGCGACGCCTGTGCCGAGGAAGAGATCGAGGTCGGACACGGTCAGACCGTTGCCGCCCAGCATGGACGTCAATTGGGTCGCGCCCGTCGACACGCTGCCCGACGCGCCCGAAGCGGCGACGGGGGAGATCGCGCCGATGGACGGGGCGAGCCAGCCCGAGACCATCACCGATTGGAACGCGATGAACGCGAACACGCGCCCGGTGATCGCGGGGTTGACCAAGTTTTTGCCCGTGCCGCCGAACAGCATCTTGACGACGACGATCGCAAAGATCGACGACAGCATGGGGACATACCACGGCGCCTGCGAGGGGAGGGTCAACGCCAAAAGCAGACCGGTGACCACGCTCGTCAAGTCAAAATTGAGCAATATGTCTTTGATATTTTCGCGTTTTATCAACCTGAACACGACTTCCGCGGCGACTGCCGAGACGACCGAGATCGCGATCGACGCCACCGCCGCGCCGCCGAAGTAGATGCATCCGACGACGGTTGCAGGCAGCAATGCGATCAGCACGTCCAGCATTATGCCGCGCGTCGTGCGTTTGCCTCTGATGTGCGGAGAATCCGAAACGAGATATTTCATATTCACCTCTTTTCGCGCAGCTTTTGCTTGCACATTTGTATGCTTTGGACGAGCGCGCGGTTTGCAGGGCAGACGTACGCGCAGGTGCCGCACTCAATGCAATTGAGCACGCCGCCGCGGTCGCGCGCCATGTCGTAATCGCCCGCGAGGGTATAGAAGTCGATGTCCATCGGCAGCAAATGCATCGGGCACACCTCGGCGCAGCGGCCGCAATGTATGCACGCGGTCGGGGCGGCGATCGACGCCTGTCGTGCGGTGAGCACCAACAGTCCGCTGTCCGTCTTGCGCGTGTGGAAGTCGGTGGACAGCAGCGTCGCGCCCATCATCGGACCGCCGGCGATATATGTGGACGCGTCGTCCGTCTCGCCGCCGCAGAGATCCAGCAGATAGCGGTACGACGTCCCCAGCGGCACGCGCAGGTTGGCGGGCTCTTTGACGCCCTCGCCCGACACCGTCATCACGCGATCTACAAGCGGTTTGCCCAGCTTGACCGCCTCATATACGGCGAGCGCCGTCGCGACGTTTTCGACGATTACGCCGACGTCGGCGGGCAGCTTGCCGGGCGGGACTCTGCGCCCGGTGCAGGAATAGATCAAATGCTTTTCCGAGCCCATCGGGTAGCGCTTGCGAAGTTCCGCGACGAGCACGCCGTCGACGCCGTCGAACTTTGCGATCGCGTCTGGCTTGTTCAGCTCGATCGCGACGATCACGCGCTCGACGCCCAGCGCCAGCGCGAGCAGCTTTGCGCCCTCGGCGATCTCGTCCGTCTTTTCGATCATCAAACGGTGGTCGCAGGTCAAATAGGGCTCGCACTCCGCGCCGTTGACGATCAGCGTGTCGACGGGGGTCTTGGGCGACAGCTTGACCGCTGTCGGGAAGCCCGCGCCGCCCATGCCGACGATGCCGGCTTCGCGCACGCGCTCACGCACGCTGTCGGGTGTGATCTCTTGGAGCGGCTTGAGCGAGACCTCGCGGTTTTCGCCGTCGTTTTCGATGACGATGCAGTCCGTCTCTCCGCCGCGGGGCAGGGGACGGCGCTCGATCGCGATCACCTTGCCGCTCACGCTCGCAAAGACGTTTGCGCTCACCGCGCCGTCCGCCTCGGCGATCAATGCGCCGCGCTCGACGACGTCGCCCACCGCGACGACGGGCTTTGCCGGCTTGCCGATGTGCTGCGACAGCGCGATCGCGACCGAATCGGGCGCGGCGACATCGCGTATCGGACAGCCTGCGCTCAGGCTCTTCTTGTCGTCGATGTGCACTCCGCGACAGAAGAATTTGGTTTTGATCTTCACGATCTTCCTCCGTTATCGGTTTTGTCAACCGTAGTTTTATCGACACCTGCGCCAAAATTTGATGCAAGCGCCGGTTCAAGTTTGAGATAGTACGTCTCGGGCACGCGGCTCAAAAGCAATTGCGTCGCGATCCCGACTGCCGCTCCGCTCAACGCGCCGAGCAGCACCAGATAGGGCAGATAGACTATCGCCTGCGGCGTGCCCGAAATGCCGCAAAACACGAGGCATTGGACGGTGTTGTGAACGCACGCCGAAGCGACGCTCACCGCCGTCAGCGACAGTCTGCGGCAGCCGTAAAGCAGCAGCGACGACAGCCCGATCGAGACGAGTCCCGCTGCGAGCGAGTAGAGCATCGTCGACAGCGACCCTGCGATCAGGTTGCCGATCACGCATTTCACTATGACCGATATCACGGCAAAGACGGGGGAATAGACGACCAAGACGATCGTGACGAATATGTTCCCCAAACCCAACTTGGCTCCGGGAATGAACATCGGCGGCAGCATGCCTTCGAGCAAAAACGCGATCAAGCTCAGCGCCGTCAACATCGAAACGCCCGCGATCCTGCGCGAAGCCGCCGAACTTCTCATATCTCCGTGCACCTCGTCATCATAGTAAGTTTATTATATAAAATAAAATAAACACTGTCAACATCAAAGCCTAAATCCGCCCGAAAGCGTCAATTTATTAACGGACCGCGCAAGCGGGGTGAGGGCAAGGTTTTGACGAGATCTTTTGCGCGCATACTTCGTCTTGCCCCTTGCTAAGACCGCAGAGGGTATTGAGCTGCGGGGACGCGACTCGTCTGCGCGCAAAATCTCTTCGTCAAAACTGCTTCGCACCGACAAAATGAGCCGGCAAAAAATGCCGTCTCAATTTGTCGGCTTGCCCTCACCCCGCTTGCGCGGTCTATTTTATTAACTTAGTACGGAAAATAACAAGGAATTCGATAGACAGAATCAAGTAGCTTTGAGTGAGCGACTTGGTGCAGGTTTGTGCCGAAAGGGTTGCGAGCCGACGTGGTCGGCGGCATGTTATTATGCAATCCCCGAATGACCGCGCTCTTCGGGGATTGCCCCTTACGGGACCGCGAGCGGTGAGCGAGCGCTTGTCCCGTGGAGGGTGAGTATTGAGAGGGAACCAAGGAGTAGCGTATATGAGCCGTAGGCGATTTAGCGTAAATGACTTGGTGCCCTCTCAAAGCGGCGAGACGTGCCGCGCCGCAAAGCGAGCGCGGAACAGAGAAGGCGCGGCGGTCAGTTGCCGTCGCTGAGTTGGAGCATGAACACGCCCTGCGCGCCCTGGCACAGCGGACACACCGACGGCGCCTGAGCCGAGGTCACTTCATAGCCGCAGTCGGCGCACTTCCATTTGACCGGCGCCGGCTTTTTGTACAACGTACCTTCGGACATCTGGCGGTACAGGTCCTCGAAGAGCATACGGTGGCAGTTTTCGACGCCCGCCACGTTGTCGAACAGCGCGGCGATGTCGTCAAAGCCCTCTTTGCGCGCCTGGGCGGCAAAGGCGGGATAGATCTCGTCCGCCTCTTTCGCCTCATCCTCGGCGGCGAAGCGCAGATTGTCGCAAAGGTCCCACTTCTCCTTGAAGGGGAAGTCAGCCGCGAGCTCGATCTTGTCGATGGGCTTTTTGTCCGCCGATTGGATGAACGAATAGAACATCCTCGCGTGGTTGAACTCGTTGTAGACGACCGTGTCGATCACGGACGCCAGATATTTGAGTCCCTGTTTGCGCGCGCCGTACTGCATAAACATATAGCGCGCCTTTGCCATACACTCGCCGGCATAAGCTCGCGCGAGATTTTCGAAAGTCTTTGAATTTTTGAGTTGCATGGTTACCTCCGCAGACAATTGTTGACATTGCGGAGCAAAATAATCGCCCCGGGCGGAAGTTTA
>CALWGZ010000011.1 GCA_944380285.1 uncultured Christensenellaceae bacterium
ACATTTGTGCCTCAACCGTTCCCTTCCTTCCTATTCGCGTTTTCAATGTTCTCGCCGCCGCCTTTCCGCGACAGCCTTGTAATTGTATCACAACGATATTTTGATGTCAATTGTTTTTTCTTTGAAAAATAAAGAAATTTAACTTTTTCGACAGCGCCGCCTCGGCGCCCTCTCACAGGTCGTACTTTGAGTCTATCTCGCCGCCTCCGAGGCACACCTCTCCCTGATAGAGCGCGACATATTGCCCCTCGACGATCGCCCGCTGAGCGCGCTCGAACGCGACCTCGACGCCGCCGCCCGGCAGCAGTCTTGCCCTCGCCGCCTGCAACGGCTGGCGATGGCGTATCCTCGCCATGCATTCGAACTCCTCGCCCTCGGGCTTCAACGAAATGAAGTTGAAGTTTTCGCACATCAGCGCGTTGTGAAACAGCGACTCCTGACTTTGCGAGACATACAAGACGTTCTTTGAGACATCCTTGCCGACGACGAACCACCGCCCGTCGTCCGCGCCGTCCACTCCGCCGATGCCCAGCCCCCTGCGCTGACCGAGAGTATAGTAGAACACCCCTTCGTGTTCACCCAAAAGGGCGCCGTCATCGCCACTGATCTCCCCCTTTTGCATGGGAAGATACTCGGACAAAAACGCGCGGAAGTTGCGCTCGCCGATGAAACATATCCCCGTGCTGTCCTTCTTTTTCGCGGTCGGGATGCCGAAGCTCTCGGCGAGTTCGCGCACCTGAGGTTTGAGCAGATGCCCGATCGGGAACAGCACGTTGTCGAGCTGCTCGCCCTTGACTTGATTGAGGAAGTAGGTCTGATCCTTGTTCTCGTCCGCGGCGCGGAGCAGCAGATTGAGCCCGTCGTCGTGAGCGATGCGGCAATAATGCCCCGTCGCGACAAAGTCCGCCCCCATCTCTCGCGCCTTCGCGACGAAAGGCTCGAACTTGATCTCGCGATTGCAGAGCACGTCGGGATTGGGCGTCCTGCCCTTGGCGTATTCGTCCAAAAACTTCTTGAACACGCGGTCGTAGTACTCGTCCGCAAAATCCACACTGAAATAGGGTATGCCGAGCCCGTCGCAGACGCGCCTCACATCATAGAAGTCCTCGTCCGCGGTACAATTGCCGCCCTCGTCCGTCTCATGCCAATTGCGCATGAACAGACCGATCACGTCATATCCCTGTTGTTTGAGGAGCGCGGCGGCGACCGAACTGTCCACGCCTCCGCTCATCCCCACCACTACCGTCTTTGCCATATCCGCATTATAACACATTCCTCGCAAACGGGCAAGAAAAACCGCGATCTCGCGCCGCCGAAACCCCGATATTGACGTGCGCGCGCAAATATTGTATAATTATATTATAAATACGCTTTCGCGCTCCCTGTCGCCGAGCGATATGATAAGGTGAGATATGAAGTTTAAGAGAGTTTTGATCGTTGCGCTCGTCGCGCTCGTCCTGTTGAGCGCGGCGGCTTGCGTGATTGACGATGAAAAAGGCAAGATTGAACCCGCGCAAAAGACGCAGCTGACCGCCGACATGATCACCGTCGGCGGAACATACAGCTATACCGGCGAACCCGTCTGCCCCGACCAAAACGGAACCATCTCTGTCGTCGCAGACGGCAGCCGAGTCGACGCGTCGCAATTCACCTACTCCTACTCCGACAACGTCAACGCCGGCACCGCGTCCGTCACGGTCACCGCAAAGGAATCTTGCACAAAAGTGACCGGCAGCGCGACCGCGCACTTCGAGATCGCGCCCGCGACAAAGACCTCAACCGACATCTCCGCTCTGCAAAGTCTGCTTGACGACCCCAATTACGGCATGATCTATTACGGCGGCGACGACGCGCTCGCCGCAAATTCCGCCCTCGCCGTCCCCGAGGGGAAGACGCTGCAATTGAACGACGGGCTGACCGTCAACGGCAAGCTGACCGTCAACGGCACTTTGATCGTCTACAACAACGGCAAACTGTTCGGGAGCGGATCTTTGACCAACAACGGCACGCTCGAACTGAGGCGCGGCGCACGGCTGTTCGCGCCGAGCGGCACGATCTCGGGAGACGGCGACGTCGTCAACGAGGGCACCGTCTACATCAATTCCGCAACGAATATCGACGGCAGCGTGGTCGTGCGCCGCGACCTGTCCGATGCCGAAATATTTCTCCAATACCCCGAGCTGAAATACGACAAAGACATCGCCGAGTATACGCCGGGCAGGATAACGATCTCCCATCCCGACATCACCGGTACTGCCGACGGCAGCGGCTATTCCCCCGTCTATTCCGACAACGACGGCGTGGGCACCGCAACCGTAACTTTGAGCGCGCCTATCGACGACGAACGCTTTTTCGGTACCGCTTCGGCGACCTATCGCATCGTCCCCGGCGACGTGACCGTCACATCGGTCGAGGACGCGCTCGACGCGCTTGCCGACGCCAATTACGACGTCGTGCGACTGATAGGACAGCAGCGTTATGCCGCCGACATCACCGTTCCCCAAGGCAAGACTTTGACGATCGCGTCAAGTCTTGACTGCACAGGTAAATTGACGAATCTCGGCACTCTGCAAGTCGAGGGAACGTTGATGACAGACGACTTCGACGCCGATCAAAATGCGCATATCATCAACACGGGTACGATTTTTTGCAATTGCGACTTTGTCTTTGATCCGACCCGTACCGACAACGCAAAAGGCACGATCTACTCCTATTGCGCACAATCTCCGGACCTGCCGGGCGCGATCGAAAAGCACGACATCGCCGCCCCGTCGACGGGCTTTGTCTTCGACCGAGCAACTCTGCCTTACAACGGCGCCGCTCACGACATCTTCCCCGTCACCGCATTCGGCGCGATCGGAATACGCGACATTTCGGTCGGCTACTACCGCGACGGCAAGTCAACCAAAGACCTGACGTCCGTCGGCACGATAGAGGCGCGCTATTCCGTCGTCAAGAACTCGCGAAACGCCTATCGCGGCAGCGCTTCCCTTTCGTTCGAGATAGTCTCCGGGACCGCAAGCGTGTCAAACCGCACCGCACTGAGCTCCGCATTGAGCGACCCCGGCTATTACCTTGTCACGATGACGGACGACATCACCGACATCGGCACCGTCCAAGTCCCCGAGGGAAAGACGCTCGACACAGGCGGAAATAAGCTGGAGTGCATCGACTTGATCAACTACGGGACCGTGCTCAACCCCTATGACGGAGACTTCTCCGACCCGTCCGCCGTAGGCGCGCTGATCAAGGCGGACAAGGTGACAAACTGCGGCAAGATCGACAACAGAGGTATCATCGCTCTGTCGCCCCTGCAAGACGCGTCGTGGCAGCAGCAAAGCGGCTCCGAATTCGTCAACGACGGCGTAGTATTCATCAATGAAAACACCGAGGCCGCATTACCCGGCGATGTGCGCGTCCGCATATTCATCGACAATGTCGACATCGCACTCGAATACGCGTCGACCGACTATGACGGCGACGAAAAATGCCCGACGGTCACAGCAACAAAGGGCGACGTCTCAATCTCTGCGGACGATATGACCGTGATCTACGCCGACAACGTCTCTGCCGGGCAAGCGATGGTGACCGTCTCCGGGAAAGGCGGACTTTTCGCCGCGCTCGTCGGCTCGAAAACGCTCACCTTTGGGATAGAACGCGGCGCGACGACCGTGAGAGACAAGGCGTCTCTGCTCGCCGCCCTCGACGACGAAAATTGGCAGACGATCATCCTCGGCGCCGACATCGATGTCGAATCGACCTCCATCGAATTGCACGAAAACACCACCGTAGCCTGCGGCGAATATATGCTCGTCACGGACGTCGATAACATCCCGTCCGTGCCCCAAACTTCAGCGATCACCGCGACCGCGACTTCGGTCGACAGGCTGAGCGCGCTGCTGCGCTCGGCGACATATGTTACGCTCGGCGACAACATGACAGGAGACATCATAAACGTCAAAGGGACGAAAACTCCCCTCGCCGTCACGCTCGACCTCGACGGCAAGAGCCTCGGCGCGGCGCTCTATCTCGACGGCGACGGCAACACAATTGATTTAACCGTCAAGAACTTTTCGACTACGCAAAGTTATCTCGCGGGCAGCGCGTCCGCAACGGCGGCGGTCGTAATATCGGGAGATTCCAACCGCGATGTTACACATTTGACGCTCGAGTCAATAAACATAAACGGCATCGTCGTCGACGCGCCAAACGCTTCGGTCGATCTGACGGTCACGGGCTGCATCATCACGCAGGGCGCAAACGGCAAAGCGGTCGATTTGAGCCGTCCGCAGTCCTCGGTTCAATCGCCGTTTGCCGCGACGTTCACCGACTGCACTATCTCGGGCGAAGAGGGCGTGTACGTCAACGCTCCGTCCGCGACCTTCACCCGCTGCACGATCACCGCCGAAGGCGAATACAGCGCCCCGTCGTCATACTCCAATGCCGGCAAAGGCTTTGCGGCGGCGATATACTTCAACGAAGGCGTGCCGACGTCGGTAGTCTTTGAGGAGTGCGAGCTGGAATCGACAAACGGCTATGCGCTCGTTCAAGCTCAAAGCGACGCCTACTCTACGACTTTTCCGGCGGCAAACTACTCTATCCTGCTCACCGGCTGCACTCTGACCGGCGGCGACGGCAAGACGACGCGTTGCGTGTCGGAAGGCAATTTGACGATCAAATAAATAGTTGCGCTCAAACCCTTGACAACTTTCCGCGTCCCAAAAAGGCGCGGATTTTTTGTCAAGGGGTGAGTACACTCTTTTTTTACAATACAAGATATTTTCGTCTCATTGCGTTGACCGCCGCAACAAACGCGTTGCGCGTACGAGCCGTCAACCGCGCTGCGGTCGGTATTGCGCACCGACGACGGCGACACTCACCGGCACGCGCGCACATCGAACGATATTCCGCCGGGCAACAATTGCGGCAATATCTCGCGGTATCTGCCCTCTTCGGACGGGTCGGTCAAGATCAGATCGACGTGCGGCGCGCCGTGCAATTCGCACGTGCGCGCGATACGGGACGCAACGCCGACTGCGCCGTCAAAGACGGGACAGCCAAAGCGCTTGGCGATGAACTCGGCAAGATAGGAGTAGTGCGTGCAGCCGATCACGACCGCGCCCAAGTCCTCGCGCGGATACGCCGACAGGATGTGCTCCGCCTCCGCCTTCGCGCGTTTGGGGTCGGGCAGCCCGTACTCGACAAGATGAGCAAGGCGCGAACAATCGGGAGTGTTGACCTTTGCTCCGCTCGCTTTGAGCAATGCGGCAAAGCGCGGCTGTTTGAGCGTCAGCGGCGTCGCCATCACCGTCAACTTGTCATACCTCGCCGCCGCAGGCTTGATTGCCGGCTCGGTACCGACAAATTCTATGTCGGAAAACTCGGCGCGCAATTCGTCAATGCAGACTGCGGTCGCCGTGTTGCACGCGAGCACGATCGTCTTTGCCCCCAAGTCTTTGAGCCGCGCACAATTGGCGCACATAACCTTTTGCAGCCGCAGTTCGGACAAGCGTCCGTAAGGCGCATGAGCGTTGTCGGCAAAATATAATATTTTTCCTACCCGTGTGCGTTCAAGCAACTTTTTGACGACGAATAGTCCGCCCATGCCCGAGTCGGTGACCGCTATATCCATACCATAATACTATGCGCGAGCTACGGCGCGTTTTCATGAATACGCGGCAAAAATCGCTGCGGCGATCGTATTTGCGCACTCGCCGACAACGCTTTCGGCGTCGTAGGGAATGACGCTCCTTTGCCCCTCCGTCGTGTCGACGGCGCAGATCAGAGGCACTCCGACCGCGAGCACTCGCGTCCCGATGTAGTCGCCGTCGATGCACTTTCCGCCCGCGCCCGTTCCGCTCCCGGGGCGGATCCCTGCCGTCGTCAATTGATAGCACGCGCCTATCTTGCGCCAATCCGTCGTCGCGAGCGCGTCCGCGGCGATCACGAGATCGGGCTTGACGGCGCCCGCAAGAGAGGCGATCACGTCCGCGGAGTCCACTCCCGTCACCGACCTGACTTCGGGCAGCACGGTCAAAAACGCGCCGTTTCTGTCCAGCCGCCTCAAAGCATTCACAGCATCTGCGCCGAACGCGTCGGAGACAAAAGACGAATTGCCAAGCCCCGCGACCAACACCTTCACGCCTCGCGCCAATCGTCTCATGGCATAGGCGAGCGCACGCGCCGCGGCGCTTCCCGTCACGGTGCAATAGTCGCCCTCTCTTCGGCTCAGCGCCCTTGCCGCAACCTCGTCGATGTGCGAAAAGCGCAACTCACAGCCGTACTTCTTCTCCAACCGCGAGATGTATCCGCCGCGCCATGCGGCGGCGTCCGAAAGCAGGTCCGAACCGTCCGATATCAAAAATTTTTGCATATCAAGAGCATTGACACAAAACGGCAAAACGATAGCGTTTGCGGCGCTTTTTGCTCATATTTGCGCCCGCGGACGCGACTTTGGCGCTCAAAAGCGCAAAAATACTCAAAAAAGCGCGTGCATTTTATTGCTTTATGGGCGCAAGTGTGCTAAAATGTTTTAGCAAATACGAAAACGGAGGGAACCTATGCCTAACATTAAGTCCCAGAAAAAGAGAGTCGGCATCTCCGCCAAAGAGAACGAGATCAACGTCGCGAAGCGCAGCAGAGTCCGCGGCGCGATCAAGAAGTTCCAGGCGGCTGTCGAGGCGAAGGATTTCGAGAATGCGGAGAAGCTTCTGCGTGAGGCGATCTCTTTGATCGACTGCGCGAAGAACGACGGCATCTACAAGGCAGAGACGGCAAGCAGGAAGATCGGCAGACTTTCCAAGCAGCTGGACAAAGCGAAGAAAGCCGAGTGATTTGAACGAACGAAGTTCGGCGCGCCGCAAGGCGCGCATTTTTTTGTCGATCTTCGCTTTGCCGGTTTGATCGGCGTTTGCGGCGTTTGCTCAAACTCCAAGCCCGCAACGCCTTCCCCGGCACGCATATCTTTACATTGTGTTTCGGCTTTCAAAGCGCAGCCGTTGAAAGTGCGGCGGACGAGACAAAGATGGTCCCGTCCGCCGCGTCATTTGCAAAAAAGCGGCTCCCTTTCGGAGCCGCGCATTTTATCTCCAAAGCACTTCGAGCGTCTTGCGGTCGAGCACTCCCCATCTGCCGTCCTCGCGGACGATCGCCCTGCCGTCCTCGAACGGCGTCGCGACGTCGAACCTGAGCGACACCGCCTCTTCGCCATGTTTGTCGATGTAGCCCGACTTCTCGCCGACGGTGACGGACGCAAGCCCGTCGCTGAACGAAGTCGCCGAATCAAATTTGAAGTCGATGACGACGTCGCCCTTCTTGTCGATATATCCGAGTTTGCCGTCCCTCTCCACGCAGGCGAGATCTTCGGAGAACTCAAAGGCATCGTCATAATCGGGCTGTATGACGACGTTGCCCTTGCGGTCGCGGTAGCCCCACTTGCCCTTGCGGTTGAACTTGACGATCGCGTCCGGCGGTAGCGGCTCGCGCTGCGGCTTTTCGACGACGGGCGCAGGCTCGCGCTTGCCGTAAACGATCTCGTAAAGGCTCATGCCGGCATACGGATCGCGCTCATTGCGCTGTTGCCTTCCCTTGCCGTCGCGGCGGTCGTTTTTGTCTCTGCGGTCGTCGCGGCTATCTTTGCGGTCTTTGCCGCGCTCGCCGCCCTGTCTCTTTTCGTCGCGCTTTGCGCCGCCCTGCGCCTGTTCGGACTGACGGCGGTCGCGCTTGCCTTCGGGACGAGCGTCGCGGACGGGCTTTTCGCCCTGTCCCTGCGCGGGCTGCTCGTCGTCGGGGCGGAAGTCAAGCCCCAGCTTGGTAAGAGCGCCCTTGACCTCAAAGCATTGCTTTTTGCCTATGTTTTGGATGCGGTACATCTCGCGCATACGGCGCGCCGCCAGATCGCGCGCGGTCGCTATGCCGCCCTTTGCGAGCAATTCCGCGGTGCGTTCGGACAATCCGAGCGCCTCGAGCGGAGTCGAAAGCGCCTTTTCGTCGCCGACCGGCGTATATTCGTCGCGCTGTTTGCGCGGGCGATTGTGTCTGAAATTTTTTCCCATATCGTTATTATACCACCGAGCGGGCAAAATGGCAACTTCTCGCGCGTGTATGAGCGCTCCGAGCGAGTCGATTTGGGGCGCATGCGGTAAAGTATTGCGCAATTTTCGCGCGCGCGCATATAAAAATGTATATAATTTTGAAAACATATATAAAAAGTGTTTACAAATGCCGCGCGAATGCATATAATACTACACGCAAAGACCGACGCGTCTCAGCATATGAAAAGAGGTATGAATTATGGCAAAGTATAAGAGATGCCCCCGCTGCGAACTCAACTGGATCCCCGAAGAAGAGGAATATTGCGACGTCTGCAAGGCGGAGTTGAAGATAGGCGGCGCCAGCCTCCTCGAAGACGAAGAGGAAGAACTGTGTCCCGTATGCCACGTCAACTATCTCGAACCGGGCGAAAAGATATGCTCCTATTGCGCGCAGAAAAACCCGGACAAAGCCGATGACGACGAGCACGTCTACAACATCGACGACACCGATCGCTCGGAAGAAGACCTCGAAAAGGTCTCGTTCGACGAGCTTGCCGAAGAGGAAAGCTGGGCAGACTATGACGAGCCGTTCGACGACAACGAGAACTTCGACGACGCCGACTATGCCGACGACGAAGAAGATGACGAAGATGAAGAGGAAGAACAGTTCAACGACGACATAGAGGACGACTTCGACTATGACATCGACAGCGTCGAGGACATCGACGAGGACGAAGAAGAGGACGAAGACCCCGGCAACGACGAAGATTGACATCTCGCCCTGCGTTTAGCGGGGCGATTTTTTCAAATGTATGACGATAGCCGTTTGCATAAATAACGAAAACATCGCCGACATGATCAAAGGTCTGATGAGCGCCACCCTTCCCGACGCGCAGTTCGAGAAATATGACGCCCAAACTTTGCCATACTTTTCCGGCACGATCTCGATGGTGCTGTGCGACGCGGAGTCGCTGTTGCACATATGGCAAAACGACAAACTCCGCGCCCACTATCTGCCGAGCAATCCGATCGCGATGATCGTCAACATCAACGGCAAACCCGAAATATTTTACAAATCGTACACAAGCCAAGGCTTGAGAACGCTTGGCATGAAGCGCATCGGCGCCGAACCGTCGCCGATGATACCGCTGTTCCACTCTCTCGCCGAGATTACCGAAGACGGCAAGTCGGACGACTATTTTCTCTATACGGGCGGAAGTTCCGGCGGCGGTCAATTCGCGGTCCGCTACGGCGACGACACCTTGATCGCGCAATATGCCGACAATGTCAAAAGCGGTTCGCGCACCATCATTTCAGTCGCCGGAGAGCGCCGCATAGGCAGACTTCGTCTGCACAAAGACGGCGTGTCGATCGAAGGAAAATTCTACTCCTATCAAGAGTGTGAGACATTGCCGCTCTACATAATCGCACGCATCCAAAAGGTGCTCAAAGGGCGCAATTGAACTTAAAAGCGTAAAATTGTTGCCCTCTCTTTGCAAGTTTTGATATAATTATAACATTAAACGATGAGGGAACATTATGCCTTTGACCGATCATGAATACGACTTCTTTATAAGTTATTCCAATGCAGATACCGACCTGGTCTCTTCCATTGTCGAGAGTTTGGAAAATGATTACAAAGCAAAATGCTGGTTTCAAGAAAAAGATTCCAAAGCCGAATTCATTGATGAAATCATGTCAGGGATCGAAAACTCGAAAGTGTTTATTCTGTTCATAAGCGAACACTCTGCAAACTCCTATTTTGTTTTGAACGAGATCAATCATGCAACCGAATGGCGCTGCCAAAATGAAGACTATAAAATCATACCGATCATAATCGACAAAACAAAGCAAGATGTTGCCGATGCGGCATACAAAAGAGTACGCTTCTATTTGGGTAGATTGAACATACTGAATGCTAATACTTTTGACTCCATAGACTCTTTGATATTGAAAATATTCGAGCAAGCGGAAATCGACTTGCCTGATAGATCTTTGCATAAAAGTCTATATCATTCGAGCGAAAGTGAAAACGCACGGCTTTGCGCTCAAAACGAAATACTCCGCAACTTTTCATCGGAATTTTTTACTAAATACACTACGCCCGATTCCTACATCCTTGATATCGGATGCGCCTCGGGGGAAAATATTATCCTAAGATTGGAAGGCATAGCTTATACCGCTCTGCTTGGATTGGATATTGACGAAAAACAGGTAGAATGCGCAACCAATCGTTTTGGCGACAATAAAAACACTTTTCTCAAATGCGACGTCATGTCCCCCGAGCTGGATGATATTTTGGAAGACTACATGGAGCGAAACGATATTATCGGTTTTGATGTGATCCACATTTCCGCGGTTCTGTTGCACTTGGACGATCCGCTCGACTTATTGCGACGTCTCCGCAGATATTTGAAAAAAACCGGAGTCTTGTTCATACAAGATGAGGACGACGGAGCCAATATCGTATATCCAAATTCCAAATTTTTCAATCGTGCATTTGAAATATGGGCAGATTCCGAAGAAAGCGGCGACAGATTCTGCGGAAGGAAAATACCCTCCTATTTGTCGGCTGCCGGATATAAATATTGTAATTTGGCAAAGTGCGGAGTTTCAAACACTGCGCTCTCAAAAGATCAGCATTCGGCATTGTGGGACATTTATTTCAATTATCATCTTTGGCTTGCCGTTGAAGAAAATATGTTTCGCAATCCAAACAAAACCGCTAAGCTGTTGAACGATTATATCGCCGAATACGACACTTACAAAAAAGCCTACGATAACGGCGAGATATTTATTCAATTGGGATTCATGTTTTTCCTGGCAAGAAAATAATGCCATTACAATACAATTTTCCTGCCCGTGTCTGTTATCGATGTCAATGTGCGCGGAGTTTGCTTCTGTTCATCGCCTGTGAGCACGCATTCCCCATTGCCGACGAGTCGCTTCGATCGTCTGCCCGCCGTATAGAACGCGGCGTCTCTCCCCCGTCGTCCAAGCAAATTTTAGCATCGTGCGGCGGCGATGTCAAATGCTTATTTTTTATGTCCCATCATACTTCGCGGGCATAAAAAACGCGCCCGAAGGCGCGTCCTTTGTCGTTGGTTTTGTCACTTCACGAGCAGCGAATGCCCGGTCATCTCGGACGGGATCGCGAGCCCCATCGCGTCGAGCATGGTCGGGGCGATGTCGCACAGCCTACCGCCGTCCGCAAGCGCCTTTACGCCGTCTACGCCGATCGCGATGAACGGCACGGGGTTGGTCGTGTGCGCGGTGAACGGAGTGCCGTCCGCGTCGAACATGTGATCGCAGTTTCCGTGATCGGCGGTGACGAATGCCTGTCCGCCTACGGACAAGATCGCGTCGACGACCTTTTGAACGCACTCGTCGGTGACCTCGACCGCCTTTTTCGCCGCTTCCATGACGCCGGTGTGACCGACCATGTCACAATTTGCGAAGTTGAGGATCATCACGCCGTACTTGCCGCTCTTTATCTCCTCAACAGCCCTGTCGGCGACCTCGTACGCGCTCATCTCGGGCTTCATATCGAATGTCGCGATCTTGGGCGACGGGATGAGGATGCGCTCTTCGCCCTCGTTCGGCGCCTCGACGCCGCCGTTGAAGAAGAAGGTGACGTGCGCGTACTTTTGCGTCTCCGCGATGCGGAATTGCTTTATGCCCTGCTTGGCAAGATACTCGCCGAGAGTATTGGTGTAGCTCTCGGGGCGGAACGCGACGTCGAGCGCGTCGTTGAAGGTCACGTCATATTGAGTGAACGACACGAAGTGCGGCGCGAGGAACCCTTTCGCCCTCGGGAAGGACGCGAAGTCGGGATAGATGAACGAACGGGTGATCTGACGCGCGCGGTCGGGACGGAAGTTGAAGAAGACGACGCTGTCGCCCTCGTCGACCGTCGCGACGGGCTTGCCGCCGTCCGTGAGCACGGTCGGGATCACAAACTCGTCGGTCACGCCCTTGTCATAGCTGTTTTGCATCGCCTCGATAGGGTCGCTCTCCTCTATGCCTTTGCCGTCGACGAGCGCTTCGTATGCCTTTTGGACCCTGTCCCAAATGTTGTCGCGGTCCATCGCGTAGAATCTGCCCGAGATCGTCGCGATCTTGCCGAAGCCGAGTTTGTCCAAATGCGCTTGAAGCTGTTCGATGTAGCCCTTGCCGCTCTCGGGAGGGGTGTCCCTGCCGTCCATAAAGCAGTGGATGTAGACGTTGTCCAGCCCGCGGCGCTTCGCCATCTCGACCAGCGCGAACAGGTGGGTGATGTGGCTGTGCACGCCGCCGTCGGAGACAAGCCCCATCACATGCAGCTTTTTGCCGTCCCTCTTGGCGTCGTCCATCGCCTTGACGAGCGCGGGATTGGTGAAAAAGTCGCCGTCCTCGATCGCCTTGGTAATGCGGGTGAGTTCTTGATAGATGACCCTGCCGGCACCGATATTGAGGTGACCGACCTCGCTGTTGCCCATCTGTCCTTCGGGAAGACCGACCGCAAGCCCGCTCGCCTTGAGCCGAGTGGAGGGATATTTGTCCTGCATCGCGATCACTCGCGGAGAAGTCTCGGGCGAGATCGCGTCGTCGGGACCGTACGGAGCGATGCCGTAGCCGTCCATGATGATAAGTCCTGTAAATTTCATAAAAACCTCTTTGGCTTTCGCCTCAAAATTTTGCCTTTGCGGCTTTTTCGGCTATATTTTAGCACAACGCGAAAATATAGTCAATCGCATTGCCCGGCACAAAATAGCGGGCGTAAAACGAAAATTTAGGTGCCAAACGCGGATTAACGGTCAATTGTCCGCATTTTGCCCTGTTTTTTGGTATTGCCTAAAATGCGTGCGCAACTACAAAAAGTGCAATATAATTGATATAATAATATCGTTAGACAGACGGAGATCTCCTTCCGGCTGTCATGGAGATCAGGTATGACACTGCAGGAGCAAATTTCGGAAAACATCAAGGCTGAGATCCTCGCCTCCGACAAGACAAAGAGTCAGATCGCCGCGGAGATCGGCGTGTCCAAACCCACTTTGTCGCAATATCTGTCGGGAAGGATCCAACCGTCGCTGCTCACCTTTGCAAAACTTTGCAAGGCGATCGGCGCGTCTGCGGACGAGATCCTCGGCTTGACCAAATAAGCCGTCGCCCGCTTATCCGTTTTTCGGCAACAAAAAAATTGCCGCGGTCACTCCGCGGCAATTTTTTGCCATTTTTTCAGCCGTTGTATTTGACGACCTGCGAGAAGTCGACCGCTTTGAGCGACGCTCCTCCGATCAGTCCGCCGTCGATCTGAGGCATTGCCATCAGCTCTTTGGCGTTCTTGGGATTCATCGAGCCGCCGTATTGGATGCGAACTCTCTCCTCGGCGTTCTTCTCGCCGTAGAGCTCGCCCATAGTGCGGCGAATGATCGCGATCGTGTCGTTCGCGTCCTGAGCGGTAGCGGTCTTGCCGGTGCCGATCGCCCAAACGGGCTCGTACGCGATGACGATGTTGTCAAGGTCTGCGGCGTCGACGCCGTCGAACGCGCCCTTGGTCTGTCTGACGAGCACTTCTTCGACCTTGCCGCCCTCTCTCTCCTCAAGGGTCTCTCCGACGCAGATGATGGGTTTGAGTCCCTTTGCAAGCGCGGTCTTGACGCGCTTGTTGACGGTCTCGTCCGTCTCGCCGAAGTATTGACGGCGCTCGCTGTGTCCGATGATGACGTACTCGACGCCCTGTTCGAGCAGCATATCGGCGCTGATCTCGCCGGTGAAAGCTCCCTTTTCAGCCCAATGCACGTTCTCCGCGCCCAGCTTGATGTTGGTGCCCTTGATCGCGTCGCCCGCAGCCCAAATGCTGGTGTACGGCACGCAGATGACGACCTCCGCCTCGGCGTCCGCGACGAGCGGGATGAGATCGTTGAGCAGCGCATAGGTCTGCGCCTTGGTGTTGTTCATCTTCCAGTTGCCTGCAATGATGGGTCTTCTCATGATATACCTCTCAAAATTACTTCTTGTCGTTGAGGCACGCGATGCCCGGGAGCACCTTGCCTTCGAACAGCTCCAACGACGCGCCGCCGCCCGTGGAGATGTGGGTCATCTTGTCCGCAAAGCCGAGCTGCTTGACCGCAGCCGCGCTGTCGCCGCCGCCGATGATGGTCGTCGCGTCCTTTGCGTCCGCCATCGCCTGAGCGACAGCGATCGTGCCCTTCGCGAGCGTCGGGTTCTCGAACACGCCCATAGGACCGTTCCAGATGACCGTCTTCGCGCCCTTGATGACGTCGGCGAACAGCTTCTTGGTCTTGTCGCCGATGTCGAGCCCCATCTTGTCTGCGGGGATCGCGTTCACGTCGACCGTCTCGACCGCGATCTCGGCGTCGATGGGATCGGGGAACGCCGCCGCGACGACGGTGTCGACCGGCAGATAGATGGTCTTGCCGAGCTCTTTCGCCTTGGCGAGCATGTCCTTGCAATAGTCCATCTTCTCGTTGTCGACCAGCGACTTGCCGACCTCGTAGCCCTGCGCCGCGAGGAAGGTGTACGCCATGCCGCCGCCGATGATGAGGCTGTCGCACTTGTTGAGCAGGTTGTCGATGACCTTGAGCTTGTCCGCGACCTTCGCGCCGCCGAGCACCGCGACGAACGGTCTCTCGGGCGCCTCGAGCGCGTGAGCCATGACTTTGAGCTCCTTCTCGATCAGGAAGCCGCAGACCGCGGTCTTGACAAAGCCGTATTCGACGATCGCCGCGGTCGACGCGTGCGAACGGTGCGCGGTGCCGAACGCGTCGTTGACATAGATGTCGCAATAGGAAGCGAGCTGACGGCAGAACTCTTCGCCTCTGCCCTCCTCCTCTGCGTAGAAGCGCAGATTCTCGAGCAGCACGCACTCACCGTTCTTACATGCGGCGACCTTCGCCTTGGCGTCCTCGCCGACGACGTCCTTTGCGAACGTCACCTTGCCGCCGAGCAGCTCGTTGAGCCTGTCGGCAACCGGTTTGAGCGTGAGTTTGACGGGGTCGTTTTTGAGCGCCTTGGCGATGTACGCCTCGGTCGCGGCTGCTCTCTCGTTCTCGGGAAGAGCCTCGACCGCCTTCTTTTCCTTCTTGGTCAGACCGACCTTTGCGCTGAGAATGCTGTGCGGCTTGCCCATATGCGAGCAAAGGATGACCTTTGCGCCGTGCTGCATCAAATATTCGATCGTCGGCAACGCGCCGATGATGCGGGTATCGTCGGTGATCACGCCGTCCTTCATCGGGACGTTGAAGTCCACTCTGACGAGGCAGCGCTTGCCGTTGACGTCTACGTCTCTGATTGTCATCTTGTCCATAGTTATCTCCTTGGACGGCAGCTCCGTCCGTATGATAAAATTTTCACGCTCATATTATATCATTGCGCGCAAACTTTTTACAAGTATATATGCGTAAATGTTTTGTCAAAATGACGTAAAGCGAAGCGGAGAGACCTCCGCCTCTCCGCCGAAATCCGCAGACGGACATATCGACGATATATCCGATATTTTTATTTTATTCCCATTTTAGTGGGAAGTCAACTAAAATTCCCAATTTTATGGGAAAATAGTTATATGGACGCAACATTCGGGGAACGATTGAGAGAATTGCGCAAAGAGGCGGGGCTGGGGCAGATCGCCCTCGCCGAAAAGCTGGGCGTGGGCAAGTCGGTGATCAGCCTTTGGGAGTTGAACAAATGCGAGCCGACGCTGTCTAATCTCGTCGCGATCGCTCGCTTTTTCGACGTATCGCTCGACTGGCTGGCGGGGCTTGAAGACTGACAGCCCGTCCGACGGGCGGACACTGCGGCGGTGTTTTTGTAAAAAAATCGGGGTCGAAATTCGACCCCTTTGTTTTTCGTACGGACACCGAGCAGACGTATTCCGAGCCCGCCCCTCGTTTGAGTCAGACGCGGTAGACCCAATCGCTCTTGCGCGGCTTTGGCGCGGCGATCTCGCCGTCGGGATAGCCGAGTGCGACGTGTCCGACGCCGACATATTCGCCCTCTATGCCCAGCTTCGCGAGCAGCTTTTTGCCCCACTCGCTCTCAAGCTCTTCCTTTGCGCGGTGGATCCAGCACGAACCGACTCCGAGCGACCACGCGGCGTTCATCAGGTTGGAGATCACACATGTGCCGTCATACACGTCGGTCGGGCGCTTTTTGGCGGCGACGAGCAAGATCACCGGCGCGCCGTAAAAGGGGTCGCCCGACATCCCCGCGATCTCGGCGTTGAGTTCGGACACCTCGGCGCGCACCTCGGGGTCGGTGATCACGATGATGATCGGGCTCTGCTGCCCCATGCCGGTGGGCGCGTACATGCCTGCCGTCAAGATCTCGTCCAACACCTTTTCGGGGACGGGATCGCTCTTGAATTTGCGAACGCTGCGACGCGTCGTCAACACTTTTATAGTCTCGTTCATATGTCCTCCTGGCGATGAGATCGCACGATCTTAAGAATTTTCTTTTTGAGTTTTTGCAAAGACGTATCGACTTTTTTGACCGTAACACCCAAGACTCCGGCGATCTCCTTGTAACTTTTTCCGGCAAGATAGAGGTTGAGCAGCGCCTTTTCGTCGTCCGAAAATCCGCTGTCCAAAGCCTTGGCGAGATCGCGTCCGCTCTCGCGCGATATCGCGATCTCCTCCGCGCTCATTCCCGCGCCGAGCAGCTCGTCCGCGTCGGCAAGCGGGATATACCCGTTGAGCGCCTTGTGCTTGTCGCGGTTTGCGGACTTGATGACGTCGAGCAGTCTGTTCTTGACGCATCCGGCGGCGTATGCGGCGAACGCGCCGCTCTCGGGGCGATAGGTCTTGATCGCGCGATAGAGGGCGATCATCCCCTCTTGCGCGAGGTCTTCCGAATCTCCGCCGACGAGAAAATAGCGGCGCACATTCGCGGTCACAATGCTCTTGTAACACGCCAAAAGCGTCTCGACCGCTCCCTCGTCGCCGTCTGCCGCGAGCGCGAACAATTCTTCTTCGCTCACTTCATACCTCCGCGCGCGCGGACCGCCTCGTAGCACAATATGCCGCAGGCGACGGACGCATTGAGCGAGTTGACCTTGCCGAACTGCGGGATGGACAGCGATCTGTCGCACAGCTTTGCGGTGAGGCGCGACACTCCGCTGCCCTCTCCGCCGATGACCAGCGCGATCGCGCCCGAATAGTCTGCCCCGTACATCGGCTCGCCGCCCATATCGGCGCAATAGACCTTGAAAAATTCCTCTTTGAGACGGCGTATCGCGTCGTTGACGTTGCCCACCTTTGCGACCTTGACGTGCGCCGCCGCGCCGGCGGACACGCGGATCACCGTCGCGTTGACGGACGCACTGCGGCGAGACGGAATGATGACCCCGTCCACGCCCGCGCACTCGGCGACGCGCAGTATGCTGCCGAGATTGTGCGGATCCTCGACGCCGTCCAGAACGAGCAAAAACGGCGCGGCGTCCTTGCCTCTGTTCAGCGCGGCGAGCTGTTCGAAATCGGTATATTCAAACTCCTCCCCGACCGCGATCACGCCCTGATGGCGCACCCCTTCGGACAGCCTGTCCAAAGCCTGTCTCTCTTCAAAGCGCACGGGCACGCGCCTCTCGCGCGCGGCGGACACGAGTTTGTCCATGTCGTGCGCGCCCTTGGCGACGTAAAGTTGCTTGATCGCTACGCCTGCCGAGAGCGCCTCGGCAACGGCGTTTTTGCCCGCTATGATCATTTGAGCTCCTTTCTGCGCGCGCGGACTTCGTCGGGCTTGCCGCACGACATCTTGCCCTCCGAGCACGGACCGGACACGCAGGACGGACCGCTCGCCGAGAACAGCATCGGCGCGACTTCGCTGACGAGAGCGAGCATCTGCCATGCGACCTCGCGGATCTCCCACTGCGCGCGGTTGCAGCAGCGCAGACGGAAAAAGTGCATCAATTCGCGCGCGTTCATCGTGACGACCATCTTGGTCTCCGCGGCGTTGGGCAGCACAAAACGCGCGTCCTCGTTGGACTTTTCGCACGCGCCGCCGAGCAGCGTCTGCCACTCCGAGTACCAGCCCTGTATCTCGTCCATCTGTGCGCGGAACTTGGCGGCGTATTCTTCGCCGAGCGCCTCGATCGCCGGGGGGATGACATAGTTGAACGTCTCCTCTCCGCTTGCCGAGACATAGCGCTGGGACTTGACCGAAAAGCTCGCGATGCGGTGGCGTGTGATCTGCGCAAGCAGAGCGCGCGACACGCCCTCTATGCCGAACGTGAACGAAGCGTGTTCGATGGGCGACAGATGGCTCATCGAGACGAGACGCTGCAAAAATTTGGACACGTCCTTGCTGTCCACGCCCTGTTTGAGATCGCCGATGTCGGCGTCGCTGTAACAGAGTTTCGCGGCGAGCGCGACCACCTTTTCGGGGTCGGGCGTATAGTCGAGCAAGACTACTTTCGGTTTGACTTGGGGCATAGTGACTCCTTTGCGCGCATGCGCATCATTTGTATGATTCTATGATATACCGAAATCACAAAAAAAGCAACCCAAACGGGTCGCTCAATCGGAACAAACGTCAAACGCCGCGTCGAGCAGCTCGTCCAGCCTGTCCGTCCTGCCTGTGAGATAGAGAAAACCGAACACCGCCTCGAGCCCCGTCGCCGAGTGATATTCGGCGATCGACGCGTGCTTTGCCGCGCTACCGACGTGAGAGTTGCGCGCCCTCAAAAAGATCGCTCTCTCCTCGTCGTCAAACCTCTCGTTGAGCGCGGCTGCCGCCTTCGCCTGCGAAGTCGCCCTCGCCTGTCCCGAGACGAGCGTGTGCAATTTGCCCGCCTTTGCGTGCGACGACGACGCCAGCCTTGCCCGCAGATAGAGCATCTGCACGCCGTCGCCGACATAGGCGAGCACGAGCGGATTGAGCTCGCGCGCCTCTGCGGGCGTCAACGCCTTGCCGAAGCGCGGCGAAAACCCGTCAAGCGCCATATTTCGACTTGAAGTAGTCGAAGAGCAACTCGTCGCTGTAAGTCTTTTGACCGGTCGCTTCGAGCGTCTTTTGCTCGATGTACTGCTTGCAGCTGCGCTCCATGATACGGATGATCTCGAACGCCTCGTCCATATCCCTGCCCGCGCAGAACACGCCGTGATTTGCCATAAAGCAGGCGTTGCGCCCCTGCATAGCGGCGACGGTGCCGTTGCGCAGCTTTTTGGTGCCGGGCAGCCCGTACGCGCCGACGCGTGCGCTGCCGCCGACGAGTTTTTGCATCTCGTCGCTCATCACCGGCAGTTCGACGCGAGCGGACGCGAACACCGAACACCACACCGGATGCGAGTGGATGGTCGCGTTGATCTCGGAACGCGCCGCCATGATCGCCGCGTGTATCTTGCGCTCGCTGGTCGGTTTTTTGCCGTCGCTCCAGACGGACGGATCGCTGATCTGCACGATCGGCATATCCTCGGGCTGCAATGCGACATAGTCGAGCCCCGTCGGGGTGACGAGCATGTGATCGTCATCAAGCCTGACCGCGGTGTTGCCCCAAGTGCCCTGCACGAGATTCTCGGCGAGCAGCGCGACTCCGCTGTCCTTGATGACTTGACGCAGTCTCTTTTCTTCCTCTTTGTCCCATGCCATATCAGTCGCCCTCCCTTTGGGAAATGTTCTCTTGGTTGGTCTTGCTGTACTTCTTCTTGTAGACGAAGCGCATCAGCTTGGCTTCGAGCGTATTGATGACCTTGCAACCGCCGACTACACTGCCGCAGACGAAGACGTGCGCCGCCTTGTCGAGCACGAGCGCACAGGTGTACGCCTCGTCCATAGTGCGGCCCGAAGTCAACGCGCCGCCGCCGGCTATGAGGCAGGAATTGCGCCCCTTGACCGCCTTGATCACGTCGGCGACTTCCGCGCTCTTGCTCGTCTTGCAGGTCGTGCCGACGATCTGAGCCATGTCGTCGATGACCGCCGGGATGGTCGCCTTCGCCTCTGCGACAGCGCGCACATACGCGGGGTGAGTGATCATGACCGCGTTGATGTCCTCGCGCGTCGCGAACAACTCGCCGAGCAGAGCGTTCTGTCCCGAACGGTCGTCCGCCTTGACTTCGACCAACTTGTCCTCGGTCAGCTCCGCAAACGGCGCGGCGTTTTTCACAAAGCCGCCCTTGGAGCGCATCGCGATGACGTCGCCGTCGCCGCAAAGCCTTTCCGAAACCGCCTTTTGCGCATAGTCGCACATGGTGGCGGCGAGCTTTTTGTCAATCATCTTCTCCTCCTCCGAACCTCAGCGCGTTCGCCTTGTAATAGGTGCGTTTGAGGCTCTTGTAAAGTCGTTTGTAGGTGGCGAACATCTCGTCGTAGATGTAGCCGTTCGCCGGGTTGGGGCGATAGGTCTTGTTTTCTTTGACGAACTGTTTGGCGCTCTCAAAGCTCTCGAGTTCGCCAAGTCCGATCAGCGCGATGATCGCCGCGCCCAAAGCGCCGGCGTTGCGCGGATTGTCTACGACCGCAAACTCCGCGCGCGTGATATCCGCGATGATCTGCATCCACGCGTCGTCGAGCGCGCCGCCGCCGATGATGCGGAATTGGCGGCAGTGGAAGCCGTAATCCTTCTCGAAATTCTCGAGGATCCATCTCAGATTGTAGCCGATGCCCTCGTAGACGGCGCGCATCAAATGCTCGCGCGTATGCTCGGGTCCGATGTTGAAAAGCGTCGCCCTCGTGGTCGTCGACGACACCGGGCATCTCTCGCCCAACATCCACGGCGTGCACAACAGGTGGTCCGACCCGGGAGGGATCGTCTCTATGACCTTGTCCATATAGGAATAGATGCCATCGCCGAGTTCCTTTTGCTCCTGACGGAAGAATTGGTCGATCAGCCACTGGATGTTGCTGCCCGCCGCCTCGGTGATGCCGACGATGAGGTTCATGTTGATGTCCGCGCTCTGTATCGCCGACGCGCCGTGCTTGAACTGTGTCTTGTCCCTGGACGCGGCGCCGACCCAGGCGGAAGTGCCGAGATAGATGTGGATGTCGCCGTCGCTGTTCATGCCCGAACCTATGCACGCGCTCTGCGTGTCGTCGCAGCCGCCGAACACCGGCGTGCCGGGATCGAGTCCCATCTCCTGCGCCGCCTGTTCGGTCAATCCCGAGCCGATCTGATCGGTGCTTTTGACGAGCGGCGGCAGCTTTTTCATGTCAAGCCCCGTCAGCGACAGCACGGACATCCATTGCTTCTTTTTGAGGTCGAGCCCATAGCTGGACGCGCCGCTGTATTCGGCGACCATTTCGCCCGTGCACTTGAATTTGAGATAGCCGTTGACGTCGAGGAAATACTTGGTGCTGTTGTAGACGTCGGGGCGCTCTTCTTTGAGCCAGATCAGCTTGGCGACGACGTCCTTGCCCATGATCGGCGTACCGGCGACGAGAGTGAACAGCCTCTTGCCGCCGAGCTTGCGCATGATCGAACGCGCCTGCTTCTCCGCCCTGCCGTCGACCCAAGTGATGTTGTTGTGCAGCACGTTGCCCCATTGATCGATGGGGATGATGCCCATCGCCTGCGTCGAAAAGACTATGCCCTTGACCTCGTCCGGCTTGATGCCAGAAAGCTCAACGACGGCGCGCGTCGACTTGCAGACCGCCTCCCAATATTCCGCCGGATCCTGTTCGACGAAACTCGGGCTGGGGTAGTAGGTCGGATAGGGCGCGGTGTTTGTCGCGACGATCTTGCCGTCAAAGTCGACGAGGACCGCCTTGTCCGAACTTGTGCCCATGTCGTGGGCGATGATATACTTTCCCATAATTCACCTTTGCGGATCCCCGCTTATAATTCGAAAAAGGGGTCGCTCGTGCGCTTTTGCACACGGGCAACCCCGGTCCCTATCTTAGATTATTGATTCTTTCTCGCGGCGATCGCGGCAGCCTTTTTCGCCTCTTTTTCGGCGCGATATCTCGCGACCTGCTTCTCCATCGGCTCGGTGCGCTCCTTGACGAGAGCGAACACTTGGTCGAACTTGCCGAGCGCGTCGTCGATGACCTCGTCGGTGTCCGCCATCGAGGTGTACAGTCTGCTGCCGGCGAGTGTGACAATGCCGTGAGACATATACGCCGCGCCCATGTGCTCCATCGCCTCTTTGCGGACCATGATCATGTCCTTCATCTTGAGCACGCTGAGCAGCTTGAGGATGTTCATCGACGAGAAGTCGTAACTCATCGCGCCGGTGCATTCGAGGTGGACGATCGAGCCTTGGTTGTACGCGACATAGGGCAGCTCGTACTTTTCGATCAACTTGACGAGCCCGTCGGTCAATCTGTCGCCGGCGCGTCCCGCCTTGACGCAGGCGTCGTTCTTTGCGATCTCCTTGATCGCGACATAGCCTGCCATCGCGGACAGCGGGTTAGCCGCCAAAGTGCCGCCGACGTAAGCCTTCTTCGCGCCGCCGGCAACGCCCGCCGCCATCAGGTCGACGAGGTCGCGTCTGCCGCCTACGCCGCCCGCAGCGGGATAGCCGCCCGCGACGATCTTGCCGAAGATGGTCAAGTCGGGTCTCACGTCGAACAGACCCTGCGCGCCGCCGAGACCAACTCTGAATCCGGTGACGACTTCGTCGAAGATGAAGATGCAGCCGTACTTGTCGCACAGCGCCCTGACGCCCTTGTTGTAGTCCCAATCGACGGGTCTGGTGCCCGATTCGGGTCCGACCGGCTCGACGATGACCGCAGCGGTGCCGCCGCGCAGCTTGTTGAGTTTGAGATAGTCTTCAAGCATATTGAGGTCGTTGGGTCTGACCTCGTCGACGACGGAGAAGATGACGTTGGGG
Organism: uncultured Christensenellaceae bacterium; assembly: GCA_944380285.1. Lineage (GTDB taxonomy): Bacteria > Bacillota > Clostridia > Christensenellales > UBA3700 > Ornithoclostridium. The sequence continues at coordinate 22,799 of CALWGZ010000011.1, forward strand.
ATGCCGAACGACTCGAGGAACTGTCTGGTGCCGGGCACTTTGAGTCCGTAGACCATCTGATCGGACCAGCCGTGATATGCGCCGCCGATCTTGATGACTCTCTTCTTCTTGGTCGCGCATCTCGCGATACGGATCGCAGCCATGACCGACTCGGTGCCGCTTCCGAGCATACGGAATTTCTCGACATAGGGCATGTGCTTGTTGATCTCCTTCGCGATCAGCAGTTCCGCCTCGTGGAACAGACCGGTGACGGGTCCGCACTCCTTGATCAGCTTGATCGCCTCTTCCTGCACCGCCGGGAAGTTGCTGCCCAAAATGGTCGGGCCGCCCGCCTGCAAGAAGTCGATGTACTTGTTGCCGTCGATGTCGGTGAGGTATGCCCCCTCCGCCTTGGTCATGCACATCGGGAAGGGCTTGTTGAAGGCGAGGTTGTGCTGAACGCCGCCCGGGATATACTTTTTGGCTTCCGCGGTGATCTCCTTGGACTTGGCGCACTTGACGTCATAGTATTCGGAGCATATCTTTTTGTATTCCTCTTCGGGAATGCTGTAAATATTCTTATCGGTGAGTTCTTTGAGACTTTGATTGATCTCTTGAGCGTTTGCCCAGCGCGTGACGCCGTAATGCGCCTCAGCCTTGCCGGGAAGAGCGGTATAAGTTACCTTCATAATTGCCTCCTTAAAGCCAAGATTTGGTTTATACGTCTATTTTATCACAACATTTTCGCGAGTGTCAATATTTATAAATTTTTTTTACGCCCCAAATGCGCCCGATAGGTGAATTAAGCTACAAAAACGCCCCGTTGATGCATCAATTGCGCTTTTCGTCCGCCGGGAATTTCCTCCGGGTTTTCATGCCGCCTCAAACGGCGTCTCTGCGGCAAAAAAAATTAAAAAAGCGTGAAAAAGTTTGGGCGAACACGTTGTCGCGGCGCAAGCCGTATGATATAATAATGAAAAAGCTTAAGGAGCAGGAAAATGAACGAGAAACAAGAGTACGGCAAGTTCGTCTACGACTTTGCCGCAAAGGTGATCGACGCCACCGGTCCCCGTCTGCCGGGATCTCCCGAGGAGGCGCAGGGCGCCGCGATGATCGCGGACGAGCTCGAGCGCATATCGGGCAAGCCGTCCACCGTCGAAAAGTTCACCATGGCGCCGCGCGCGTCGATCGCCGCGATCCCGATACTCGGGCTACTCGGCATCATCTCTTTCGTGTTGTTTTATGTCTCGCCGATCGCGAGCCTTATCTCGACCGTGTTCACGTTGATCCTCGCGATCGTACAGGTCTTCACCTACTCGGCGAAACTCGACTTTTTGTTCAAAAAAGAGCCGTCTCAAAACGTCTACAACACCTTTGAGCCGCTCAGCGGCAACGTCAAGCGCACGATCATACTCTCCGCGCACAACGACAGCAGCTGGTGCTGGCAGCTTTCGGTCAAAAACCCCAAGACCGCGATCCCCAAAACGGTGATCGGCGTGGTCAGCGTGCTGGCGATATTGGTGATGAGCGTGATTGCGCTCTGCCTCGGGATGTACAGCTTCCTCTACATAGGCGAGCTGGCGACCGCCGAAGAGTTGAGCGGAGTTCAGATCTTCTCGATCGTACTCTACATCCTGCCGGTGCTCTGCCTGCCCGGGTGCTATTGGCTGTGCCAATATGTGTCGTGGGACAAGTCCAAGGCGTCGCCGGGCGCGATGGACAATTTGACGGGCACGGGACTTTATATCGCATTGCTCAAATACTTTTACGCACATCCCGAAAAGGCGCCTGCCGACTGCCGCATAATCGCCGCCGGCATGGGCGCGGAAGAGGCGAGCCTCAAAGGCGCGATGGACTTTGTCAAGCGCCACAAGGGCGACCCGTCGCTGATGGGCGAACGCACCTATGTGCTCAACCTCGATTCCTTCCGCGACCGCCCCTACTTCTCGGTGATCATGGGCGACGCGTGGCTGGGCTCCAAATTCGATCCCGATCTTCGCGACGTCGCGCTCAAAGTCATGAACGAGATGGGTCTTGAACCCAAGATCATGCTCAATCCGGCAGGCGGATGCGACTCCACCCCGTTCATTCGCGCGGGCGTCAAGACGATCACGCTGTGCGCGCAAAACCCGACGACGACGGAATACTACCACACCTTCAACGACACCATAGACGGGCTCGACCAAACGGTGCTTGAAGACGCGTTCGAAATGGTGCTGAAGATCGTCGACGAGACCGCAAAAATGGACGAAGCGAGACATTCGGACTGAGTCGACTGCAACGCAAAATTTGTCCCCGAGGCTTGTCCTCGGGGCTTTTGTTTGCAACGAACATGCCTGCAAGTGCAAAACCTCGGCAAAATGAAGATGAAATGCCTTAAACCGTTTTGATGAAATATGCGACAAGTCAACGCAGAAGCCGTAACGCCTCTGCCGGCAAACGCCGCCGTCAGCGGCAATGCCGCAAACCGCAAGATTCAATTATCGTAGAGCGCAACGCTTGTGAAGAACATGATGCGCACGGCGCGCACTCATACGATCAAAAATCGGGCGACGGCTGCCGCCGTCGCCTTCGCGTCAATCCTTGCCGTCTTCCTGTGTTTTGTCGGGCGGCGAGACCTCGTCGCCTGTGCCGTCTGCGGCGTCTTCGCCCTCACCTGACGCGCCGTCATCGTTCTCTGTCGGCGGCTGAGCGGGTGCGTCGTCCCCTGCCGGCAGCTGTTCGCCCGAAGCGTTTGATGCGGCGGACGTGCCGGTGTTACGATTGATCTTCGCCCATGTCGGCTTGCAGAAAAGCCCGACAGCCATCGTAATGCAGTATATTACCGTAAACGCCGGAAACAGCAAGACGCCCGGAATGAGCTCTCTGCGCCGCTTTGCGCCCATCTTTTTGTACTCGAAGATCACGAGTAGCATCCCCTGCAATATGCCGGCGAACATAAACAATATCCCTACGCACAATCCGACAATGGTCAGCAGTTCCCAAAATCCGGGACCTGCCAGCCCCGCCGCCGCGGCGTCCGCCGTGTGCATGACGCCGTTCGCACCGAGATAGGAAAACGCATAGATGTAGTACGCCGGGATCCAAGTGCACAACAACAGCGCGATGATCATAAAGAAGTAGGTCAATATCTGCTCGATGAACGAAAACCGGAATTGTTTGATCGAGTTCCAAACCAGCTTGGGGGTGTACTTCGCCAAAAGCCGTACGTTGCCCGACGCGATGCGCTTGTTGCGGTTGAGAGTGTCCTTGAACGACGACGGCAAATCTTCGTAGACAACGGCGTCTTCGACGAAATGGCAGCGATAGCCGTCGATCATCCTCTTGAAGCAAAACTCGGTGTCTTCGACGATGCTGATCGTGTCATAGCCGCCTATCTTTCGAATGATGTCAAAGTCGGTCATCGACCCGGGGCCGTTGACGTGAGCGTCGAGACTGAGCCTCTCGCGGACGCGCGAACCGAAGCGCGAATCAAAGATATAGTAGAGCCCGCACGCCATCGTGAAGTTGTTTTGCGTCATGTTGAGCGCGGATTCATAAGGGCGCGCGATCTTCACTCCCGCGCACCACGCGTCGTTCATCAACGAGAAAAAGTCGTCGTTGACATGATTGTCCGCGTCAAACCTCAGCGAAAACGCATAATCTATCCCAGTCGCCAAAATGCTTTCATATCCGAATTTCAATGCATACGAAACGATGTGTCTGCTCTCGTCGGGATCGTCCAACACAAAGACCGTCGCGCCCGCCTCTCTTGCGATCTCGGCGGTGCGGTCGGTGCAATTGTGCGCGACGACATAGATGTCGAAAAGTTCTTTGGGATAGTTTTGACGGGATATAAGATCCGCGACCGTCGCGCCGATCACGTCCTCTTCGTTGTGAGCGCAGATCAAAACGCAAAGCCTGTTCTTCTTTTCCGAAACGGGAAACTTCTTCTTCGGCACCCAAAACAAAAGCATGTATATCAATTGAAGCAAAAACGGTATGCCTATTACGAACAACACCACGTTGTTGACGTGAGTCAACACGTTGTAAAGCTGCTGGTGCCACTCCATGGCTTCTCTCCTCCTTTGCGGCGCATTGGCTCGCGACCGCGCCGCAAACCTGCCACTGGCAACATCAGTCGCCTATGTGAGTATTATAATCTTTCACCGAGCGAATGTCAACGTTTTGGCAATTACGAACACGAAGTGCGGCACAATTGCTCATCCCCGAGGCGCAAACCTCGGGGATCTTTCAATCTTCAAAACATAGGATATATGCCGGCGAGACGTCCAATATCTGCACAAGTTGGCAAGGGTGTCGAGCGCGGGGATCACTCTCTCCGAGTTTTTCGATTCGCCCTATTTTGACGGTTTGGACGATTGACGGCAAGGTCCCGCCGCTTTTCTGAGGGAAGTTCCAAGTCGTCCCGCAGCGATATCACGACAAAATCGCCGCTCCTTTCGGGGCGGCGATGTCTTGTCGTATGACCTGCCTTACTCTTTCTCCAGCGTCCACACTTCGACGTGTTCGGCGCTCTCTCCCGGCTCCAATGTCAGGTGCGGCGAAAGGCTCTCCACCTCGAACATCAGCTCGTTGGTATAGAGCTCGGCGTTGCATTGCATGTCGGGATAGTCCGCGCCTGCCTCGTAGCCGAACGACTTGGTGAACACCACTCCCTTTGTGCGGATGGTGATCTTGCCGTCGTCGATCAGCGCGCCGACCTTGAACGGCGGTCTGTCCTTCCATGTGAGCGTGACCTTTTTGCCGTCCGTAGCAAAGCGGTCGTCCGTCATGTCGCTGTATTGCCAGAACACGAGATTGCGGTTGGGCAAAAAGCCGGTATCCGCTTGCGACAGCTTGAACTCGCCGACCGCGCCCTTGTCCATGACGGTCAGCGCCCACAGCGCGATCTTGCCGCTGTTTTGCGTGCCCGTGTTGGTTATCCTATGTCTGATGGTGACGACGCCGTCGTCGCTCATCTCGATCGCGACGCTCTTTTGCAGCTTTGTCGTCACCTCCGGCTCGGCGGTGAAGATCGCCCCGTGAGAGGTCATCTTGACGTCGACGGGCGCGTTGTCGGGATAGTAGGTGTCCATATATTCGGGCGACTTCCACAACCTGTGTCCGCCGTAGATGTGCCAGATGCCCTTGCCCGGCAGATTGTCGTCAAAGAACTTGCCGCCCTTGTTGATGTCGTCGCCCTTATCCTCGAACATGATGTTTTCGCCGCCCTTCATCCCGAAGTAGATGATGCGCGGACCGATGTCCGTGGTCACGAGCAGGCTGCGCACGCCGTCCGTGATCTCGACGCACGCGCCGTATTTGCCGTATGTTGTCCTGCCGATGCCTACCATGTTTTCACCTCAGATCTCGATCTCGCCGTCGAAGATCTTGACGGCTTCGCCGGTCAGATAGACCGCCTCGTCCGTATACTTGACGACGAGGTCGCCGCCCGGGACTCTGACCGTGATGTCCTCACCCTTGGGGCAAAGACCCGCTTCGACCGCCGCGACCGCCGCCGCGCACGCTCCGGTGCCGCATGCGAGCGTCTCGCCGCTGCCTCTCTCCCACACTCTCATGCGCAGGGTGTGGCTGTCCATCACCTTGACGAACTCTACGTTGGTGCGCTCGGGGAACATCGGGTCGACTTCGACCGCTTCGCCTATGCCGTTCACGTCGAGGCTGTCGAGGTGTTTGACAAAGATGACGCAATGGGGGTTGCCCATGGACACGCAGGTGATCTCGCGCTCTTCTCCGCCGACTTTGACCTTTTCGGCAACGAGTTTCGCCTTTTTGGTCACGACGGGGACGTCCTTCGCCGCGAGGCTCGCCTTGCCCATATCGACGGTGACGGATGTCGCCTCGCCGTTTTGGGTGTGGATCATGACGCCCCGCACGCCCGCGCCCGTCTCGATGTCAAAGCCGTGCTTGCGGACGATGTTGTTGTCGAACAGATACTTCGCGACGCAGCGGATGCCGTTGCCGCACATCTTGCCCTCACTGCCGTCGAGGTTGAACATGCGCATGCGCGCCTCGGCGACCTTGGACGGACAGATGAGGATGACCCCGTCGCCGCCTATGCCCTTGTGCCTGTCGCACAGCGCGATCGAGAGCCTTTCGGGGCTGTCGATCGGGGACTCCATACAGTCGAAGTAGATGTAGTCGTTGCCGCAGCCGTGCATCTTGGTGAACTTGCGCAGCGTCTTGCCGGTGCGCAGTCTGTTGATGTCGACAAGCTCGGTGTTGAACTCGGAATATCTGCTCATCAAGCTGTTTGCGACCGCGTTTGCGGTGTCGATGCTGGTCAGACAGGGGATCGCCCTCTCGACCGCCTTGCGGCGTATCTTGACGCTGTCGCGCGTCGGCAGCTTGCCCTTGGACGAGGTGGAGATGATGTAGTGGATCTTTCCGCTCTCGATCAGGGTGAGGTTGTTGTGTTCGGGGTTTTGATGGATCTTGTCGACGACGATGACGTCAAGCCCGATGTCGCGCAGCACCTTGGCAGTGCCCGCGGTCGCGTAGAGCGTGTAGCCGAGCTCTTCGAACTTTTGCGCGATCTCGCCGATCTCGCCCTTGTCCTGGTCGCGTACGGTGATGAAGATGCCGCCCTTCTTTTTCATGCGGTATCCTGCGGCGACAAGCCCCTTGAACAGCGCCTCTTCGAGCGTGCTCGCAATGCCGAGGACTTCGCCCGTAGACTTCATCTCGGGTCCGAGCTGGGTGTCGACGTTGGTCAATTTCTCAAACGAGAACACCGGCACCTTGACCGCGACGTACGGCGAGTTGGGATACAGTCCCGTGCCGTAGCCCATGTCGGCGAGCTTTTCGCCGAGGATCGCCCTCGTCGCGAGGTCGACCATCGGCACGCCGGTGACCTTGCTGATGTACGGCACGGTGCGGCTGCTGCGCGGATTGACCTCGATGACGTAAAGTTCGTCGTGATAGATCAGATATTGGATGTTGACGAGACCGAGCGTATGCAGCGACAGCGCGAGCTGTTTGGAGCACTCGATGATGCGCTCGACCATCTCGTCGCTGAGGTTCCACGCCGGATAGACGGCGATGGAGTCGCCCGAGTGGATGCCCGTCCTCTCGATGTGTTCCATGATGCCGGGGATGAGGATGTCCCTGCCGTCGCAGATCGCGTCGACCTCGAGCTCTTTGCCCATGAGGTACTTGTCGATGAGGACGGGGTTCTCGATCTCCTGCGACAGGATGACGTCCATATATTCGATGACGTCGGCGTCGCCGTAGCATACGGTCATGTTTTGACCGCCGAGGACGTAAGAGGGACGCAGCAGCGTCGGATAACCTATCTCGTTTGCGACCTTGAGCGCCTCTTCTTTGGTCATGACGGTGAAGCCCTTGGGACGCTTGATCTGCAGCTTTTCGAGCAACTCGTCAAATCTCTCGCGGTCCTCCGCGGCGTCGATATCCTCCGCCTGGGTGCCGAGGATGCGGATGTTCTCGCGGCGAAGCATCTTGGTCAGCTTGATCGCCGTCTGTCCGCCGAACGCGACGACGACGCCGTACGGCTTCTCGGTGTTGAGTATGCTGAGCACGTCCTCGTCCGTCAACGGCTCGAAGTACAGCCTGTCGGCGGTGTCGAAGTCGGTGGAGACGGTCTCGGGGTTGTTGTTGACGATGACCACCTCGAACCCCTTGCGCTTGAGCGCCCAGACGCAGTGGACGGACGCATAGTCGAACTCGATGCCCTGCCCTATGCGGATGGGACCGGAGCCGAAGACGACGACCTTTTTCTTGTCGGACGGATGCTCTTTGAGGAACTCCTCCGCCTCGTTCTCGTCGTCGTAGGTGGAATAGAAGTACGGGGTCTCCGCCTTGAATTCCGCCGCGCAGGTGTCGACCATCTTGTAGGAAGCATAGCGCTTGTGCGCGATCTTTTTGCCGCTTATCTTCTCGATGGACTTGTCAAGATAGCCCATCTTCTTTGCCTCGAGATAGAGCTCGTCGGTGAGCGGCTCCGCCTTGAGACGGCGCTGCATCTCGACCAGCTTGTTCAGCTTGCTCAAAAACCACCTGTCGATCTTGGTGACGTTGTAGATCTCGTCGACCGTGACGCCGCGCTTGAGCGACTCGAAGATGACGAAGATGCGCTCGTCATCGACGTCGTGCAGCTTCTCGGCAAGCTGAGCGTCGCCGTAGGCGGCGAACTTGTCGCTGTCGAGAGTGTTGTGCGAGATCTCCGCGCCTCTGACCGCCTTCATGATCGCCTGTTCGAACGTCGTGCCGATCGCCATGACCTCGCCGGTCGCCTTCATCTGCGTGCCCAGCTTGCGGCTGGCGTAGAAGAACTTGTCGAACGGCCACTTGGGGAACTTGACGACGACATAGTCAATGGACGGCTCGAAGCAGGCGTAGGTGTTACCCGTGACCGCGTTCTTGATCTCGTCGAGGGTGTAGCCTATCGCGATCTTGGTCGCGACCTTTGCGATCGGATAGCCGGTCGCCTTGGATGCGAGCGCGGAAGAGCGCGACACGCGGGGGTTGACCTCGATGACCGCATACTCGAAGCTGTCCGGTTTGAGCGCGAATTGGCAATTGCAGCCGCCCTCGACTTTGAGAGCCTCGATTATGTTGAGCGCCGCGGTGCGCAGCATCTGATACTCTTTGTCCGCAAGGGTGACGGCGGGAGCGATGACTATGCTGTCGCCGGTGTGAACGCCGACGGGGTCGAAGTTCTCCATGCTGCAGATGGTGATGACGTTGCCCTTGCTGTCGCGCATCACCTCGAACTCGATCTCTTTCCAGCCGCTGATGCACTTCTCGACCAGGATCTGGTGGATCGGGGAGCTGCGCAGACCGTTCTCGGCGATCTCGAGGAAGTCTTCCTCTGTGTCGGCGATGCCTCCGCCGGTGCCGCCGAGAGTGAACGCGGGACGGACGATGACCGGATAGCCTATCTCACGGGCGACCTCGATCGCGGAATCGAGATCGTTGACGACCTTTGACGGAATGACCGGCTCGCCGATCGCGGCGAGAGTGTCCTTGAACATCTGTCTGTCCTCGGCTTTGTCGATGGTGTCGGGGTCCGCGCCGAGCAGCTTGACGCCCATCTTGTCGAGGAAGCCCTCTTTGGCGAGCTGCATGGACAGCGTAAGTCCCATTTGACCGCCCATCGTCGACATAAGGCTGTCGGGGCGTTCTTTCTCGATGATCCTCTTGACCGTGGTCAGCGTGAGCGGCTCGATGTAGATCCTGTCCGCGACCGCGTTGTCCGTCATGATCGTCGCCGGGTTGGAGTTGACCAAGACGACTTCAAGTCCGTCCTCTTTGAGCGCGCGGCAAGCCTGCGTGCCCGCATAGTCGAACTCCGCTGCCTGTCCGATCACGATGGGACCGGAACCTATGACCATTACTTTGTGAATATCTTTGTTGAGCGGCATTATCTCTTACCCTCCATAGCGGCAATGAATTTGTCGAACATGAACCTCGTGTCGAGCGGACCTCCGCACGCCTCGGGGTGGAACTGTACGGTGAAGTTGCCTCCCTCGTACTCGACGCCCTCGCAGGTGCCGTCGTTGACATTGTAAAAAGACACCTTCGCGCCCTTGGGCACCGTGTCGCTGTCAAGCGCGTACCCGTGGTTTTGGCTGGTGATGTACACCCTGCCCGTCTCCACGTCCTTGACCGGCTGATTCTCGCCGCGGTGGCCGTATTTGAGTTTGAACGACTTCATCCCGTTGGCGAGCGCGAGCAATTGATGCCCGAGACAGATGCCGAACATCGGGATGCCGCTCTTTTGCAGCTTGACCAATTGTTCGATCTCGAACTTATTCTCGGCGGGGTCGCCGGGGCCGTTGGACAGCATTATGCCGTCCGGCTTGCCTTCGAGGATCTTCTCGGCGGACGTGTCGTGCGGCACGACGGTGACGTCGCAGCCTCTCGCGGCGAGCTCTCGCGCGATGTTGCGCTTCGCGCCGTAATCGATCATCGTGACCTTGAAGCGCGGCTTGCCCTGCTTGACGTGATACGGCTCCTTGCAGCTGACGTTCGCGACCGCGTCGATCTGACGATATGCCTTGATGCGCTCCATCAATTCCGCGGTCGGCTCGCCCTCGACGATCGCGCCGTTCATGACGCCGTACTCGCGGACGATGCGGGTCAGCTTGCGCGTGTCCACTCCGCATATACCGGGAACTCCGTACTCCTTGAGCATATCGTCCAGCTTGCCCTGGCTGCGGAAGTTGGACGGCGTATCGCACAGGTCGCGCACCACATATCCGCTCAAATGCGGACGGTCGCTTTCGAAGTCCTCTTTCATCACGCCGTAATCGCCGATGAGGGGAAAGGTCTGTACGACGATCTGTCCGAAAAAGCTGGGGTCGGTCAGCGTCTCGACATAGCCGGACATACCGGTCGTGAACACGACCTCGCCGATCGTCTCTTTTTCCGCTCCGATCGCAACCCCGGGGAACTTTTCGCCGTTTTCGAGAATAAGACAAATTTTTTTCATAAAACCTCTCTCGCGTAAGCCCGCGACCGCGCATATGCGCATATCGTGCGCGCGTTCCGCTTTCTAATTATGATACCATATGCACCGCGTCGCAAGCAAGAATTTGGGGCACATTTTCATCATTTTTTGACACCGGAAGCGCTTCACCGCGATATGTGCGTTCAACAACACCGTTAGTACGAAAACAACCGTTTTCGCAGCGGCATTTCGCTTCGTTCGCTTACAGCGACGGTCCTCTCGGAGCGCATTTCGTCCCCATTTGTCCGCCACTTTCCGCCCGAGGCGGAACGTGTCGAAAAAAATTGTTTTCCGCGCGCTCAAACCCGTGCAAAACAAATGACATCGACGCCTCTTTGTGCTATAATGACTGTATTCTTTTTTCGGAGGATGACTATGTCTTGCATCAAAGAAGAATGCGGCGTCTTCGGCGTCTACAACAAGGCGGGCATCAAACAGCTCGGCAACCTCGTCTATTTCGGTCTGTTCGCATTGCAGCACCGCGGTCAGGAAGCGGCGGGCATCGCGATCAACGTGGGCGGCGACGTCGAACTCAAAAAAGATCTCGGCTTGCTCAGTGATGTGTTCAACAACTCGCCGATGATCACCAAGGACGGCGACATCGCGGTCGGACACGTCAGATATTCGACGACGGGCAGCAACACCGTCGAGAACGCCCAGCCTCTCAACGCGAGATACTACAAGGGCTCTTTGACGATCGCCCACAACGGCAACATCTGCAACGCTCCCGAACTGCGCAAAAATCTTTCCGAACAAGGCGCGATCTTCCACTCCACCAACGACAGCGAAGTCATCGCATACCTCATCGCGAAAGCGCGCATCCACACCGGTTCCATCGAAGAGGCGGTCAAAGAGGTCGTACCCATGCTGACCGGCTCCTTTTCGCTGCTCATCATGAGCCCGCGCAAATTGATCGCGGTCCGCGACCCGCACGGGATCCGTCCGCTGTGCATGGGCAGGATAGGCAAGACGGTAGTATTTGCCAGCGAATCGTGCGCTCTCGACGCGGTCGGCGCCGACTTCGAGCGCGACATCAAGCCGGGCGAGATACGCGTCGTCACCCCCGACGACGAGTTCTCGATCGAAGACTACTGCGGTCAGACCCCCGCGCTGTGCATCTTCGAGCACGTCTACTTCGCCCGTCCCGACAGCGAGATCGACGGCCAGTCCGTCAACGGCGCGCGCGTCAACGCGGGCAAATTGCTCGCCAAACAGCACCCCGTCGACGCGGACGTCGTCATCGGCGTGCCGGACAGCGGTCTTGCCGGCGCGATCGGCTATTCGATCGAAAGCGGCATCCCCTACGGCGTCGGACTCATCAAGAACAGATACATCGGCAGGACTTTCATCCAGCCGTCGCAGGCTATGCGCGAACGCAGCGTCGCCCTCAAACTCAATGTGCTCAAAGCCAACGTCGAGGGCAAGCGCGTCGTGATGATCGACGACTCCATCGTCCGCGGCACGACGACCGCCAACATCATCAAGATGCTCAAACACGCCGGCGCGACCGAAGTGCATGTGCGCATCGCCAGCCCCAAGTTCCTCTACCCCTGCTTCTTCGGCACGGACATCCCCGACCAGGATCAGCTCGCCGCGGTCAAGTACACTCACGAAGAGTTGACGCGCAAGATCGGCGCCGACTCGCTCGGCTTCCTCGACCTCGACAGCGTCGACCAAATGGCGCCCGACAGCAAGCTGTCCTTCTGCAAGGCATGCTTCACCGGCAACTATCCCTGCCCCGTGCCGTGCAAGGTCAACAAACTCGAATTTGAATGAGACGCTCTCCGGGCGGCGAGGGCGCGACGTACGCGGCTGCAAATGCGGCCGCGTACTCTTTTCGGAAATACTTTCCTCCGACTCAGATTTTCGTTCCGTCGCCCCGCCGCGGCGAACGGCAAAGGGGGCGTCCGCAACGCGCGGACGCCCCCGAATCGTTCAACGATGCCGGACGCCGTACCGTGACGACGTCCTTTCCGTCACTCCGTCTTTGCTTCGAGGACCGCTTTGATCCTTCTCACTCCCGAGGAAGAGGACTGCTCCTTTACGATCCTGAATTTGCCGAGCAACCCCGTGTGTTCGGCGTGCGGTCCGCCGCATATCTCCTTGTCGACGTCGCCGATCGTATAGACCTTGACGATCTCGCCGTAGCGGCCGCCGAACACGCCGACTGCGTTTTGACGGCGCGCCTCTTCGACGGTCATCTCCTCGCAGGTCACGGGAAGATCGCGTCTGATCGCGTCGTTGACTCCGTCTTCGACAGCCTTCTTTTCCTCTTCGGTCAACGGTCTTTCGAAGTTGAAGTCAAAGCGCAATCTCTCGGGCGTGATGTTGCTGCCCTTTTGCTGTATGTCGTCTCTGCCGAGCACCTTTTTGAGCGTCGCGAGCAAAATGTGCGTCGCGGTGTGCAGATAGGTGGTCATCTCCGAGCTGTCGGCAAGTCCGCCCTTGAACTTTTGCTCCGCGCCGGCGTGCGACTTTTGCTGATGCTCTTCGAACGCCTTTTTGTAGCCGTCCATATCTACACCGTAGCCCTTCTCCTTGCAGATCTCGACGGTCATCTCGATCGGGAAGCCGTAGGTGTCGTAAAGTCTGAACGCCGTCTTGCCGTTGAGCGTGTTGCCTTGGACATATTTGAGCACCTTTTCGATCTCTTTGAGCCCGTTTTCGAGCGTCTTGGAGAAGCGCTCTTCCTCTTTGGCGAGCTCTTCGACGATCCTGCCCGAATTGACTCCGAGTTCGGGATAGACCTTTTTGTATTTTTCGATATAGATCTCTGCGATGTCGACAAGGCGCGCGGGATCGCAGCCGATCTGACGGGCGAACCTGACCGCCCTGCGAATGAGCCTTCTCAACACATAGCCCTGATCGACGTTGCTCGGCACGACGCCGCGCTCGTCGCCGATCATAAACGTCGCGGTGCGGATGTGGTCGGCGATGATGCGGATCGCCCTGGTCGCCTCCTCGTCTTCGCCGTACTTCTTGCCCGACAGCTCGCAGATCTTGGCGATCGCGCCGGCGAACAGATCGGTCTCGTACGCGCTGGAAAGCCCGTTGATCATGCAGACCGTGCGCTCCAAGCCCATGCCGGTGTCGACGTTCTTTTGTTTGAGCGGCTCGAACTTGCCGTCCACGGTGCGGTTGAACTCCATAAACACGTTGTTCCAGATCTCCACCCACTTGCCGCAGTCGTCGGCGGGCGAACAGTCGGGACCGCAAGGCTCCTTGCCGGTGTCGATGAAGATCTCGGTGTCGCTGCCGCAGGGACCGGTGGGACCGGCATACCACCAATTGTTAGCCTTGGGCAGATAGAAGATGCGCTCTTTGGGGATGCCGTGCTTTTCCCACACGCTCGCGGCAAAGGTGTCGCGCGGACAGTCCTCGTCGCCGGCGAACACGGTGACGGCGATCTTTTCGACGGGGATCTCGAGCACCTTGGTCAAGAACTCGAAGCTGAACCCGATCGACTCCTCTTTGAAGTAGTCTCCAAGCGACCAATTGCCGAGCATCTCGAAGAACGTGAGGTGGGTCGCGTCGCCGACCTCGTCGATATCGCCGGTGCGCACGCACTTCTGCACGTCGCAAAGGCGCTTGCCTGCCGGGTGCTTCTGCCCCAAAAGATAGGGCACGAGCGGATGCATGCCCGCGGTCGTGAACAGCACCGACGGGTCGTTTTCGGGAATGAGCGAAGCGGACGGAATGATCTTGTGTCCCTTGCTCTCAAAGAATTTCAAATAGCTCTCGCGGAGCTCATCCGAAGTCATCTTTTTCATATTTGCCTCTGATCAAATCTTATTCGTAGAAAAGTATGTCCGCATAGGTCGGGAACGGCCACACGTCCTTGGGACAGATCGTCTCCAGCTTGTCCGCCGTCGCGCGCAGCTTTGCCATCGCCGGCAGTACGCGGTCGCGGAAGAGGATCGCCTGCTTGCGCGGGTCCGCCGCCGAAAGCGCGCCTTCCTTTGCGGAATTCAACTTGACGATGTCCTCGTCCAACTCGTCGACGAGCACGCTCACTTCGCCGAGCATCCTGCGCGGAGTCCCCGCAAACTTGGGATCGATGTCGCTGAGTTCGTCGACCTGTTTTGCCAGCTTGTATTGCCATTTGAGCACCGCCGGCAAGATCTGCTTGCGCGCCATCATCAACGCCGTCTCCGCCTCGATGTTGGCGGACTTGACATAATTGTCGATGTAGATCGCGCGGCGGCTCTCCATCTCCTTGATGGACAGGATGCCGTGCTTTTGGAACGCTTCCATATTCTTTTTGGCGTTGAGCGCCTCGTAGGCGTCGACCGCGTTGTCCGCGCTGTCGAGCCCGCGCTTTTTCGCCTCTTTGAGCCATTCGCGGCTGTAATTGTTGCCGTTGAAGATGATGCGCGAATGCTTTTGGTACAACTCCTTGACGATGGTCAAGATCTCCTTGTCGAGCTGAGACTTGGGGACATTTTCAAGTCTGTCCGAAATGCGCGACAGCATCTCTGCGGTCATGATGTTCATCACCATCGTAGGCGTGGACAGCGTCGCAGACGAGCCGACCATGCGGAACTCGAACTTGTTGCCGGTGAACGCGAACGGCGACGTGCGGTTGCGGTCGGAGGTGTCGCGCTTGGGACGGGCGACGTAATTGACGCCCATATTGATGTATTGCTTGGTCGCGCTGGCGATCGTGTGCCCCTCGACGATGTCGTCCAAGAGGTTCTTCATGTCCTCGCCGATAAACACCGAAATGATGGACGGCGGCGCCTCGTGTCCGCCCAAGCGGCAGTCGTTGCCAAGGCTGGAACAGCTCATGCGCAGCAAGTCGTAATACTCGTCCACGCCCGCGATGACCGCAAGGAAGAAGAGCAAAAACACCTTGTTTTCGGCGGGATTGCTGCCCGGTTTGAGCAGATTGAGCCCGGTGTCCGTGCCGAGCGAATAGTTGGCGTGTTTGCCGCTGCCGTTGATGCCGGCGAACGGCTTTTCGTGCAAGAGGCACGCAAGCCCGTGATTGTCCGCTACCTTTTTCATCGTCTCCATGATCAATTGATTTTGATCGGTCGCGATGTTCGCCTGGCAGAAGATCGGCGCAAGCTCGTGCTGAGCGGGCGCGACCTCGTTGTGCTGGGTCTTGGCGGGGATGCCGAGCTTCCACAACTCCTCGTTGAGATCCGCCATAAAGCTCGCGACCCTGTCGCGGATGGTCGCGTAATATTGATCGTTCTTTTCCTGCCCCTTGGGCGGCATCGCGCCGAACAGCGTGCGCCCGGTGAACTCGAGGTCGTAACGCTTGTCATAGTCGCTCTTGTCGACGAGGAAGTACTCCTGCTCTCCGCCGACGTTGGCGATGACCTTGCGCGCGTCCACGCCCAAGATGTTGAGCAGCCTCACGCCCTGACGGCTGACCGCGTCCATGGATTTGAGCAAAGGCGTCTTTTTGTCGAGCGCCTCGCCCGTATAGGAACAGAACGCCGTCGGGATGCACAGCACCGCCGAGCCGTCCTTCGACTTCTTGATGAACGCCGGAGAAGAGCAGTCCCACGCGGTGTAGCCGCGCGCCTCAAACGTCGCCCTGATGCCTCCCGACGGGAAACTGGACGCGTCCGCCTCGCCCTTGCGCAGATTGCTGCCGGTAAATTCGAGCGCGATCTTGCCCTGCTTGTCGACCGAGATGAAGCTGTCGTGCTTCTCGGCGGTCGTGCCCGTCAAGGGCTGGAACCAATGCGTATAGTGGGTCGCGCCCAACTCTATGCTCCACTCCTTCATCGCCTCGGCGACCTTGTTGGCAAGCTCCTTTTCAAGCACCTTGTCGCGGTCGATGACCTCGCGCAGCTCGTTGTAGGCGTCCTCGGTGAGATACTTTTTCATCACCTTGTCGTTGAAGACATAGCAGCCGTAAAAGTCGGTGATCTTTTTGGTCTCGGTAATGCGCATATATTCTCCTCGCTCCCCCGACGGGGAACCTTTACATAATTATATACAAGCGTTAATAAAATGGCAAATAATTTAGGATATGTTTTGATATTTTCGTTACGATTTCACACAAATCGCAATTTTCAAAAAGTATCGTTTATAAAATTCGCTTTACCGTTCGTTTTTGATAAGCGTAGCTTTTTCGCCGGCGGTAATTTCGACCCCCAACCGACGCTTCCCGCTCTCCCGCCCCGAGCCAAGCAAACACTTTTTGCAAAAACCGCTCCAAAATGTTTGCATTTTTCTGAATTTGTGATAGAATATTATCACTGTCATGCGGACATGGCGGAATTGGCAGACGCGTAAGATTCAGGTTCTTATGGTCGAAAGGCTGTGCAGGTTCAAGTCCTGTTGTCCGCACCAAAGCAACGGATCGTTCCGTTGCTTTTTGTTTGTCCGCAGTCCTTTCCCTGCACGTCGACTCCGTCTCCCTGTGCAGTGCACGCTCCCGCGCCTCGCCACTCCCGTGCCTCGCCGTCCCCTCTCGGCGTCCGCTGTAAGGCAAGTCCTGTTGTCCGCACCAAGTCTTAATAGCTTGAACTTCTTTGTCATAAAAAGAATGTTCGAACTATTTTGTTTTATTGAGGAATTTATTCATTTTTGTAATCAAGCCATTGATTTTCTTCTCTATATGTTTTATAATTTAATTAAAATTGAAGAGGTGATTTTATATGATTTTTCTTTCACATAATAAAAATGATAAACCTATCGTTGAGCCCATTGCAATCCGTCTTTCATCTATTTATGGTGCAGACAATGTATTTTACGATTCATGGTCAATACAGCCCGGAGATGGTATTATCGACAAAATGAACGAAGGATTAGAAAAAGCAAGCTATTTTTTCTTATTCGTTTCTGCGAATAGCTTGTCGAGCAGTATGGTTAAACTCGAATGGCAAAATGCATTAATGAAAGCGACTCAAGGGAACTGCAAAATTATACCTATTCGTTTAGATGCTTCATTAATGCCTTCAATCCTAATGCAAACACTTTACTTGGACATGTACACCAATGGAATTGAGGTAGTCTTAAAGCAAATTGTTGATATTGCTAGCGGCAATAATACATTTAAACCTCGCTACAATAACTTTTCAAATGTTGAAGCAGAAATTAAAGCCAATGAATCAATAGAAATAACCATTCAGGCAAAATACTTTATGGAGCCAACTTCAATGTATCTTATCTGCACCAAAAACACAGAAGAAGAATTGTCTTATAAAGTTACGTCCGATAGTGTTATGGAAAGTGGCTTCAATAAGAATATTAAGCTTAACAATGGAGAAACCTATAATGGTATTTTTATTAATGTTTTTAGAGCAACAACCCCTCAAAATCCTGTCATAATAAAATTAACACCCAAAAATAATGCTAATATCTGTGTCGAATTTGTTATGAAAGGCGAAAATAATCATGATTTTCATTCAATCCCTATCAAAAGACATTAAATGTTTAAGGCGGGCAGAGCGTTTTTCGCTTTGCCCGCCTCGCCGTTTTTAGTTGTAGGTTTTCCTCTACGGCGCAACCTAATCTGATTTGCGGTAACAGTACTCTCACAAGAGATTCTATCTGATAATCGGGAATATCATCATTTCTTGCGGATAATCTTTTTCATAGCCTCATATTCAAACACTTGATTACTATCAGATAGTAACATTCTCTGTATGTCACACACCATGTAGCCGCGGTTCAAATAAAACTTTTTTGCAGGAATAGATGTTTCAAGGCAAACGCAATTATAACCTTCACCTGCTATTTCATCTTCTAAGCAACTCATCATTTTACTTCCGTATCCGTTATACATACAATCAGGGGCTACAAAAACCCTTGCAACATGATTACCTACTCGGCTACCCGTTGCAACAATTCTGCCATCCGCAGTAAGTATTTTAATATTGCCATTATCTATATCAGAACTAATATTGGCAAAATCATGCAGTTGACAGAAGAAACTGACAACGGCTTTTGGGTAATACTTGGGGTATACCGACTGTATTGTCTGTTGCACGAGCTTCCAAACGGAATTCGCGTCACCAGATTCTGCAACGCCGTACTCTACTTTGCTTGACATAATACACACTAACCAGATTATAAGTTAAGCTCTAACTGTAACTTTTCCACAAGTTTGCCGATATGTAACCCATCAACAAAAGAGTGGTGCGCCTGAACCGAAAACGGCAACCATAGCTTGCCGTCCCGTTCATAGTACTTACCCCAATCGAAGAGAGGCGTTGCGTTATCCTTCTTGCCAGAATTTGTGTGAGAGATATGGGTATATGTTACCCACGGCATTGGAGAAAACTGAAACACGTCGTTGCCTAACGGCCCTGTAAAATATTCTTTTTGCTCCTCTGCAGCTTGCTTTGCTGTTTGGCAATATTCCTCCATATTGCCAGCAAACGGTACATTTACTACCTTAAACAATTCCGTCTGCTTATTGAGATATGTAAATGCCGTATCTATTTTATCAAATAATACGACTTGCCCGTCGAGAAAGCGGTATCTGAACTCCTCGATCTGATTGGCGCATTTTGCCACGGCATAAATCATTGCAAAGGTAAAAGACAGGTTTTTCTGCTTGATTTTACTGTAAAATGCAGTAATATCAAGGTCAAAGGTCACGCAAAAAGCAGGCTCGACACAATTTCTGAAAACTGCGCAGTGTGTAGCTCTCTTCCAAGTATCTTGATCTATTATCTTATATGTGTTCATTTTGATTATACTCCTATTAACATCACGAAATAGTTGTTCAGTATTATTTGCTATTTTCTTTATATCTTGTTCGGTTTTCTTTTAATAGATAGCAATTTCAAAAAATCATTAAACAATGAGGTATCCTTTGGCTCAAACATCATCCATTTACCGTCGTGATACGTTTTAGCTTGGTTGTAAACGGCTAGTGTTTCCTCTAAGTAGTCGGCTTTATCCGCTTCGAATTTTGCTCTCTCGTCTTTGCCGAAAATAATCATAAACCCGATACAGTTTTCTCTCGCATAGAGCGAGCATAGCGTTTTGCCGCCGCGACGGTATTTATATTCATATTTCCACGCCTTGCCGCCACTATTCCAGAGCCGCTCCATATCATAGTTTTCATTGATTAAAGCAACTAACTTGTTCCACACCTCATACAAAGGTTTACTTACCAGATTTGACAGTTCGTCCGCCATAGGAGCTATAACAGGCATGACAACCTCCTTAATAGGTTTTCTTCATTATACCATATATAAGATGACAACCGCAAATCATCTTTTATAAAGTCAAACCAAATCTTTTCTTATTAAGTGTATATCGTTTTTATGTAAATGCGATTAGCATATTGACTTAATTTAAAAATCGTGTATAATAATATACAAGGTGACAGTATGAGCAGTAAAATTATAGGAGAAAGATTGAGAACCCTGCGTGAAGATGTAGGTAAAACACAGGCTTTTATAGCAAGCGAGATAGGAACGGTGGCTTAGTCTGCCATTTTCAGATATGAAAGTGGGCAGAGCGACGTGCCGAACACCATTTTGTTGTGGTACGCTGACTATTTCGACGTGTCGCTCGACTATATTTTCGGGCGCACGGACAAGCCGCAGGGCAAACTGTACGACTGCAACCCCAAAGCCTTCGACGACGAGAAAATGCAGCAGTTTATGGAGATGTGTTTTGACCCCAAATCCCCCGCCAACGCCAAACTTAAAGAGGCAATCTTAAAGCTAATGAAGGATAATACCAATAAAAGGTGGCTCTATGGAAATTAGGATTTTCTATTCATGGCAATCAGATTTGCCCTCTAAAACCAACAAAACTTTTATAGAAAAATCTATTCTTAGTGCTGTAAAGTCAATAAACTCTGAACAAAAGGCATTATCAGTATTAGATAGAGATACCAAAAATGAAATTGGCAGCCCTAATATAGTAGATACTGTATTGTATAAAATAAATCATTGCAAATTTTTTATTTGTGATATATCTTTCATTAATTCAAATATACCTAATCCAAATGTTCTAATAGAATTGGGATATGCAATAAAAACATTAGGTTGGCAAAAAATTATATGCCTTTTTAACACATCCACAGGTAAGATTGAAGATTTGCCGTTTGATATAAATCATAACCGCGTAACTCCTTATAATCCTTCTGTTAAAAATGAAAAAGAACGAATAGCGAAAATTATTAAAGAGAATATTGATTCTTTATTCAGAAATGGACAGCTATATAATCCAATAGAAGACCATATAAAAGGTAAAATCGATTATGAGGTATTAAGAATCATTCGTAATATGATTTGCATACTCAAATTTGAAGAGAATGTAAGCTATTCAAAATTTTTAAATGAGATTAGTGAAAAATCCATTGATGATATTTCTTATTTGCTTTTAACAAAACCCACATTAGGCTTTTACTACCGTTATAATTACGCAGAATGCCAAAATAATTTAGAGCAACTTTTAGATAAGTTACTTAGTTGTGATTACTTCTCTATGACTTGGAGAGAAGCTGTTATTAGATTCATTGTTTGGATAGATATTTGGCAACACTCTATGGATGAACATTTCTCTCCAAACTTGCTTAAAGTTGTATCTGAAGCAAGATATATTATCAAAGAAATGCATAATGAAAATCCGGCAAACCCGCTCAATTCAGTATTATTACTCAAACATATTGAAGGCAGTAATTATAAAGTTGTTCAAGGTGGGTTCATTGCTAACAAAGAAAACGTATCCAATTTAGTTACTGTTGAGACACAGTACACTCATAATATAGCTTCTCAAATCAAAGAATTGATAAATATAATCGATTTTTGGATGAATGAATCAGGCAATGAATTTATTTTAGAACCTAGACATTATATGATAAATAGGTTTACACCTGTTGTTCACGAGGTAAAACTATGAGAGCCGTTATCTACGCCCGCTATTCGAGCGACAATCAGACTGAAGCCTCGATAGAAGGTCAGTTGCGGAATGTATGGAATTTGCCGAGCGCGCGGGCATTGACGTTATAGGCAACTACATAGACAGAGCGTTCTCCGCCAAGTCTTACCACCGCCCCGAATTTCAGCGAACGATAAAGGACAGCTACAAATACGCCTTCGACTGCATTATTGTGTGGAAGTTGGACAGGTTCTCCCGCAACCGTTACGACAGCGCACACTATAAAGCGCTGTTACGCAAGAATGGAGTTAAGGTCATTTCCGCAAAGGAGACGATTGCCGAAGGTTAGGAAGGCATACTCTTGGAGTCCGTCCTCGAAGGTATGGCGGAATACTACTCCGCCGAGCTTGCCGAGAAGGTAACGCGCGGAATGAAAGAGAACGCCTTGAAAGGCTTGTGGAATGGAGGCAATGTTCCATTCGGCTATGTGATAAACAAAGAGCGCAAGCTCGATATAGACCCGCAAGCCGCGCCCGTCGTTCAGGAGATATTCAAGTTGAGCAACGACGGAAAGACGGTAAAGGAAATCTATAACATAATGAACGAGCGCAAAGTAACGCGCTCGAACGGCAAGGCTTTGAGATACAACGCAATCCGCCGGCGGGACTTGTACGGACGAGCTTTGCGAGGACGGAATAGCGGAGTGTAACGACGCGTCACGATTTCGGTGCCCGACGGGGCAGCGGAGCGCAGGGCGAGGCAGGGGCTCGGCGCAAAAAAGCGACAGGGGGAATACTTTCCTGACCTGTCGCTTTTTGCGGCACGCTTGAGCCGATGCCCGAAGCGTTGGCGCACCCGGCGGGACTTGTAAGGAGCGAGGCATCTTGCCAAGCGACGGAATAGCGAGCGCCGTTAGGATACGGCGAGGCACCGCCGTGCCGAGCCGCGCGAGCGTCACTCGGTCGGTATCCCGCCGGGCACACCGTGACAAAAGCGAGCAAAAACGAGGCGGGCAAAAAGAAAAGAGAAGCCGCATGACTTCTCTTTTTTTGCCCGCTGCCGATAGGCGAGCGTTGTCATGGTGCACCCGGCGGGATTTGAACCCACAGCCTTCGCCGTCGGAGGGCGACGCTCTATCCAATTGCGCTACGGATGCATAGTAAAGCGGGGCGAGCGGCGCCCGTCCCGCAAGTCGTTTCGCGGCTTACTTGTGCGCCTCGATGTAGTCGGCGACGTCGCCGATGGTCCGGAAGTTGATCGCCGCCTCGTCGTCGATCGTGATGCCGTAGACTTCCTCTACCTGCATGATGAACTCCACCTTGTCGAGAGAGTCGGCGTGGATGTCGTCGGTGAGATTGGTGTCGGCGGTGAGGTCCGCCTCGTCAACGCCGAGTTTTTCGGATATGATCTTTTTGAGTTCGTCGAGAACCATGATTGCCTCCTTGTGCCGCGGTCGCGGCTTTGTATCGAAGATTATTGTACTACTTGCCGCGCTTTATGTCAACGCTTTGGCAACAATACCGTCTCGCAGTCGCGCTCTCCGCCGGCGACGGCAAGAGTATACCCGGGGAAGATGTCGAAATATCGCGCCTCTTCGCGCGGCAAGCCCTCTCTCACGTCCGAGAGTCGTATCCCCTCTCTTGTCAATTTGCGCCGCGCCTCGTAGGCGGTCCAGCTTTGGATGTCGCTCACGCGCGAAGCGCGGTCGCTCTTTTCGAGATCTATCCCGACGGGCGTCGCCGACACGGCGATCACGATTTTGGCACCGGTGTGTGTTATCGACACAAAATGCCCTTCACAAACCGGCGCGCCGCGCTCGTCGTAACGTATCGTGCCGATCGGTTTTTCGCCGCGCTCTTTCAGCTTTTCGTCGATCACGGAGAGCAGCTCTTCGCGCGCGATCTCGCCGTCGTAGGCGAACAATATCATACGCGATAGCGGCCGTACAGCCCGTTGATATAGCTGAAATATCCCCTGTCGACGCTGCGCATCGCGTCCTCGGTCGCGCGGAACGTCCAGTTGCCGTCGGCTACGCCGGGGGTGTTCATCCTGCAATCGGCGCCGTAGCCGCAAAGGTCTTGGAAGGGGACGATCGCGAGGCGGCAGCAGCTGGAGATGAGCCTGCGGATGAACAGCTTTGTCGGCTTGCAGTCATACCCTCCGCCGCCCCAATAAGTGCGGTCGCACTCGATATATCTGAGCATATAATCGAGTATGTTTTCGGGCAGCGAGTACATCCAGCCGAGAGTGGTGTTGTTGTCGTGCGTAGCGGTATAGCCCACGCAATTGCGGCTGAAATTGTGCGGCAAATGGATGCTGTCGCCGTCCTCAAAGCCGAATTGCATCACGCGCATGCACGGCAGTCCGGTGTAGGCAAGCAGTTCGTTGACGTCTTCGTCGATGATGCCGAGGTCCTCGGCGATGAAGCGCTCGCGCGGATACTTTTTGAACACTTTTGGGAAGAGTTCTTTGCCGACGCCTTTGCGCCACTCCCCTTCTTTGGCGGTCTTCGCCTTTGCGTCGACAGCCCAAAACGCGCTGAATGCGCGGAAGTGGTCGATGCGCAGCACGTCGTACAGCTCCATCATCCTGTCAATGCGCGACAGCCACCATTTGAATCCGTCCTTGCGCATATGCGAGTAGTTGTAGAGGGGGTTACCCCACAGCTGACCGTCCGCGCTGAAATAGTCGGGCGGCACGCCGGCGACTTCGGTCGGGACGAGATCTTCGTCCAATTTGAACAGCGACGGATCGCCCCAAACGTCCGCACTGTCGAGGCTGACGTACATGGGCATATCGCCGATCACGCGCACGTTTTTGAGCGCGAGCGCATCGCGCACTTCGCGCCATTGACGATCGAAAATATATTGTTCGAATACATAGTAGCGATACTCGCGCTCAAACTCGGAAACGAGCGCGTTGCTGCCGCCGCGCGAGGCGAACTTGAACCTGTCTTCCCATTGCCACCACGGCGCGCCGCCGTGCGCGTCCTTGATCGCCATGAACAGCGCATAGTCGGGCAGCCACGCATGCTCCTTTGCAAACCTGTCGAGCGCGGCTCCGTCGCGGAAATTGTCGAACGCCTTGCGCAAAAGCGCCCTCTTTGCGTCGCGGCAGAAGACGTAGTTGACCGCATAGGGGTCGTCATAGCGGCACTTGTCCGCGTCCTCGCGGCTGACCAAGCCGTCGCGGACGAGCCTGTCCGGATCGACATAGAGGAAATTGCCGGCAAACGCGCTCGAACCCGAATAGGGCGACCAGCCGGTGCCTATCGTCGTGACCGGCAAGATCTGCCAATAGTGAAAACCGCTCTCGAGCATGAAGTCGGCGAACCTTTCTGTCTCCTCGCCGAATCCGCCGATCCCGTACTTGGACGGCAGCGAAGAGATGTTGAGCAATATGCCGCTGCTTCTGTTAAGCATTGTCGCCCTCCTGCGCCTTTGCGCGGCGCTCCAACGCCCTCGTAAAGAAGTCGTCGACCAAGTTCATGAACTCCTCGTCCGTATCAAAGACGACAGCCTTGTCCGAATAGCGGTAGTGCTCGTCGACGTTGTATTGGAAGATGTTCACTCCCTTGGGATCGTAAGGTTCTTGATTCTTGCTCTTTTCGTCATAATCGCTGTTGATGCGCGCCTCGGCGGCGATCGATCGCGACAGCGTGTGCCCCTTGCCGGGATAGAGCATATACTCTGTATTGCGATTGACTATCTCGTCGCGGTGGACATAGACGGAGCTCTCGATCGGCACGGTGGGATCGTCGACGCTGTGCGCGATCAGAACGGGCCCGCCGTAGGCGTTTACGCCGCTCACTCCGTCGCCCTTGGCGTCCTTGCCGTACATTATCCTTTCAAGCAATTTGCTCCACGGTTTGAGCATGACAGCGAGCGAACCGACATAGCGCGACGCGTGGTGGCGCGTGATGTCCCAAGTGTCGTTGAAGCCGCTGAGCGAGGCGACAGCGGTCAACTCGTTGTGCCCGTAGTTGAGCATGTTTGCGGCGGCGTACCCCGACCAGCTGTGTCCATAGACGAGTATCGGCATCCCTTCGAACTCCTTGCGCGTCTTGACAAATTCTATCGCGTTGTGAAGGTCGACCTTTGACTGCATGAGGCTGCGCAAGCCTTTGCCTTGACTGAGACACGTCCCCGTCATGTCAAAAGTGAACACATCGTAGCCGTGCTTTACGAACCACGCGGTACGGTTGAGATAGCCGTCCATATTGCAGCCGATGCCGTGGCTGACGATGACGAGCGCCTTGCCCCTCTCGGGCTTTCCGTCCGCCGCCTTGGCGGTATAGAGACAGCCGGCGAGCATGTTCTTGCCGGACATGAAGCTCATCTTCGTTTGATCCATGACGTCCTTATAGTCGTCATAGGTCAAGGTGTTTTTGAGAGGCGTCACGCGCTTGCCGAACACGGCGTCGTTGACGATCTTTGCTCCGAGCAGAGGCAAGCCGACCGTCCATCCGAACAAGCCGAATATCGTGAAAAATCCGACCTTCATCCCGACGGCGAGCGCGCCCTTTTTGGGTCTTTGCCTGTGTGGCGATTGAATGTTGAGCATATCTTCCTCCGTTTATTTCACCGTTATGCGCACCGATGCGGACGACGAGCTTATGCTGCCCGCCTTGCGCAAATACAGTCTTATCTCATATGTTCCCTGCGCGTTGAAAACAAGCGTTATCGACACGGGTACGGGATTTTTCAGCATTTCGTCGAGCGCGACTTTGACGGACGTCCCGTCGACGGTCGAATTGTTCACGCGGAAAGTTTGTACCGCTGCCGTCCGTAACGTCGGCGCCGCCGCTGTCGGTCACGCCGACCTCGACGTAATACTGCGCCCCGTCCGACACTCCGTGGCGGATGTTGACGATCGATGACGAAAGCGCGACGGCGGCAATGAGAGAAACTCGACCGCCAAAATTTTGGACAACTTTTCGTCGTCCTCGACAACCAATATCCTCATACATTCTCCTTGCGCCCTCAGCGCCTCCTAAACCTTATCGTAAAAATGATAACACATAGGGCGCGCATTTTCAATAGGCGGCGGCAATTTTTGCAATAATTTTTTAATGTTTATGTAATGGCGATTTAAGACGCGCGCCCTTCGGGGCGCAAAAAAACGCGCCCCGAAGGGCGCGCCGTGTGTTTTTCAATTTAGGCGATGTTCTCTCCCTCAAACAGCATCTCTTGCAAATCGGGATCCACAAGCCCCTTTGCGGCGTTGAGTTTGACGACGATCTTGAAAACCTCGTCCGACGCTCTCTCGCTGCCGATGTCGTCGTCGGCGACGAAGTCGCGCATCACTATGTTGATCGCGGCGAGCTTGTCGGCGTTCTCCGCCTTCTCCAAATCTGCGAGCCAATCATTGGCGATGGGTCTGAACTTCGCCTCCGCCTCGGCGAGCCAGCCGGTCGCGGTGATCTGCGACTGCAACACGAACAGCTTGCCCTCGCTCTTGCCAGCGATGTACTTGTCCCACTCTGCGATGAGCAGCGGATACTTCTCTTCATATTTGTTCTCGCTTATGCTGTGTATGCCGCTGTTGTATTCCGACTGCAAATACTCTTCTCTCTCGTAGAGGAAGTCTTTTTGTTCACACTTTTCGGGGGTGCGGTAGACGATGACTACGTTCTTGCCCCACTCGCGCATCTGCCCGAGCGTGACCTCGGCGGGTACGTCGGCAAGCGATTTGTCGAGCGCGATGCCGCCCAATTTTTGTTCGAGTATCGCGATCACCTTGTCCTCGGTGGCGTCCCAGGTGTGCTGAAAGTCGAGCACGATCACTTCGGACGGATACTTCTCGACAAACGCGACGATGTCGTCGCATGCCTCGGCGAGCGTCAATTCGCTTCCCCAAAACGCCGGAGAATTGGTATTTGCGTGCACAAACGACAATTCGCCGTTGACTTCGGTCACGCGGCAGTCGAAATATCTGACGCCGGCGTCCAACATCTTGCCGAAATCGCTGTGTTGAGTGCAAGCCATTTCGTTTTGCCCCACGGTGCCGGCGTCGTGCGCGCCCAGCATGACTATCTCTCCCAACTTGGCGTCGCTCTTCAAACAGGACATATAACCGCCCGAATATTCCTCACCGCTTTCGCCGCATGCGGCGAACACTGCGCAAAACGCACATACCGCCGCCACTACGGCGATCGCAACAATCTTTCTTTTCATCTTCTCACCTCGTCGTTAGTGATCATATTATAAACCACGGAAATCTCGGTGTCAAGCGGGCGCGCCTCAAACGTCCTTTTTGCGCACGACGGTGCCGCAATAGGCACACTTGATCTCGCCTTCTCTCAGCACAAGAGGCGCGTTGCAGTTGGGACACTTGCCGAGATCGATGTAGTCGCCCTGTTTGGGCGCGGAGCGCGCGATATTGCCGTCTGCGTCGAGAACATACCCTTTGAGACAGCCCTGCGCGATCAGATAGTCCACGCTTGCGCGCACGTTTTTGTCGTTCTTGCCGAGATGGGCGGCGATCGCCGACACCGTCCCCAAACCCTCGTCCTCTATCGCCGCGAGCACCGCGCCGTGCAGACTTTGATTGGAGTGTTGCACCCACGCGACCGGCGAGCCGTAAAAGCCGAGCACCGTCAGAATTATGCCGATCACCATCACCGCGGTGATGTCGTTGACCGCGCCGAGCACGATCATCGGGATGCCGGCGATCAGCCCTACTGTGAGGAACATCGCCACGCCGAACGCCCTCTGTTTTTTGACCTTGAATCTCTTTTGATTGCCGCTCATGTTCACTCTCCGAAAACTATCTTTTCGTCCGCGGATTTGCGCTTTTTGGGGCGCGCTTCGTCCGCGGGATGCCCGATCGCGACGATGAGTTTGACCTTTTCGCCGACCGAAAGGGGCAGCTCTTTGGCGATCTTTTTCGCCTGCAGCCAGCCTATTATGCACGTCCCCAGCCCCAGCTCCGTCGCGCGCAGGCAAAGGTGACCGACCGCAAGCCCCAGGTCATTGGCGGAAAAATCCAAGTTCTTGATCTTGTCCGCCGCCTTGTCGATCGCGGACGGCTTTGCGGTGACGACGATCAGCGCGGGCGCCTCGTCGGTGAAACCGTTCGCGCCGAAAAGCTGTGTGCATTTGGCGATCTTCGCCTTCTTTTCGCCCTTGACGACATAAAATTTCCAAGGCTGTTTGTTGCATGCCGACGGCGCGAGCAGCGCGCATTCCAGACAATCGCGGATCAGCGCGTCGTCGACGTCCTCGGGCTTGTATGCGCGGCAGCTGTACCGAGCCGCTATCGCTTCTTTTACGTCCATAGCTCCTCCTTTGGATCCCTTTTTCTCTATTATATCAGCAATCCGCCCGCAATGCAATACCGACGCGAAAATTCGACGCGCGTCGCGGACATTGACAACAATGCGCTTGGCGTACTATACTGTAAACATGCAGGCACGTCTGTCCGAAAAGGAAAAATACATCTTCGAAAAGGCGCCCGTCCCCAAGGCGGTCGTCTCGCTCGTACTGCCGACGGTGGTCAGCCAATTGATCACGATCGTCTACAACCTCGCCGACACCTTCTTTGTCGGCAGGCTGGGCGACGAGACGATGGTCGCGGCGGTCACGCTGTGCCTGCCCATCTATATGCTCTTGACCGCGACCGCCAACCTGTTCGGGATAGGCGGTGCGTCGGTGATGTCACGCGCACTCGGCTCGGGCGATCCCGACGGGGCGCGGCGCGCGTCCTCGTTCGCGGTATGGGGCGGCATTGCGGTCGCGGCGGTGCTCTCGCTCGTGTTCGGACTGTTCCGCAAACCCCTCCTGACCGCGCTCGGAGCGGACGGGATGCGATTGCAATATGCGGTCGACTACCTGATTTACACGATCGTCGCCGGCTCCGTCCCGACCGTGCTCTCGTCCGTGCTCGCCCATTTGGTGCGCGCCGAGGGCAAGGCGATGCATGCGGGGATAGGTCTGTCGCTCGGCGGCATCCTCAACGTCGCGCTCGACCCCCTGTTCGTCTTCGATCGGGGCTTGGGCATGGGGGTGACCGGCGCGGCGCTGGCGACGCTCGTCTCCAATTGCGTCTCCGCGCTCTACTTCGTCATTCTCGTGCTCAAATTGCGCGGAGTGGTCACTCTCAGACCGATCAAAGCCGCCTTTGCGCGCAAGACGTCGCTTGCGGTGATGTCGATCGGGCTTCCGGCGTGTCTGATGTCCATGCTGACGACCTGCTCCAACCTCGTCGTCAACTATCTCATGGCGGCGTATGGCGACGCGGCGATCGCCGGCATCGGCGTCGCAAAGCGCGTCAACATGGCTTCGTTCGCGATCACTCAGGGCATAACGCAGGGCGCGCTGCCGCTGATCGGCTACAACTACGCGTCCGGCGACCGCCGGCGAATGCGCTCGTCCGTGCTGTTCATGTCGGCGTGCACGTTCAGCTTTGCGCTGATATGTCTGACGATATCGCTGTCCTGCACCGAACCGCTCATACGCGCGTTCATCGACAGCGACGAGACCGTCGCCTACGGCACGCGATTTTTGCGCATCATATGCTGGGCGGTGCTGTCCGCGTCGGTCGGCTTCATCGCGGTCACCGTCTTTCAGGCGACGGGCAAAAAATATCGTGCGCTGCTGCTGTCCGTGCTGCGCAAGGGCGGTCTCGACGTGCCGCTGATGTTCATCTTGGACGCGCACTTTCCCGCGATCGGGATCGCGATGGCAACGCCGATCGCCGACTACACCGCAGCGCTCGTCGCGATCGTCTTCCTCATCCTGTTTTTACGCACGGCAAAGCGCGCCCCTCTCAACGCCGCCGAACCGACCTCTCCCGAGCCGCCGACCGATGACGACGACGCTCAAAAAGATTGACACGTTTTGATTTTTGACGCAAAAAAGGACCGCCGCCGGCGGTCCTTTGACTTGGCAAAAATGTCAGCCCTTGGTCGAATAGTTGGGGGCTTCTTTTGTGATCGAGATGTCGTGCGGATGGCTTTCGACGAGCGCGGCGCCGCTGATCTTGATGAACTTGGCGTTCTTTCTCAACGTGTCGATGTCCTTCATGCCGCAATAGCCCATGCCGCTGCGCAGACCGCCCATGAGTTGGAAGACGACGTCGGACAGCGCGCCTCTGAACGGGACCCTGCCCTCGACGCCTTCGGGAACGAGCTTTTTCGCGCCCGCCTGGAAGTATCTGTCCTTGCTGCCCGCGTTCATCGCGCCGAGCGAACCCATGCCTCTGTACACCTTGAAGCTCCTGCCCTGGAAGATCTCGATGTCGCCCGGGGTCTCCTCCGTGCCCGCGAACAGACTGCCGATCATGCACGCGCTCGCGCCGGCTCCCAACGCCTTGACGATGTCGCCCGAGAACTTGATGCCGCCGTCCGCGATGATGCGCTTGCCCAGCTTGTCCGCCGCCTCGGCGCAATCCATGATCGCGGTGATCTGCGGCACGCCGATGCCTGCGATGATACGGGTCGTGCAGATGGAACCGGGACCGATACCGACCTTGACGACGTCCGCGCCGTGGTCGAACAGCGCCTTGGTGCCCTCTGCGGTCGCGACGTTGCCGACGATGTAGGTGACGCCGGGATATGCGGATTTGATCTTGGCGACGGTGTCGAGCACGCCCTTGGAGTGACCGTGAGCGGTGTCGATGACGATGACGTCGACTTTGGCTTCGACGAGCGCGGCAACGCGGTCGAGCACGTCGGCGGTGACGCCGACAGCCGCTCCTGCGAGCAATCTGCCGTTTTCGTCCTTCGCGCTGTTGGGATACTTGATCGCCTTCTCGATGTCCTTGATCGTGATGAGTCCTTTGAGATTGAAGTCCTTGTCGACGAGGGGCAGCTTCTCGATGCGATGCTTGCCGAGGATCTCCTGCGCCTGCTCGAGCGTGGTGCCGACGGGCGCGGTGACGAGGTTGTCCTTTGTCATGCACTCGCCGATCGTCTTGGTCATGTCCGTCTCGAACCTGAGGTCGCGGTTGGTGATGATGCCGACCAGCTTGCCTCCCTTGGTCACGGGCACGCCGCTGATGCGGAACTTGCGCATCAAGTCCTCCGCGTCCGCGAGGGTATGCTCGGGGCTGAGATGGAAGGGATTGGTGATGACGCCGTTCTCGCTGCGCTTGACCTTGTCGACCTGCTGCGCCTGGTCTTCGATCGACATGTTTTTGTGGATGATGCCGATGCCGCCTTCGCGTGCGATCGCGATCGCGAGCTCATACTCGGTGACCGTGTCCATCGATGCGCTGAGCAGCGGAATGTTGAGTTTGATCTTGTCTGTGAGGTGCGTCGAAAGATCGACTTGGTACGGCAGCACTTCCGAATAGGAAGGGATGAGCAGTACGTCGTCGAAAGTAAGTCCTTCTTTTACGATTTTTGCCATGGTGATCTCCTTGCGCTTTTTCTAATTTTATAGCTTTTGCGCGCACAAAGTCAAGCATATCGCCGCGCAATTTATACCCACTTGCGCGCAAATCGTCCGTTTATTTTTACAAAACTTGCCAAATGCGCGCAAATGCGTTTTTCGGCTTGTCTTTTCGGGCGAATGGTGGTATCATATGGTTGACTACAAGCCAACGGAGAAATACCGTCATGACACAACAACAGCTCAACGATCTCATCTCCCGTATGACACTGCGCGAAAAGGCGGCGATATGCAGCGGCCGCGATTTTTGGACGACAAAACCCTTCCCCAAGCTCGGGATAGGCTCCTTTGTCATGTCCGACGGTCCGCACGGTCTGCGCAAGGAGAACGAAGACGACGACAACCTCGGCATGAAGATGTCCTTCCCGGCGACGGCGTTCCCCCCGGCGGTCAATATGGCAAGCTCGTGGGATCCCGACCTCATCCGTGAGATCGGCGTCGCGCTCGGCGAGCAATGCCTCGATCAACAGGTCGACATCCTGCTCGGCCCCGGCGTCAACATCAAGCGCTCCCCTCTTTGCGGACGCAATTTCGAGTATTTTTCCGAAGATCCCTATCTCGCCGGCAAGATGGGCGCCGCCTACATCAAGGGCGTCGAATCGACGGGCGTAGGCACATCGCTCAAACACTTTGCAGTCAACAACAACGAATATCTGCGCATGACGATCAACAGCGTCGTCGACGAGCGCGCTCTGCGCGAGATCTATCTGTCCGCGTTCGAAGAGTGCGTAAAGCAGGGCAAACCGCGCACCGTGATGGCGTCGTACAACCGCATCAACGGCGTATACGCGACGGACAACCCGTGGCTGCTCGACACCCTTTTGCGCAGGCAATGGGGATATGAAGGCATGGTCGTCAGCGACTGGAACGCCGCCAACGACCGCATCGCCGGAGTCAAGGCGGGCATGGATCTCGAAATGCCCACGAGCGGAAACAAGAACGACCGCCGCATCCTCGCCGCGATCAAGAGCGGCGCGCTCACCGAAGAGGAGCTTGACTCGGTCGTCGCCCGCGTCTTGCGCACGCTCGAAGTGTGCGAAAACAACCGCCGCCCGTTCAAGGCGGACTATGACAAGGCGCACGAACTCGCGCGCCGCGTCGCGGACGAATCGATCATTTTGCTCAAAAACGACGCCGGACGTCTGCCGCTGTCAAAGGACGAAAAGCTGCTCGTCGTCGGCAAACTCGCCGAGCACAGCCGCTATCAGGGCGCGGGCTCGAGCCGTATCAATCCCTACAAGCTGGTCTCCGTGCGCGAGGCGTTGGACGAGGCGGGCGTCGGGTACGAATACGCCGAGGGCTACTCTCTCGACGGCGACGGCAAGGACGCCGCGCTCGAACGCAAGGCTCTCGAACTCGCAAAAGACTTTGACGGCACGATCGTCTGCTGCATCGGTCTGACCGACACTTACGAGAGCGAGGGCTACGACCGCACGCATATGACGCTGCCGCCCTCCCACGACGACCTCGTGACCAAGCTCGCGGGGCTGGGCAAACCTCTCGTCGTAGTGCTGTTCGGCGGTTCCCCCGTCGAGATGCCGTGGCTGGACAAGGTCGACACGCTCGTCAACGCCTATCTGCCCGGCGAAGCGTGCGGCGAGGCGGTGCTCGACATCCTGACCGGCGCGGTCAATCCGTCCGGTAAGCTCGCCGAGACCTACCCGTTCAAACTCGAAGACAACATCAACGCCGCCTACTTCCCGATGGGACCCAAGAACGTCGAATACCGCGAGAGCATCTATGTGGGCTACCGCTATTACGACAGCGCGAAAAAGCAAGTCGCGTTCCCGTTCGGGCACGGGCTGAGCTACACCACGTTCGCCTATTCCGACCTCAATGTAGACGACCATGGCGCGGCGTTCACCGTGACCAACACCGGCAAAGTCGCCGGCGCGGAGGTCGCGCAGATGTACGTCCGCGACCTCGATCCGGTCGTCTTCAAGGCGGACAAGGAGCTGAAGGGCTTTGCCAAGATCTTCCTCGCCCCCGGCGAGAGCAAGACGGTCACTCTGCCTTTCGACGAGCGCACGTTCGCGTTCTTCAATACCGCCGAGGCCGATTGGCACCGCAGCGACGGCGAATACGAAATTTTGATAGGCGCGTCGTCGCGCGACATCCGCCTGTCGGCAAAGCGCAAGTTCGCGTTCGGCGAGTCGAGTCCCGTCAACGCGCGCCGCGCCGAGTGCCCCGTCTACTACGACATCGCCGGAGCGACCGAAATCCCCGCAGATCAATTCCGCGCGCTGTACGACAAGCCCATCCCGCCCAACGTGCCAAGCAAGCGCGGCGAGTTCGACGACAACACCACTCTCGGCGAATTCGGGTGCTGTCTTTTGGGCAAGTTCATCCTCAAAGCGGCGCCCGCGCTGATCAAGTCGCAGGTCCCCAACGCCGACATGACGACGATGCTCGTCCTCACCCAAGGCATGCAGGGCATGCCGCTGCGCGCGCTCGTCGGCATCTCGAGCGGCATCATTGACAGCCGCCTTGTGGACGGCTTGCGGCTGTGGGGCAACAAGCACCGTCTGCGCGGCTTCTTCAAGATGATCGCGGGCTTGTTCGGGAGCCTTTCAAACATCGAGAAAAAGAACAGGACGAACATGCAGCGCAAGCTGCAAAAGCGCGCCGAGCAAAAGGCGAAAGCCAAAGAGCAAAACGACTGAAACAGGGCGCCGCGAAAACACTTTCCGCGGCGCTCTTTTATGCCTTTCGATATTTTATTTTTTCGTGCCCGTGTGCGTTATGGACGTATACGGCTGGTCACGACCTCTCCGCTTGACGGGTCCAGAAGCACGCTCATGTCGTTGCCTCTGTCCGCGGCGAAAGACACATACCAATAGTACTCGCTGTCGCGGTCGGTCTTGCCGTTGACGAAGCGGACGTAGATCTCGCGGTGCATCCCGTCCTCCGACGCAAGCTCGGCGTCGATCTCGCTTTTGAAGTGTTCGTACGCCTTGACGAGAGCGTCGCCGGGGGCGATCGCGTCCGCCATTTTGTCAGTCAGCTCGAACGTGAACGGCGTATCCGGTGCGGCGGAATCGGTGATCGTCAGCTTGACGAGCGCGCCCAAAGCGGACGCGTCGGCGATCTTTGCGATCAGCTTGGCTCCGATCACGCTCGGCGTCATCGTGCCCTCCACCTTGCCGCTCTCCCCTTCGAGAACATAGGCGTAAGTCGACTCGTCCGACATGGACGGCAGCGATGCGATCACTGTCGTGACCGTCTCGAGCTCGCCCGCCTCTCCGTCCGTCACAAACACCTTTTCGCGGTCGAGCGTGCCTATGGTGACGTAGGCGTTTTCGGTCTGCCCGGTGTAGAGCGCGGTCTGGCGGTCGCTGACTCTCTCTTCCAACAGCTGCGCTGTCGTCTTTTCTTCTTCGCACGCCGCAGCGGCGACGGCAAACGTCACAAGCGCCGCGATGCACAGCGCGATTGCAATGATCCTTTTCTTCATATATCCTCCACGGTTGGTTCGCCATATCATATGGCGCCGCCAAGGATTTTATGAATTGACGGAGCAAAGACGATTCGGCGTCGTCGCGATCGCAAAAAAACCGCGCGCGACACTTGACAAAAATTACATCAAACTTAACGCGCGTAAACATAGCGCAAAGGCTGTCAATGATCTGCGCCGCTTTTTTGCAGATCTTTTCATTGCGGCACAAACTTTTGCGCGTGAAAAACAGATTAAATATCCCTCATTTGATAACGTTTTTGCTCCTTTGCGCCGCGCCGCGCGTTCGGCAGCAAAAGAAATTTTACCGAAAATTTACATTTTACGATCAAACTGTTTACACCCATTTGTTTGTAATGCCCCCGCCAAAAAGTATATAATGGTATCAATACGAGAGAAAAATTATGGATAACAATTCTTCCACCCAACACGCGGCACGGACCGCGGACAGCGACTTCAAATACATCGGCAAAGCGGAGAAGGCTTCCTACGGCTTCGCCTCGATAGGCAGCTTTATGATCTCGGCGGTCGTGTCGTCCTATCTGTCGGTGTTTTTGTCGGACATATTGCTGGTCCCTCTCGGCTTTACGACGGCGTTGATGTTCGTCGCGAGATTTTGGGACATGGTCAACGACCCGATCATGGGCGTCGTCATCGACCGCACTCACACCAAAAACGGCAAGATGCGCCCGTTCATCAGGATAGGCGCGTTCCTCATCTTCATCGTCTCGATCGTGATGTTTTTGCCTCTTTCGGAGATGCCCGTCGCGGCGCGCTGCGCGTTTGCGGCGGTCGGCTATCTGCTGTTCGACTTCTCCTACACCGTAGTCGACGTGCCTGCGATGGGGCTTATGAGCGTCGCGACGCCCAATCCCAAGGAGAGGTCGTCTCTGCTCTCTTTTTATGTCACGCTCGGCTCGATAGGTTCTCTGATCCCGATAGGGCTTATCAGCGTCTATCAGAGGATAGTCCCCCCGACGTGGGTATATTTCGCGATCGCGGCGACCGCCGGCACAGTCGTCTTTGTCGGCTATCTGCTGCTGTTCAAGAACTCCAAAGAACGCTTTGCGACTCGCACCGAAAAGACGCCCGTCAAAGAGATGTTCAGAGCCGCGGCGAAAAACAAACCTATGCTGCTGACACTGCTCACGTCGATGCTGGCTTCGCCTCGCTACCTGTTGATGGCGGCTGCGTCCTACATCTCGATCTATGTGGTGAAGATCGACGGCTGGGCGTCGGGCGACGTGCTGATTTTGCTCTATCTGGTCGTCGGCGCCGGTATGTACGCCGGGATATTGCTGACGCCCGTCGCGTACAAGCGCATCGGGTTCAAAAAGACGAGCCTCATCTTCGGCGCGATCTCGGCGGTCTTTCTGACTGCGGCGTTTTTTGTCGGCAGGATCAACTATTTCGCCGCGTTCCCCCTGATGACGATAGGCGGGCTCGGCGTCGGGGCGTACAACGTGCTGCCCTATCCCATGGTCGGCGACAGCCTCGACTATCTCGAATGGAAGACGGGGCACCGCATGGAGGGCGTGTGCTTCTCGTTCAACTCCATGGTCACCAAGTTCAACAACGCGATCGCCGCGGTCGCGGTGACGGCGCTGCTGCTCGTCTTTCAGTTCAAGCAACCCGAGGTCTCGGGCGTACCCCTTCCCCAATCCGACTTCACGATCGACGGTATGTTCTCGATGGTCACGCTGATCCCCGCGGCGGGCTTTGCGCTGTCGCTGATCCCGATGGCGCTCAACACCTACCACGGCGCGCGCAAAAAGCAGATTTTGGACGAACTCGAAGCAAAACGCGCCGAACTCAAGACCGACGGCGGCGTGGTGATAGAAGAAAAAGGATACGCCGTCAACGAAGACGACGAAATGATCGGCAGCGAACCTCTCGTCAAAGCGGTCAAGCCGATCGAGATACATTGCGAGATCAAGCGCTTCGAAGTGGAAGGGCCTCTGCGCGTCGGGGTGATCTCCGACTCTCAGCTGTCTCCGTTCCCGTGGCGCAAAAACAAGACTTACGAACTCAATCTGCGCCGCGCGTTCGAGGTGCTCAAAGAGTACCGCGTCAATATGATCATCGTGCCGGGCGACATCTGCAACATCGGCTCCAAGTGCGCGTACCGCCGCTTCAACGCCGCGCTCGACCACGCATTCGGAGACAAAAAACCGATCGTGCAATTGATCATGGGCAACCACGACTACTTCCCCGCAATCTTCCCGGCGCGCAAACGCAAGCTGTTCACCGCCTGCACGGGCAAACCTCCCTACTCGCACTATGTCGTCAACGGATGGCACTTCATAGGCGTATCGCCTCAGGACAGCTCTCAGCAGAACGGCTATGACTCCGTCGCGGACTGGATGTGCGACCGCATCGACGCGGCGATCGCCGAGGGCGGCAAACGCCCGGTGTTCGTGACCACGCACAACAGCGCCGCCAACACAGTCTACGGTTCGCAGTCCGAAGGCAAACTGTACAGTGACTTCAAGCTGGGCAAGATCCTCGGCAAATACGACAACGTCGTCAACCTCGCCGGGCACCTGCACTTCCCCATGCTGGACGAACGCGACATACATCAGCGCAACTACACGACGATCGGCACGCAGTCCGTCTCCTATGTCGAATTGGAAAAAGGCAAGGTCAACGGCTCGGTGCCGCCGCAGGCGCACATCGCGCCGATGGGGCTGGTGATGGAATTTGGCGACGACGGCATCGACGTCAAACGCGTCAACATGCTCTCCGGCGAAGAGGAAAAGGCGGACAGACGCTGGCGGCTGCCTCTGCACCTCGACAAGTCTGCGTTCACCTACACCTCGGCGCGGTTCGGCAAGACGCGCCCCGTGATGCCCGCAGAGAGAGGACGCTGCGCGATCATACACGGCTCGACCTATCTCGTGTTCGAGCGCGGCAAAGATGAAGACCTCGTCCAAAGCTACAAGGTCATCTACAACGACGGCAAGGTGCAATACTACTTCTCCGACTACTACAAGGGCGTCAACCACCGCTCCAAGTATATGCGCCTCAAATTGTACGACAAGGCGCAGGGCGTATACGACGTCGAGGTGTTCGCGATCAACTCTTCGGGGATGGTCAGCGACAACAGCACGTCCATCGAGAACGTAAAGGTGCTCTACTACAACAAATATCCGTTGATCTTCGCACCCGATATGAACTTCACATGGCTGAAAGAACTGATCGCGAAATTCTGAGCTCGCTCAAGGGCTTCATCTTCGATATGGACGGCACGCTCCTCGAATCGATGGGGCTGTGGGACAAGCTGTACGCCGACCTCTTTGCCGAAGACGGCTTGACGATGCCCGACGGGTTCTCGCTCGCGGTCAACCATCTCAAGCTGTCCGACTGCGCCGAATACGCGGTGCGAAACACGCCGATCAGGATGAGCCGCGAAGAAGTCGAGGAGTTTTGGCACGACCGCGCGCTCGAAGCGTATTCCAACCGGGTGCCGCTCAAACCGTATGCGGCAAAACTGCTTTCTCTGCTGGTCAAACACGGCGGCCGCATAGGCGTCGCGACCGCGCTGGGCGAAGATCTGTTTTGGCCCTGTCTCAAACAGCACGGCGTAGCGCCGCTGTTTTGGTCGGGCACGTCGATCGAAGAGGTCGGCGTCGGCAAGGACAAGCCCGACGTCTACATCCGCGAATGCAACAAGCTGGGGCTGCGTCCGTCCGAATGCGCGGTGTTCGAGGACAGCCACATAGGCATCGCGAGCGCAAAAAAAGCGGGCTTCTTCACCGTCGGTCTTTACGACGCCGCGTCCGCAGAGCATTGGGACACGCTCAAATATCACTCCGACCTCGCCTGCCGCAGTCTCCGGCAAGCCTACTACGCGTTCAAGAACGCATACAGCGGCGTATAAAATGACGGCTCCGATCGCTCGGAGCCGTATTTGTTTTTTCTTTTTCGGATTCAGGCGAAGTATTCGTCAAGCCCCTCTCTGAACCTCGCGACGTCGGCGTCGGTATAGAACTTGTAGCCGATGTATTGCTTGTCCGAATTGGGCAGCTTGCAGACAAAACGCTTGTCGTCGTCATAGAGAAATTGAGGGATGTTCTCGTCTTTGAGCAGCGCGAGCACGACGGTGTTTTCGGTCGGCAGATACATGATGCG
This sequence comes from uncultured Christensenellaceae bacterium, assembly GCA_944380285.1. GTDB lineage: Bacteria > Bacillota > Clostridia > Christensenellales > UBA3700 > Ornithoclostridium. The sequence goes on from CALWGZ010000011.1 coordinate 62,043, forward strand.
CGCATAGACGATGTTGCCCACGCGGTAGCTGTAAGAGCCGGTCAATTCCTCTATCTCGGTCTCGTCGGCGACCGCGCCGATCAGGCAGGGCGTCAGCCTCGTCAATGCGTCGATCAGCGACTTTTTGTCTTCGCTCCACTCCTCGAGCTTGACCCCGCGCAGATTGGTCGGGTTGCTGGTGTAGACCAGCTTGTTCGCGCCGGTATCATCGACGGGCAGCATCAGCTTTGCGGCGTTCGCGAACGCGCCGCTCTCGCGCGAAACGATGCCCTTGTCCATCAATTCGCTCCACGTCAAGATGCCGAACAAGCCCTTTTCGCCCTCCCACGCCGCGCCGATCAGCGCTTTGAGCACGTCGTCGTCCTCATAGGGGCTTTCGCATTCGGGATCGGTCGTCAGCGCGACATAGTAAAATCCGTCGGCATCGGCGAAGATCTTGCGGCAATACGAGGTGAACCCTCCCTTGCGCAGGCTGCGCGCCCTGTCGCGGACGATCCCGCTGTCATAGTCCGCCTCTTCGCAGATCTCGATGTTGTCGCCGCCGCCCGAGACGACCGCCTGCTTGAACCTGCGGTCGAGCGCAAGCTGTACGTTGATCGTACGCGCCTGACGGAAACTCGCCTCGCTCGCGCAGGCGTTGACATAGGAGACGACCTTCGCCTCGACGAACACTATGAACTTGGCGTTGGACGTGTGCGCGACGATCACGAGATCGGGCGAACCGAAGTCTCCCAACCTGTATTCGGGCAGATATTCACAATATTCCACTTCTTTGACAAAATCCGGGGTCTTGCCGTTCCATACGACGCATTCGAGCAATTTGCGGTCCGCGCCTGCGGCGATGACGTCTGCGACGAGCCCGGACACCAGCCCGCTCTCACCGTAGTAGAGCACCTTGCTTGATCCTTTCATAATTTCCTCCTTGAGGGGATGTCCCTCTCTTATACAAAACCACAAAATGCGCTCGCTGTCAATAGGTAACGGCAAAATTTTACATACATATTGCAAAAAAGGCGCCGCGGCGCCTTCGATGTCATTCGTTTGTCTTTTTGTTGCGTTTGAGCAAAGCCGCCTGGGACGCGCTCTTGGGAAGGCGGACGGTGAACTTGGTGTATGTCGTCCCGTCGCTGTCGCAGACGATCTCGCCGTCGTGATTCATCACGATGTTCTTGGCGAGCGACAGCCCCAGCCCGAAACTCCCCGCCGAAGCGTTTTGCGTACGCGCGTTGTCCACGCGGTAGAAGCGGTCGAATATCTTGGTCAAGTGCTCCTTTGCGATGCCCGCGCCGTAGTTGGTGAACACCGCGGTCACACCGCGCTTGTCCGCGTGCAGCTCCACCTCGATCTTCCCCTTTTCGGGCGTGTATTTGAGCGCGTTGTCCATCAATATGTTGAACAGCCTCTCCATCTGCTTTGCATAGCAATTGAGCGTTATCGCCGGCATGATGCGCTGAGTCAGCTCTATGTTCTTCTCAAAGCACCTCGCCTCGAAACTGAGCAGCGTTCCGTCAAGCATCTCGGACAGATTTTCTTCCGTCTTTACACCCGCCGCCTGACTGTCCGCACGGAACAGTTCGAGCATATCGGTGATCAACGCGCTCATTCTCGCCAATTGCGCGTCGACATTTTCGATCCAATGCTCGTTCTCCGCAACGGTCGCGGCGGGGTCCGACTTGATCAAATACATGTTCGCGCCTATGATCGCAAGCGGCGTTTTCAGCTCGTGCGACGCGTCGGCGACCAGCTGCTTTTGCTGCTCGTAAGACTGCTTGACCGGCGCGATGATCTGCCGCGACACCAATTGCCCGAAGATGTAGAGCAGCACCAAACAGAAAAGATATATCACCGCGGTCGTCACGCCCGAATTGATCAGATCGGTGCGGTCGTCCGTCCAGTCGTAGACCGAATAGACGGTGACGCTCTCCCTCTCGGCGCCATCCAATGTGATCTGCCTGTGCGCGCGGAAATACCTGCCGTCGATCTCGAAGTCGGCATTCTCGTCCTCGATGTCGTCCAGCCTCGCGACGATCCCGTTCAATTCCTTTTCGCTGAGGTCGTCGGTGTTGAAAGAATACGTCCCTGCACCCGCTTTGCCGGTCACCTCGACGACGATCATACACGCGTTGCGCGCAAGCCAAGACTGCATTTCGTCTTCGCTCCCTGCGGGGATGGGCGCGCGGTCGAGCGCTTCGGACAGCCTCTCGTCGATCGACACGTCCGTCTGCACGACGTTGGACGCGAAGATGACGCCGTACGCCAAAAGCAAAAACAGACCGCCCACCGCGACGAAGATCGCGATGAACCGCCTGCGCAATTTGTCAAGAGCCCTGTCCTGCGCGGTCATTACCCTTGCGGCGCGGACATCTTGTACCCCACGCCGCGCACCGAGGTCAGCACGACGTCACTGCCCAAAAAGCCCAGCTTCTTGCGCAAAAACGACATATATACCTCGAGATTGTTGGATTCGAAATCACAATTGAACCCCCACGCCTTGTTGATGAGTTCGTCCTTTGTGTACACCGCGCCCGGATTGGAGAAAAAGCACAGCGCCAGCTCGTACTCTTTGCCCGACAGGGCAATGCTCTTGCCTCCGCACGACAGCTTGTATTCCTTGATGTTGAGAGTGGTGTTGCCCACTTTGAGTTCGTTTCCGACAGAGTCTCCGCGCCTGCGCCTTGTGATCGCACGCAGCCTCGCGGTGAGCTCGTCCATCGAGAACGGCTTGGTCATATAGTCGTCCGCGCCGATGTCCAGCCCCTTGACCTTGTCTTCGACCGACGCGAGCGCGGTCAGCATGATGATCGGCGTCTTGATGTCCGCCGCACGCAGCTTTTTGACGGCGGTGTAGCCGTCCATCACCGGCATCATGATGTCCATGATGATCACGTCGTAGTCGCCGACAAGCCCCATACGATAGCCCTCTTCGCCGTCATAGGCGCACTCGACCAAGCATTGATTCTTTTTGAGCAGCGACGCGATCGCTTCGGACATCTGCACTTCGTCTTCGACAAGCAATATCTTCATGACTCACTCCGTTCGTTCGATACATGTATCATACCACATATTCGACTCTGTTGCATGATTTGATTATATAATATAATCAAAGCATTAAACCTATATTAATTGTGCGTAAAAACGCTCAAAAAATAAAATTTGTTCATCTTGAACGTCGTTTCGCCCGCCGAAGAAAATTTTTTGAAAAATTTTCGCATTTTAATGCGCCTTTAAGTCTGCCGCCATATAATGAAGGCACAAAACAAGCCCCCCTGAGCGAAGTAGAGCCGGAGTAACACACAAAGACTTCTTCCAAACACCTATTATAAACACTCCTCTTAATCTCCCTCTACTGAGCACATCCTCCCGCCGGTTTCGGCGGGAGTTTTTTTGCAAATTGATCGCATTTTGTTTATTTCGCGGCGGCGAAGTGCTATACTGTACGCAACGGAGAAGAATATGAACATCAGAGAGATCATTGACGATTGCATACTTTATGACCCCTGCCGCGGCGCGGTGAAAGACCTCGCGGACGGCAACGTGAACGTCGGCCGCGTTGCCGGCGAGCTGCTCGACTTTGCGGCGGAATACGGCGTCACCGGCAACCTGTGGCACCACTATGTCGCCTTCCTTTTGGCGACGGACGAAAACGCTTTCTCCCTCGCATGCGAGAGACGCACCGCTCCCGAAGGCAGCCTCAAAGACGTCGCCGCAAACGACCTCAAAGCGATCTTCGAGCTCTTCTCGATCGACCTCGTCGAGTTGTTCGGCAAGTTCGCGCCGGCGATATCCGACTACACCTACGTCGGCGGAGGCAAACGTTCGCGGACATCGGCGGGCGCACGCGTCTCGCTCCTTTCAAAAGCGCTCGAATCCGCAAACGACGATGCCGCCGCGATCGACGCGATCGCCGATTGGTACTCGATCTACGGAGTGGGCGAATATGCGCTCTACGACGCGTTCCGCCTGATCAGCTCTTCGGGTAGCACCGAGATCGATTTGCAGCACATAACCGACACGGAGACCAAAAAATTGAGCGACCTCGTCGGCTATGAGTCGCAGAAAAAACAGCTCCTCGACAACACCCTCGCCTTCCTCGACGGCAACAGCGCCAACAACGTGCTCCTCTACGGCGACGGCGGCACTGGCAAGTCGTCCAGCATCAAGGCGTTGATGTGCGAATATGCCGAAAGAGGACTGCGCGTCATCGAGGTGTTCAAGCACCAATTCACCTCGATCAGCCAATTGATCGCCAAGATCAAGGACCGCAACTACCGCTTCATCCTCTACCTGGACGACCTGTCGTTCGAAGAGTTCGAGATCGAATACAAATACTTCAAGGCGATCATAGAAGGCGGACTTGAGTGCCGTCCGTCCAACGTGCTGATCTATGCGACCTCCAACCGCAGACATTTGATCAAGGAGAACTTCTCCGACCGCAACGACATGCGCGTCGACGACGACGAAGTCCACCGCTCGGATACGCTTGCGGAAAAACTGTCCCTCGTCGCCCGCTTCGGATTGACGATCTACTACCCGTCGCCCGATCAACAGCAATACCTCGAGATCGTCCGCCGGCTCGCCGCTCGCAAAGGCATAAACATGCCCGACGACGAACTGTGCCGCCGCGCGCTGCAATGGCAAATGCGCGGATCGGGCAAGTCGGGGAGGACGGCAACGCAGTTTATTGCTTCGCTTTGAGGGGGCACCAAAGTGCTAATCGCTTGAATCAAAACGCGCGCGTTTGCCTTGCAAACCGTGCGCGTTTTTCATACAAGCGGCACTTGGGTTCCCCCTCAATACTCCCCCTCCAACGCGGCACGCTCATTCACCATTCGCGACCGCGCAAGGGGCGCCTTGTCAAAAACGCGGTTTTGGCGCGGCGCGTTATCAAGTCGCGCGAGAAGCGCGGTTTCGCGCGACATTTTCTGTTCCGCACCACCTTTGGGGTGCGGCATTCATTCACGTCTTGGGCGTCAAACGGCGAATAACGGCACATCTTGGCGTCTCATCTGCGCGTCTCGGGCGCGGTCACGGACAGACGTCCGGTTGGGCCGCGCCTCTCGCGCTTGTTCGCCGCCAATCTGCACCATTCTTCGCCGTTTGATAAAGCTCGTTTGCGCGCTTTTGCGTTTCAGAGAACGTCCGCGTACCATTGAGGTACAGCGGACAACCTCTTCACCGCAAAATCATCGCAAGTCGCTCGCCCAATACTCCGTGGTTCTGTTTATCTAATCGGTTCTTTGTCAACTTTAATCAAGCTATCGATTACAAATCAATTTATGCGGATTCTTGTCAACCCAAAAATTGACGCTTCGAATCGCAGCGGGCACATCCGAATCACGGATGCGCCCGTTTCACATTCTCGCTGTTTTTGGTTTTTCTTTTTTGTTAAAATTGTGCTCGTCCTCTTGACAGCTCAAAATGCGAAAAATTTTTGCCGAGACTCCATTAAGGTCAATGTAATTTTTGTCAAGAGTCGCGTTCATCTTTTTTTGAAAAATCTTCGAGATCGTCTGCCGCTCGGCGCAAATTGCAATTTGTGTTGCAAAACGCTTGACAAATCGCTCCGTTTGTGCGATTATTTGATATGCACATCGGGGTGTGGCGCAGTTTGGTAGCGCGCTTGAATGGGGTTCAAGAGGCCGCTAGTTCGAATCTAGTCACTCCGACCATTGCAGAGCCGCCCATTTTGGGGGCAAGAAAAAAGGAAGACGTTCAAGCACGCC
>CALWGZ010000012.1 GCA_944380285.1 uncultured Christensenellaceae bacterium
GGGGTGACCCAGTGTACTTGAAGGTACACGGTCGCCCCCGAGACGTTCTTTCAGGCGCAAAGGTGCGCCCTTATACGCGGTCAACTCAAAGCGACGTCGAGAGTCATCATTATGATGAACCCCGCAATAACTCCCCACGTCCCGAGGTGCGGATAGTCGGCAAGTTTGGAATCGGGGATCAGGTCGTCGGCGACGACGAAGATCATCGCGCCCGCCGCGAATGCCAAGAGCCACGGCTGGACGGCGGTCAGCGAGGACGCGAGGAAGTAGCCGACCACGGCGAATATCGGTTCGACGACGCCGCTGCCGACGCCGTAACCGAACGCCTTACCGCGGCTGCCGAGCGCGTTTTTCATCGGCAGGGACACCGCCGCGCCTTCGGGCAGATTTTGGATCGCAAGCCCTATCGCCAAGCCGAACGCCGAGACGAATTGCGCGTGATCGTTTGCCGCCGCCGCTCCGCCGAACGCGAAGCCTATCGCCAATCCTTCGGGGATGTTGTGCAGCGTGACGGCAAGGAACATCTTTGTGTATTTGTGAAGTTCGCTGGGCGGTCCCTCTTCCTTTTCGGCGCCGCTGTGGAAGTGCGGTATCACCTTGTCGAGCACCGCAAGCACTATGCCGCCGATCAGCATGCCTATCGCCGCCGGCGCGAACGACCACTTGCCCCAGCTCGACGCGCCGTCGAGCGACGGGATCAAAAGCGACCATATCGACGCCGCCAGCATTACGCCTGCGGCAAAGCCGAGAAAGACCGCGTTCACCTTTTCGGGGATCTTGTTCTTGAACAAAAATACGCACGCCGACCCCAACGAAGTCGCCGCGAATATGATGCAAAATCCCACAATTGTCATCGCTGTATCGCTCATATGTCACCTACTCTTGTTATCGTATGATAACATAATACAGCAAAGTCTATTTGTCAAGAAATAGTGACCTTATTTTTGAAAAAAGTTGCGTAAGGGCAACAATGAGCGGCGCATGCGTTTTTCCGCCGCGAAAAATTACGCTTGCAAAAACAGCGGCGGTCAAAATTTTGCCGATGATGCAATCGCACTTTTTGACAGTGTCCGGCTTAGCTGCACTTGCCTTGCCGCGAACGCGTTACGCATAGAATAATACAAATGACCCCGAGGCAAGCCCCGGGGTCGGTGTTTGTGCAAAGACGAGTTACTTTTGTTTGAATGTGACTTTGTTTGCTTACGTCCCCGATTTCAATATATCGATATAGTTGCCGTACTCGAACACCCTGTTGCGACGCGCGTCATTTGCGCGTCTTACGACCCCTTGCTCCTCCAATGCGGACAGTGCGGCGGAAGCCGTAGCATAGGACAGCCCGAGTTTTTCGGTCACATGTTTTGCGGTGACGATCGGCTCCGATTTGAGCAATTTAAACACATTTTTCACCGATTGCGGCTGCGACGCGAGTTTTGCTCCGTCCGTCGCCAGTAACGCGCTCAACTTCCTGATCGCGGCAGAACAATCCCTCGCCGTTTCGTCCACGCCGTTCAAAAAGAATTTGACCCATTGCTCGTAGTCTCCGCGCCTGCGCACCTCGCTCAATCTGTCGTAGTACTCCACTCGATTGCGCTTGAGATAGAGCGACATATACAGCGTCGGCGTTCGCAAAACGCCGCCTTGAAGCAACATCAACACAATCAGCATTCTGCCGATGCGACCGTTGCCGTCCAAGAACGGATGTATCGTCTCAAATTGATAGTGCGCAAGCGCGGTCTTCAACAGCGTATCGTCTTCGCTCATGTTGATATACTTTTCAAGGTCGCTCATTGCGATGTTCATCTCATCGACCGTAGGCGGCACATATTTCGCCGTCGCGATCGTACTGCCGGCGGCGCCTATCCAATTTTGACTGCGACGAAACTCGCCGGGCGATTTGTCCTCTCCTCTCACCCCAGACATCAAGACCTCATGGGTCTCTTTGAGCAACCTGCATCCGAGAGGCAAAGTCTTCATCCTCTCGACGGCGTAGCCCAGCGCTTTGACATAGTTGACCACTTCGTCCACTTCGGCATTGACCGCGACGTCGTTGCCGGCATCCAAAATGTCCTCGAGCGTCGCTTGCGTACCCTCAATTTGCGAACTGAGCAAAGCCTCTTTGCGCACATATGCCCCCAAAAACAACTTGACGTCGGGGACAAGCTCGGAAACCGCGTCAAGCTCCCCTATCGAATGACTCGCACGCGATATCGCATCGAGCATCGCCTCGTCAATGACAAGGTTCGGACACGGCGGCAACGGCGCAGGACGATAGGCGTTGTAGGACGCCTCGCCCAAATTGACTTTGATATACTCTCCGGCTCTGTTCATTGCATCTCCTTAATTTTGTATTTTATCGATTGCTTTTCCTACATACTAAATTATACTCTTATTTTAATTTTTGTCAATATATTAAAATAAGATAGCTAATTTTGTCATCTAATTTTAATTTTTTGAAATTTATTAAAATATACTCATCTTTGTATTCATTTTATTTTATTGACTTCTGTTGATGATTTGCCGTTTGAATCTTGAAGTGATTTTGGAATGATTTTGCTGACGTTTTGCGGTTTTGTCTTTGGTTTTCCGAATTGTTTGAATGTTATTTTGTTTACTTTATCGTTATTTCAAAAAGAATTTCCGTCGTTTGCGACGAATTTTTTGATTTTGTCGCCGTATCACTCAAAGCGACGCGCAAGCAAAACGCCGCCCTTACGGACGGCGCGTTGTCTTTTGTGTTTGTCGATCCTTTGTGCTTTGCGTCTTTTGTGAAAACTTTATCTGATTACGTCGTTTGCGTAGATCGGATACTTCTTGCACAATGCGGCGACCTTGGCGGCGCAGCGGTCGATCGCCTCTTCGCCGTTCTTGACGATGTCGGCGATGCACTCTGCGATCGTCACCATGTCCGCCTCTTTCATGCCTCTCGACGTGACCGCCGGCGTGCCCAATCTCAAGCCGCTGGTGATGAACGGAGACTGCTTGTCGAACGGGATCGCGTTCTTGTTGGCGGTGATGTGCGCGCGGTCAAGCAAAGCCTCGACCTCTTTGCCCGTCCTGCCGGTGTCGGACAGGTCGACGAGCATGAGGTGGTTGTCCGTGCCGCCGGAGACGAGACGAATGCCTCTCTCGACAAGCTCGTTGGACAGCTTCTTCGCGTTGCGGACGATCTGGGTCTGATATGCCTTGAACTCGTCCGTCATTGCCTCTTTGAGCGCGACAGCCTTCGCTGCGATGACGTGCATCAACGGTCCGCCCTGCGTGCCCGGGAAGATCGCCTTGTCGATCTGCTTGGCGTACTGTTCCTTGCAAAGGATGAGTCCGCCGCGCGGTCCGCGAAGGGTCTTGTGCGTGGTCGTCGTGACGACGTCCGCATACGGCACGGGAGAAGGATGTACGCCTGCGGCGACAAGCCCTGCGATGTGCGCCATGTCGACCATGAGATAGGCGCCGACGCTGTCCGCGATCTCGCGGAACCTCTTGAAGTCGATGAGGCGCGGATAGGCGCTCGCTCCGGCAAGGATGAGGCGCGGCTTGTGCTCCTTTGCAAGCTCGGCGACCTTGTCGTAGTCGATGAGGCAGGTGTTCTCGTCCACGGTGTACGGCACGATGTGGAAGTACTTGCCCGAGATGTTGACCGGGCTGCCGTGCGAGAGGTGCCCGCCGTGCGCAAGGCTCATGCTGAGCACGGTGTCGCCAGGCTGAAGCAGTGCAAAGAATGTTGCAAGGTTGGCGTTCGCGCCGCTGTGAGCCTGCACGTTGGCGTGCTCGGCGCCGAACAGCTCTTTGGCGCGGTCGATCGCGAGTGTCTCGACGACGTCGACGTGTTCGCAGCCGCCGTAATATCTTTTGCCGGGATAGCCCTCGGCATACTTGTTGGTGAGATGTGTGCCCATTGCCGCCATGACAGCCGGAGAGACGATGTTCTCGCTGGCGATGAGCTCAATGTTGTTTTGCTGTCTCTTGAGCTCGTCTTCCATTGCGGCGCAGAGCTCGGGATCTTCTTGATGAATGGTCTTGAGATCGATCATAGGTCGCTCCTTGATTTGATTACCACTATTATAACGTATCGCGCGCGCTTTGGCAAACAACTTGCGCCATTTTTCGCGCAATTGCGCGCGGAGGCAAGTTAGCGGCTTAGGCGTTGTATTTCGTCTTTTAATTGATAATAATTGATACTAATTGATAATCTTGTATACTATCAAGACTTCTTTAAGCAAAAGTCTTTGTGTATGCGATGCAAAGTTCCGCGCTGCGGACGGAAGTCTAGCCAAACACAGCGTATATTCGGTTGCAATCGAGACAAAATGTGGTATAATAAGAAAAAACGGAGGTGTTCACTATGAGTGAATTCGTAAAAGAGATCTCCGGCGCGGAGCTTGAAACGCTGCTCGCCGAAAAAGATAAGGTGTTCGTCGACTTCTTCGCAACTTGGTGCGGCCCGTGCAAAATGCTCGCGCCCGTCATTGACGAAGTCGCCCAAAATCATCCCGACGTGACCTTTGTCAAGGTCGACGTCGACCGCAACCTCGACGCGACTCGCAAGTACCGCGTGATGGCGATGCCGACCGTGGTCGTCTTTGAGGGAGGAAAAGAGAAAAACCGCAACGTGGGATATGTCCCCGCCGAGGTGCTCGAAGATCTGCTTTGAGCCTGCTCGTCAAACAAGCAACGGCTTCGGAACTTCCGAAGCCGTTTTTGTTTTGAAAATATCGTGCAATCGTTTTGCTAAATTCACCACATCGGTTCAGCCGATTTCGTCATTGAACGTACAATTATCGTTTAGTGCATTCCGACAAACATTGTATAGACAACTTTTGTCGGAATCTGTCATTAGCTCCTCGTCTTCAATGAATAGCGACAATAAAAACTGTGCCGGCTTTACGCAAGCGCGTCAATCATCGATCGACTCGAACGAAAACAGCGGACTGTCAAAAAACTCGCACAAAGTCATGCCCAAACCTTGCGCAATGCAATATACGGAATACAATTCCATGCTCTTGTTGCGCATATGTCTTATGTCGCCGATTGTGGTCTGAGCAAGCGTCGCATTCTTTGCCAATCTGTATTGAGTGATCTGCTTTTCTGCAATCAATTCGTTCAGTCGCGCCGCGACCGCTTGAGATAAAGTCATGATATTTCTCCGACTCTTTCCGGTAATATCGACGTCTCAACCGAGCAATCGCTCGACGATGTACGCGCCCATGCGGACGCCGCAGGCGGCAGGCGCGAACGGCATGCTCGCGACCGTCCCGCCCGTTTGGACGGGCGGCGTTTGGGTGAAGCAGACGTCGAGTTTGCGCACGCCGCGCTCCTTCATCATCTTGCGGAACTTTTTGGCGAGGGGGTCGTAGTCGGTCTTGTAGATGTCCGCGACGCGGAAGTCGCACCACCCGGCGCGGTTGCCGGCGCCCATCGCCGAGACTATCGGCAAGCCCTTGCCCGTGCAATAGACCGCTAGCGCCGCCTTTGCCGCAAGCGAATCTATCGCGTCGGCGACATAGCTCGAGCCGTCGACGAGCGCGGAACAATTGCTCTCGGTCAGCATCTCGCAGAGCGCGTTCACCTTGCAATGAGAGTTTATCTGCTCGACCCTCTCGGCAAGGACTTCCGCCTTATACCGCCCGATATCCTTGCTAAGCGCGGCGATCTGGCGGTTGAGGTTGCTCTCCTCGACCTTGTCGCCGTCGATCAACGTCAGCGCGCCCACTCCGCTGCGCGCGAGGACTTCGACGACATAGCCGCCGACGCCGCCCAAGCCGACCACCGTCACGCGGCAGGCGGCAAGGCGCGCGAGTCCGTCCTCGCCGATGAGCGGAAGCGAGCGCGTAAAGTTCACTTTTTCTCTATCTCCAACGCCAGCTCTTTGAGCTGTTTGTCGTCGACCTCGGCAGGCGCGCCGGTCATCAGACAGGACGCGTTCTGCACCTTGGGGAAGGCGATGACGTCCTTGATGTTGTCCGTGCCGGTGATGATCATCACAAGGCGGTCGAGCCCGAACGCGAGTCCGCCGTGCGGCGGCGCGCCGTACTTGAACGCGTCGACAAAGAAGCCGAACTTCTCTACGATCTGCTCCTGCGTCAAGCCGAGCAGCGAGAAGATCTTGCTCTGCATCTTGCAGTCGTGGATCCTGATGCTGCCGCCGCCCGCCTCTTGACCGTTGATTACCATGTCGTAGGCGTTGGCGCGCACTTTGAGAGGATCGCTGTCAAGCAGCGGGATGTCCTCGACCTTTGCGCTGGTGAACGGATGGTGGACGGCGACGTAGCGCCCCTCCTCCTTGTCGTATTCGAGCAGCGGAAAGTCGACGACCCAAAGGAAGTCGAACTTGCTCTTGTCGTACAGCGAATACTTGTCCGCGAGATAGACGCGCAGCGAGCCGAGCACGGTGCGCACGAGCATGCCGTCCGCGTCGGCGGCAACGAATATCACGTCGCCCGTTTGAGCGCCGAGCCTTTCTTTGAGCGCGGCGATCTGCCCTTCGGTCAAGAACTTGAAGAAGGACGAGGTCACGCTGCCGTCCGGCTTGAACATCGTGTACGCAAGCCCCTTGGCGCCGCAACTCTTGGCAAAGTCTACGCACGCGTCGACGTCCTTGCGCGTCATCGAGGCGCACAGCCCCTTGGCGTTGATCGCCCTCACGCAGCCGCCCGCGTCGATCGCGCCCTTGAACACCGAAAAGTCGGTGCCGGCGGCGATGTCGGTGACGTCGACGAGTTCAAGTCCATAACGGGTGTCCGGCTTGTCGCTGCCCCATCTGTCCATCGCCTCGGCGTACGGAATGCGGCGGAACTTGTCCTTGAGCTCTATCCCGAGGCAGTCCTTCCACAGCTTTTTGACGAGCCCTTCGGCGATCGCCATCACGTCCTCGGAATCCTCGACGTAGGACATCTCCATGTCGATCTGCGAAAACTCGGGCTGACGATTGGCGCGCAGATCCTCGTCGCGGAAGCAGCGCGCGATCTGATAGTATCTGTCCATGCCTGCGATCATCAGCAATTGCTTGTACAATTGCGGCGATTGCGGCAGCGCGTAAAATTCGCCGTGGTGGACGCGGCTGGGCACGAGATAGTCGCGCGCGCCCTCGGGCGTCGACTTGCCCAAAAACGGCGTCTCGATCTCGAGGAAGCCGTTGTCGCCCATGTAGTTGCGCACCGTGCGCGTGATCTTGTCGCGCATCACGAGGATGTCTTGAAGAGGCTTGCGGCGAAGGTCGAGATAGCGGTATTTGAGCCTCAAAGTCTCGCTCGCCTTGACGTCGTCCGCGATCACGAACGGCGCGGTCTCCGCCTCAGACAATATCTTGACGTCGTCGGCGAGGATCTCGACCTCACCGGTCGCGATGCTCTTGTTGACGTTCGCGCCTCTGCCGCGCACGACGCCCGAACAGCAGACGACGTATTCGCCTCTGACCGAAGCCGCCTTGTCGAACACGCCGCGGTCGCAGCTGTCGTCGAACGCGACTTGGACGACGCCCGTCCTGTCGCGCACGTCGACGAACAGCAGATTGCCCAAATTGCGGTACTTGGCGACAAAGCCCATCACCGTCGCGCGGTTTCCTATGTCGGACGCGCGCAGCTGTCCGCACATGTGCGTCCTCTTTGCTCCGTTGAGAAAATCTGTCATATCACTTCTCCGTATTTGCCGAGAAGAACGCCGCAAGGTCCGCCCTCGCGACCGACGTCTCGGCGCCGTTGTCCATGTTTTTTATCTTGAAAACGCCGCTCGCGAGCTCGTCGCCGCCGACGACGATCAAGTATCTCGCGCGCGTCTTGTCCGCATACTTCATCTGCGCCTTGAATCCGCGCCCGACGATGTCGGTGTCGCACGCGACGCCCGCGCCGCGAAGTTCGAACGCCATCTTGGTCGCCTCGACGCGCTCGGCGTCGCCGATAGGCGCGATGTAGACGGTGGGACGAGGCTCTTTGCCGAACGGCAGTTCCTGCGCCTCCATCGTCAAAAGTATCCTCTCCAAGCCCGTGCCGAATCCGACCCCCGGGCAGGGCTTGCCGCCGATGTCCTCGAGCAGCTTGTCGTATCTTCCGCCGCCGCCGACCGTGCCCTGCGCGCCGATGTCCTCGGTGACAAATTCGAACACCGTGCGCGTGTAGTAGTCAAGACCGCGCACTATCCCGGGGTCGACGACATAGTCTATCCCGAGCGCGTCCAAGCCCTTGCAGACCGCCTCGTGATGAGCGCGGCAGTCGTCGCACAGATAGTCGAGCACGACGGGCGCGTCCTTGACGATCGCGCGGCAGCCCTCTTCCTTGCAGTCGAGGATGCGAAGCGGATTCTTTGCGAGCCGCTCGCGGCAGGTCGGGCACATCTTGTCGATGTGCGCGCCGAAATACTCTTTGAGCGCGGCGTTGTAGTCCTTGCGGCACTCGCGACAGCCGATGCTGTTGAGGTGCAGTTTGAGCGCCTTTATCCCGAGCCGCTTGTAGACGGTGTACAGCAGCGAGATGACCTCGACGTCCGCCGCAGGCGACGCACTGCCGAAAAATTCGACGCCGAATTGGTGATGCTCGCGAAGTCTGCCCGACTGCGGTCTCTCATAGCGGAAGACCGGGGTGATGTAGTACATCTTGGTGGGCTGAGCGTCGGCGTAGAGCGAGTGCTCGATGAAAGCCCTCGCGACGCCGGCGGTGCCCTCGGGCTTCAATGTCATCGACCTGCCGCCCTTGTCGTCAAAGGTGTACATCTCCTTGTTGACGATGTCGGTGGTGTCGCCGACTCCGCGTGCGAACAGCTCGGTGTGTTCGAAGACGGGGGTGCGTATCTCGCCGACGCAATACTCTGCGGCGACGCCTCTGACCACGCCTTCGACGTAGTGCCATTTGTAGGCTTCGGACGGGGTGACGTCCTTTGTTCCCTTTGGTAAAGTTATCATTTTTCCTCTTTGCTTAGGTGTGCTTTACGCACACGGGCTCCTGTTTTCAGAGAATGTATTTGTGCAGGTTGAGCGTGCGTATCGTCTTGTCGAGATGGGACAGGACATACTCCTCGTCGACGACGACTTCGACCATTTGATCGACGTTCCCCGCATTGAAAGAGATGTCGTCCAAGAGCGTCTCCATGATCGTGTGAAGTCTGCGCGCGCCGATGTTCTCGCTGTTCTCGTTCTCCGCCTCGGCGACGGCTGCGAGCTTTGCGATCGCTGCGTCGGTGAATTTGAGCGAGACGTTGTCAACTTTGAGCAGCTCGGTGTATTGCATCAGGATCGCGTTGTCCGGCTCGGTCAGGATGCGGACGAAGTCCTTTGCGGTCAGACTGTCCAGCTTGACGCCGATCGGGAACCTGCCTTGAAGTTCGGGGATGAGGTCGGACACAGCGGCGATGTGGAATGCGCCGGCGGCGATGAACAGGATGTAGTCCGTCTTGATCGGTCCGTACTTGGTGTTGACCGTGCAGCCCTCGACGATGGGCAAAATGTCCCTCTGCACGCCCTCGCGCGACACGTCGGGTCCCGAAGTGTTGCCCTTTGCGGCGATCTTGTCCATCTCGTCGATGAAGATGATGCCCTCGTTTTCGGCGCGGCGGATAGCCTCGGCGTTGAGCGCGTCGGGGTCGATCAGCTTTTCGCATTCAAGCTCCATGAGCGCGCGGTAAGCCTGAGCGACCGTGACCTTTTTGACCTTGTTGCGCTTGGGCAAGAGACCGCCCATCATGTCCATGATGTTGATCTCCATGCCGCCCGGAAGCTGTTGGCTCTTTGTCTTTTCGGGCAGCGAGATCTCCACTTTGAGGTCGTCGAGAGAGCCGCTCGCGATCTCTTTCGCGACCGTGTCGAAGAGCTCCTTTTCGCCGAGATCGGGATAGGCGCTCTTGCGGTGCGGCGCGACCACCTTGGTCAATTGCGCGAGCACCGCGGGACGCGCGGTCGCCTCTACCGCATGGCTGCGCTCATCGCGCACCATGCGCACCGACACCTCGACGAGGTCGCGGACCATCGACTCGACGTCCCTGCCGACGTAGCCGACCTCGGTGAACTTGGTCGCCTCGACCTTGACGAACGGCGCGTTGACGATCTTGGCGAGACGCCTTGCTATCTCCGTCTTGCCCACGCCGGTCGGACCCTGCATGATGATATTCTTGGGCGTGATCTCGTCGCGCAGAGCCTGCGGAAGCTGCGAACGGCGATATCTGTTGCGCAACGCGATCGCGACCGCCTTCTTCGCCGCGTCCTGCCCGATGATGTATCTGTCGAGCTCTTTGACTATCTGCTTTGGGGTGAACTGTTCCATCTCACACCTCCTCGACGACGATGTTGTCGTTGGTGAACACGCACAGCTCGCTGGCTATTTTGAGCGACTTGCGGGCTATCTCCGCCGCAGACAGATCGGTCTCGGTCAAAAGCGCGCGCGCCGCCGCGAGCGCATAGTTGCCGCCGCTGCCGATCGCGCATGCGTCGCCGTCCGGCTCGATGACGTCGCCGACGCCCGAGAGCAGATACATGCCATCCTTGTCCGCGACGATGAGCATCGCCTCGAGCTTGCGCACATACTTGTCGTCGCGCCAGAGCTCGGCGAGCTCGACCGCGCTGCGCATCAGGTTGCCCGAATACTTTTGCAGCATCTTCTCGAATTTTTCGCTGAGCGTGAACGCGTCCGCGACCGATCCGGCAAAGCCGATCACGACCTTGTCGTCATAGATGCGTTTGACCTTGCGAGCGTTGCCCTTCATGATCACGCTCTCGCCCATCGTGACCTGTCCGTCGCCGGCGACGGCGATCTTGCCGTCCCTGCGCACCGCACAGATGGTGGTGCCTTTCAATTCCATATTTCCTCCTTGCGGGCGCCGTCCAAAAAGCGCCGCATAGCGTCCGCTCCGCGCTCGAAAAACGCGAGCTTGCGCTGTTTTTTGTCCCTCGGCGCGTCCCCAAGCGGAGGAAGCAAGCCGAAGTTTGCGTTCATCGGTTGATAGTCGGCGCTCTCGCGCGCGACATGCCTTTGCAACTGACCTATCACTGTCTCCGGCGGCGCGATCAGCCTGCCTTTGCCCTCGGCGGCAAGCCTCAGATTCTCCGCCGCCATCAGTCCGCTCGCTATGCTCTCGACATAGCCCTCTACCCCTGTCATCTGCCCGGCGAATGCGACGAGCGACCCGTCCTTTGCGACAAAGCCCGAGTCCATCACCGCCGGCGCGTACAGATAGGTGTTGCGGTGCATCACGCCGTAGCGCAAAAACTCCGCGTGCGCGAGCGCCGGAATCATCCCGAACACCCGCTTTTGCTCGCCGAAGGTCAGATTGGTCTGAAATCCGACCAAATTGTACGCCGACCCCTCGACGTTCTCCTTGCGCAATTGCAGCACCGCGAACGGCGTCTTGCCGTCCTCTCCCTTCAGCCCCGCGGCTTTGAGAGGTCCGAACCGCAGCGTGTCCGCGCCTCTCCGCGCGATCTCCTCGACGGGCATACACGCCTCGAACAAGCCGCCCTTGTCGAAGTCATGGAGCGTCGCGGTCTTTGCCGCGCACAGCTCGCGCCAAAACGCGTAGTATTCGTCGCGCGTCAAAGGACAGTTGAGATAGTCGTCTCCGCCCCTGCCGTATCGGCTCGCGCCGAAGGCGTGGGCAAGATCGATCGAATCGCCGTCCACGATGGGCGCGACCGCATCGTAAAAGCCGATGTATTTTGCACCGTATTTGCGTGCAAGTTCGTTCGCAAGCGCGTCCGAAGTCAACGGACCCGACGCGA
Source organism: uncultured Christensenellaceae bacterium (assembly GCA_944380285.1). Classification (GTDB taxonomy): domain Bacteria; phylum Bacillota; class Clostridia; order Christensenellales; family UBA3700; genus Ornithoclostridium. Next base: position 11,693 of record CALWGZ010000012.1, read on the forward strand.
TCACGACGGGCTGCATGTCGTCAAAAGAGGTCACCTCTTCGCGCACGAGCGAAAAGCCGTCGAATGCGAAAAGCCTTCTCTCGACCTCCGCCGAAAACGCCTCGCGGTCGACCGCGAGCGCGCCGCCCGCCGGGACGCGGCTCTTGTCGGCGACGTCCAAAAGCATACAGTCGAGCGCGCGCAGTTCCGCTTTGAGCAGACCGCTCGCGGTGTCCTCCGCCTCGCTTTTGAGAGAGTTGCTGCACACGAGTTCGGCAAGCCCGTCCGTCGAGTGGCACGGAGAGGCTTTGACCCCTCTCATCTCGTGCATCACGACCTCGTGACCCGAGCGCAAAAAGCGGTACGCCGCCTCGCATCCGGCAAGCCCTCCGCCGACGACGTGGAACCTCATTTTTCCGTGCCCGTGACGATCTCGGTATGTTTACACTCCGCGTTGGAGCAGGTGTATTTGACCTCGCCGGTCTTGGACTTGGTCATCTTCATATACGCTCCGCAGTCGGGGCAGAGTTTGGGCGCGGGGACGTCCCATGCGAAGAATCCGCACTCGCGGTTCTCGCACGCATAGTACGCCTTGCCCTTTTTGGAGATCTTCTTGTAGACCCCGCCGCCGCACTTGGGGCACTTTGCGACCGGTTCGCCGTAAGGCTTGGTGTTGCGGCACCTCGGGAAGTTGGGGCACGCCAGGAACTTGCCGTAACGGCTGTCCTTGACGACCATGCGCGCGCCGCACTTTTCGCAGATGACGTCGCTCTCCTCCTCTTTGGGCCGCACCCTCGCGGAGCGGTCGCCCTTTGCCGCGTCCAGCCTCGCTTTGAAGCCGGGATAGAAGTCCTCGATGATCTTCTGCCAGCGCACGCCGCCGTCCTCGATCGTGTCGAGTTTTGTCTCCATGTCCGACGTGAACTTGACGTTCATGATGTCGGGGAAGAACTTGATCAAAGTGTCGCAGACGATCTCGCCGAGCTCGGTCGGCTTGATGTACTTGCCCTCTTTGTCCGTGTAGGTGCGCTTGGCGAGCACCGAAATTGTCGCCGCATATGTCGACGGACGCCCGATGCCGTTCTCTTCCATCGCCTTGACGAGCGTGGAGTCGGTGTAGCGGAGCGGCGGCTTGGTGAACTTTTGCTCGCTCTGCATCTCTTTGAGTTCGAGCGGCTGCCCTTCGGTGAAGTCGGGCAGCGTCTTGGAGTCCTTCTCCTCGCCCTCGGTCATCGGAGTGTACGCCGCAAGCCAGCCGTTGAATTTGAGCGTGCGCCCTTTGAGCGTATAGCCGCAGGTGTGACCCTCTTTTGCCGAGATTATGTGCACGTTGAGCGTGTCATAGCTCGCGCTCTGCATCTGCGACGCGACGAAGCGGTCGAAGATGAGTTTGTACAGCCTGTATATGTTGCGCTGCACCTTGTCTTTGATGGACTCGGGCGAAACGGACAGCGAAATGGGTCTGATCGCCTCGTGCGCGTCCTGCGCGCTCGCCTTGGTCGTGTAGACGTTGGGGCGCTTGGGCGCATATTTTTCGCCGTAGGTCGCGCGGATGTAGTCGAGCGCCTCGTTTTGAGCCTCGACCGCGACGCGGACGCTGTCGGTACGGATGTAGGTGACGAGCGCGATCTGTCCCATGCCGGGGATGTCGACGCCTTCGTACAGCTGCTGTGCGACCTGCATGACCTGCGACGCGGTCATCGACAGCTTTGCGGACGCGTCCTGCTGCATCGTCGAGGTCGTGAACGGCGGCTGAGGCTTGGACACGGACGTGCTGCGCTTGACCTGATCGACGCTCCACTCGCCTTCCTTGCTGCGGGCGACGATCTTTTCGGCGGTCTCCTTCGTCCTGACCTTGTACTTTTTGCCGTCGACGTCGACGAACTCGCACTTGAACGCGGCGCTGCGCTTGTCTTTGAGCAAAAACGCGTATATGTTCCAATATTCCTCGGGCTTGAAGTCGCGGATCTCGCGCTCGCGGTCGACGATCATTTTGAGCGCGACCGACTGCACGCGCCCCGCGGACTGTCCGCTCTTGATCTTGCGCGAGAGTATCGGCGAGATCTGATAGCCGACCAGCCTGTCCAGCACGCGGCGCGCCTGCTGCGCGTCGACGAGGTTCATATTGATCGCGCGCGGATTTTCAAGCGCCGCCAACACCGCCTTTTTGGAGATCTCGTTGAACACGATGCGGATGTCGCCGCCCTTGATGTCGCATACGTTTTTGAGGTGCCACGAGATCGCCTCTCCCTCGCGGTCGGGGTCGGTCGCGAGATAGACTTTGTCCGCCTTGGCAAGCTCCGCCTTGATGCGCTTGATCGTCTCTTCCTTGCCGGGAGTGACGACGTATTGGGGCGCGAAGTCGTGATCGATGTCGATACCGAGGCTCTTTTGCGGAAGGTCGCTGACGTGACCCGCCGACGCGAGTACATGATACTCTTTGCCGAGGTACTTTGCTATCGTCTTTGCCTTGTGCGGCGATTCGACAATTACAAGTTTCATTATCTCTCCTTACAGCCTGCGCGCAACCTGATAGTAGTTGCCGCTCAGCTTGTTTACCATACCGAAAATTTCCATTTCCGACAGAAGGGCGCTCAGCTCTCCCGTCGACAGTCCGCTGTCTTCGAGCAGCTCCGAAAAGTGCATGCTCTCTTCCTTGGACAGGATGTCTATGATCCTCGACTGTTCGAGCGAAAGCTGAACGCCGAGTTCTCCTTCGTCTTTGCGTACGGCCGCGCCCAAGATGTCCTCGGGAGCGGTGACCGCCGCCGCCTGACAGTCCTTGATCTTGGCGTTGCACCCCTCGCTCTGTTTGGAGAACACGCTGCCGGGCACGACGTACAGCTCTTTGCCCTGCTCGATCGCGAGATCGGCGGTGATCAGCGAGCCGCTTTTGAGCCCCGCCTCGGTCACGAGCACTCCCGACGAAAACGCCGAGATCAACCTGTTGCGCTCGGGGAAGCGGAATTGGTGGGGCGGCGTGCCGGGAGGATATTCGCTGACGACCAAGCCCTCCCCGGCGATCTTGTCGAGCAGTTCTCCGTTCTCGGGCGGATAGGCGACGTCGACGCCGCAGCCGAGCACCGCGACGGTCTTGCCGCCGCATTCGAGCGCGGTCTTGTGCGCTACCGTGTCAACTCCCCTCGCGGCGCCGCTGACAACGCAAAGTCCGCTGTCGGCAAACGCCCTGACGAATTGCGTCGTCACGTCCTTGCCGTAACGGGTGATCGTCCGCGTGCCGACGACGGCGATGTTGCGGCTCTCGTCCGCAAGCAGCGACGCGTCTCCGCGGCAATACAGCACGACAGGCGGGTCGGCAAGCAACGAGCGCAGATAGTCCGGATATTCTTCCGAATCGTACCCTATCGCGCGGATGCCGTTGCCCTCCATATGCTCGATCACCGCGTCCGCGTGCGCATAGTCTCGAAAGAGCTGCGACGGGCGCGAGACGGACTTCATCCGCGCGACCCTGCGCTCCGAGCCCGTATCGAAAGAGAGCATGATCAAAGCCTTGTCGTCGTTGTCGTATTTCATTCCCAATACTTGCGGTCGAGCGACCTGTATTGCACCGCTTCGGTGATGTGCGGCGCGAGGATGGTCTCGCTGCCGGCGAGGTCGGCGATCGTGCGCGCGACCTTGAGCACGCGCGTACTCGCACGCGCGGTCATATTCAATTTGTCGAAAGCCCTTTTGAGAATGCTCTCGCAATCGGGCGTGAGCGCGCAATATTTCCTGAGCTGCGCGTTGGACATGCCCGCGTTTGTCACGAGCCCGCTGCCGTAGCGCGCCCTCTGCATCGCGCGTGCGCTCTCCACCCTCTTTTTGATGTCCGCGCTGCACTCCGCCTCGGGGCTGAACCTCAGCTCCTCATACCCCACTCCGTCCACCTCGACCTGCAAGTCGATGCGGTCGAGAAGAGGTCCCGAAAGCCGCGACACATATCTGCGTATCTCCGACGGCGAACAGCGGCACTGCCTTGTCTTGGAACCGTAGTTGCCGCACGGGCACGGGTTCATGCTGGCGATCAGCATGAAGTCCGCCGGATAATCGAGCGTCTGCTTGGAACGCGACACCGTGACCACTCCGTCTTCGAGCGGCTGACGAAGCCCCTCGAGCGTGCGCCTTTCGTACTCGGGCATCTCGTCGAGGAAGAGCACGCCGTTGTGCGCGAGACTGACCTCGCCCGGGCGCGCCTTCGCCCCTCCGCCCATGAGCGCGGGCGGCGTCACCGTGTGGTGCGGCGTGCGGAACGGACGCTGGGTCACTATCCCCTTGTCGGGATCGAGCACCCCCGCGATCGAATGTATCTTGGTCACCTCGATCGCCTCCTCAAAGGTCATGTCCGGCATGATCGTCGGCACGCACTTCGCCATCAGCGTCTTGCCCGCGCCGGGAGGACCGATCATCAAGATGTTGTGTCCTCCGGCGACCGCGATCTCGAGCGCGCGCCTTGCGACCTGCTGTCCCTTGACCTCGGAAAAGTCGACGTGATACTTGTTCTCCGCCGCCTGCGTGCCGAACACGCGGGTCTCGACCGGCTCCTTGGCAAGCTCGCCCGAAAGGAACCGCGACACATCGCCCAACCTGTCAAAACAATACGCTTTGACCCCGGGCACATAGGACGCCTCTTTGGCGTTGCCCTCGGGCAGGATGAACTTGTCATAGCCGCGCTGGATCGCGGAGAGCACGAGCGGCAGCACGCCGTTGACCCGCCTCAGCGACCCGTCAAGCCCGAGTTCACCTATGATCACATAGTCGGCGTAGGACAGCTTGGGCACCTGCTCGGTCGCGGCGAGTATGCCGACGGCGATCGCGAGGTCATAAAGACTGCCCTCTTTTTTGCTGTCCGCGGGCGCAAGGTTGACGGTCACGCGGCGTATCGGATAGTCGAGCAGCGAGTTCTTGATCGCCGCGCGCACCCTCTCGCGCGATTCCTTGACCGCAGTGTCGCCCATGCCGACGATCTCGTAAGCCGGAAGCCCCGCGTTGACGTCGACCTCGACCGACACCTCGAACCCCTCAAGTCCGTTGAGAGCAAAACTCCTGATCTTTGCGAGCATTTCCCCCTCCCCGAACTCAGTTGGTCTCGTCGTTCTTGACGGCGCGCGGCTTTTTGAACACAGCCTTGATCTCGTCAACGAAGTTGTCGTCGCGGCGCGAGATCAGCGTATATCTGTCATAGCGCGCGATGTCGATCGCCACATAGACGTAGTATGCCGCGACGAACACCGCGATCAGCGAAAACACGATGATGAACGGGCTCTTGGACCAGAACGCGAGATAGCCCGCGCTGTCGTTGCCGGTGATGAAGCCGCTGCGCGACATCAATTCCGCAATGTTGAGGAAGGACAGCGTGCTCAATGCGCCGAACACGGCGTACAGCCTCTTGTCGGGCAGCATGATCAGATAGATGAGCAGCAGCGCCGCCGCGATCGGCAGGACGACCACCGTCGACTGCGCGCCGATCACCGCATAGAGCGTGAGCGCGAGCGACGAATAGAGGAAGAGGTCGGCAAGGCTCTTTTGCTTCCAATACGCAAAGCCGACCACGCCCGCCATCGCCGCAACGAACATCCCGTTGAGCACGGTCATCGCGGTGTTGCGCACCGTCGAGTTAGCCGCGCCGAAGATCGCGTAGAGGTTGAACGCATCGGTCGAGAGGAAGGACGACGACTTGAAGTAGGCGTCGATCATCTCGAACACATAGAACACCTTGCCCGTCCTGAGCTGGCTCAGGCACATCGGCAGCGACACGATGTAGTACAGCACAAAGCTGCCGACCATCGTCAAAATTATCTTTACGCGCTCGTCCTTTTCGCGGATCGCGTTCATCACCTGCACCGTCGCATAGATGGGCACGAGGATGAGCATATAGTAGCTGAACAGCAGCGAGAAGGTGAAGAACACCCCGCTCGCGATGTGATTCTTTTCGTACAGCGCGATCAGCGCGTAGACGACGAACGCGATCGCGACCGCCTCATAGCTGCCGTAGAAAGCGCTCAAAGTGAAGAACACCGGCATAGCCGCATACAGCCAGCTCATGCCGACAGCCGCGCGGCGGTCGGTCAGCTTGCGGAACGCAAACGACGTCACCGCGAGCAGCGTGAACATGTCGGCGATGATCATCGGGATGCGCACGAGCAGAGCCATGCCCATCGAACCGCTCTCGACCCCCATCGCGCCGCCCAACATTCCGAGCAGCCAAAGCACATACATCGTGCCGAGAGGCTGATTGGAATTGGCGGAATCCGTGAACGCGTTCATCAGTCCGCCGCTCGACCCTATCCTCGACGCGATCGACGAAAGCGCGTCGATCTGGCTGCCCATGCCGTAGCAGAACATGCCTATCACAAACCTGACGACAAACGCGACCACGACCGCAAAGATGAGCGCGACAAACGTCTTGTCCGTCATCGCGACGATCTTGCCGTCCTTTTGCGCCTGCACTGCTACCGCGTCCGTGTCATCGGTCGGCATCACCTTGCGCAGCACGAGATAGAGCCCGAACACGAGCGCGACCGAGAAGATCGCAAGCAGCGTCACCGTCGCGATCGAGCCGCCGTCGCTGTGCGAATAGTCGGCGTCGTCCTGCACCACCCCGAGCGTCACGCCTTCGGGAACGGTGTCGACCGATTGAAGAGAGATGTTGTCAAAGCGCACGGTGCCGTACGGCGTCGAACCGTCCTGCCCCATGCCGACAAACAGCGTCGCCTCGCCCGATATGCCGCTGGTGAAGTAGTAATCCACCGTCTCGAAGCCCTCGGTCACCTCGGCGACGTTGATGCCGCCCTTGTTGTTGTCCTCGAGGATGCCGACGACAAAGCCGTAACCTCCCGAAGCGGTGATCGACTGCACGTCGACATAGGCGCTGAGGCGATAGATCTTGTTCTTGACCAAATTCACGGTCTGCGAGATGTAGACGCGCGTCGTGCTCGACGACGACATCTCGATCACGCCGTAACGCGCGCCGAGATCGGCGTCGAACTCGTCCGTGCCCGCGCTCGGCGACGACTTGAACGAGATGCTCTCGCCGGTGCCGGTCGACTTGATCCAACCCTGCACGTTGCTGCCGTCGAGCGTCTCGAAGCCTCCGTTGTTCACGACCTCGACATAGTCGTTCGCTCCGTCGCCGCAAGCCGCAAACGCAAACATCGCCAACACGACGATGAGCACGATCGCGACCGCAAACATTCTTCTCTTCATAATTGTTCTCCTGATTCGGATTTCATCCTTGCGGATAGCCATTTACTATAATAAAATAATTTCGCGCGTTTGACAAGCGATTGCCCTTTATTTATAATTTTTTCTTTATTTATTTTAAACTATAATATGCGCCGTGCCGCATCCAAACGCCGAACCTACCTCGCAAAGAGGCGCCTGCGCGCTCCCTCTGCGCCCCTGCCCGACTCGCCTCCCTTTTACAGGATCCGCCGTCTCTCGCGGTTCCGCAACCCAAAACCGCATTTCGGCGACAAAACGCAACCTTTGCCGTACATTTCAGTTGTCGACAAAATGTCGACAACTGAAACGAAGCGATTGCGTTTTCTGTTGCGGATGTGGTATATTATTTTTATGGAACAAGGACACTTGGTCAAGACGTCGACAAGAGTTTTTTACGATTCACCCGTCAAGGCAGTCTGGGACGACGCGTCTTCACGATGGCTTTTTTGCGCGGTAGATGTCGTTGCCGCTCTGACCGACAGCAAAAATCCTCGCTCTTTTTGGAATGCGGTAAAACGCCGTCATCCTCAGTTGTCGACAAACTGTCGACAACTGAAATTGACAGCGCGCGACGGCAAAAAATATTTGACCGACGTTATTGACACTGCGACTATCGACATATTGTCCGCAACGATTCGTCCAAAAGCCCCGGAGATGTTTCTCTCGTGGCTCAAAGGCGCGCTCGACCCTCTCGACGAAAAGAGCAAGTCTCAAGCATACGAACTTTTCGACAGCGGTGTCATCGACACGATCGAGGTCGGGACCGTAAAAGGCTTGCGACAAATACATGCCTACATCTTCGGCGGTCTGTACGATTTTGCGGGACAAATCAGGACTGTCAACATTGCAAAAGGCGGTTTCGCGTTCGCACCTGCGATGTTTTTGCAAGAAAGTCTGTCGCAGATCGAGAGTATGCCCGAGGACTCATTTGAAAACATCATCGCAAAATATATCGAGATGAACGTCGCGCACCCTTTCCGCGAAGGCAACGGCAGAAGCATGCGCATTTGGCTGGATATGATGCTCAAAAAACGCCTCAATGTCTGCACGGATTGGAGCAAGATCGACAAATATGCCTATTTGACCGCAATGGAAAAGAGCCCGACCGACCCCCGACCGATCACCAAGCTCATCCGCGGCGCTCTGACTTCAAAGATCGATGACCGCGAACTCTTTCTCAAAGGCGTAGACTATTCCTACTACTACGAACAGAGCGATTGAAGTTCAGTTTATCCAATCGGTTAAGATTGGCGTAATTTTTGTCAAGAGATGGCGCTCAAAATTTTTCGATTTTGCAATACTATTTGCTATGCGCGAATGAAAAGCTTGGGATTCGCTTCTTGACGTCGCCTGTTTCCCCCTACTGTCGCTTTTTGTAAAGCCGACTTTGCGCGCATAGCGCGCCGGGCTTTTGAGGGGGTAAACGCAATGCTCGGTTCGCTTGAACGTGATTTAAGATAAGCGTAATCTTTGTCAAGCTATTGCGCCATATTTTTTATATTTGATCGGCAATGCATTCCGCTTTATATTACCACTTAGAACACAGCAACGCTTCACGTTGCATCCTTATGTCTATTTTATCCCCTCGCGAGCAACGCGAGCGTAGCAAGTTAATGGTGACGGACACCCGTCGAAGCGAAGCTGTACTAAACTTCTCACAAGATTGCAATGCGGTTAGGCTGCGCGAATCACAAATAATAAGACATCATCACAATCGAATACATATTGGACTTTTGACAAAAAAATTCTTTGTTGGGACTTTACGTTGCCCAACGAATTTTATTGCTCATTCCGTTTGAGGTCTGCCGAAGAAACGCCAAGTTGCTCTCATCGGCGCAGAGGGAGTTTGATGCAATGCACCAACTCGTCAGTGATGGGTAACGGGACACCCGTTTGATGTCTGCCGAAGAAACGCCAAGTTGCTCTTATCGGCGCAGGCATAGTTCTCTGCGTGCGCCTATGAACAAGCAAGGTGCTTGCGTATGCAAACACCTTGCGAAGTGAATCGAAGCAAAGCAGAGAAGCTATGCCGAAAGCCGAATACGCAAACTCTACTATCTTCGGCAGACAGCATTCTCAAATCAGCTAAGCGGAGAAGCTATGCCGAAAGCCGTAAACACAAACTCGTTAATCTTCGGCAGACTTATCCGCATAAAATATCGGCACGCCGTAAAGCGTGCCGAAAATTTCTTTGCGATGTTACTTCTTGATGACTTCGCGCAGTCTCGCCGCCTTGCCGACCCTGTCGCGCAGATAGTACAGCTTCGCTCTTCTCACTCTGCCGTGGCGGACGATGTCGATGTGGTCGATCTTGGGGGAATGAAGGGGGAACGTCCTCTCCACGCCGACGCCGAAGGAAAGACGTCTGACGGTGAAGGTCTCTCTGACGCTGCCGTGTCTGAACGCGATGATGATGCCCTCAAACGCCTGCAATCTCTCTCTGTTGCCTTCTTTGACCTTGACCCAAACCTTGACGGTGTCGCCGATGGACAGCTTGGGAAGATCGGTGCGCATCGCTTCTTTTTCGATGATGTCGATGATGTTGCTCATTTTGACTTTACCTCCATAAACCAAGCGTTCACGCGAACATTTCGTCCGTCGGAGGAACGCCCGAAGTCTTTTGCTTGACTATTTTATCATTATACGGCGCGATTTGCAACCGAAATGCACCACTTTTTTGCAAAATTTTGCACTCAGAGGATCAACCGCGGTGTTTGAACACCGAGTACGCTCCCCTTGCGGCGTCGTCCATGTCGAACGCGCCCTCGATGTGCTCTATCTTCTCGCCGAGCACAGTGACGACGTCAAAGCGGCAAGGCTTGTTGCGCACTCCCTTTTCGGCGAGCCACTGCTTCGCCGCGCCGGCGAGCTTGTACATTTTTGCCGGGGTGACCATCTCGCCCGGAGTGCCGAACTCGGCGGTCGCGCGCGCCTTGACCTCGACGAAAACGTATGTGCCGCCGTCCTTGGCGACAATGTCGATTTCTCCTGCCCGTGTGCGGTAATTGCGTTCTATGATCTTGAAGCCCTTGTCCTCGAGCAGCTTTGCGGCGCCGCTCTCGCCCTCTATCGCCGACCTTCTGTTATTCATCTCCGCCCACCTTCATGCGGGTGACGAACGAGCGTCTGTGGATGGGCGTCAAGCCCATTTTTGCGATCGCGTCGATGTGTTCGCGCGAGCCGTAGCCCTTGTTGCGCTCGAAGCCGTAGCCGGGGTATTCAAGCGCGTATTTTTCCATGAGCCTGTCGCGGTACACCTTGGCGACGATGGATGCGGCGGCGATGTTGTAACTCTTCGCGTCGCCCTTGATGATGGGCACGCACGGCGGCGCGCAGCCCGGGTCGAGCGCGTCCGTCAGCGCAAGGTCGGCGCATTCGAGCGAATTTATCGCCTCGCGCATCGCCTTCTTTGTCGCGTTGAGGATGTTGATGTCGTCGATCTCCTGCGGCGAGACCTCGACGATCGCGTATTCGCGCGCCGCCGCGAGGATTTGGTCGCAGAGAGCCTCTCTGCGCTTTGGGGACAGCTTTTTGCTGTCGTCAATGCCGTCGATGAGTTTGTCCTCGTCCAGCGGCATGATCACCGCCGCGACGACTACGGGACCTGCGAGAGGTCCTCTGCCGACCTCGTCCGAACCGCATATCGCGGCATAGCCCTTTGCGGCGTATTCGCGCTCGTATTCGAGCATTTCGGTCGCCTTTTTCACTCCGACACCTCCGGCGCATCCAGCATCAATTTGCCCATCCTGCCCGAGCGGAAGTCGTCGATGACCGCCCTCGCGCCGCGCTCGACGTCGAGCACGCCGCCGGAGAGGACAAAGCCGCGTTTGCGGCAGACCGCCTCGAGCGTATCGTGCGGTTTTTCGCAAAATCCCTCCAGCCCGTACCTCTTCAAGAATGCGTCCTCAAAGTGCGTCTGCATGAACGCGATGAACTCCTGCGCGAGCTCGACAAGGTCGAGGATGTCGTCCTTGACCGAGCCGATGAACGCGAGTTTGAGCGCCTTGTCTCCGTCCTCAAACGACGGCGGCAGAGTGCCCGGCGTGTCCAAAAGTTCGATCCCCGACGACAGCGTCACCCACTGTTTGCCGCGGGTCACGCCCGCCTTGTTGCCGGTGACCGTTTTTTTTGCGCCGCAAAGGCTGTTGATGAGCGTCGACTTGCCTGTGTTGGGCACGCCGACGACCATCGCGCGAACGGTCTTTCGCACGCCTTTGAGGCGGTATTTTTCTATCACGGGAGCGTTGAGCTCCTTGAGTTTCGCGATCAATTTGTCGCGATGACGGAAGCCCGTCCCGTCCGTCGCGATACATGCCTTGCCGCGCGCGGCAAAGTCGCTTTCCCAAGCCGCGACATCGCCCTGATCGACGAGGTCGCGCTTGTTGAGCACATACAAAACGGGCTTGCTTCCGGCGATCTTGACCAAGTTGTCGTTGACGCACGACGAGACGGCGCGGCAATCGAGCACGCAGATCAGACAATCGACCTGCGCGACCTGTTCGCTCATCATCCGCATCGCCTTGGTCATGTGACCGGGGAACCACTGTATGCGCATTTCAGTCCTCTTTTTTGCCTTCCGAGAAAAGTCTTTCGTATTCGGCGAAGATCTCGCTCTCGATCGCGGGGTCGTCCACCTCGCGGACGCCGTCCTCGAACACCTTGAACGCGATCAGACAATTCGTCTCGCCTCGCTCCAAAAGTTCGACGGGAGCAAGCAAAACGTACGGCTCGCCGCCGACGGCGATCAGCGCCATCTGCGCCATCTCCACCGCCCGTCCGCGCTCGTCGTAGAGCGTGACCGTCGAGTCGTCCTCTTCGTCCAAAAGTCTGTCGATCAAGTCGTCGTTTTTCATTTGTCTTCACCTTTGAGCAGATCGGGACGCAGCTTGCGCGTCAGTTCGAGCTGCTGCGCGCGCCTCCACTTGTCCACCTCGGCGTGATTGCCCGAAAGCAGCACGTCGGGGACGGCGACGCCGTTGAACACCGCCGGGCGCGTATATTGCGGATATTCGAGCAGACCGTCCGAAAAACTCTCCTCTTCGGTCGATTGCTCGCTGCCCAAAACGCCGGGGATGTATCGAGATATCGCGTTGATCGCGACCATCGCCGCGAGTTCGCCGCCGGTCAGCACATAGTCGCCGATCGACAGCTCTTCGTCAATGTCGAGGTCGATGACCCTCTGGTCTACGCCCTCGTATGCGCCGCAGACGAAAAACAGCGCCTCTTGCCGCGACAGCTCGACCACCTTGCTCTGCGTGAGCGTTTGCCCCTTGGGCGAAAGGTAGATGCGCCGCGCGCGGCGTTCGGGATCGACGGCGTTGATGCAGTCGTGAAGCGGCTGCGGCGTCATCAGCATCCCTGCGCCTCCGCCGAACGGATAGTCGTCGCAACGGCGGTGCTTGTCGGTCGAATAGTCGCGGATGTTGTGCAGATCGAGCTCGAACAGCCCCTTTGCGAGCGCCTTGCCGACGATGCCCACTTTGAGCCCGTCGAACGCCTCGGGGAACAGGGTCGCGACGTCAATCTTCATAGACCGCCACCTCGTCGAACGCCTTGTCGTCGAGCACGATGACCCCGCTCTCGGGATCCTCGGAGACGAACAGCCTTTTGAGCGCGGGGAACATCACGGTCTTTTTGCCCGCCTTGACGACGTAGACGTCGGCGGCGCCGTATTGCAAAATGTCCGCGAGCACTCCGACCGCCCTGCCGCTTTGAAGGCGCACCTCGCAGCCGATCAGATCGGCGATGAACTGCCTGCCCTCGGGCTTGACCGCGTCCTTGCGTTCCACCTCGAGCAGTGCGCCGCGCAGCGTCTCGGCGGCGTTCCTGTCGCCCACTCCTTCGAGCGCGACAAACACCCCCGCGGGCGTGACTTGAGCCTTGACGACCTTGCGCAATACGCCGCCGACATAGACGTTTTTGAGCGACAAAAAGCGGCGCGGATCGTCGGTGAGAGGTTCTATCTTGACCTCTCCCGCAATTCCGCGCGGCCGTGCCACCCTGCCGATGACCACTTTGCTGCCGGGCATTACTTCTCGATGATCTCGACGGAAATCTTGCGGGACTTGCTGCCTGCCGCCGCCTTGACAAGCGTGCGGATCGCGTGCGCTATCCTGCCCTGTTTGCCGATGATCTTGCCGATCTCATCCTTGCCGGCAATGATGTTGATGACGGTGATGCCGTTCTGATCGGAACTTTCGACAGCGACCGCCTCGGGATCGTCGACGAGCTGAGAGACGATATATTTGACCAGCTCTTCCATATTACTTGATGATTTCCTTCTTCTTGAGCAGCGCGCGAACGGTGTCGGTGGGCTGAGCGCCGACGCCGAGCCAATAGAGAGCCTTCTCGCTGTCGATCCTGACCTCTTCCTTTTGGGGGTCGTAGTAGCCGATGTTGTCGAGGTATTGACCGTCTCTTGCCTTTCTTTCGTCGATCGCAACGACGCGGTAGAACGGCGCCTTCTTCGCGCCCATTCTGGTGAGTCTGAGTTTTACTGCCATTTTTTTGTTCTCCTTTTGTAAGAATATTTTTATCGTTTTTTGGTGCCCGTGTCTGTCAGAACGGGAATCTGCCGAAGCCTCTTTTGCCCATGCTCTGCATCTTGTTCATCATGTCGCGGGTCTGGGCGAACTGTTTGAGCAAGCCGTTGACGTCCTGGATGCTCGTGCCGCTTCCGGCGGCGATGCGCTTCTTTTGCGACGACTTGATGCCGTCGGGGTCGCGCCTCTCGCGCGGGGTCATGGATTGTATGATCGCCTTCATGTGCGCGATCTTGGACTCGTCGAGATCGAGATCGGCGCCCTTGAGCTTGCCCGAAAGACCGGGGATCATCTGCAAGATCTGCTGCATGCTGCCCATACTCTTGACCTTTTCGAACTGCGACAGGAAGTCGTCGAGCGTGAACTCGCGCTCGCGCAGCTTGCGCTGCATCTCCTTCGCCTCTTCTTCGGTGTAGGCGTTTTGCGCCTTCTCGATGAGCGTCAGCACGTCGCCCATGCCGAGGATGCGCGACGCCATGCGGTCGGGGTGGAACACCTCGATGTCGGACAGCTTTTCGCCTATGCCGCAAAACTTGATCGGCTTGCCCGTCACCGCCCTGATGGACAGCGCCGCGCCGCCGCGCGTGTCGCAGTCGAGCTTGGTCAGCACGACGCCGGTGACGTCCATGACCTCGTTGAACTTTTGCGCGACGTTGACCGCGTCTTGACCGGTCATCGCGTCTACGACCAGCAAGATCTCGGACGGATTCAAGGTCTTTTTGAGCCCCGAGATCTCGTCCATCAGCTTTTCGTCGATGTGAAGCCTGCCGGCGGTGTCGACGATGACGATGTCGTTGTTGTTCTTCTCCGCCTGTTCGAGCGCGCCTTTGACGATCTTTTGCGGATCGACCTGCCCCATCTCGAACACCGGAACGCCGGCGGTCTTGCCGACGACCTGCAATTGCTTGATCGCCGCCGGACGATAGATGTCGCACGCGACGAGCATCGGGTTCTTGCCCTGCTTGCGCAGCATCACAGCCAGCTTGCCGCACATCGTCGTCTTGCCGCTGCCTTGAAGTCCGCACATCAAGATGATCGTCGGCGGCTTGGGCGAGATCTCGATCTTGCTGCTTGTGCCGCCCATCATCGCGATCAATTCTTCGTTGACGATCTTGATGACCTGCTGGGTCGGATTGAGCCCTTTGAGCACGCTTTCGCCGACAGCCTTCTCGGAAACCTTGGCGACAAAATCTTTGACGACCGCAAAGTTGACGTCCGCTTCGAGCAACGCGATGCGGATCTCGCGCATTGCTTGCTTGACTTCAAGCTCGGTCAACGCGCCCTTGTCGCGGAGCTTGCTGAAGATGTGCGACAGCCTGTCGCTGAGCGAAGAAAATGCTCCCATAGTTGACCTCCTTACAACAATTTTTGCGCGGCGTCGAGGATCGCCCTTTGAGCGTCGTCCTCCGACTTTGCCGCCGCGTCGGCGATCAATGCCGACAGCTTGCGCGACCGCGCGACCAGCCCGAGTTTTTGCTCGAACTCTTCAAGCTGCTTTTCCGCCCTTTTGAGCGTATCGCGCACGCCCTGCGGCGAAATGCCGCGCGCGTCGGCGATCTCGGCGAGGGACAGATCACGGTCGTAGTAGTCCGCAACCACTTCCCTTTGGTGCTCTGTCAACAGCGCGCCGTAATAGTCGTTGTATACGCCGATGTACAGCTTGTCCTTCTTTTCCATAAAGTATTTTCACTTTATAAAGTATTTTGCCTTTACATATTAGCAAACCGAACGCGGCTTGTCAACGCTTTTGCAGCAAAAAATCGGGGTGTTCTCCCGATTTTGCGATTTGTGAAAATTGCCGCGGTCAAAGACCTACGCCTTTCGGCACTGCCGCCTTTGCCGCAATGCGCGTGGCGCGCCCGTTATTGCAGATGTTTGAGGAACTCGAGCGTCGTCGCGACGCAGCCGTCCACTCCGACGAGCCCGCTGTCGAGGCAAAGGTCGTGATTCTCGGCAAGCCCCCACTTTTTGTAGGTGTAGAACTCGTAATATTTTTTGCGCTTTTTGTCTATCTTTTTGACGTGCGCCTCCATCTTTTCGGGCGGAACGTCAAGCCCCAATGCATTCTTGCGCTCGACGCGCTTGGCAAGATCGGCATGGACATAGATCTTGACCGAATCCTCGAGGATCGCGTCCGCGCAACGTCCCAAGATCACGCACGGTCCCTGCTTCGCCAACATCTTGATGACGTTGGATTGGGCGATGTAGATCTGGTCGGACATCGGCATGAAGTACGCCGAATAGAACACGCTCGACAGCATGTTGGGCGCGCTCTCTTCGTGGTGAGTCATGAACTCCTCGCACATCGCGCTGTCCTTCGCGGCGAGCGAGATCAGATCTTTGTCGTAAAAGGGGATGTTCAATGCCGCGGCGAGCTTTTTGCCGAACTCTCTGCCGCCGCTGCCGAATTGTCTGCTGACTGTGATAACTTTGTCCAATGCAGTTTCCTCCTCATCTTCTTGATTCTATTAAACCACCAATCTCGCGTTTTGTCAATATGCAATTTGCAACAATTTGCGCAATGACGCGAATTTTGCCGGGCGTTTGACGGCGGCGACGCGTTTTAGTCGTCCTCGCCGGGCGGCGTTGAATAGTCAAGATATTCCATTGTCATATCTCCTCATCCCTTATTGTTTGTGCCGCTTCGTAACTTTCGGACGGCGCGCCTATCCTGTCAATACAACACATCGGGATCCATCGGAAAGTACTTGTCGTAGTCCTCTTCGGTGAGCGGTGTGCCGCGCTTTATCGCCATCATTATCATTTCTGCGAACTTGTCGTCCTCGCCGTTCGATTGCATAAACGGAATTTGCGGCGCTACGCCGAATTTTTCTTTGTACAGATCTACATAAATCATATTACACCTCCATATTTTGTACAACCGCCGCTTGGGTAGTCGCCTTGGTTATGTTTGTTGCTTAATCTTCGTCGTCCTCGCCGGGCGGAGTTGAGAACCCAAGATACTCTATCGATTCTTCCGGAGTGGACAACCTCACACGGTCGCCCTTGACAAGGACAACATATGGATGTCCTCTAAATGCGAACTCTGTATAGACAGGCTTATAAACCTCGTAGCCTTTCCACGGTACGCTTTTCTTGTAACGACTCGCTCCGAGCGCTCGTATCGCCAATTTTATATTCTTTGTTGTCTCGTCTGTCATTTTCTTATACTCCTTTCAAATTTTCCGACTACTTTTCTCCTTCAAGGCATTGTCTGTTCTTACCTTGCAAAGACATCATACAACATTATTTAGGCAATTTCAAGAGCAAAGTCGCCGATTTTTGAGCGATGTACCGAGTATGGTACATACTTTTGCGATTTTAAAACAGTTTAGAGGCAATTCGGCTGATTTGGCAATATTTTCGCTTTGACAGGTACAGTCATTCCATACAAATCACGAGGGCAAAACAAGGTAAGCCCGACTAGCCCGCATAGATCGCCGCAAAGGCGGCAACAATTGCGATATGGCACGCTATATAGACGGATTTTTTGTGACGGCAGGGCTCTTTGTCGCGACGTTTTTGCTGACGGGCTTGACCGAGATGAGCTTATGGCTGAGGGTGCTGACCGCGCTGCTCGCGCTTTGCGTGGGCGCGGCGATCTTTGCCGCGATCGTCAAGCGAAAGAACGACGGCGCGGACACGCGCGACTTCGTTACATATTGCGCGCTCGAACCGAGCTTTGCCGAAAAGGTGTTTGAAGCGACCTACCCCGACGCGGTCAAGCACGGCGACATCTTTCTGCTCAAAGACGGCGCCGCCTTTGTCAACGCAAAGATCGCGCCGCTGTCGCCCGACACCGTCGCGGCGTGCCGCCGCAAATTTTTGGACGCCAAAGCAAAGCAAGGCTTCATAGTCTGCAACGATTGCGCAAAGTCGACGTCCGTCTTTGCCGCTTCGCTGCCCGACTGCCCGATCTATGTGCTGACCTTCCGCAACCTGCTCCGCCGCGCAAAAAAGCGCAAAATCGCCGTCGTATGCCCGCCGCTCAAACAACGCCCGACCTTCAAGACGATGCTTTCGATGTTCTTCTCGCGCAAAAACTCATACCGCCTCGCCGCATGCTCGCTGCTGCTGTTCGCGATGTCGGGCTTGACCGTCTTCAAGACATACTATCTCGTATGGGGCTTTGTCACAGCCGCGCTCGCGATCGCCGCCCGCGCTGCCGGATATATATCCGAAAAACGTAATAATAATTGATACTAATTGATAATACTCGATAATTCAATCAAATATCTTGGCGTCGACAATACGCGCAAGCGCATCTATGCACTCTCGATACTCGACAGGCTTAGTAAGCAAAGCCAGCGTTACGTTTTGATAGTCGCTTTTGAATGCGTCCTCTTTGACCGCTTGCGCCAAAATCTTTGACACCGACACTCCGCTTGCAGCCGAATAGTTCACCTTGCCTGTCCGTCTTTCCTCTCTCACAAGTTTTGCAAGCCGCTTCAATTCGTCGTCAAACACAACAAGTTCCGACAGCCGATATATGTCATATATGTGACGTGAAGTCTTGTCGAACTTTTTAGACAGATAATAATCGCAGACGGCAAACACCTTGTCGACAAATGTCCTTTCCAATGTCTGCACCTCGATCTCGAAAGGCGCAAGCTCGAACTCGTTTACCGCATCGCAATCGCCGATCTCGACCATCCAATTACATATCATTGACTCGATCTTCTTCTTTTCGACAGGATAAGGCTTTTGCATATATGCCGTTTCGACAGCAATGTATGCCGACAGTCCGTTCATGCCGAAAAGAGGATCGTAACTTACAAGATATCTGTTGAAATCTCTTCTGCTCTTTATCTCATCGATATTTTCGATTTTCACCCCGAGTTCTTCACAAGCGTCGACGATCGCCAATTTGAAAAACTTTTTATTTGCCTGTCCGCGGTTGTCTTCATCGAGAGTGAGATCGATATCTTCCGAAAATCTGTCAATCGCGTGATAGCACTTCGACAACGACGTACCGCCCTTAAAGACAAGACCCGGCACTCTTGCCGCAAGGCTCTTCAAGAGCGCGGTCACATAGTGATCTTTCTCTATCATCGCCTCCGGCATCGACATCGACACCGACGCCCCTCTTATCGCCTGCGCAAACAGCGCCTTGTCCTCATGCAATCGCATCCAACACCCCATCGGTCAGCAATCTCTTCGCAACTCTCGCTGGAAATTTTCGCGACATATCAACAAGTTGTTCCGCCCCGATATCGCCTTCTTTGAGATATTCGACGATGCGCTTGCGGGCAAGATCGTCAAGTCGCTCATTTTTTTTGAGATCTCCGAGCAGTTGCAATATTGCGTACGCGCGCACGTTTCTCTCGTTGATTTCGCAGCGCGATCTGCGCACGACAAATTGTCTGCCGCATATTTCGATACATCTTTTGCGCGACTTTTCGCGATTGGAAACGATCTCCGTCACCGCAGGCACCTGCATTGTGACCGCCATCGCATTTTGCAATGCAAGCCCGCAGACCACCCCGAAAATTTCCCCGTTTGCCTCGATATATCTTTTACTCGCGATATCATAAGCCGTCGGGCATATCTCGCCGAACCTCGTCGCTTCGGGGATGCAATACACCCCTTGCGCCAGCTTTTTCAACTTTTCGGCGGCTTCGGCTTCGTTGATCGACCTGAATACCCAAGCAGAAGAATACTCGGCGAAACTCTTCAAGATCTCGTCGGTGAAAATCGGCTTGTTTTTGCCGTAAACACTTTGCAGTCTGTCCACAAACATATGCGCGTCCTCCTTTCCGTTTCTATTATATTATTTTTTACTAAAATTGTCAACATTTCTCTCACAAAGATAAAAAAATTGCGCCGCTTGCGGCGGCGCGGCTAATTTGAGTTCAATCCTCGACGTAGACCTTGATCGACGAGCACTCTCCGTCGTTGCATGCGCTCTCGTGCACGCTGCACGCCGATATCCCGACGAATGCGTCCATCTCCGCGCGAAGCACGACGCGGTCGCCCGGCAGCGACTTGGGCGCAAGCACTTTTACCGAGCCGTCAGCGGCGATCTCGGTGTTCATGAACAGATTGACCGGTCTGATCTCGGGGTGACGCTTTTTCATCGCGTGATCGATGTTGTCAAGACACGTCGGATGTCCGGCGCCGTCATTGTAGAAAAAGTCGTACATCTCTCTGCGGCAGCTCGGGTGCAGTATGTCGTGCGCGCCGACGTCGTCCGCGACCAGCGTGAACATGGGGCGATAGCGATCGGAATAGATGACGTCGCCCTTTTTCAACTTTATGCTGCGGTTGACGTCGATCGTCACCCCCGTCGACAAAAATTCGTCGCCGTTTTCCGCCGCCTCGGCGAAAAAGTCGGCGACCTGACCGCCGTTCATGTCTTCGACGATCACATTGCCGCCCTTCTTGACAAAGAATGATGTCGCGGTACACGGTTCGATGATGTACTCTCTCTTCATTTGCTCTCCTCTTTCGTTTTCCGAATTGCGGACGTTCGTTCTTCAACGCCGCCCTGCGGCATTTCGCGTCCGCTTGCACTATATTTTATTCTTGCTTTCTCCGCACAGCCGCACGGACGGCAAAGCATGCTTTTGCCTGTGCCGCGGACGGACATTCCTGCGTTCAAAGTGTTTTGCGCGTCACTCCTCACCCGCCTTGTCGATCTGGTTGGGTGACATCTGGCGGACGGTGTTGATGATTATGTCGTTGATATACAGCCTGAACGCGCATCCCAAAAAGCGCGCCGCCTTTTCGCACATCATCATGCGCGGCAAAAACAGCCTCAGGTAGTCCATCACCGACGACGAGTTGTCCATGTAGAACTTGATGCTGATGATCTTGTGTTCGCTGTCGACGAGTACGATGTTCTTGCGGATGGAATAGTTGACGATGTCGTGGATGTCGTCAAAGTGCTGCGCTATCCTCTTCACGCGCGTGCGGTGAGCGTCCGACTTGTCGGCGATGATGAGCGCAGCCGCGATGGGGTTGACGACCCAGCCGATCTCCTCCTCATGGTTGCCGACCGCAGCGCAGATCTCGCATACGTCGTCGAGATCCATGCCCATATCGCGCAATATCGGATAGCAAAGCGTCGCGGCGGTGATGCCGTGGTTTTTGCGGTTGATCATATTGCCCACGTCGTGGATGTAGCCGGCTATCTTGGCGAGTTCGCAAGTCTTTTCGTCATAGCCGAGCTTTGTCAAGATCATGTGCGCGGTGCGCGACACATAGCTGACATGCCTCAAACCGTGCTCGGTATAGTTCATCACGCTGAGCACATGCCCCGCCTCACGGATGAGCGCTTGGATCTCGGGGTTGTTCTGTACGTCGTCGAAAGTGACCATATCTTCTCCCTTTGTACGCGTTCAATAATAGAGATCGTCTATGTCGACCTCGGCGTCGATCTTGTCGACCGCGCAGCACGCTTTGGCGAGTTCTTCACCGTTATCGAAGTCGTAGTGTTCGACAAAGAACTTGAACATCTTCACGAGCACGACCGGCTCGGAGATCTTGTCCATGATCTTATATTTTTTGATCGCCTTGACGAGATAGCGCGCCGCGTCGTCGAGCTTGCGCGGCTCGTTCCTTCCGCGGATCGCCGACTTGACCTTGATGATGCCGTACGCGTCGAGGAGCGGCTCGAATTTTTCGGGAAGATCGAGCAATTCGCCGGGCACGCGCACGTCCATGCGATAGAGCCGCCCGTTCACGACATAGTAGGCGAACATCCTCGATTGCTGCAAAGTGAGCGCGTGCAGCGTCAATTCGCGCATCTCGGGCGAAAGGTCTTCGTCGAGCAGCCTGTCTTCGAGCTTTTCGACAAAGCGCGGCGGCAGCTCGTCCGCGTTGAGCGCGATCGCCTCCGCCACCGTCAAATATTGCCAATTCCCGTCGTCGGCAGACGAGCCGTAACGCGCGATATAATCGAGTTCGAGCGCATATCTGTCCAACACCTCCGCAAACGCGTCGGCGTCGAAATTGTCATAGGTCGCGTCCGCCGCCCGCTTGCACTCTTCGAGCGCGGCGTTCATGTCGCGGTCCATCTCGTCGGGATAGAAGGATTCGAGTTCGGGATAGATCTCGCAGTCGGGATAGGACTTGAAGTAGCGCATCACAAAGCGTGCGTCGTCCCCGTCGCCGAACATCGCCGCCTGACGGGCGATCAGCTTGCGCGCCTCGTCGCGCCTGCCGTTGAGATGGAGGGCAAGCGCATATATCTTGACGAACAGATAGTCCTCGTCGTCCAGTTCGAGCAATCTCTCGGCGTACGCGAGCAAATGCGGGTAAAATTTGAGTTCGACAAACAACTCGGCGATGTCGTAAATGTCGTCGTTGTCCTCGATCCCGCCGTCCTCGGAGAGCGCCGTCGCGACGCTTTCCGCCTCGTCGGCGTCACCGTCTTTGAACGCGCTGCGACAATATATGCAGCGCGCCCGCGTGTGTGCGGGGACAAGCGCGAACACCTCGCGGCACGCGTCCATACACGCGCGATATTCGCAGCGGTCGTACTCGCACTTTGCGATCATCAACAAGATCGTCACGCGATATTCGGACGGACACTTTTGAAGCATCTTGCGCAATTGCGCGATCGCCTTGTCGTATTTCTTTTTGGAGATGGACTTTTTGACGTCGGCAAAGTCGTCGAGCAGCGAAAAATCGGGCGCGTCGTCGCCGACGTCGTCCTCGGACGCCATGCCCGCCTTTTCGGACACGGACATGTCGGCGAACATCTTCTCCAAAGATGAAAAATCGGAAGGCGCCGCCTCGCGCTTGCGGCGGCTGAGCGAAAGATAGTAATTCGCCGCCTCGTATTTTTTGAGATCGTAGCAATTGGAGACTATACCGCGGATCGCGGGCTCGAGATAGGCGTCTCTGATCTTGCCGCCGTTGACGAGATAGTGCTTGACCGCTTTGAAGTAGGCAAGATTGGACATCGCCCCGTTGCGGAGCTCGGCAAAAGCCCTGCCGCGCAACATCTCCGCGTCCGCGCCCTTGCAGCCGCAGTCGTTGAGATAGACGAGACAGTTCTCGGCGTTGCCCTTGTCCAGCATGGAGTGGGCGAGCGCGAGCTGTTCGAGAACGGAAGTCGCCTTGCCCGAAATGTTAACTATCTTTGCCATTGCGATCCTTGTCGAATATATTGCGGACGTCGTCCGCGTCGAAAACGTATTTTTTTCCGCAGAAGTCGCAGCCGACCTCGATCCTGCCCGCTTCGGCAACGATTTTTTCCGCCTCAGCCCTGCCGAGGAGTTTGATCGCCGCAGCGGTGCGCTCGCGCGAACAATCGCATTCGTACGCCGGATAGACCGGCTCGAGATCGCTCTTTTCGAAGTGTCCGAAACGGTCGTCGATCAGCTGTTGCGGCGAAAACTTCGCGACTCTCTCGTCCATGTCGGTGAAGTCGCGGACGATGTCTTCGAGCATGACCAAGATCTCGTCCGTGCAGCCGGGCATCGGCTGGACGATCACACCGCCCGCCGCGACTATCTCGCCGTTTTCGTCAAACTTGACGCCCGTCGCGACCGCAGACGGGAGCTGTTCGGACTGAGTGAAGTAGTAGGCGAAATCGGCGTCTATGCTGCCGTTGACAAGGCGGCTGTAACCGTTGTACGGCTCTTTGAGCCCGAAGTCCTTGATCACCGCGAGCGTGCCCTCGCGCCCGACGACGTCACTCACCTTCGCGTCCGGTCTGTCGGCAAGACAACCGGGATGCTCCATATATCCCCTGACCTTGGCGCCCTCTTTGCCGGCAAAGACCATCTTGCCGCCCGCGCCGTCGCCGTACAGAATGACGGTGAGCTTGTTGCCGAGGTCTTTGAAGCCCGCGCTCATGAACGCCGCGAGCGTCAGCGCCTTGGTGAAAGCGCGCGCCGCCGCGACCGAAAAGCCGTGGATCTCCCTCGCCCTTTTCGCCGTCTCGGTGATGTCGAGCGCGCTGACGATCGCCTTGCCGCCGAACAATATCGACCTGTTGAGAATGTCCATCATCTGCGCCTGTATTGCGGACGTTTGCCGCCCTTCTTGCCGCCTTTGCCGCCGCCCTGCTTGGGCTTTTGCTGCGGTTGCAGCTGAGGCTGAGCGTCCGCTCCCTCCTCGCCTTGCGCCTCGGACGCCGCGTCCTCGTTGACGGGTCGGACGTCCGCCTTGCCCTGCTTGCGCTTTTTGCCGCCCTTCTTGGACGTCTCCGCCTGCTTTTGCTCATACTCGTAGAGTGTGTTGAGCGACATGTCGCCTATCCACATACCCATCGATACGTTGCAGGTCATCAGGAATGAGCCGCCGTAGAACAGCATCATGACGTAGATGATGTAGTTGAGCACGTCGACCGCGAGCAGCGCGAAAGGCGCCGCCATCAATATGGTCACGAATATGACGTTGAACGCAAAGATCAAAAAGCACAATACCGCATTCTTGATGCTCACGCCGTAACCCGTCCTGTACATCACAGACATCGGCAGCCACACCCCGACGAACAGCGCCGTCAAAAGCGCGATCAACAGCGCGGTGATGCTCCAGATCCAAATGCCCGCGGACGCCGAACCCGTCGTCGAAGTGAGACGGATGAGTTCGATCGTCGACCAGGCGGCGTTGGTGCCGACCAGCCCCATGAACGTGAACGCGGTAAGGAACTTCCACCAATGCAGCTTTATGCCGCGGAAGTAGTGCTTGGGCTTGACCTCGACGCCCCACATCCAGTTGCGGATGCAGTGATAGGCGCCCGCGCAGCCGATCGAGAGGATCATCATGCACGGCGTGAAGAAGTAGAGGAAAAAGTCCTGTCTGATGCCGTAGATCATGTTGATGCCGGCGACGGTGTCGTCCGTCAAGCCGTAGCCTATGCCTATAAATCCGGAAAAGTTGAACCCCGCCTCGGCGATCTGCGACGTCTCGTACATGCCCATCAATACGATGAACATCACGACGAGCGGCGCGGCGAACAGCGCTGTGACGAGATTGACGGCAAGCATACCGAGCTTGTGCTCGCTCATCGTGGAGATGACCTTGCGGAAGCGACCTCTCTCGGTATAATCTCTTTCGGGACCAAGGTCTTTGACGACGGTCAATTTGCTTGCAAGTTGTGTGATCTTGGACATTATTGTCTCCGTAATGCCGCACGCGCGGCGTATTTTCGTATTATTATATTACACTATCGGCGGCAAAAGCGCAAACATATCCGCGCCATATGACGGCTTTTTTTCGCGCCGCCTCATCCAAAGCGCGTTCGTCGACATTTTTCGCGCGGCAAACGCGATTTTTGAATGCAAACGCTTTACAAAATCGTCGCCGTGTGATATCATACTCGTGCAATAGAGGCGCGGTCCTCATCAGTAAGCGGAGTCACGTTTCAAAGAACGCCGCCCAAAGGGAGTACCGCCGAAGTCGCGCTCGTCGCTTTGAAGACGCCGCGGCTGGGCACGGGATCAACAATCCCGCGACTGTCATCGATCGCGATGGAGGGCTATTTGCGGAACAAAAGCAACTTTTCCGTTTTCGCCCGTCGCGAGAACGGATTTTTTTTGACAAAACCCGGGGCTTGCCCCAAGGAGAGTTTATGAAAAAATACAACATCGCCGTAGTCGGCGCGACCGGTATGGTCGGCAACAAATTCCTCGAAGTCCTCGAAGAAAAACAGCTTCCCGTCGAGAACTACTACCTCTACGCCTCCGCAAAGAGCGCGGGCAAAAAGGTCAAGTTCATGGGCAAGGAATATACCGTCATCGAATTGACCGAAGACAACGTCAAGGACAAGAAGATCGACATCGCCCTATTCTCCGCCGGCGGCTCCACGTCCGCAAAGTTCGCGCCCGTCTTCGCCGAGCACGGCGCGGTCGTCATCGACAATTCCAGCCAGTGGCGTATGCACGACGACGTCCCCCTCGTCGTCCCCGAGGTCAATCCCCAAGACATAGATTGGCACCACGGCATCATCGCCAACCCCAACTGCTCGACCATTCAGGCGATGGTCGCGCTCAAGCCGCTCTATGACAAATACGGCATCAAGCGCATCGTCTACTCCACCTACCAGGCGGTCAGCGGCGCAGGCGTCGCGGGCTACAACGACCTCAACGAGGGCATCAAGGCGTTCGCGGGCGGCGGCACCTACAAGACGACCAAGTTCCCCTACCAGATCGTCAACAACTGCCTGCCCCACATCGACGTCTTCCTCCCCAACGGCTACACCAAAGAGGAAGAGAAGATGATCAAAGAGACCAAGAAGATCCTCGGCGACCAGTCCATCAAGGTCACCGCGACCACGGTCAGAGTGCCGGTGCTCAATTCGCACAGCGAGTCCATCAACGTCGAGTTCAACAAGCCCTGCACCCTCGAGGGCGTCAAAGAGGCGCTCGCCGCTCAACCCGGCGTCGTGATCGTCGACGACGTCGCCAACAACAAGTATCCGATGCCCATCGACGCGACCGGTCACGACGAAGTCTATGTCGGCCGCATCCGCATCGACGACACCGTCGACAGCGGCGTCAACCTTTGGGTCGTCGCCGACAACATCCGCAAGGGCGCTGCGTCCAACGCGGTACAGATCGCTCAATACATGATCGATCACAACAAGATCTGAGGAGATACCTATGTTGTTCAAAGGCTTGGGCACAGCTCTCGTCACCCCGTTCGAAGAGGACGGAAGCGTCGACTTCGCGTCGCTCGAAAAACTTGTCGACAACCAGCTCAAAGGCGGCGTGGACGCTCTGATCGTCTGCGGCACCACCGGCGAGCCGCCGACACTGACCGACTCCGAAAAGTCGCAGGTCGTCCGCTTTGTCGCAAAACAGGTGAACGGGCGCATCCCCGTCATCGCCGGCACCGGCAGCAACTGCACCGCCACCGCCGCCGAAAATTCGCGCCGCGCCGAAGATATGGGCGCGGACGGCGTCCTCGTCGTCACCCCCTACTACAACAAGTGCACGCAGGGCGGGCTCGTCGAGCACTACCGTGCGGTCGCGTCCGCGACCTCTCTCCCCGTCATCGCCTACAACGTTCCCGGAAGGACGGGCGTCAACCTGCTGCCCGCGACGGCTGCGAGACTGACAGAGGTCAAGGGCATCGTCGGCATCAAGGAAGCCAGCGGCAACATCACACAAGTCATCGAGACGTCAAAGGCGATCGAGGGCAGCGACATCACGCTGTACTCGGGCGACGACGCGGCGGCTCTGCCCATCTTCGCGGTCGGCGGCAAGGGACTGATCTCGGTCGCGTCCAACGCCGTGCCCGCGGCGATCAAAGAGCTGACCGACGCGTGCCTCGCCGAAGATTACGCGACCGCGCGCGGACTGCAATTCCGCTTCCAAAAACTGTTCGAATTGATGTTCTGCGAGGTCAACCCCATCCCCGTCAAGGCGGCGTGCGCGATGCTCGGGCTCTGCAAGCCGTGCATGCGCCTCCCCCTCACCCCGGCGACGCCGGCAAGCACCGCGCTCATCCGCGAAGAGATGAAGGCGCTGGGCTTCATCAAGGAGTGATATGACAGACATCATCATCTGCGGCATCGGCGGCAAGATGGGCGCCAACATCCTGAAGGCGCTCGAAGACTATGACGACGTCAGGTGCGTAGGCGGCATAGACGCCTATGCCGATCCGAGCAAATTTTCCGTGCCCGTGTTCAAAAAGCCGTCCGATATCGACATCGACGCGGACGTCGTCGTCGATTTTTCCCGCCCCGAAGCCCTGCAAGGTCTGCTCGACTTCGCGACCTCTCGCAAGGTCGCTCTGCTGCTCGCGACGACCGGCTATTCGCCCGAGCAAGTCGAGGCGGTCAAAGAGGCGTCAAAGCGCACCGCGATCTTCCGCTCCGCCAATATGTCGCTCGGCATCAATCTGCTGATCGGGCTTGCAAGGCGCGCGGCGGCGTTCCTCGGCGACAAGTTCGACGTCGAGATCGTCGAGACACACCACAACAAAAAGGTCGACTCCCCGTCCGGCACCGCGCTGGCGATCGCCGACGGCATCCTCGCCGAAAAACCGGGGTATTACGAGACCTTCGGCAGACACGGCAACGCGACCAAACGCGACGCCAAAGAGATCGGCATCCACGCCGTCCGCGGCGGCACAGTCGTCGGCAAACACGAGGTCAACTTCTTCGGCGACGACGAGGTGATCACCCTCACCCACGAGGCGCACAGCAAGGCGGTCTTCGCCCACGGCGCGATCAAGGGCGCGGCGTTCCTCAAAGGCAAGGCGCCGGGCATGTATGACATGAACGACCTGATCGCCGCAATGATCGACTGAAAACTTCGCTTTCCCCTCCGCGCTTTGCGGAGGGATTTTTTTGCGCTTTTCGAATTTTATTCCGCCGCGACCCGTATCAATGCGATATGATTTTGAATGTTTATCGACATTGCAATGTTACTTTTTCTCAACCTCTTGCGCATATGCGCGCAATGGTGTATGATATAGACAGGGAATTTTAAGGAGGAACTTATGAGAGAGCGTACTTCCACTCCGCTCGGCGGAAAAATTTGGGCGTCGCTGCTAATGTGCGGCTTCATCGGACAAGTCGCGTGGATCGTCGAGAACATGTACTTTGCGACGTTCGCGCAGGACATCTTCGAGAATTCGCCCGACGCCAATCACCTCTACTACCTCGTCACGACGCTGATGGTCGTGCTGTCCGCGCTGACTGCGACCGTCACGACGATCTTTGCCGGCGCGCTGACCGACAAGGTCGGCAAACGCAAGCCGTTCATCTCGATCGGCTACATCGTGTGGGGCGTTACGATAATGCTCTTTGCGACGATCGACGTCGACGCCGCCGCAAGCAACAGTACGCTCGTGATCGCGCTCTTCGTCGTCTTCGACTGCGTGATGACCCTCGTCGGCTCGACCGCCAACGACGCGGCGTTCAACGCCTGGGTCACCGACGTCACCGACGGCACCAACCGCGGCAAGGTCAACACCATCCTCTCGGTGATGCCCGTCATCGCCACCGTCGCCGCGATCGCGATCGCGATGTTCACCTACGACAAGGGCAACTACACGGCGTTCTTCATCATCCTCGGCGTCATCCCCATCGCCGCCGGCGTCGTCTCGATCTTTCTCGTCAAAGACGCGCCCGGCATCGTGCGCTCGGACATGCGCACCGCTAAAGACGTCTTTTACGGCTTCCGCCCCTCGGTCGTCAAGTCCAACAAGATGATGTTCGTCTGTCTGACGGCGCTGTGTCTGGTCGGCATCTCTCAGCAGACCTTCTTCTCTTACCTCATCAACTTCGTTCAGACCACGCTGGGCATCACCGACTACCTGCTGCCGATCGGCGCGGTGATCGTGTTGTCCGCGGTGATCACCGGCGTGCTCGGCGTGTTCTACGACAAGCTGGGACGCAAGAAATTCTACATCCCGCTCGCCGCATTCATAGTGGTCGGCACGCTCGCGATCTATCTGACAAAATTTTTGGGAGAAGGCGCATATCTGCCCATGCTCTATGTCGGCGGCACGGTGATGCTCGGCTCGCTGCTGTGCACCAACGGCGCGCTGATGTCGGCGTTCCAAGACTATATCCCCGAAGGCTGCGAGGGCAGGTTCCAGGGCGTGCGCATGTGCTTCACCGTGCTCGTACCCATGGTCATCGGTCCGATCATATCGATGGCGATCGGCATCAACTCGTTCGACCCCACCGACAGCGGCGCGATCGCTCCCCCGTTCGAGATCTTCCTCGCGGCGGCGATCGTCGCGGTGATCGCGATCGTGCCGATCGTGTTCGTCGCTCGCGACGCGGACAGGCTGCGCGCGGCAAAGGCGGCGCAAAATGCCGACGAACAGCCTACCGAACATAGCGAAAACCCGTGACATGTCGTCAAAACTTGACCTTTGCGTCAAAATGTTATAAAATCATTACAGTACAAATTCTGCGGCTTGCCGCAGCGGAGGAACAATGCACAAGACAGACCTGTGCGGAGTTTGGTCTCTGACCGATTCCGACAAAATCAAAGGCATTCCCGCGACCGTTCCCGGCTGCAACTTCCTCGACCTCATCGACGCCGGGGTCATCCCCGACCCCTTCATCGGCTGCAACGAGACCGAGGTGCAGTGGGTCGGCAGACGCGATTGGACGTTTTCGCGCACCTTCGAGATGAGCGCGGACGACCTCAAACGCGAACACGTCGTGCTCGTCTTCGAGATGCTCGACACTCTCGCCGATATCGTCGTCAACGGCAAGCGCATTGCATCCGTCCAAGACGCGTACCGCAGATATATCTTCGACGTCAAAGACGTGCTCGCCGCGGGGGGAAACACCATATCGGTCAAGTTTTCCAACCCCCTTGACTACATCGCAAAGTGGCAGAAAGAGATGCCTATGATCAACACCACCGAGGGCGAACCCGGCTCTTGCCACATCCGCAAACCGGCATATCACTTCGGCTGGGATTGGGCGCCTCACCTGCTGCAATGCGGCATCATCAAGCCGGCATATGTGCTCGCCTACGACGGCGCGAAGCTGGACGGCGTGCGCGTGCGTCAACATCACGACGGCGGCAAGGTCACACTCGAACTCACGCCCGAGTTTTACGGCGAAAAGCGCGCGTCGGTGCACTATGTTTTGACCTCGCCCGACGGCGAAAAACTCGCCGAACTCGACGGCGAAAACGTCTCGATCGAAGTGACAGATCCCAAGCTGTGGCAATGCAACGGCAGCGGCGAACAACCGCTCTACACGCTGACCGCCGCCTGTGCGGACAACGTCGACGACGTGCATACTCTGAACCTCGGTCTGAGGACGATCGAACTCGACCTGTCCGCCGACGAATGGGGCACCAACTTCCGCTTTATCCTCAACGGCAAGCCCGTCTTTGCGCGCGGCGCGAATTGGGTGCCGACGGACAGCTTCATCTCGCGCACCACGCACGACGACCTCGAATTTTTGATCTCGACCGCCGCGCACGCCAACATGAACATGCTGCGCGTTTGGGGCGGCGCTTACTACGAGAGCGACGACTTTTACGACCTGTGCGACCGCTACGGCATCCTCGTGTGGCAGGACTGCATGTTCGCCTGCTCCCCCTTCCCCTACGGCAGAGAGGACTTTGTCGCCGAGGTGGACAAAGAGATCGAAGACAACGTCCGCCGCATTCGCCATCACGCGTCGCTCGCGTTGTGGAACGGCAACAACGAGGTCGAACAGATGTCGCTCGGCTGGCGCATCATGGTCGAGAACATCAAACAGACCGGACCCTTCTATTATCAACACCTGCGCGAAAAAATCGCGGAGTTCGACGACGTCACTCCCTATTGGCCGGGCTCGCCGACGGGCGGCGAATTTCTCAAGGACATCTACTCGACGCGGCACGGCGACACACACCTGTGGAAGGCGTGGCACGGTCTGCGCCCGATAGCATATCTGCTGGGCAACTATACCCGGTTTTGCAGTGAGTTCGGCTTCCAGGCGTTCGCGCACGAGAATACGCTGCGCATCTTCGGCGAAGGCAAACTCCCCGAGTCGCTCGACGGTCCTTTGATGAAGCTGCACCAAAAGGCGATGGCGGGCAATTCGCGTACGCAATACTACATCATCGAGAGATATTGGACGCCCGGGAGACTTTGGGATCTCGTCTATCTGACCCAGCTCAACCAATCCGACTGCGCCGAGCTTGCGACCGAACATTGGCGCCGCAACAAGGGACGCTGCAACGGCTCGCTCTATTGGCAATACAACGACTGCTGGGGCGTGACCTCATGGTCGGGGCTTGACTGGTACCGCAATCTCAAAGCGATCACCTACCGCGCGCGCCACTTCAACGCGCCGGTCACCGCGACCCTCGCTTTGGACAAAAAAGCGGTGCGCTTCCACCTGATCAACGACACCGACATCGCCAAGCAATACACCGCAAAGTGCTCGATCGTCGGCTATGACGGCGTGCCCGTGACCGAGCGCGAACGCGTGATCGACGCGGCGCCCGATTCGGTCACTTTGATCGAAGAGATGCCCCTGCCCTCCAAGGCAAAGCGCAAGAATTGCTACGCGATCGTCCGCGTCTACGACGGCGAGACGCTCGTGTCCGAGCGTATGCGCACCCTCTCTGCGGAAAAATATGCGCGCCTGCCCGAAGCGCCGCTGTCCTACACCACCGACTACGACGGCGAGACCTATTCGGTCACCGTCGGCGCGAGCGCGTTCGCGAGGGGCGTCGAGCTGACGCTGCACGACTTCAACGTGCAATGGAGCGACAACTTCTTTGACATGGTCGCAGGCGACAGCGTCACCGTGACCGCAAAGGTCTCGGGCGCTGACAAAGCACAGTTGGACAAGGCGCTCCGCGTGAGGTCGCTCGTCGACATTCCGCGCAAGCGCTCCCTCATCGGCGACAAGCTCTTCCGCCGTAAACTTTTCTTTGAGCCGCTCAACTTCATCAATTGGATAGGGCGCTCGATCGAGGAATGATATGAATTACAACACCGATTTTTTCACCGACTCTTTGACAGGTCTGTGCGCGGCGCTGTGCGAAAAAGCCGGCGTCGCTCCCCCGGCGAACGCCGCGCCGGCGAGCAAACCGCTCTTGGACGAGTTGTCCGAAAGATACGGCGACTTTGCCGCCGACCGCGTGCTCATCTACAACCCCGACGCCGTCGGCGATTGGGTGATGGACAAGTATGCCGACAAGCTGCAAAACAGCCTCCGCATTGCGCCGATACGTCACCGCTTCGTCACCGTCTTCCCGCCCAAGACGCCCGTCTGCTTTGCGTCGATGTACACGGGCGCTCAGCCCGAAACGCACGGCATTTTGCGCTACGAAAAGCCCGTCGTCACGATCGACAGCATCTTTGACGCGTTCATCCGCGCGGGCAAAAAGCCCTGCATCGTCAGCGTAAAAAACCAAAGTATGGATCGCATCTTCCGCGGCAGGGATATGGACTATTTCTCCGAAAAGTACGACGACGAGGTCGTCGAGCGCGCGCTCGAACTCATCAAAGAGGACAAGTACGACCTGCTTTGCGTGTACAACGAGCGCTATGACGACGCGATACATGTCACCCACCCCACCTCGCGCAAGGCGCGGCACGCGATAGACTGCTACGAGACCAACTTCACCAAGCTGATCGACGCGGTGAGGCGCGACTGGACGGGTCACGACACGCTGTACGGCTTTTGCCCCGACCACGGCGTGCACCGCATGCTCATCGGGCTCGGCAATCACGGCAAAAACATCCCCAAGGACATGAACATATCCCACCTGTTCGGCTTCATCGGGAAGAGCAAATAGGACGATCAAGGCGCGCCGAAAGGCGCGCTTTCTCGCGCAGAGAGGAACGTAAAAAGTCGTCCCGATCTTTGACAATATCTTGTCAAGAGTGAGTGCGCAATTTTTTCAAAATCAAGTCGTTTTGTGCAAAATGCGCCGTTTTTCCGCTCTTCGCGGCGATATCTTTGTCAAGAGTAAGTGAACACTTTTTTTGAAAAATTTTTTATAATGCGCCGGCGTCAAAATCGGCTCCCTTGCCGCTGTGCCGGCTCGTGTGCACGAATTTTCAAACATTGAGCATTTCGCATTGTGCATTGTGCATTGCGCATTTCGCATTGCGCATTTCGCATTGAGCATTGTTTTTATTGACTTTGCGCGTTTGATAAAGTATGATAGAGTTATGGGTTACTTCATTGCGATAGGAGTTTTGAGCGTGGTGTGCGCAGGCGTCAAGGCGTATTGCGACGTACACAACCACAAACACCGCGAGTTCGTGTTCAAATTGTTCGCGAGCCTGCTCTTTTTGGCATGCGGTGTGATCGCGCTCCTGTTCAACAAGCAAAGTTTCGATTACGGCATCTTCATTTTGTGCGCGTTGGTGTTCGGCGCGATCGGCGACATATTGCTGTGTCTCGACGCGTTCTTCCCCGACGGCAGCTATGACGAAAACTTCTTTTCCATCATCGGCACCGCCAACTTCTTTGCCGGGCACATAATTTATCTCATCCTCTTGTACTACTATGCGCCCATCTCGCAGACGCCCTATCTCCTGCTTGCGCTGCCCGTGCTGCCGCTGGTCATGCTCGCGCTGATGGTGATGGGCAAGATCACTTTGAGCCGCACAAAGAGCGTGCTGATGCTGTTCTACTTCCTCGTGCTGGGCGGCACGATCGTCGGCGGCGTGTCCTTTTACTTGGGCAATCCGTCCAAAGCGGGCATCATCGTCATCGTCGCGACCTGCCTGTTCACATTCTCGGACATCATTCTCGGGCTCAAACACTATTGCCCGGCGGCGCGCATTCCGCATAGGGTCGCGCCCTATTTGGTCATGCTCAGCTATTGCACCGCGCAGGTGCTGTACGCGCTGTCCGTCTTTTATTTTTGATCTCGAACAAAAAAACACGACCCTCGCGAGAGGGTCGATTTTTTTGACCTGTTTTGGTTTTTACGCCTTCAACGCCTGCATTTCGGACTCGATGAGCTTGCCGATCTCGGCGACGGCGTCTTCGAGAGCGACGCGCTCGGCGCCCTTTTCGCGGCGAAGTTTGACCTCGACTTTGCCCTCGGCAAGCGTCTTGGGCGAGATGACCACGCGGATGGGCATTCCCATGAGGTCGGCGTCGGCAAACTTGACGCCCGCGCCGCAATTGCGATCGTCAAAGAGCACCTCGACGCCCGCCGCCTGCAAGTCGGCGTACAGCTTGTCAGCCTTTGCTTTGACCGCCTCGTCATCATAGCGCAGCACGCAGACGTGCACCTGCCACGGCGCGACGCTCATCGGCAAGATCATGCCGTACTCGTCGTTGGACTCCTGCGCGATCGAACCGATCGCCCTGCCCACGCCGATGCCGTAGCACCCCATGATGGGATTGAACGCGGCGCCGTCGGGTCCGTTGACAGTCATGTTCATGGACGCGGTGTACTTGGTGCCCAGCTGGAAGATGTTGCCTATCTCGATGCCGTTCTCGACGCGCAGCGTGCCGCCGCAGACGGGGCAGCGATGCCCCTCTGCCGCCTTGGCGATGTCGACGAACTCCTTGACGCCGAAGTCGCGGTCGACGTCGACGCCGGCGATGTGATATTCGGGCTTGTTCGCGCCGGTGACCATGCCGCTCTCGCCTTGGAGCGACTTGTCGAAGACCTTGACGAGCTTGTCCGAAAGCCCTATCGCGCCGATGTTGCCGCAGACGATGTCCTCGCTGATGCCGCCGTCGTAGGCGACGACGTTCTTGCCGAGCGCCTTTTTGAGTTTCGCCTCGTTGACCTCGAGATCACCTCTGATGAACGCGACGACCAGCTCGTCCGCACTGCCCTTGACCGCATAGACGACCGCTTTGACCGTCTTGCTCGCGGGGATGTTCAGTCTCTTGCACACCTCTTCGATGGTCTTGTCCTCGCCGGTGAAGATCTCGTGCGCGTCCTCTTCGACGCGCTCGCCCTTGGCGATGACCGAGGTCGCAACCTCCATATTTGCGCGGTAATCGCAGTCGTTGCAGAACACGATGCTGTCCTCGCCGTCGGGGGTGATCAGCATGAACTCGTGCGCGATCGAACCGCCCATCATGCCGCTGTCCGACTTGACGTCGACAAAGTTTTTGAGCCCGATGCGCTTGAAAATGCGATAGTAGGCGTCATACATGCGGTAGTAGTACTTCTCGAGGTCGGCATAGTCGGTGTGGAAGGAATAGGCGTCCTTCATCGTGAACTCGCGCACGCGGATGAGCCCGCCGCGCGGTCTCGCCTCGTCGCGGAACTTGGTCTGCAATTGATAGATCATGATCGGCAGTTGCTGATAGCTGGACACGGTGTGGTTGACAAGGTGCACCGCCGCCTCTTCGTGCGTCATGCCGAGAAGCATATCTCTGCCGCCCCTGTCCTTGAAGCGCACCATCTCGTCGCCTATCGACGAATATCTGCCCGACTGCTCCCACAGCTCGCGCGGCATCACGACCGGGAACAGCACTTCCTGCCCGTCCTCGGCGTCCATCTCTTCGCGAATGATCTTTTGGATCTTTTGACTCATCTTCTGGCAGGGCATCGTCATCGTGTAGATGCCGCCCGCGACCTGCTTGATGAAGCCGGCGCGGATCAGAAGGATATGGCTTTTGATCTTTGCGTCCTGAGGGACCTCTTTCATCCTCTCGCAGACGAGTTTGCTGACTAACATTTTTGCCTCACAAAAATTGATGTAATGCAATTATAACGCATACGCGCGCGATTGGCAAGCAATCGGCGGCGATAGTGCAAAATCGTAGCCCGATCGACATCGGATCATATGAAAATCTGCTCATTTGCTCTGCACTTTTATGTTCATAGGAGAATGTCGCCATACCGTCATAAGACCGTATCGGCGCGCGGACATATCCGATATGTTCGTATGACGATATGTTCGTCAAAAGATTAACGCAAATTCACCTCAAATTGACCGCAATTTTTTTTGAAAACGCTTCCCTTTTATGCTATAATAAATGCGGAGGCCGATATGGACAAACAAAAAGTCAAATTTCTCAACGACAAAGCCGACAACATCCGCAAGCTGATCATCGAGATGATCGGCAGACTCGGCGTCGGTCACGTCGGAGGCTCGCTCTCTATTGTCGAGCTTTTGACCGTACTCTACTATGACAAGGCGAAGGTCGACCCCGCCCGTCCGGACGATCCCGACCGCGACCGCATCGTGCTCAGCAAGGGTCATGCCGGTCCTGCGCTCTATTCGGTGCTCGCCGACAAGGGTTACTTCCCGATGAGCAAGATCCGCACCCTCAACCAGCCCGGCACCGATCTGCCGTCCCATTGCGACATGAACAAGACGATCGGCGTCGACATGACCGCCGGTTCTCTGGGGCAGGGTCTGAGCTGCGCGGTGGGCATGGCGCTTGCCGGCAAGATCGACAAAAAGGACTACCACGTCTATGCGATCATCGGCGACGGCGAGTCGCAGGAAGGTCAAATTTGGGAGGCGATGATGTACGCCGGCAATATGGGTCTCGACAACCTCACGATCTTCCTCGACAACAACAAGATGCAGATCGACGACTACACCGCCAACATCAACAGCGTGGAGCCGTTTGACAAAAAGTGCGAGGCGTTCAATTTGCGCTCCGAGCGCGTCGACGGTCACGACGTCAAGGCGATCGCCGAGGCGATCGACCGCGCGCATGCCGCAAAGGGCAAATGCACATGCATCGTCCTCGACACCGTCAAGGGACACGGCGTCCCGTTCGCGGTGAGCAAGGGCGTCGGCAGCCACAGCTTCTCCATTTCCGAAGCCGAGTGGCGCGAATTCTGCGGCAAGGAGGAGGACTGATATGCAAGATGTCAAAGAGATGCGCGAAGTATATTGCGACAGCCTGATCGAAATGGCGGCGACCGACCCGAGGATCGTCGTCGTCGAGGCGGACCTGATGAATTGCATCAAGACCGGTCCGTTCAAGAAGGCGTACCCCGACCGCTTCTTCGACGTAGGCGTCGCCGAGGCGAATATGATCGGCATTTCCGCCGGGCTTGCGACCTGCGGCAAGATCCCCTTCTGCTCCTCGTTCGGTACGTTCGCGACCCGTCGCTGCTATGACCAGATCTTCATCTCGGTCGCTTACAGCAAACAAAACGTCAAGATCGTCGGCACAGATCCCGGCATCGCCGCCGAGATCAACGGCGGCACCCATATGCCCTTTGAGGATATGGGCATCATGCGCGGCATCCCCGGCATGGTCTGCGTCGAGCCGACCGATTGCGCGATGCTCAAATCGCTGATGCCTCAGATCGTCGAACACAAGGGTCCCGTCTATATCCGCCTGTTCCGCAAAAAGACGGAAAAGGTCTTTGAGGACGGCGCGGCGTTCGACCTGTTCAAGGCGTTCACTCTGCGCAAAGGCTCCGACGTCACTATCGTGGCGAGCGGCATCATGGTCTCGCGCGCGCTCGAAGCCGCCGACCTGCTCAAAGAGCGCGGCATTTCCGCCGAGGTCATCAACGTCTACACCTGGAAGCCCATCGACGAAGAGACGATCGCAAAGTCTCTTGCCAAGACAGGCGCCGCGGTCGTCGCCGAGAATCACAACGTGTTCAACGGCTTGACAAGCGCGGTCTCCGAAGTCGCCGCAAAACTTTGCCCCGTCCCCGTCGAGAGCGTCGCCGTCAAAGATCAATTCGGCGAAGTGGGCAAGATGCCCTACCTCTCCGACCGCTACGGACTCAATGTCGGCAACATCGTCGACGCGGCGATCAAGGCGACGAAACGTAAAATTTGACAGCTCAAACATCAAAAAGTCATCGGACGCGGCAAGACGCCGCGTCCGATTTTTTATGCGACGATTGCTCCCCTTTGAAAAACGGCGACTTAACGAAAATTGTTGTGTTCGCCTTGTCAAGACATCTGTTCGCTTTTTTTGAAAATTTTACTATGCTTTGATCTCTGTCATCTATCCGCATTATAATACTTTTTCATATTGCGTGTAATTTAAGTGCTAGCATTTGACCGCAAATTTGTTGTCGCTTGGCAGCAAGCCGCGAAACGCGGACGTTTGACCGCGAAGAAGCGAGCAAATAGCAAAGCGCAAATGGATATTGGTGCTGATTGATCAATTCCCGGATTCAATAGACACAAGACCGCCTCGGCGGACGTTTGACCGCGAAGAAGCGAGCAAATAGTAAAGCGTAAATGGATATCGTTGTTGATTGATTTATTTTCGGATTGCGGTCGTTTGACCGCGAAGAAGCTAGCAGATTGCGGAGCGCAAATGGATATTGGTGTTGATTGATTGTTTCCGGTTTCAATAGACACAAAACCGCCTCGCGCAGACGTTTGACCGCATAGAAGGGTGCAGATTTGCGCCGTAAAGGTTGCGAGAGGGGCGACCCAGTGTACTTGAAGGTACACGGTCGCCCCCGAGACGTTCTTATAGGCGCTAAGGTGCGCCCTTATATGCGGTCAAACTTATTTCTTTTCTTCTACAGTGGTGTCCTCAAGCACATTGGACGTATTGCAGAAGTTCTTGACCGATTCGAGCGCGCTCTCCGCGGACGCTCTGGTCTTGTAGCCCTCACCGACGCCGTACAGCGAACCGTCAGCCTTGAACAGCTTGTAGCGGAACGTGCCGTTCTTCTCGGAGTCGATGGTCGACGTGCCGTTGTTGATCGTGTTGCGGAACACCTCGATCTGCTTGGCGCGCGGCTTGATCTTGAAGCTCTCGCTCTCGTACAGCACCTGTCCGTTGTTCGCCTTGAGCTGGAACTTGTACGGTCTGTCGGGGTTGAGGTCGTCCTTGATGACGACGAACTTGCCCTTGGGGCTGTCGGTGTCGGGAGCCTCGAACAGCACGGTCACATTGGACGGCGCAGCTTCCTTGGCTTCTTCCTTCTTGGGCTCTTCCTTCTTGGGAGCGGCTTTCTTTGCCGCAGGCTTTTTGGCGTCGGACTTCTTAGCCGCGGGTTTCTTGTCGGCGGCTTTCTTTGCCGCAGGCTTCTTTGCGGGAGCCTTCTTTGCCGGCTTCTCCTTGACAGGTGCAGCGGCGGCGACTTCTTCTTCGGCAACAGCCTCCGGAGCAGCTTCGGCGACAGCCTCTTCTGCGGGAGCAGCCTCTTCGACCGGAGCCTCTTCGGCAACTGCCTCTTGCTCCTCTTCGGCAACAGGCTCTTCGGCGGCAACTTCTTCGACCGGAGCCTCTTCGATCGCGGCGGGAGCCTCGTCGGACGGGGTCTGCTCTTCGGCAGCCTCAGCCTCGGCGATCGCCTGCTCCTCTTGCGGAGTCTCGGCGAGCGGCTCTTCGGTCACGACTTCTTCGACGGGGGTAGCCTCTTCGACAGCTTCGGCGACCTCTTCGACAGCCTCTTCGGATTGAGCTTCTTCGACAGCGGTCTCTTCGGCAGGAGCCTCCTCGGCGACCGTGACGGGAGCCTCTTCGGCGACGGCTTCGTCGGCAACGACGGGAGCCTCGACGGCAGCGGTCTCATCGACAGCGACAGCGGTCTCGTCCGCAGCGGCGGCTTCTTCCTTCTTCTTAGCGAACAACTTGTTGTTCATGATGACGAACTTCTCCATCAAGAACACGATCAGGAAGTCGGGGATGGAATAGGTGATGACGGTCACCATGCCTGCCCAGCTTTCGGGCACGCCGATACCGATCCAGAAGTTTTGAATGGGGGCAGCGATGAACGTCTCGGCGACGATCAAAGCAACACACATGATCACATAGACCGAAAAGCTGAAAGCCAAATTGTTGACAGCGGCAAAAGTCTTCTTGCGGTTGAGAATGTACGAGATGACCTTGGCGACAATGTTCGCGACCAAATACGCGATGAATCCTGCAAGCGTCAACGAGTCGAGACCGACTTTGATAAATTCGCCTTCGTTTGCGACACCGCAAAGCGCAAGCAGATCATCGCCGAATTGCGCAATGATCATTTGAAGCGCAAACGCGATAAGGCTCATCACGATGAACCAAATAAATTGTACAAAGCCGTGAGGTTTCTTCGCGGGCTTTTCGGCAGTCGCCTCGGCGGCGCCTTCTTCGGGCACGGAAGTCTCTTCTTTGACTTCGGTGTCGGGTTTCATTTCTTCCATATTTTCCTCCGTCGGAATTTTATACTTTATTATATCATATGCACGCGCGCATTATCAAATAATTTTACACAATATAATACATAATTTCGCAAAAAATTCAATAATACACATTTGAGGAATAGCGGCAAAAGCGGCTGCCGCAGAACTATCGTCTTGCGCCGAACAAAACAGCAAATTTAGGTGCCTGTGTCTATTAAAGTCAATTTCCATCATGCGTCGAAAATATAAATATCGAGTTGATTTTTTGCTTCACAAACTCAAAATGCGTCAGCCGTTCGGTCAATTTGTGAAGCGATCGTTTTCACAAGCATGGAGAGATACCTTTGGAAACGTCAAGGAGGCGCGCGATTTTGATGCAATCGTCATTGCCGTCATGAACTGAAACCAAGTCAAAAACGTACAAAATTTGTGCGCGTTTTCTTGACAATGATTTCATCAGCCTTAATGCCTTTTTGCGCCGCGCTTTCCTCTCGTTTGACCTGTCAAGAGATCGAGCACAAGTTTTTTGTGTTTTTTCAAAAACAAAAACTTTTCACTGCACAGACGCAGCCGGAGATGAACAAGCGCCAACGCTTGCATGAGCAATTATTGAATTGCCCCTTACCTACCCCTCATAGAACTAAGCCCAAAATAGACCGCGCAATCGGGGTGAGGACAAGCCGGGCAAGCTGTGCACGGCGGTGAAATGTCTGCGCTGTCGCGCAAACATGAAATACGGCGGTCGTTTGACCGCCGCGTGAAATGCTTGC
>CALWGZ010000013.1 GCA_944380285.1 uncultured Christensenellaceae bacterium
GTCCTTCTCGATGAGTTTGACCATAACTCCATTATATACCAAAACCGCGCGCGGCGCAAGGCAATCTCGGGACATAAAGACGTCGACGGCTCTCCTCCGTCGACGCTCGGAATGTTTGAAAATCGTCTGTTCGATGAGACTCTAAGCCTTCATCATATAAATGCACCTCGGATATATGCCGCACTTAATCGTTTCCGCTATTTTTTTCATTCCCGCCTTTTCCAACGACCTTCTGCTCGCCATGTTTTGAGGGTGTGCCGTTGCAATCAAATACTTTTTCCCTCTCGCTCGCGCCTCTTTAGCCAAAACCTCGATCATAGAACTCATAAAGTTCATTCCCCGACATGAAGGCTTTACCATACAGCGGCCGATCTCGGCGCAAAACGGAAACAGTTCACGTTCCACCCCTATCGATCTCAAAGAGTCGCCAAACTCGAACTCGTTGAAAAAAAGCGCTGCCGCCGCAACAAGATCTTCTCTGTCAAAAACGCCTACAAAATAGGTCCATTCGTCGTTGAAAAAATTTGCTTCCTCTTTTTCTTTTATCGGCAACCAAAACAATTTGTCGGGCAAAGAGTTCTCTATGTCCGCAATGAGCGCTTTCAGTCTGTCTGCCTCGTCTACGCCTATTTTTTTGATTTCAAACATCTTCTTTTCTCACAACGATCACCGGTCTTACGCTTGCGGCCGTGTCATCCACATAGTTGCAGAACGGAACGCCGTCTACACACCCTCTTCTGTCGATATTTTCGATCGAAGAGCTGACATTCCCTTGAGACCGCGTCCACCAATCCCCGTGCCCTTCATGGCTTGCGCTCGTTGACGAGTACGCGCCTCTAGCCCGGGCATAATCGGTCGTCACCGCGCGTCCGTATTTTGTTTTGAAAATTTCGGCGTGGCTTATCAAAAAAACTTTGTCCTGCGTGTTGTTGACTTGCTGCGTCTTATAATAGGAACTGTTCGGGGAATTATCGATCTCTACCGTCATTATTTTTTCTATCTCGGCATGAGAAAACGCGTCATACAGAAACTCGTTGTTCAGCCATCTCCTGATGTACGAATATTCCCAGTTGTTGGCAGCTATACTCATATTTCCTGCGATTCGATGGTTGACTCGATTCAGATTGAACTGCACCGCATCTATGAGCTTTTCACTGATCAGCACATAATATTTGTCGTCGCCAAACAAAACCCGCCATTTGAGCGCTTCTACTTTGTAATAGTTTCTTGCACCGCTGTTTATAAATTTGCCGTTGTCAAATTTTGTTTTGTTGAACGGATTTTCCGTGAATGTAGCGTATTTCTCTCCGCCGTAACACAACCAGTTGGACTGCTTGTCCAATGTGGTCTCTCCGCTGTACACTCCTGTCGCGATCTTCTCTATCCTCTCGATGTCACTAACTACTTTTTGCGGATATTCGCCGAACGTGACAAGTTTGTCGCCTTCGAGGCAAAAGCTGTTCATATCAAAACGGATGACGTCCTTCGCGCCGATCTCTGTTGCCGTCACGTTTATTGCTCTTCGCAAAACGGGGATGATGTCAACCTCCGTCTTGAAGTCGTAAATGCCGTGATAATTGATCGCGTTTATGTGCTTGATCCTGTCGATGTCGTCCGAATCGAACAGCGTCGGAATATGCGGATCATTATTGATGTTGTACCCTTCCATTATGACGGGAATGAATCTTACATCTTTTTTGGAAAGCGCGGTTTGGATCTCATAATACACTATGTCGTCATTGTCGTTGCACTTTTCGAAAAAACCGTTGTCCAAAATAATGATGAAACACTTCACGTCCTCCATCACCTCGGCGATCGCTTTCTTGAAGTCCTCTCCTTTGGGAATGCAGGCAGGCGCAAAAAACGGTTTATACTCTTTTTCTCCGTTATTGTTTCTGAAATGCAGCAGATCCGAATAGATCGTCGAGCCGAGCATCCCGCTTTCGGATGCTCCCCGATAACAAATAAAAATATCGTATTGTTCTCCCTTATACATATATTTTCTCCCTGTCTATTTTTTATGATTATATCATATAAGCATGAAGTTTGTCAATTCCGTCGTCTGCGGATACGTTGAGTCGTTTTTGGCAATACTTCGCGTATGCAAAA
Source organism: uncultured Christensenellaceae bacterium (assembly GCA_944380285.1). Classification (GTDB taxonomy): domain Bacteria; phylum Bacillota; class Clostridia; order Christensenellales; family UBA3700; genus Ornithoclostridium. The sequence goes on from CALWGZ010000013.1 coordinate 2,110, forward strand.
CGATCCCGTTCAAAAGATGTCGGCGCGGCACATCGCCGAAAGCGCGTTCGACGCGGTCTATCTCACCGCTTCGCTCTCGCTCGCGATCGGGCTGTTCGCCGCAGAAAAAGCGCTTTGGGGCGCGGCGGTGCTGACGCTGTTCGTCGGCGACTGTCTGCACCTCGTGCCGCGCGTCCGCCGCTTCGCGACAGGCAAGCCCTGCGCCGCGGAACGCCTTGGCAAAGCCGCCGCGTCCGTCACGATGACTCTGTTTTATGTCCTGTTGTGGTGGCGCGCCGCATTGCTGTCGTCGGTCGACGCGGTCTCGGCGACAGCGGTGATCACGCTCGCCGCCGTCCGCGTCGCGCTGTGCTTTGTGCCGCGCTCTTTTTCAAAGGACGAGCCGTCCTTTCTGCCCCTTTTGCGCAACGTCCCGTTCGTCGCCCTCGGCGCGGTAGCGGCGACTCAGCTCGGGATACTTTTCCCGCCGAGAGCAGCCGCCCTTGCCGCGGCGATCGCGATCGCATTGAGTTTTGTGTTCTATCTTCCCGTGGTCGCGCTGTCCAAGCGCGATCCCAAAGTCGGCGCTTTGATGATCCCCAAAAGCTGCACCTATCTCGTCCTCGCCGCCCTCGGCTTTGCGATCTGACGGAAGCAGGCAACCGTTGTGCACCTCACACGAAAAGGGCGGAGCCGAAGCTCCGCCGCCGTTTTTCAAACCCGCGTCCGCGCTCAGAAGAGCTCGGGGTAAGTGGTTTCGATGTCGATCAGGATATATCTACTCTCTTCCGTCTCGACCGAACCGTCCACATGCGTGACCGAATATTCGATCAGCACATCCTCGCCGAACGCAGTCATTCCGACGCTCGCGTCGCTTGCGCTGAAGTCGATCAGCTTGGAGCCGTCCGCCGTCTTGAAGACGGAGTAGCCGTCCTTGCCGTCGGAGATGATATAGATGCCGTGATCGAAGTCGACTTCGACGATCTTTTCGATCTCGCAGATCGTCGCGCTCGCCCCGGTCGCGACGTCATAGACCTTGAAATCGCCGACCGACGCCTCCGGATCGGGCTCGGCGTCGGGGTCGATCTCGTTCATCTCGGCATAGTAGATCTTGCCGGGAACGGACGCATATCTGACAGCGGTGTCGTCCGCAGAGCCGGTACCGAGCGTGAACACATATTCGCCGGAGACGGTGAAGTAATCGTTGCCCTTGACGAGCAAGCCGCTCTCGTCCTCGCGCAGGTCCGCAGAGACTACATATTCGCCGACGACGACGCCCTCGCTGTCGTAATATCTGACAATGGCTCCGTCGGTGATCTTGAGCAGGTCGCCGACCACCTCGATGTCGGTCGCGCCGGGCATGATGTCGTTCAGGTCGCAGACCACGTTCATATCGGAATCGAAGAAGACCACGCCTCCGTCGATGAGCGCCTTGTCGCCGTCGATCTTGGCGACGCTCATCAAGAAGATGTCCGTCATCAACCCCAAAAGCCCCGAGCCGTCGTCTCCGTCCAGCACATATCCGAGCTCTGCCTCGGACACTTTGCCCGACTTCCAGTCGTACTTGTATTGAGCAACCGCGTACTTGTCGGCGCCTCCATAGAAATCGTAGTCCGAAGCGTCCGCCGGCAGTGCCTTGATCTCTTGCAGCCAGAGCGCCTTCTTTGTCACGGCGACGACTTCGGCATTGCTGCCGGGGACCAGGTTTTCCATGTTGACGAGGCGGAGCGCTTTGCCGCTCTTGTCGTACACTTTCACCACGGTGTCGTCTACAAGCTCGATGTCGACATCTTCAAGCTCGATCATGACGCCCTCGGGCTCAAGTGTCGGCTCTTCGTCGCCGGCCGCCGTCTCGCCGATCTCGGTCACCGTGTCCGTCTGACGATCGTATTCGAGCACCTCAAAACCGTCGACACAGAGCACATTGCCCGTGACATACGGAAGGATGACGCTGTTGCCGTCATACTTGAATTCGAAGAATTGATTGACGGCGTCCGCGGTGTAGACGTTGATCGTCTTCATCGCCGTGTCGTTGACATACCAGCACCAATCCGCGACGGCAGTGGGTGCGATCTGCCCCGTATAGATCCGCGACGTTCCGCCTACCCAAAGCTCATAGTTGACATCGTTTGTGTCGGGATCTGTCCTTTGGGCGATCAGCGCCTTGCCGGAGACGGTCACCGTCGTCCCGTTGAGGTCGTCGAGTTCCGTCGCGGACACGGTCGTCTCCTCCGACAGCTTGTCGCGCAGTTCGAATATGGACCCGTAAAGCTGCTTGACGTCGCCGTTGCCGCCGTTGCATGCGGTAAAGGACACCGCGCAGACGACGATCGCCAAGATCGCCACAAAAGCGATCGCAAATTTCTTTTTCATAAGTTCCTCCTTGAACATATAAGTTCACCATTAGTATATCATATAATATCCGCATCGTCAATATTCTCGCAAAAAATAACCGCACGTTAATCGTGCGATTTGATGAAAATCTTATTCTTGTTCTTGTCTGTCCGCGGCGGCTCGCCCTGCCGACCCGGTCAGCTTCGGCAGGCGGCGAGCGCGACCTCGAACACCTCGTCCGCGATCTCTGCGACGAACGCCTCGTCCGCGACTTTGAGTTGAAGCAGCATATCCCCCTCTCTTTCTCCGACGATCGCCATCACGCCGACGTCGCCCAATTTTGCGCTTCGGCGACGGAACGCGCCCGCCGGGCGCAGCCCGCCGTCGCACAGTTTGACCGAGCCTATGTCGGACAGCATACCCATCGTCGCGTCGATCGTGACGATGACGTCTCCGCGGTGATACATCGCGAGCATTTTTCGGTACCTGTGTAGATTAAGCGCAGTTATCGGTCTGTCGAGCGTACCGTAGACATAGGCGTTTACTCCCGCCTCGATCAGCTTGCTCCCGACGCGCGGACCGACGCTGTCGCCGACTATGCGCGGCGTACCGATGCAGACGAACACGGTCGACGGAACACTTTTTTGAATGACGCTCATACCGCGATTGTTCCCCTCTCTTTTGTTTTTCAAACAAACTTTTGCAAATTTTCTCAAATATATTGACTTGCGCACTCTTTTTTGCTATATTATATATAAAGTCAATCGTTATAGCGTCCTTTCGCGCCCAAAAGGCAGCCTACGGACGCGAGAGGTGTTTGATTATGGATCTTCTGTTGAGTGTCGATCTTGCGGGCACGTTGCCCGAGCTGCCGCTGTCGTATTTGGCGATAGCCGCGCTTGTATTTGTCGTCATCGGCATGATCGTCGGCTTCTTCCGCGGTTTCGGCGCAGAGTTCTTGTTTTTGATCAAGTTTGTGCTGGTCGTGGTCGGCGCGATGGTCGTCATGTTCCTCGTCGGGCCTATGATCACCGACGCGCTCGGCGATTCGCTCGGCGATTCGAGTTCGCCCATCTACGGCAACTTGACCATGGACGTGCTGCTCAACGTCGCGTGCTATTGCGTGGGCATCATCGCTCTTTGGATCGTCACCGGCATCATCTGGTACTTCCTCAAGCGCATCTTCCTGCGCCACAAACAACACGGCGCCAGCCGCTTCTTCGGCATCATCTTCGGTGCGATCAAGGGCTTTGCGTTCGCGCTGTTCTTCACCTGGGTGATCGCGTCTCTCGCTCCGGCGCTCGAAGAGGTCAAGTTCTTCGCCGACAACGCGACTGTCGATCCGATCGGTCAATTCCTCATCGAACAAAACCTGCTCGGTCAATTGGCAGACGCGCTCAAAGGGCTGTTCGCCTGACAACAAACGCTTTCGTTTGCGCCGCTCCTCTCGGGGGCGGCGTTTTTTATGCAAAGACCGCTCTGACGACCGAGAAGGCGAACTGTCCGGCGATACCGCCGTACCCCGACACAAAGCAAGACAGCGCGCTCGCCGCGCCGAACGCGATCTCGGCGACGCTGTAAAGCAATCCGCATAGGACGTTGAGCATCGCCGCGGCGACGACTCCCCTCTTGCGGACTCCGCCCAAAAACGCGGTCAAGCCGAACGCCGCCGCGCCGGCGAAGAAAACGGCAAAATACTCGTAGGACATCATACGCAAGTCTATGCTCTTCGCCTCGGCGATAGAAACGCCCCGCGCAAGTTGCTCAAAAGTGTTCATTTCCGCGCGAATATATGTTATAATATTTTTATGGCGAGAAAGTTTTCCAAATGGCTGCGGCTGGACAACAGCGCAAAGATCTTCCCGATGATGGCGAACAAGAACGAACAGAACTTGTTCTGTCTCGCTTTCCGCCTCTACGAAGACGTCGAGCCCGCGGTGCTGAACGAGGCGCTCGTCGCGACGGTCAAGCGCTTCCCGTCCATCAACGTCAAGCTCAAAAAGGGCGTGTTCTGGCACTATTTCGAAGAGCACACCGGCAAGCCGCGCGTCTATGAGGCAAGCCCCGTCGCGCTGCGCCGCATCTCGCCGCACAATGCGGGCGGATTCTATTTCCGCATTTCCTACTACCGCAACAATATATACGGCGAGTTTTTCCACGCGCTGACCGACGGCAAGGGCGCGGCGGAGTTCATGAAGAGCTTGCTTTTCACCTACTTCCGCATGCTGGGCAAGGACGTGGACGGCGAACAGCTGGTGATGACGATCAACTCTCCGCCCAACCCCAAAGAATACGAGGACAGCTTTCAGACCTACTACCAAAAGAAAAAGCTGTCCGAACTGCCGATCGACTCCCTCAAGGGGCAGACGGCGTTCGCGATCCCGGGCGCGGAGTTCGACGGTCCCGGCATGGGCGAGATCAACATCTATGTCAAGCCTGCGGACTTCCTCGCGTTCTGCCGCGCGCACAAGGCGACGGTCACCGAGATGATCGGCGCGCTGTTCATACTCAGTCTGTACGACGCCAAGATCAAGCCGCTCAACCTGCCGCCGCAGAACATACAATTGTTCGTGCCCATCAATCTGCGGCGCATCTTCCCGTCCGAGACGGTGCGCAACTTCTCACTGTTCTCGCGCATAGGGGTGATGTCGTCGGACGACATGAAGCTCGACGAGCTGATCGCCCGCATTCACGAAAAACTCTCCGCCGACACCCAAAAAGACGTGCTCGGCGCAAAGATCTCGACGACCGTCTATGCGGAAAAGTTCTTGCCGCTGCGCCTGACGCCGCTGTTTTTGAAGAGGCTGATCTTCAACATCTCCAACCTCTTTTTCGGCAAGCACAAGAAGACGGCGACCTTTTCGAGCGTCGGCGTCATGAAGCTCCCCGAGAGCTTCCGTCCTTTGGTGCGCGACTGCTACTACTCGATCGCCGCCAACAAAAAGAGCCCGATCACCGTGACGGCGGTGACGACTTTCGACACGATGTGCATCAACTTCACAAGGTCGATAACCGACACGGACACCGAAAAACGCTTTGTCAAATACCTGCACGACGCGGGGATAGAGGTCACCGTCTCGTCCAACTATTGGGAGGTGGAAAATGCATTGTAAGTATTGCGGCGTCTCGATCGACGACGACAGCAAGATCTGCCCGCTGTGCCACGAGCTGGCGGTCGACGACGGCAAGGAGACAAACACCAACTTTCCGCCCAAGACCGAGAAGGCAAGAAAACCCGGCTCGCGCGTCAACTTCCACAACCTGTACATCTCGATCGCGATACTCGTCGCGGGCGTCTGCGTCGCGATCAATCTGACGCTGACGCCGGACGTCTATTGGTTCACGATCGTGATGGCGGTGCTCGCGTACGGCTACCTGACCGTCGCCAACACCGTGATGTCCAACAGCAGCATTTGGATCAAGATCTTTTGGCAGATCCTGATGATCACGCTCATCCTTTGGGCGGCGCAGTCGGTGCTCAATCCTCTGTTCGACGAGAGCGCCAATTGGCTGCTCGACATAGCGCTGCCGGTGATATTGGGCATTTCGGTGGTCGCGCTGGGCATCACCGCGGCGAGCCTGATCCGCAAAGAGCCCTCCCTTTTGGTCGACAACCTGTTGATCAGTCTGATCGGCTTTTTGCCCATCATATTGTATGCGGCGAACGTGATCGAATCGGTGATCCCGGCGGCGATATGCGCGGGGCTGTGCGGCTTGTCCATCGTCTGTTTCATCGCGTTTGCGAGGGACGAGCTGTGGGCGGAGATCGTGCGCCGCTTCCACTTTTGAAAATACGCCGCGTCGCGCGGCAGACAATATAATGAGGTGAAATTATGTATTACATTGGTGTAGACGTAGGCGGCATGAGCATCAAGGGCGGCCTTGTCACCGAATCGGGCGACATCATCGCGAGACATACCGTCGAGACACAGCGTTACAGCGAAGAATACGGCATCGCCGAGGACATCCGCAAGGTCGTCGACGGCGTGCTTGCCGAGGGCAAAGTCGGCATCTCCGACATCTTGGGCATCGGCATCGGTCAGCCCGGCTCGGTCGACTCCGAGCGCGGCATCATCCGCTACGCCAACAACATTCCCCTTGAGCGCGTCCCCGTCGTCGCTCAGCTCAAAAAGTTCTACGACGTGCCCATATACATCAACAACGACGCCAATTGCGCGGCGCTCGGCGAATATGTGTTCGGCTCGGGCAAGGGCTATCGCGACATCGTGTTCGTCACGCTCGGCACGGGCGTGGGCAGCGGCATCATCATCGGGGGCAAGCTGTTTGAGGGGCGCGAATGCGCGGGCGCCGAGGCGGGACACATGGTCATCGTCTGCGGCGGCGAACGCTGCAATTGCGGCAGACGCGGCTGCTGGGAGGCGTACGCGTCCGTCAGCGCGCTCATCCGCCAGACCAAGGCGGCGATGGAGCTCCACCCCGACTCGCTGATGCACGAAGAGGCTGCCGCCGAGGGCAAGGTCAGCGGCAAGACCGCGTTTGTCGCGGCAAAGCGCGGCGACAAGGCGGCGCAAGAGGTCGTCGACAAGTACATCGACTATGTCGGCGAAGGGCTGGTCAACCTCGCGGACATCTTCCGTCCCGACGTCATATTGCTCGGCGGAGCGATCTCCAAAGAGGGCGAGCGCCTGACCGTTCCCCTTCAAAAGAAAATGGACGCCGAAGCGTTCGGCGCCAAGTTCAACCCCCGCGTCGCGGTCAAGATCGCGTCGCTGCGCAACGACGCCGGCATCTTGGGCGCCGCCGCGCTCGTCTGCTCGGACAGGGCATAAACCGGCAGCAAAGCAAAAAAACCGCGGCGCTCCTTTCGGGGCGCCGCTTTCTTGAACCGAAATCAAACTATCAGATCCGCCAAATAGCTCGATCCGATCAGCACGGCGAGGTAGGAGAAGTTGATCAGCGAAAACAGCCCGAGGTAGCGCAGCGTCTTGCCGGGTTCGCGCTTGCGGTACTCCCCGAGGGTGATGAGGCTTGCAAGCGAGGACACCGGCGTGCCGAGCCCGCCGATGTTGACGGCGATCAGCAGGTGGCGATAGTCTGTCGTAAAGCGCGACAGCAGCACCGCGGACGGCACGTTGCTGATGACTTGGCATGTCGCGGTGCCGACGAGGAGCGGCGACATCGCGACGACGGACGCGAGCAGGTCGCGGACCGCCGGGATGCGCGAGAGATTGCCCGAAAAGACAAAGAACGCGCAAAAGGTCAGCAGCAAGCCGTAGTCGACGCGCAAAAAGCACTTGGGCTCGAGTATCGCCAGCGCGACGGTGACGACTATCAGCCCGACGTAGTACGGGAACACGCGGAAGACGATCATCACCGACAGCGCGAACAGCACGAAGTAGACGATCATTCTCCACACGGGCGGCGCGGGTTCGGGGTGAGTTTCGAGGCGTATCGGCTCGGGCTTGACGACAAGGCAAGTGCCGGCGATGAGCACGAACGCCACCGCGAACGGGATCGCCATGATCGCGAAGAATTCGCCGGCGCCTATCTCAAAAAACGAATACAGGTACAGATTTTGGGGGTTGCCGAACGGGGTCAGCATACCGCCGAGGTTGGCGGCGACGTTCTGCATGACAAAGACGAACGCGGTATATTTTGTCTTGCCGCACGACGACAGCACCAGCCATCCGAGCGGCAAAAATGTGATCAGCGCCATGTCGTTCGCCATGATCATAGAGCCGAAGTAGGTGACGAACACCAGCGCGAACGTCACGCGGCGCATATTGCCGAACGCGGTGACGATTTTGACCGCCAGCCACTCGAAAAAGCGGCGGCGTTTGAGCGCGCTGACGACCGCGAGCGTGCAAAAGAGGCAAGACAGCGTGTCGAGGTCGAAATAGTCGGCATAGCCGCCGTCGGGCGGCACGAAAAAGCAGGTGACCGCCGCCGCGACCAGCGCGACGATCAGCACGATGCGGCTTTTGAGTATGCCCTTGACGATGTACCACTTGGACGCCTTTGCGGCGTCCCTCTTTTGCTCTTCCATATTCCGCGAATATTTATATACCTTTGCGCGCGAGTTTGCAAGCGTTTGGGGACGGTTTTCAATATTAAATTAACATTTCTTTGTTGACAACTTCGCCGTTTTGAAGTACAATCGAATCAAGGAGAAAATTATGAAAAGGCGCTATTTTTTTGCGGCAATTTGCGTTGTCTGCACCGTCGCTTTGGCGGCTGCTCTCTTTGTTTCCTGTCTGCCGATGCCCGACATGCCCGAGTTCGACGCGGAGCGAAACGTCGACGCCTCGCGCGGCGAGACAACTTTCACCGTCGCGAGCTACAATGTTTGGAGCGGCGGCAACACCCTCGAAAACGAATATGCGATCGCGGCTCAGCTTGACGACTACGGCGTAGACATCGCCGGGCTTCAGGAGGTCGACACCGACGACTTCGACCGTCGCGGAGGAGGTTTCACGACCGCGTTGACGAGCGGCTCTCTCGTCAACAAGCACTTCACCCCCACCGAAACATACGCTATGGGCGACAAGTACGGCATTATGACGACGACGTCCCGCGCGATCGCCGACGCGCAATACGCGATGCTGCCCTATCCCTATCCCTATGTTTCCGCGCTTATGGAGCCGCGCATGGTACAGCGCACTCTGATCGACGTCGACGGCGTGCGGATCGCGTTCTACAACACTCATCTCGACTATACGGGCACGCAGGTGGACGGCAGGCTGCTGCGCGAGCTGCAAGTGGAATTCATCTTCGAGCTGATGCAGAGCGACCCGTCCCCGTACAAGGTGCTGACCGGCGACTTCAACATTTCGTCGTTCGACGACCTGGCGCCCTTTTTCGACAGCGACGACTATGCTCTCTTCATAAACCCGGACAACGCGCTCGCGACGTTTTCGGGGGATTCGTCTTTTCGCAGCATAGACAACATCATCTACACTTGCAAGACCTTGGAACTCACGGGCGGCGAGGTCGTCGAGACCGACCTGTCCGATCACTATATGGTTACGGCGTCTTTCAAGACGCTCGCCTAAGCAACGGGAGGAATCATGAACAAATTTCAACGGGCTCTTTTCTCAAAGACATGCGCGTCGGTGTTCGCCGTGTTGGCGGCGCTCGCGCCCCTGTTCTTCTACGCAAGCCGCAGCAACCAGCACGTCTTTTTGGACATCGCGCTGTTCCCCGGCTTTTCGCAAATGCTGTTTTGGCTGATCGCGGCGAACGCGGTCGTCGCGACCGCATGGGCGGCGCTCGCGTTCAAAAAGCGCGATCTCTTTGACTCGCACCCCGGGGCGATGACGGCGGCGTACGCGATCACCGACTTTTTCACCGCGGTGTTTTGCATCCTCAACATCGTCCTGCTGATCTCGGGCGGCGAGGAGACCGCTCCCGTCGTGCTTCGCGGCGCGGCGGGTTTGGCGCCGTACGCGCTGCTCTATTTTGCGATAGTTTTCTTTGCGCTGTTCTTCCCCGAGATCAAGCACAAGATCGCGCGCGTCGCGATCGTCTCTCTCGTCGGCGTCGCGCTCGTGCTGGGCGCTGTCCTGACCGTCTATTCCCCCGCCGTCTACGGCTTTGTCTCCGACCCGATGGTGCTCGACACCGGCTCCGACTACTCGATCGTGTTCGCGACGACGGACGAAGGGACGGGCTTTGTCGAATACGAATACGAGGGCGAGACCTACCGCGTCTACGACCAAAAGCAGGGCAAGATAGAGTCCGACTCGCGCGTACACTCCGTCCGCGTCCCGTACGAACATCTCGACAACAACAGCTATACCGTCGGCTCGATGCAGGTGTACGAGCCGTACGCCTACGGCAGCCGCAGCGGCAAGACGATCGTCTCGGAAGAATACGCGTTCACGCCGTGCGACGGCGAAACTCAGACTTGGCTTTGCGTGTCCGATTGGCACACGCGCAACGACTTGGCAAAGGACGCGATAGCCTTCCTCGGCGACTATGACGGAGTGATCCTTCTCGGCGACGCGTCGCCCGACCTAGGCACCGAGGACGAGCTCGTCCGCTATTTGGTGGAGTTCGGCGGCGACCTCGGAGGCGGCACGATGCCGATAGTGTACACGCGCGGCAACCACGAGACGCGCGGCGCGTATGCGCCCTATCTTGCGGACGCGCTCGGCTTGGACGAATTCTATTTCGAGGTCAAGGCGGGCGACTACCGCTTCGTCGTGCTCGACAGCGGCGAGGACAAAGAGGACTCTCACCCCGAATACGGCGGGCTTGCCGACTTCGGCGCCTACCGCGCCGAGAACGTCGATTGGGTCGAGACGTTGACCGAGGACGGCAAGACGATCGCGCTCTGCCACTCTCCGCGCTTCTTCATCGAAGAGGACTTGACCGACCGCACGATCGCGGCGCTGACGGGCATAAAGACGTCGGCGGCGCTCACCGGGCATTGGCACTACTGCGACCTCGACACCGAGACCTATCCCGGCCTTCCCGTCTTCATCGACGGCGGACACAAAGACGGCGCGTTCGTCGCAAGCCGCGTGACGCTGTCGCCCGGCGGCATTGCGCTGTTCGCGTGCGACGACGGCGGCGCTGCGATGATGGACGAAACTTTGCCTTGGCTCAATTGAGCTAAGGGCAGACAAAAACACGGGCGTTTTTCGCGCCCGTGTTTGTTTTTCGCCGTTTTTCTCAGCCGTCAGCCCTGCTCGTTTTCCTTGAATATGACCTCGTGTCTGCGCTCTCTCAAGATAGCGGCGAGGTCGCGTTCGTCGTTGGGACGGCGCGGCAGGATGACGCCGCCGCCCTCTCCTCCGCGGTAGTGGAAGTCGCTGCCTCCGGTCGGGATGAGCCCCGTCCTTTTGCACAACTCGACCGCAAGCGCGTTGCGCGAGTCGTGCCCGGGGTGGGTGTTGGAGATCTCTATGCCGTGCAGCAGCGACGTGTCCATGACGTCGCACATCTCGCGGTAGGGGTGTGCCTGCGCCAGCACTATGCCGCGGCTGTCGCACCATTCGAACAGCTCCCTTTGCGTCATTGTCAAAAATCTCTCGCAATTTTCGCGCAGCTCGTCCGCGGTGATTCCGTACATCAAAAACTCCGCATATGGGTGGTCGGGCTTGTAGTAAGTGACCTCGTCGGGCGACACTTCCGCGCCGGCGAACACGTCGATGCCGACCTTTGCGCACTCCTCTTTGAGTTCGAGCAGGTCGCGCAGCCAGCAGTCGGGGATGCTGCGAAAAAGCCTCTTCCACGGCGGCGCGACATATCCGTACAGGTCGTTGCGGTTGAGGTGGTTCGTGCAGACGATGCCGTTGTAGCCGGCGTCTGCGTATATCTTTGCGATGTCCGCCGGGCACTCCTTGCCGCAATCGCTGTTGCGCGAGGTATGCAGATGCATTTCCAATTTATATCCGTCCATTTCAACTCCTTTTCGCGGATATTCTATCACCGCGGCGGCGCGCTGTCAACCGCATGAAGCCCTTTGCGGCGGCGTGATCTGCCCGATCGCGCCAAACGCCACCCTGCCGCGCCGCCGATTGCTGCGCACAAAAAAAGAGCCGCGTTTTGCGTTTCATAATTGCCTCCTTTCTTTCCACCGATATCATCATAACATAAGGAAAGGTGAATTTCAAGCGAAGACGAAAAATAAGTTGAGCCGAACAATATACGAGGCGCGCCCGCTCTTTGCGGACGCGCCCTTTTTGATAGATTTTTCCTGCCCGTGTCGATGAGAGGCTTATTCGTCCTTGCCGTCGCTCGGAGCGCTCTCCTCTACGGTCTGCTCGGCGACCTGCTCGTCGGCGGGGTTTTCGGCGTCTTCGGTCTCCTCCTCGTGCGGCACAACGGTGAACGCGACGACCTTGCTGTTCTCGTCCTTGATGCGCATAACCTTGACGCCCTGCGTATTGCGGCTCATCTTGGAGATCTCGCTCGCCTTGACGCGGATGATGACGCCGTTGTCGGAGATGATCATCACGTCATCGCTTTCGGGGTCGACCAATTTGAGGTTGACGACGTTGCCCGTCTTGTCGTTGAGCACGCCCACCTTGATACCGCTGCCGGCTCTGCCCTGTTGGCGATACTCGGACACGTCGGTGCGCTTGCCGTAGCCGTTTTGGGTGATGGTCAGCACCTCGCAGTTGTCGCGGACGAGGGTCATATCGACGACCGCTTCGCCGCTGTCGAGGCGGATGGACTTGACGCCCTGGCTGTTTCTGCCTGTCGGGCGGACGTCGTCCTCGTTGAAGCGGATGCACTTGCCGCCGCTGGACGCCATGATGACGTCCTGACCGCCCTTGGTGAGCTGCGCGCCGATGAGTTCGTCGCCGTCGACGAGGGTGATCGCGATCTTGCCGTTGCTGTTGATGCGGACGAACTCTTCGAGTTTTGTCTTTTTGATGAGACCGTTCTTTGTCGCCAGCATCAGGAAGCCCTCGCTGCCCTTGGGGACGGGGACGTACGCGCTGACCGTCTCGCCCGCCTCGAGGTTGAGGAGGTTGACGATCGCTCTGCCCTTGCTGCTCTTGCCCGCTTCGGGGATCTGATAGCCGCGGCAGCGGTAGACCTTGCCCTTGTTGGTGAAGAAGAGGATGTCCTCATGGGTATTGGTCGCGATGACGTTTTCGACGAAGTCCTCTTCCTTTGTCTTGTGGGCGGACACGCCGACGCCGCCGCGTCTTTGCACGCGGTACTCGTCCGTGCCCATGCGCTTGACGTAGCCGTTGTGCGTGATGGTGACGACGATGTCCTCCTGCTCGATGAGGTCCTCGATGTCGATGTCGCTGTAATCGTAGGTGATCTCGCTGCGGCGCGGGTCGTTGTACTTCGTCTTGATCTCTGCCAATTCCGTCTTGATGATGTCGACGATACGGCTGGGGGTCGCGAGGATGTTTTGCAGGTCGGCGATCTGTTTGCCGAGCGCGTCCAGCTCCTCTTGCAGCTCGTGGACCGCCAGCTGATTGAGTCTGTGCAGTCTCATATCGAGGATGGCGTTGACCTGTTTTTCGGACAGCCCGAAGCGGCTCATGAGCCTTTCCGCCGACGTCTGTCTGTCGGGGGAGGAGCGGATGATCGCGATGACCTCGTCGATGTCCGCCTGCGCGATGACGAGACCCTTGACGATGTGCTCTCTCTCGAGCGCCTTGTCGAGGTCGAACTGCGTGCGGCGCGTGATGACCGCCTTTTGGTGTTTGACGTACGCTTCGAGGATCTCTTTGAGGTTGCAGATCTTGGGCGTGCCGTCTACGAGCGCGAGCATGATCATCGGGTTGGACACCTGCAATTGCGTGTGCTTGTAAAGCAAGTTGAGCACGACTTGCGGGTTGACGTCCTTTTTGATCTCGATGACGATGCGCATGCCTTCGCGGTCGGACTGTTCGTGGATGTCGGAGATGCCCTCGACCTTCTTCTGCTTGACCAATTCGGCGATCGCGGCGATGAGGTTGGCTTTGTTGACCTGATAGGGGATCTCGGTGACGATGAGGCGGCTCTTGCCGTTGCTGTGCTCTTCGATCTCGACCTTGGAGCGAATGATCGCGTTGCCGCGTCCGGTGCGATACGCCTTCTTGATGCCGCTGCTGCCCATGATGAGCGCGCCGGTCGGATAGTCGGGCGCGGGGATGTAGTCCATCAGCTCCTCGATGTCGATCTCGGGGTTGTCGAGGAGCGCTATCGTGCCGTCGATGACCTCGCCGAGGTTATGCGGGGGGATGGACGTCGCCATGCCGACCGCGATGCCGTCCGAGCCGTTGACGAGCAGATTGGGGAACCTGCTGGGCAGCACGACGGGCTGTTCGCGCGTGTCGTCGAAGTTGGGGTAAAAGTCGACGGTGTTCTTGTCGATGTCGCGGATCATCTCGTTTGCGATCTTTGACAGTCTGGCTTCGGTGTAGCGGTACGCCGCCGGGGGGTCGCCGTCTACGGAGCCGAAGTTGCCGTGCCCGTCGACGAGGGTGCAGCGGATGGAGAAGTCCTGCGCGAGCCTGACGAGCGCGTCATAGACGGAGCTGTCGCCGTGGGGGTGGTATTTGCCCAGCACGTCGCCGACGATGAGCGCGCATTTGCGGTAGGGCTTGTCCGAGGTCAAGCCGAGTTCGTTCATGTCGAACAAGATCCTTCTGTGGACGGGTTTGAGACCGTCGCGCACATCGGGGATCGCGCGCGAGACGTTGACTGCCATCGCGTAGGCGATGAACGACTTTTTCATCTCGCTTTCGAGTTCGATGTCGATATACTTGGTGCCTTTGAGCATCTCGTCGATATCTTTCTTGTTGCTCTTATCTTCCATGGTGTCTCCTTATACGTCGAGGTCGGCGACGAGGTTGGCGTTCTGTTCGATGAACTCACGCCTCTTCTCGGGCTCTTCGCCCATCAGAACGGTGAACAATTCGTTCGCCTTTTCCGCGTCGGTGATGCTCACGCGGAGCATTGTGCGCGTTTCGGGGTTCATCGTGGTGTCCCACAGCTGATCCTGGCTCATCTCGCCGAGACCCTTGTAGCGCTGCACTTCCGCCTTGCGGTCAATGCTGACGAGATAGTTTTCGAGGTCTGCGTCGTTGTAGAAGTAGGACTCCTTCTTGGTGCCCTTTTGGGTAACCTTGTAAAGGGGCGGCTGGGCGATGTAGACGTGTCCCTGCTCGACGACCGGCTTCATGAAGCGGTAGAAGAACGTCAGCAGCAAAATGCGGATATGGCTGCCGTCGACGTCCGCGTCGGTCATGCAGATGATGCGGTCGTATTTGAGCTTGGAGAGGTCGCAGTCCTCGTGTATGCCGCAGCCGAACGTCGTGATCATGTCCTTGATCGTATCGCTTTCGAGTATGCGGTGCAGGCTCGCCTTTTCGACGTTGAGGATCTTGCCGCGCAGGGGCAGGATCGCCTGGAAGCGTCTGTCGCGGCCCTGCTTTGCGGTACCGCCTGCGGAGTCGCCCTCGACGAGGTAGATCTCGCATTTGGACGGATCGCGCTCGGTGCAGTCGGCGAGTTTGCCGGGGAGCGTCGTCGATTCGAGCACGCTCTTGCGGCGGGTGAGGTCGCGGGCGTTACGCGCCGCGTCGCGCGCCTTTTTGGCGTTGACCGCCTTGGTGATGATCTCGCGCGCCTCGCGCGGATTTTCCTCAAAATACGCCTCCAGCTTTTCACCGAACGCCTTGGTGACGACCGCGCGCATAAAGCTGTTGCCCAATCTCGTCTTGGTCTGCCCTTCGAATTGGGGGTCGATCAGCTTGACCGACACGACCGCGACAATGCCCTCGCGGCAGTCGTCGCCGCTGAGCTTTTCCTCGTTTTTGAGCAGCTTGAGCTTTTCGCCGTAGTCGTTGAACAGCTTGGTCAAGACCGCCTTGAAGCCGTCGAGGTGCGTGCCGCCCTCGTGGGTGTTGATGTTGTTGGCGTACGAATAGATCTGCTCGCTGTAACTGTCGTTGTATTGCATCGCGATCTCGACCTGATAGTCGTCCGCGACGGTGTGGATGTACAGCGGGGTGTCGGGGATGCCGCCCTTGGTGTTGATGCTTTGGATGAACTCGACGATGCCGCCCTCATAGTGGAACGTCTCGCAATTTTCTTTGAGCGGACGGCTGTCTTTGAGGATGATCTTCAGCCCCTTGTTGAGGTAGGCGAGCTCCTGCAATCTGTGGCGGAGCGTCGCATAATCGAAGTCGAGCGTCTCGAAGATCTGGCTGTCGGGATAGAACACGACCTTTGTGCCGCGTCTTTGGGTGTTGCCTATGCACGCGAGCGGTCTTTGAGCGACGCCGCGGTTGAAGCTCATCTTGTACAGCTTGCCGTCTTGTGCGACCTCGACGTCCAGCCACTCGGACAGCGCGTTGACGCACGACACGCCGACGCCGTGCAGACCGCCCGAGAACTTATATCCGCCGCCGCCGAACTTGCCGCCCGCATGCAGCTTGGTCAGCACGACCTCGACTGCGGATTTTCCCTCTTTTTCGATGATGCCGACCGGGATACCTCTGCCGTTGTCGGTGACGGACACCGCGCCGTTTTCGAGGATCTCCACTTCGACGGTGTCGCAAAAGCCCGCCATCGCCTCGTCGATGGAGTTGTCCACGACCTCGAAGACGAGGTGGTGAAGTCCTCTCTCGTCCGTCGAGCCGATATACATGCCGGGTCTCTTTCGAACGGGCTCAAGACCTTCGAGCACCTGAATGTTGCTCTCGGTATAGCCGTCTTGTTTGGACATTTGTACCTCCCTCTTGCACGCGTGCACGCGTATGCGCGCGCTCGCACAAGATTATAATATTTTAACAACCATATTATAGCACACGCCCAGCCCGTCTATCAACCGTTTTGAGCCACATTTTGCCCTCTCCCGTACATCTCCTCGGGGAAAGCCGTTTTCGCGCCCTGCGGCAACCTCGCGCCGTCTGCTTTAATGTAAATTTAATGTAAAATATCGCGGCAGATATTTACGGCGACGATATTTTGTGTTATGATTGATATATTGGAGGTATTGTTAATGACTTTTGATTTTTGCAATTCGTCTCTCTTTCGTCTCTCTTTGGAGGAGTGGCGCCTATGCTGACCCTTGACCATGTCACAAAAGAATACGGCAACAAGACCGCTCTATCCGACGTTTCGCTCACCTTCCCCGACAAGGGGTTGGTGATCGTCTGCGGCGAGAGCGGCTGCGGCAAGACCACTTTGCTCAACATCGCCTCGGGCGCCGACCTGCCCTCTTTCGGCAAGGTTTTTTGGTGCGGGTGTGAGCTAAACGCGTCTAACATCGAGCAATTCCGCCGCGGCAAAGTCTCCGACGTCTATCAAGATTTCATGCTTGTCGACGAGATGTCCTGCGCCGAAAACATACTCCTTGCCGCCGAAGCGTGCGGCAAGTCTTTGTCCGACCAAGACGTCTCGGGACTGCTCGCGCGTGTGGGCTTGAACAGCGGTTTTTCCTCCAAGCGCGTCTCTCTCCTCTCCGGAGGAGAGAAGCAGCGCGTCGCGGTCGCGAGGGCTTTGGTCAAGGACGGCGCGATCATCTTTGCCGATGAGCCGACCGGCAATCTCGACCGCAAGAACGGCGAGACGATCATGTCTCTTTTGCGCGAGATCGCCGACGAGCGCCTCGTTGTCGTCGTCAGCCACAACGAGCGCCTCAACCGAGAATACGGTCAATATTCCGTCGTCCTCGAGGACGGCTGCGTCATCTCTTCCGATCTTCCAAAGCTCCCCTCCGCGGCGGACGAACAACAAAAACCGTTTGGGGCAAAGCCTGCTCGGCTCACCCCTAAGACGGTGATCGGGCTGGCTCGCACGGGCTATCGCAAAAACACCGTCAAGAGCGTCTTGGCGGCGATCTCTTTCATCTTCGTCTTTGCGCTGTCCGCGATCATCAACACCCTGTTCATCGCGGACCTTCCTTTCGCGCTCGCGTCCTCTCTCGACGCCGCCGCCGCAAAGAACGTGCTGGTCCGCCTTCCCTCAAATCGTGACGGCGACCCGGACGAATTTCTCGCTTTGCGCGACGACGCGTCGACCGTCGTCGGCTGGTCGGCGCCTCTTTCCTCTCTCGGCTACTCCGACCCTCCCGCCCTTTCCTCCCTCGACAATGCGATCGTATACGACCCGGAGGTAGGCGCGGACGTCGACGTCGTGTGCGGAGATTTTCCCTCCTCGCCCGACGAGATCATGATCTCTCTGTACGCCGCGGAAATTTTTCTCGATTCTCTCTGCTATTCCGACGTCGACGCGGTCGACTCTCTTGTCGGCAAGACCTTTTCTAAAACGTCTCCGGAGAAAGAGTATCGCATCTGCGGAGTCTTCGACTCTCGCGTCCCTCACGTCGATTTTATGTCTTCCGCCGTTTTTGTCGACGAAGGCTTTGCCCGTCGCGACGCTCTGTATACCGACGGAGGTTTTATCGTGTTGTTACAGTCAACGATCGACGGCGCGTCGGCAAACGTCAATATTTTTGGCTTTGACGTCTATGCCTCGTACTCCGACGGGGTCGCGGTCCCCGGCTTCGACGAAGTCGTGTTGGGCTCCCGGGCTGCGCAGACTCTTTCTCTTTCCGTCGGGGACGTCTTCACCTTGGCGTTGTCGCCCGCTTCCTCCGCGGTCTCATCCGGCTCCATCTCGTCCGGCGGCGTCGCGTCCGATGCGGTCGAGTTCACCGTCGCCGCCGTTCTGTCCGAGACAAACGATCCCTCGCTCGACAGCGGACTGTTTTTGTCCGAAGAGCGGTTCTTTGAACGTCTCCCCTTCGCCGAACCGAAGACCTCTCGTTCCTTCTACTTTAACTTTGCCGATGTGGGGTCGACCTACGCCGCTCTTTTGTCGCTCGAGGACGACCTGAGTTCCGTTTTCGTTTTCGAATCTTCTGCCGAGGGAGCCCTTTTCAACACCGTATTCTTGCAAAATTTGAGCGAGTTCTACAATTGCTACTTCAATCTCATTCAGGCAAAATACATCGCCTTTTTACCTGCGGCGATCGTCTTCCTTGTGGGATTGATCTGCCTCGACGCGGCGTTCTTTTTGTTCCTGCTTTCTTCCAAGGAGAAGATGTTCGACGCCCTGCGCGCGCTCGGATACGACAGGCGCCGAATGTTCGCGGTCATGGTCGCTCAATTGTCCGTGCTCGCCGTCGCGATCGTCGCGCTCGGGCTTACGGTCTCCGGCGTCGTCTGTCTGCTGATCAGTTCGTCTCTTGCGACGATGCCTCTTTGCAACGAATACATAATTCCCCTCGGCTGGCACGCGGGGCTGATAACGTCGGTGGTGACCGTGGCAACGATGCTCGCCGCCGTTGCCGTCAAGGTCAAAAACATGTATTCAAGCACGATCGCGTTCCGCAAGTCTCATTGATATGAACGCGCTCGTCAAACCTTACTTCTTGCTTACGGGAGGCGGCAGATGCTGACCCTTGAACATATCACAAAAAAATACGACGACTACGCCGCTCTGTCCGACGTTTCGCTCACCTTCCCCGACAAGGGGTTGGTGATCGTCTGCGGCGAGAGCGGCTGCGGCAAGACCACTTTGCTCAACATCGCATCTGGCGCCGACCTGCCCTCTTTCGGCAAGGTTTTTTGGTGCGGGTGTGAGATAAACGCGTCTAACGTCGAACAATTCCGCCGCGGCAAAGTCTCCGACGTCTATCAAGATTTCATGCTCGTCGACGAGATGTCCTGCGCCGAAAACATACGCCTTGCCGCCGAAGCGTGCGGCAAGTCTTTGTCCGACCAAGACGTCTTGACACTGCTTTCTCGCGTGGGGTTGAAAGACGAACATTTCTCCAAGCGCGTCTCTCTCCTCTCCGGCGGAGAGAAGCAGCGCGTCGCGGTCGCGAGAGCTTTGGTCAAGGACGGCGCGATCATCTTTGCCGACGAGCCGACCGGCAACCTCGACCGCAAGAACGGCGAGACGATCATGTCTCTTTTGCGCGAGATCGCCGACGAGCGCCTCGTTGTCGTCGTCAGCCACAACGAGCGCCTCAACCGAGAGTACGGTCAATATTCCGTTGTCCTCGAGGACGGCTGCGTCATCTCTTCCGATCTTCCCGAGCTCCCGTCCGCGGCGGACGAACAACAAAAACCGTTTGGGGCGAGCAAACCTCGTTTGGCGCCGAAAAGCGCATTCAAATTGGTCCGTTCGGGCTTTGAAAAGAATAGGCTCAAATGCCTCTTTACGGCGATAGCTTTTTTGTTCGTGTTCGCCCTCTCGGCTGTCTCCTACACCTTGCTCATCGCGGACTTTCCCGCTGCGCTTGCGTCCTCTCTCGACTCCGCCCGCGGCAAAAACGTCTATTTCGAACTTGCGCCGTCCGATATCGGCGACGATGAGAGCTTCCTCTCATTGCGCGACGACGCGTCGCCCGTCTGGGATTTTGGTTTGGACGCGCACGATCTCGGCTTTTTCTCCATGTTATTGCCGCTTTACCAATCGTCTCTCGACACGAACCTGTCCCGGGCGATAGAATACGACCCATCGACCGGTGCGGACGTCGACGTCGCATACGGCGATTTCCCGTCGCGGCCCGACCAAGTCATGCTGCCTGTCTATTTTGCGGATATATTGCTGCGATCGGAGTATTACAAAAACTTTTCCTCCGCCGAGGAGCTGGTCGGCGAAACGCTTCCTCTGAGCGAAGACGACCTCTATGTCTCTTCTCTTTTGGGTCCTTCTCTGACCTTCAAAGAGGACGCGTCCTACATCGAGTTTGAGATCTCGGGCTTTTTCTCTCCCAAGCTGCCGTCCGAAGAACTCGCCGAATTGAGAGACGCGCCTGAAAATTCCGCCGATTACAACACCTATTGCACCGTCATTCAATCGTCTTTCCTCTACGATTCCGTCTTCGTCGGCAAGGGCTACGGCGACCGCATACGCCTCTACCGCGCCGACGGTCTCTATTCCGCAATGGATCAAAGCGGCTCTATTCTTTCGGGCGTGAGCGGCTATGACGAATACGCGTCCTATGCGGCAGATCTGTCCGCGCCCAAAGACGGCGAAGCGTTGATCGGCGACGTCATGGCTGAGCGTCTCGGCTTGGCGGTAGGCGACAGTTTTTCTCTCGGATACGGAACTCTCTATTACGAGGTGGGGACAGACTCCGTCCGCGTCCCGAAGATACGCGAAAAGGGACGGTTGGAGCTGACCGTGACCGGGATCGTCTCCGAAGGAAGTTACGGCTTGCGCGACGGTGTCGTCCTGTCGCCGGGGCAACGGAGAGACAATCTCGTTATGCGCGACTGCGAGATGATAGGTTTCTTTTTCGATCTCTCGGACATGTCCGACAGCCGCTCCGCACTCCTTCAACTCGAACGCGACATCTCTTCCGTCTACTCTCCCCTCGAACTCGATTCCTCCTCGTCGGGCGATGTTTTGAGCAGAGTGGTCGCCGAAAATTCCTCCGGTCTGGCGGGTTTTTACGACTCTCTTTGCGAAAAACGCCTTTCGCTGTATCTGCCTTTGGCTCTCGTGCTGTCGCTTTGCCTTGTCACTCTCGGGGTCGCCTCTTTCTCGTTTTTGATCTCGTCCAAAGACAGGCTGTACGGCGTCCTGCGCGCGATAGGTTTCGATCGGCGCTCTCT
Source organism: uncultured Christensenellaceae bacterium (assembly GCA_944380285.1). GTDB lineage: Bacteria > Bacillota > Clostridia > Christensenellales > UBA3700 > Ornithoclostridium. The sequence continues at coordinate 23,421 of CALWGZ010000013.1, forward strand.
GTTTGCGCTGATGTTCGCGTCGCTGGTCGTCCTCGTCATATGCGTCGTTGTCCTCGGTCTGTGCGTTGCGGCTATCGGTCTTTTCATCTTCAACAACTCCGCGAGCCTCCCTTTGATCGACACCGTATACCTGCCTCTCGGCTGGCATGCGGGGCTGATCGCCGCCGTCCTCACCGTTCTGTCGGCTGTCATCTCTTCGTGGCTCAAAGTTTCAAAATCGTTTTCTCGAACGATAGCGTTCAACAAGACTCATTGACCTCTTTTTGAAAGAATGCAAAACGCGGTTTGTGACGATCTTTCCCAAACCGCGTTTGTTTGCTTTTCCTCTTGCCTGAGGGCTTCTTTCTTAATCTTCCTTTTCCTTATTCTTGTCTTCGTCGACAGCGGACTGCTCCTCTTTGGCGGGCTGTTTGGTGACGATCATCTCGACGATACGGTGCGAGCTGACCTTTTTGACCTCGATATGCAGTCCGTCCGAATCTATCTCGGGGGTGTCGCCGTCGTCCGGGACGGAGCTCATCACCGAGCACACATAGCCCGAGAAGGTCTCGCAGTCCTCTTTTTCCTCGTCGGGAAGGTCCATATCGAGTGCCTCTTCCACCTTTTCCATCGGCGCAAGCCCGATGATATGCCACTTGTCGTCGGCGATCTTTTCGATCGAATATTCCGACTTTTCGTCCTTGTCCGCCATGTCGCCGACCAGCAGTTCGAGCAAGTCGTTGATCGTCACGATGCCGCTCATACCGCCGTATTCGTCCAGCACAATCATAACGTGCTCTTTGGTGTCCTTCATGCGGTAGAAAAGTTCGTTCGCGGGCATGTTTTCGGGCACGAAGACCGCCTGTTGGACCGCCTTTTCCATGACGTTTTTGCGCGACTTGTCTTTGAGGCGGAAGTAGATCTTGGTGTTGAGTATACCGAGCACGTCGTCGGCGTCCTTGCCGCAGACGGGGTAATAGATGTGGCGGCTGCCGTAGACCGTCTTTTCCCACTTGGAGTCGTTCTCGCCGGTGAACACGATGTCGACGTCTTTGCGGTGGGTGCAGACCTCGCCGGCGGTGTTGTCCTTGAAGTCGAAGACGTTTTGGATGAGTTCGCTCTCCTTCTCGTCGATCTGTCCCTTTTCGCTGCCCGCTTCCGCCATGAGGACGATGTCCTCTTCTGTGACGGTGTTGTCGTCCTCGTCCTTTTTGATGCCGAATATACGCAGCACGGCGTTGGACGACACTGTCAGCAACCACACAAGCGGAGTGAAGACGACAGACACGACTTTGAGCACGCCGGATATGCCGAGCGAATATTTTTCCGCCCACTTCATCGCGACGCGTTTGGGGACGAGCTCGCCGAACGTGATGTTGAAGAACGCGAGCACGATCGTGATAAAGATGACACACACCGTATTGATCGCGGTGATACCGGCTGAGGACTCGATGCCTGCGGCGTTTATGATCGCCTGAGCGAGCGGTTCGGCGAAGAAGTCCGCCGCGAACGCGCTTCCGAGCAAACCCGCGAGCGTGATCGCGACCTGTATCGTCGAGAGGAACTTGGTCGGGTGGGACGTAAGAGAGATGAGCCTCTTCGCCTTTTTGTTGCCGTCGTCGGCTAATTTTTTGAGTTTGTTTTCGTTGAACGAGATGACCGCTATCTCCGCCGCCGCAAACACCGCGTTGAGGACGATAAGCACTATCTGTAAAACAATTGCCCAAAACATCGTCATTTTTTTCTTTTTTCCTGCCTTTTTCTTTTATTTTTTTGAACAAAAAAGCACGACCCGCTTTGGTTCGGGATCATGCTTGGATATCTGTCGTTGTTCGTTGCCCCGTCTTCTACAACTACTGCCGGGGTCCGAATCGCTCACGGGCGTCCTCCTGTGTTTATGATATTATATTACAATAGAGTAACGGTTTTGTCAATCTTTTTTTTGAGTGCGCTCAAAGCTCAAAAGGTTTACTCCGCTCAAATTTTGATTTATAATATATCTATGCGTATAGGCAAGGTGACATTGACGGATTTTCGCAACTACGCGTCTCAGACCGTGACTCTCAAAGAGGGTCTCAACGTCTTTGAGGGCGAGAACGCCAGCGGCAAGACTAATTTTGCCGAAAGTCTCTATTGCTGCGCGATAGGCAAGTCTCCGCGCACACAAAACGACAAAGAGATGATACGTTGGGGCGCGGACAGGGCGTCGGCGAGCGTCGAGGTGATCAAACAATACCGCAGCTACGAGGTACGCCTCATCATCGATTCCAAGGGCAAAAAGCGGCTCGCGATCGACGGCGTGCCCGCCTACAAGATGAGCGAGATCTTGGGCGTGCTCAACATCGTCTACTTCTCTCCCGACGAGCTCAAACTCATCAAGGAAGGACCCGCAGAGCGCCGCCGCTTTATGGACATCAGTCTTTGCCAGCAGTCCAAGCCCTACCTCTTCAATCTTCAAAAGTACAACGCGAGCCTTGCTCAGCGCAACAAACTCCTCAAATCGGGGCTCGGCATCAACTCTCTCAAACAGACGTTGTTTGTATGGGACACACAGCTTGCCAAGCACGGCGCCTACATCACGCGCAAGCGCTACGAATTTGCCCAAAAACTCAAAACATATGCCAAAAACGCTCACCTCAAACTGTCTTGCGAAAAGGAAGAACTCGGCATTTGCCTCGAAAGTTCTCTCGACTACGACGACATCGAGGCGGTCGCCGAGCAATACCGCGCCGCACTCTCGGCGAATGTGGAAAAGGACATCGATCTCTCCTTTACCTCATTCGGGTGTCACCGCGACGATCTCAAGATCACTTTGAACGACATCGACGTGCGCAAATTCGGCTCGCAGGGTCAGCAGCGCAGCGCGGCTCTATCTCTCAAATTCGCCGAGATAGACCTCTTTTGCGGCGAGGTGGGCGAACTTCCGGTGCTCATCCTCGACGACGTTTTGAGCGAACTCGACGCCGCGCGCAGCCGCCGTCTCTTGGAGATGAGCGCCGACCTGCAAACGGTGATCACCTGCACACACTTCGATGAGGACGTTCCTCACTCCTCTTTCAAGGTCAACAACGGCTGCATCCTCGAGGATTGATCTCTTTTTTCGCGCGCGAATATTTATTATATTATATTCTTGAAAAAAGTTCGCGATGATAGTATAATATCAGTATGAACGAATGCAAGGCCATATGGAGATCTATTTTGTCGCAGCTTGAGGTCATGATCTCGACCATCAGCTTCGATCTTTGGTTCAAAGATCTCGTACCCTACACGATCGAAAACGACGTCCTCATTCTTGTCGCTCCTCTCAACAGCTTCAAGAAGGTGCCCGTTCAATACGCCGACCAGATCGAGGCGGCGATCAAGGCGAGCGGCTCCAAGGTGTCGGGCATAGAAATAATCACCGAAAACGAGAAGGACAGTTTTGCCCCGACGGAGACTGTCGAGGACAAACCCGTCCAAGACGAAGAGAGCGTCAACGTCTTCAATCCCGACTACACTTTCGACTCATTCGTCGTCGGCGACAACAACGCTTTGGCAGTCGCCGCCGCGAAGTCGGTCGCCGAGCAGCCGGGCAAAAATCACAACCCTCTCTTCATTTACGGCGGGGTCGGTCTCGGCAAGACTCACATCATGCACGCGATCGCCAACTACATTCTCGAACATGACAAGAACGCGCACATTCTCTACGTCACGTCCGAGCAATTTGTCAACGACTACATCGATTCGCTCAAAAACAGCGATCTCACCCTCAAATTCAGGATGAAGTACCGCGGGGTGGATGTGTTGATGATGGACGACGTCCAATTTTTGTCCGGCAAGACGGGCAGTCAGGAGTCGCTCTTCCACACCTTCAACGACCTGTACCAATTCCGCAAGCAGATCATCCTCACGTCCGACCGTCATCCGCGCGAACTCGCCTCGCTCGAAGAGAGGCTCAAATCGCGCTTCCAGAGCGGACTCACGATCGACGTCACCAAGCCCAACATCGAGACGAGGATAGCCATCCTTCAAAAGAAGGCATATATGAAGAAGTACGACGTCTCTCAAAAGGCTGTCTTCTTCATTGCGGAGAACATCACTTCCAACATCCGCGAGCTTGAAGGCGCTCTCAACAAGGTCGTCTACTTCTGCTCTCTTTCGGGGCGCAGTACGGACGATCTCGACGCTGTCAAAGAGGCTCTCAAAGACGACATCGACATCTCGACGCACGTCCTTTCGATGGACTCTATCACCGACGCGGTATGCGCCTACTATGGCGTCAAAAAGGCGGACATCGTCGGCAAGCGCAAAAACAAACTCATCTCCAACGCAAGGCAGATGGCGATATATTTGATCAACGACATGATAGGTGTCCCGCTGTTGACGATAGGTCAATTCTTCGGCGGGCGCGACCACACGACGATAATGTACGCGCGCGACAAGATCACCGACGCGTCTAAGACGGACAACCTCATCAAGGCGCAGATCAACGACATCAGGAGCATGTTGGAGAAAAAATGATACCATTGTGGAAATTGTGCAGAAAGAGTACCCTTTCTCAACACTCTTTTCCACACGGGGAACACACTAAATAGTGCGGCTATATGTCGATAAAACGCACCTATCGACGCTTGTCCACTTTTCCACCTCCCTTATTGGTATTATTATTATCCGATAAAAAGAAAATCTAAATTGTATATAAGACCGCAGCGCGGCTCAACGGAGGAAATATGAACATCATTTGCAACGGAACTCAGCTTTCGGAAGCTCTCACAAGGGTCATCAAGGCTTTGCCGGTGAAGAAGACCATTCCCATCTTGGAAGGGGTCAAACTTTCCGCATACGGCAACACTCTCACCTTGACGGCGACCGACACCGAACTTGCGATCCAAAAGACGATCAACGCAGACGTAAAGATAGAAGGAGAGGCTCTCGTTCCCGGCAAATTGTTCGGCGAACTCATCAAAAAGCTCTCTTCCGAAGATCAGATCGAGATCTCTTTCGACGACGATCAAACGGTCGTCATCAAATATATGGACAGCGTCACCAGCATCAAGGCGATGAAACTCCGCGACTACCCGCCCATCCAAGAGTTTGAGTACGAGACAGAGTTTGAGATGCTGCAAAAAGACTTCAAGGACATGATCATCAAGACCATCTTCTCGGCGGCGACGGACGACGTCAGACCCGTGCTCAAAGGCTGTCTTTTAGAACTTGAAGGAGAAGAGGCGCGCTGCGTCGCTTTGGACGGATACAGGCTCGCCATCTCCAAGAAGAAGATAGGCAAGACCATGCCCTACACCGCCGCGATCGTGCCGGCAAAGAACCTTTCCGAGATATACAAACTTCTCGAAGAGGACGAAGAGACGGCAAAGATATCCATCTGCCAAAAGAAGATAGCCGTCGATCTCAAACACACCAAGATCATCTCCAACCTTCTTTCCGGCACATATATGAAGTATGCTTCCAGCATCCCGACCAACTTTGAGACGACGATCACCATCTCCAAGGATATGCTCGAACGGTGCCTCGAAAGAGCGTACGTCATGAGCAGATTCGAGAAGTCCAACCTTGTCAAACTCGACATCAAAGAGGGTAAACTCACCGTCTCCACCGCCAGCGAATACGGCGACATCAACGAAGTGATCGCGGTGTTCACCGAGGGCAAAGAGGTGCAGATGCTCTTCAACTCCAAGTTCATCTTGGACTGCCTCAAAGTGATAGAGGATGAGTATGTAAAGATACGCTTCTCCACCCCGACTTCGCCCAGTGTGATAGTGCCTGTGGACGGTGATACCTATCTTTATATGATCCTCCCTCTCCGCAACTTCAGTAGGTGACCGCGCAAGCGGGGTGAGGGCAAGGTTTTGAGCGGATCTTTTGCGCGCATACTTCGTCTTGCCCCTCGCTAAGACCGCAGAGGGTATTGAGCTTCGGGGACGCGATTCGTCTGCGCGCAAAATTCCTCGCTCAAAACTGCTACGCACCGACAAAAAAACGACAGTAAAAAAAGCTGTCGTTTTTTGTAGGCTTGCCCTCACCCCGCTTGCGCGGTCTGTTTTGGGCTTGGTTTAATGACAGGCAGGCAAGGAGCAATTTTTATAGAATTTAACTCACCTCGCTTGAGAGGCTTTTTCTCGTTCAATTAAAAAGTAGACTTTAATTGTTTGTAGTAAGCAGACTGTGTACGTTTTAGTACACCGAGTCGCCGCCTCGCAACCCGAACGGAGCACTCTCTGCGCTCAATATATTGATAGTAAAAATGATATAAAAAGAGAGTTTTTGAGCGAATTTTTTCTGCCACTCAAAACTAAACAAAAAAAGAAGACAATTTTGCCGTAATTTTTTTAGGCGCGTCTTTGTAACCGTTGTGAGGTCTAAGTTTGGTTTATTGATAGGCAGTCGAAGAGCATCATTTAAGAGTATAAGAGTGAGGCTAAGAACGCAGAGTGTATTGATAATGTTTCAAAGAAAAGAAATAAAGAGGAATGTATTGCCTATCAAACATATAAAAATATGACATAACAGCTTGACAAAAATTACGCTTATCTTAAATTATGTTCAAGAGAACCGAGAATTGCGTTTACCCCTTCCAAAGATCGCGCGCTTCGCGCGCAAAGTCGGCAACACGTTAAGTTACAGTAGGGAAAACCCGTGACGCCAAGAAGCGAATCCCAAGCTTTTTACTCGCGTATAGCAAAAAAAAGTATTGAAAAATTGAAAAAATATGAGCACATTAGCTTGACAAAGATTACACTGATCTTAAAGCTTAATATAAAGAATTTTACATAATATTGATGTAAAAAAAAGAGTAGAAACGCTTATGAAAAGTGAAAAAGTTCCGCGCCCCAAAGCGAGCGCGGAACTGAAACGGTCAATACCCTCTGCGGTCTTAGCCGCACGCCGACGCGCCTAAAGACTAAAAATATATTCCTTGCCTGCCTGTCATAGAACCAAGCCCAAATCAGACCGCGCAACGGACAGGTGAGCAAGCCGACAAAAAACCGGCGGATGTTTTCCGTCGGTTTGTTTGTCGGTGCTCGCAGTTGAGGCGAGCGTATTTTGCGCAGGGGCGAACCATCGACCGCGAAGGTCAATACCCTTGGGTCTTAGCGAGCGGCGGGGTGAAGCCCCTGCGTAAAAGCCGCCGCCTCAACCTTGCTCACCTGCCCGCTTGCGCAGTCACTTCAACTTCTCAACAAGGTCGTATATGCGAATAAGGTCGTCCTTGGTATAGTAGTCGATATAGATACGTCCCTTTTCGTTGTTGCCGATCGCCTTGACCTTTGTGCCGAACGTGTGCTGCATGTTATTGACGAGTTCTTTGAGTTCGGGTGAATTATAGATCCTTGTCGGCTTTTTGGGGTTGAGGTAGTGTGCGACCATTCTCTCGAGCTGGCGCACGCTCATCTTTTTGTCGGCGGCTGCTTTGGCGTAGGATTCCTGCACTTTTTGGTCTTTTATGACCGCGAGAGTACGCGCATGACCGGCGCTCAATCTGCCCGCCTCGACAAGTTCGAGCACATTGGGGCTGAGCGTCAAAAGTCGCAGGCTGTTGGCGATCGCGGGGCGAGACTTGCCCAACTTGTTGGCAAGTTCTTCCTGCGTCATCCCCGACTTGTCCATGAGCGCGCGGTACGCCTTCGCCTCTTCGACGGGGTTGAGGTCTTCGCGTTGAAGGTTCTCGATCAACGCGATCTCCGCTCTATCCGATTCGGTGAACGACTTGACGATGCAAGGGATGGTCGAAAGACCCGCGAGCATGCTTGCGCGCATACGTCTTTCGCCGGCGATCAACTCATATTTGCCGTCGCCGAGTTCGGTGACCAAGATGGGTTGGATGACTCCGTAATTTTTTATGCTTGCGGCGAGTTCTTGCAAAGCCGCCTGATCGAAGCGCGTACGCGGTTGGTCGGGATTGGTCTCGATGGAGTCGATCTTGATGATGCGGACGCCGTCTTTGACCTTTTCGCCCTTTTCCAAAGAAAAAGCGAGGTTCGCCGCGTCGGAAACTTTTTTGGTATCAGCCATACATCCTCTTTCGGCACAAGCCGTAATTTGATAGATATATTATATCAAAAGGCACGAGCCGTTGTCAATACACGTTTGGGATAAGAAAACAAAATATAATTGAGAGAGAAAACGCCTAAAACATATGGATAAAAATTAGCATAAAACCGAAGATCCTCAACCTTAAAAGAAGGGCGATCTCCATGGGAAGATATTAAAAGAAAAAGAGGAGATCACTTCGGACGGTCGTCAAAGCTCAACAAAGGCGCAAGATCAAAGAGCGCCTCAAAGCGGCGCGGTATCGGGAAAAAAAGACCGTCTTTTTGCGATCTTTTTACGATTTCAAAGCGGTTGAGTCTTGGGCTTGTTGCCTCCGCGCGGATATTGAGGCGGGGAATGTTTGACCTTTTCGCAGACGAGGAGGAAGTGCTTCTCGTCTTCCGAAATGTTGTATTCCGCTATTGTTTTCGTCTTCAATCCGAGGATGTCGAATGCCCTTTCGGACGCCTTCAACTCTTCGGCAAGAGTTCTCCCCTTGTACGCGACAAATGAGCCGCCCACCTTGACGAGAGGCGCGCACAGCTCTGCCAAAGTCGCAAGCGAAGACACCGCTCTTGCGGTGCACACATCGAAGGCTTCGCGATGCGACGCGCAAAATTCCTCTGCCCTCGCATGGAACGCCGAGCAATTGTCTAAATTTAATTTTTTGGTGCAGGTGTTGATAAAGTCCACTCTTTTACGCAGGCTGTCCACCAATGAAAATTGAGTTTTTGGGCAAGTGAGCGCAAGCGGAATTCCGGGGAAGCCGGCTCCGCTGCCGATGTCGCAGACCGTCTTTGCGTCCTTGACAAAGTCATATCCGGCGAGCGAGTCGACAAAGTGTTTGGCATAAAATTCGTCTCGGTCGGTGATCGCGGTCAGGTTGAACGAGCGGTTTGTCTCGAGCACATCGTCGCAAAACATGTCAAACTTTTCGACGAGATTTGGAGAATATATCCCCTTTTGTAGGAGCAGCGCGATCAATACGTCTCTGTTCATTTGTTCCTCGCCAGCCACACCATGAGCACGGTGATATCCGCGGGCGAAACGCCCGAAATGCGCGCCGCCTGTCCCAGCGTCAGCGGTTTGATCTTGTCCAATTTTTGGCGCGCCTCTATTCGCAAGCCGCCGATCGAGGCATAGTCGATGGACGGGTCGAGCGGTTTTTCGTCCAATTTTTTCATCTTTTCGGCAAAGGACTTTTGCTTGTCCAAATAGCCGGCGTACTTGACTTCGGTCGCCGCCTCTTCGAGGTTGCGGAGCGAAAAGTTTGCAAAGCGCGGAAAGAACTCTTTGAGCGATTTTGCGTCCGCCTCGGCGCGTTTGAGCAACTCGCCGTATCTGCATCCGCCACCGCCGCCTTCCGCTCCGATATGTTTGAGATAGGCGGCGACGTCGCCGGCTTGCGCCTTTTCGTCGAGCGCGGCGCGGATGTCGTCCAGCTCTCTCAGCTTGGCGACGAAGCGCTCGTATCTCTCGTCTGTGACGAGACCGACTTCGCGCCCGATCGGGGTGAGTCTCTCGTCCGCGTTTTCCTGTCTCAAATGCAGGCGGTGCTCCGCCCTCGCGGTCATCATGCGGTAGGGTTCGTTTGTGCCCTTGGTGACGAGGTCGTCGATGAGCACGCCGATATACGAGCTGTCGCGGGGGAGCACGACGGGCGGTTTGCCGTCGAGATGTCTCGCGCAATTGATGCCGGCGATTATACCCTGCGCCGCCGCCTCTTCATAGCCGCTGCTGCCGTTGATCTGCCCTGCGAGGAACAGCCCCTTGACCGCCTTTGTTTGGAGCGACGGCAAGAGCGCGGTGGGGTCTATGCAGTCATATTCGATCGCATAGGCGAAGCGCATGATCTTGCAATTTTCCAAGCCTATGACAGAGTGGTACATCTCGAGCTGCACGTCTACGGGCAGCGAGCTGCTCATGCCTTGAACATAGAGTTCGTCGGTGTCAGCGCATTCGGGCTCAATGAAGATCTGGTGGCGTTCCTTGTCGGCGAAGCGGACGACCTTGTCCTCGATGGACGGGCAATAGCGCGGACCGACGCTCTTGATCGAGCCGTTGAACAGCGGCGAACGGTCGAGGTTGGCGAGGATGATCTCCTTCGTTTTCGGAGTGGTATATGTAAGATAGCACGGGCGTTTGTTGGGGACGAAGCCGTCGGTCATGAAGGAGAAGGGATAAAGTTCTTCGTCTCCGTTCTGGACGGTCATCTTTTCAAAGTCGACCGTCTTGCCGTCGATACGCGCCGGCGTGCCCGTCTTGAAGCGGCGGGTCGGCAGCCCCAGCGAGAGCAGCGACGCCGTCAAAGAGGTAGCGCGGCAGAATCCGTTGGGACCCACGCTTTGGCGGAAGCTGCCGATGATGATCTCGGCGTTGAGATAGACGCCCGTCGCGACGACGACGCCGCGGCAGCCGAACGTCTGCCCCTGCGCGGTCTTGACGCCGCAGACCGCTCCGTCTTCGGTCAAAATGTCGGTGACTTCGCTTTGCAAGACGTCAAGCCCCGGCTGTCTTTCGAGCACGGACTTCATATATCCGTGGTATTTGGCTTTGTCCGCCTGCCCTCTCAGCGAGCGCACCGCCGCGCCCTTGCCGGTGTTGAGCATGCGGATCTGCAAAAGGTTGGCGTCGGCGGCGATGCCCATTTGACCACCGAGCGCGTCTATCTCGCGGACGAGATGTCCCTTGGCGGTGCCGCCGATCGCGGGATTGCACGCCATAAAGGCGATCGCGTCCAGCGACAGCGTGACGACAAGGGTCTTGTGACCTGTGCGCGCGAGGGCGAGGCACGCCTCAACTCCGGCGTGTCCCGCACCGATAACTATCGCGTCATAAATTGCGTCGAACTTTTGCATTGTCATCTCCGTCCGTATATTATAGCACAAAGGCTCGCCGCGCGCAAATGCGTGCGCGCAATTGCAAAGAGCGCGCGTATGTGCTAAAATATCGTCGGAGGCAATATGCAGACGATAGCGGCGATCTCGACCCCGGCGGGAGCCGGAGCGATAGCGATCATCAGGATGAGCGGCGACGACGCGCTCGCGATAGCGGCGCGGTTGTTTTCGTGCAGTGAACTCGGCGACTTTTCGCAAGCCGAACCGCGCAAGATGTATTTGGGCACGATCAACGCCGGAGAGTATGCGGACAGGTGTCTTGCGGTGCGCTTCAAAGCGCCCAAAACCTACACGGGCGAGGAAATTGTGGAATTTCATTGCCACGGCGGAGCGCGGCTTGCGTGCGAAGTTTTGGCGGCTTGCGTCGCGTGCGGAGCGCGCGTTGCGGACAAGGGCGAGTTTACCAAAAGGGCTTTTTTGGCGGGCAAGCTGGCGCTCAGCGACGCCGAGGCGGTCATAGACATGATCAACGCCGAATCGGGCGCGGCGCTCAAAGCGTCGTACCGTATGCTCACCGGCGCGCTGGCGGACGAGATAAAGGCGTTTTCGGACAGACTTCTCGACGCGTGCGCGTCGCTCGAAGCGAGCTTCGACTACCCCGAAGAGATGGAAGACGAGAGCGTCTTTGACGCAAAGGGCGCGGTCGCGGACGCACTCGAACATGTGGAGAAATTGCTTGCCACCGCGCGGACGGGCGCGATGGTGCGCGACGGCATAGACGTCGCGATCGTCGGCGTCGCCAATGTGGGCAAGTCGTCTTTGCTCAACGCGCTTTGCGGCAGGGACAGGGCGATCGTCACCGACATCGCCGGCACGACGCGCGACAGCCTCGAAGAGAGGATCGAAAAAGACGGCGTCGCGATCAACCTCATCGACACCGCCGGGATACGCGACACGGACGACGCGGTCGAAAAGATGGGCGTCGAGAGGTCGTACCGCGCGGCAAAGAGCGCGGACGTCGTGCTGTTCGTCTCGGATGCGACGAGGGAGCTTTGCGACGAAGAGCGGCGCATATTGAAAGATATTCCCGACGGCGCAAAGGTCGTCACCGTGCTCAACAAGAGCGACCTTCCCCACTCTCCGCGCGGCGGCGCGGTCCACGTCAGCGCAAAGACGGGCGAAGGGATAGAGGCGCTCAAAGCGACGATCGCCGCCCTGGTCACAAGCGGCGAAGTCGACGCGTCGGGCAACATCATCACCGAGGAGCGGCACAAAGAGGCGCTCGAGCGCGCCAAGGCGTCGCTGCTTTCCGCCAAGGCGGCGCTTGACGGGGCGATGCCCATCGAGTGCGCGGCGCTTGACATCAAGCAGGCATATTCCGCCCTCGGCGAGATCACCGGCGAGACCGCGGACGAGGCGATCGTCGACCGCGTCTTTTCCAAATTTTGCGTGGGCAAGTGACGGAGTCGATAAACGAGAAATCGAAAAAAGCATTGAAAAAATCAAGACATGTTCTTGTTTTTTGTCCAAAGAACAAATTTTGTTAAAAAAGATATACACTTTTTTAAACCAAAAGCGGCGCCTTGTGCGCCGCAAAAGTTTTGGCAGACGACAAAGCCCCGTCACTTGCTTCAAGTTGTTTGTGGGATACAATAGCGACATAGTCGCGTCTGCGTTTTGGAACAAATTTACTCGTGAGAAGCGTCCGTTGTCGCCGGGATCTCCCTTTCCCTTCTTGGTATCCTTCTCGGGGTTTAGAAGTCCTCCCACTCCTCGATGTTCATTTTCCTTAGAAACTCCTCTTTTGATATGTTCGGATTCTCCTTGATCAGACGGTAACTCGCCTCCACGTTTCTGTCGCAGATCGCGTCCAATATCGTCGGGTAATTCATGCCCAATGTTTCTAAGTAGTCCATAACTACAATGCCCTTTTTTTCTTGCATCGTCGTTTTGCCTCCAAACATATGCTTTTCTTGCAGCATCATCCTCTATTGTTATTCGATGATATACGCCTACATCTATTTTACCACCATCAATGCCGGCAAGATAGACGGCTTTTCCGCAAAGCCGCCTACTTCAAATTGTCCAAAGCCTCATAGATATTGGTCGCTCCGCCGATCGCCGCGAGTATCTCCTCTTCCGTTTTGCAACGGTCCATCAACTCGGCGACCATGTCTGCTTCCGCTTCGTTGCGAGCCATGCAGAAAATCTTTTTCATTGTGGACATCGAATAACCCGTCTCGGTAACTTTTTTCAATAATTCCTTCGCTTTCATCTGGTTTTTCTTGCAATTTCTATTTCATTGCTCAAATTGATCTCGATGATTTTTGTTACGACAGACCGCGGCGGTGCGCCTTAGGCGCACCCCCGTACGGCAAGCGTCGGACAGCTGCGTTACAACAGCGTATAGTTGTCGAAGATCTCCTGCAAGTCGTCGTCCGTAACGATATCTTTTTCGTACGCCTCGCTCAACTCGCAGATCTCGCCGTCTTTCCACACCTCGATCGGATATCCTTTCGGCCAAGAGAAAGTCACATCTCCGATCGTCGTCTCCTCGAGCACGTCGGGCCACACGCCGTGATATTGTCCGTGGTAAAACACCGCCACGACCGCGCCGTCGAAGACGCCGAGGAAGGGAGCGAGCGTGACGTCCTCTATCGTCGCGTCCGCATGCTCGGGCAAGACGAATTTTTCCAGACGATCTTGCCTTGCGCTCGTTTTGAGGTCGTCGAGCGCCTGCGGCGCATTTTTGGCTACGGACAGAGTTTTTACGGCGGAAGACTCTTGTTTTGTCAACTCCAAGACGACGCAATATTGCCTTTGGCGCAACTCGTCGGAGCCGTTCAGCTCAACCGTCAACGCGTCGCCGACGATCGAATATTTTGCGTCGAGATCGCCTGCGCCCGAGCACAGCCCGAACAAAACCGCGATCGAATTTTGCTCAAAAAACGCGTCGCCGTAGCTCTTCATCTCGACCGCCTTGCTCAAATCTTCGCGCAATTTTTCGTATTCTTCCGCACTCTCGCAGATCATCGCGAAGTCGCCTTCGTCGCCTTGAAGAGCCTTGTCGCATGCGTGTCGGTCAAACCCCGCGTCCGCCAATTGCGCTCCGTCGTACGCCTTCGCAAAGACGACGCCTTCCGCCTCGTCGCCGCACGCCGCCGCGCACAGCGCCATCGACAACACCAACGCCACCGCGACCGCCCCAACCATCATCTTTCTCATATTTCCTCCTCGGGACAGCCACCGCCGCCCCGCTTTTCGGGACAACATCCCTCGGCTTTATCATATATCAAATCCGCAGCCCTGTCAAGACCGAAATGTCCCATTGCAAGTGCGGCAAAAACAAAAAGCCGCCCACCGGGCGACCTTGTCGTGTCGAGCAAAGGCTGCACGTTAGGCATTGCGGCAAAGCTGCATGCAAGCTCGAAAAAGAGGCGGTTCATACACGTTATCTAACGTTCACCCACCCCGATATAGTCGTATTCGGCATACCAAAAGCTCTCTTTCATGAACTCGTTTTCAAACATTGCCAAAAGAGTCTCCATCTCGTCAAAGGCATGGAATTTGTCCGAATCTCCCGGATGAGCTTCCCAATCCTTTCTGAAATAGTTGACGCGATAAGAAAAACTTTCGCGGAACAAATCTTCCCGTTCGTCCATATCCATCTGTGACGTATCGCGCATGAAGCTGAAGATCGAGATATCGGAAAAGCCGGCTTCCGACAGCCAATTATAGAGTTTGCGGCCGTTTAGTCTATCCGAGGTGTTGGGGCATGCGAGCGTCTTGTCGATGATGGTTTTCATCAACATACGGGGGTCTGGATATGCGAGTTTCGTGCCGTCGTCGGAACCGCGCAAGATGATTTTGCCGCCCTTGACCAAAAGCCGCTTCAAATTTCGGAGTACATGCTCGGGATCTTTCAAATGATGCAGCACCAAAGAGCTGAATACGACATCGAACCCCTTTATGCCGCGCTCGCGCATAAACTCATCCATTTTGGCGCGAAAATCGTCCGCTTCAATGTCCATGACGAAAAATTCGAACTTCTCCGGGGAGTTGGCGTTGGCATAGTCAACGCATTTTTCGTCGCGATCGATACCGAAAACTTTGGTATATTTGGAATCGTTGAACCTTGAAATCGTCACCGTTCCGAACGCCGAACCGACATCCAAAACCAATCCGCCGCCATAGTGCGACAGCACGTCCATATCGCTCGAATAGGAGTTTTGGCTCTGTATCGCAAGGCGCGCCTTTTCGTCGCCGTAATTGACATCGTAAGCCGAGCTGCGCCGCATTTTCCAGGAAAAAGCCTTTTCTTGCGGCTTGGAAACAAGGCGCTCGTCTATCAACTTTTTATAGTTTTCGCTGATGAGATTGGGATCGATTTGTTGCAGACCGTTGCGCCCCTTGATTGCCGCGATATCTTCGGGGAGATTGTCCGGAATACTCCCGTTGACAAAGACGGGGACAACGTTTTTATTGAGCTTCAACGCCAAACTCAATTCCTTGCGCACCCAATCGTCTTCGTCGAAAATGCGTTCCGAAAAAGTCGAGTCCGATACTATCAATACAAAATCCGTACAGTCATCGATGTTTTGGCGAATGATGTCGGGAAAAGTGCCGGACCGAAGACTTTTGAGGTCAAAAAACACGGAGAAGTTTTCCGCAATGAGTTCTTTATAGAGCAGGTATGCCGGATAAAAGCCGTCTTTTCTGCGATAGCTGATAAAAATTTGATTGCCCATGTTTTCCCTCGTTGTCGTTTGCCCCTTCCCTTTACAACAATTATAACAAAGCCGAGTCCAAAAGTAAAGAGAGAGTGGTTTATTTTGAGCGCGCCGCCTCGCTTCAACGTCAAAGACTCGTGCTTGGCTTGACAAAAAGTATGACAAACTTTATACTGACAGTGCGGCGTGTTGAGGTGCCGGACAGGCGTCGCAACGTCGAAGGAGGTGATGTTTATGCAGGCGTTTGCCGAAAAGCTAACGCAAGCGTTGATGATACTCCTCAAAGGTGAAGTCAAGCATGAATAAGTCAAGCTCTCGAGCGGTACCGCGAGTCACCTCCTTCAAGCAAATCGGCGCACCGACAACTCAAGTAGCAATAAAAGGAAGATCGTTGTAATAAAACGCGGTCGGTTTTTCGCAAACAGGTATTGACAAAAGTTGCCATGTCGCATATACTGTATATGCAAGATAAAACTTGCATTGTCTTGTGTATTGAAAAAATACCGCAGTAGGGCTTCCGTGATCGCGGGAGCCTTTAAGCTGTTCAACGGTCGGCAACATGACAGCAATCGGCATTGAAAAGTTGTTGTGCTCGCACGCTGTACGGAAGTACGAGAAATATTTTTGTCGGAGGGGTTGACATTCCCCGAGGTTTGGCTTATACTGTCAGTGGAAGTTGATGTATCAACATCACTTCTAAAATTCGAGATTTCCAGACGGGTGGGCAATTGGAGCCTTCGTAGGTCGGAAAATTCTCGAATTTTTTCTTTGTCATTTGATATATACCTTACGCCGCCGTTTTGGATGGCATGATTTATCCGGCATTCTCGGCGCGGCTCAAATCGAACTCGTCGAACGCTTGACTGCCATGATAAGCAGCAAGCAGGTTGCCTTCCTTGTCCCTCACCTTGCTGTCCTTGAAGAAGTCGCGCTGCCCCTGCGAAAGCACCTTGCCTTCGCTGTCCTTTCTTGCCAAAGAGTGCCTTCCATCGTCCTTCTTGGAAGCACAAGAATTATTTGACAGAGGTTATTGCGGACTTTCTTTGCTCGCTTGCACTGCCGCCCTTACTATCTCCGCCTCTGTCGTTTGCAGTTTTCCCTCTTTGAGATTGCTCTTGACCCACTCGTTGAACTTGCCTATCTTCTCTTCTGTGTTGAGCAGGTGAAGAATCAATACCTTGTTGCTCTCCGACAGAGGAATTTCTTCGTCTATCGAGTGAAGTAATGCTATTAACGCTTTTCGGTACGGATTGTTTTTGTCTATCGCCATTTTCAAATTCCTCCAAGTAAGTTTGATACTGGTTTTCAGTGATTTTTTCTATAATTTGGTAGCCTAAATCTGAACTATCAAATTTTTCAATCACATACCATTCTCCATTGTATGAGATGAGATTTTGTCTCCCGCTTTAATGTCAGCTCTATGCGCCCACCATACCGCGAGAGTATTTGCTTCGCTTCCGCCACTTTCTTGATATGATGGGAATGTTTTGTATATAAGATTGCTTTTATTATATCTTGACCGTCTTGCCGTGTCAATAGGCGAAGCCGCCGCTCTTCCCTTTTTGTCAACGCCATGACGTTGCAACAATTGTGTTGTAAACCTGCAAAAAGACGCACGAGAGCTGTTTGCCGAATGTTGACAAATCCGGCATCTTGAGATATACTGGTAGAGGAATCTGTACCGCGTCTCGCTTTGGGCGTATCGTCGGGGGCTTGTTCACCCGATAGCGCGGCAAGGATTCCTTTTTAGTGTCTATATATTGAAACGGCGGCAAAAAGCCTGTTCGTCATGGCGTCAAAAGGAAGGGGATCGATCTTGACGACAACGAACAATCATATGCAAAGACAAACAAAGGCAAGCAACGCGTACAAAAAGCGGCAACAAACAACAAGAGCGCAAAACAGGCGATGATTGCAAATAAAACGACAACAAGGAGATGACAACATGTTGAAAGCAAAGAGGATCACGGCGACGAGCGACGAATTGTTCCAAAAGGTCATGGACCTGTACGAACTCTCCTTCCCTGCCGTCGAAAAGAGAGATCGCGCCGACAACGAAAAACTTTTGAGCGATGAGCGGTTTTGGCTGCTTGCGCTCTTGGACGACGGCGCATTTGTGGGCATGGCAGGCATATGGGACGCGGAAGGGATGCTGTATGTCGAGCATCTGTGCACGTCGCCCGAACTGCGCGGAAAGGGATATGGGGCGGCGGCGCTCGAATTGTTCAAGGCTTCGGGCAGGACGGTCGTCCTCGAGATCGAACCGCCCGAAGACGAACTCACAAAAAGGCGGCAAAATTTCTATTTGCGCAACGGCTTCGGCTTCAATCCGTACGTCCATCACCACCCCCCTTACCGCGCCGGCGACGAGCGGCATTTGCTCAACGTGATGTCATTCCCTCCTCCTACGGGCATTTCAACGGTGTTTTCGCTGGAGCGATTTATTGAAGAGATCGTCGCAAACAAAGACAAAAAGGCATAAAAAGACAAAAACGGCGCGTTTGGGCGCCGTTTTTTGCAAAACGCAACAGACAAAGAAAAGTGAGCAAAAAAGTGCGTTTTTAGTGCAAAAAACGCACTTTTTCGGCAAAAATGACAAAAAATAAAAACAACGCAAAACACAGCGCGAAAACGTCGATTTTGCCAAAAACAAACGATTTTGAAAGACGTAGCGGCGTTTGCGTGATCTCGGAGCGATTTTCGAAGCAATTCAAGGAAGATATCCGATCGAAAGGGGCGTAATAGCGTTAAGGCGCGTTTGTGAATGCGTGATGCCGGAGCATGGCGCCGTGTGGCGGAGAGTCTTTTGCGGAAAGGTTGAAAAGGATCATGTTGTGGGGCGTGGGTGTTGGATTGGAGCGTGAGGGTTGGGTTTAGGAAAAGAGGAAGCCTATAGAGGGGCGCTTTGCAATCAAATCGCTTTTGTCGGAAGAAGCGAAGGAGTGCACTGCCCTACGCGCTCGAGGAGACGAACGAGAAGAGAAAGAGGCGAGGCGAAAAGAAGGGCAATGTACCGAAAAAGCGTTGACAAGGGGTTGGCGTGGTGAGATAATGCAATCAAGAAAGAAATACAAGGAGGTAGCCGTTATGGACGACAACAAAAAAGTGAAGTTTAGTAATCGTGAAATCGAAGGTATAGCAAAAGCAATCGCGCTGGCGGATCTTGCGGCTCGCTCTCCCAAAGAGAAAAATCCGAGCATTCCGATGGTTGAAGATGAACTCTATCGCCGGGCTATGAAAGAGGGTATCGCAAAGTATAATGCTTTGAAAGCCGAAGGCAAAATTTGAGCTATGGAGTATGTATTTTTTGCCGGGGCGAACGGCGGCGGCAAAAGCATACCCTGCGATTTGAACAAATAACGAAAAAGCGGTCCCCTGCCCGGGAGCCGCTTGATTTTTGTGGTATGGTCATTAAGTTCTGTGCGGCGCGCCGGCTTTTGAGATGCAGCTATCGAGCACATTGCGCCACTCTTCTTTGCGCTTAGGGGATCTGCCGTTGTTTGCCGCGCTTGTGCTCATAACCGCCTCGCAGCGAACGGCGAGGGCTCCGAATTGTTTTTTGTACGCTCTTGCCAATTTCTTGCCGTTGAGAACGATCGTCTTGATGTCGGATCGATCGATCAATGCCTGTATTTCTGCCACGCTGCGGTATGCGCAATTTTTGATGTCTTTGTTCGACGACCCGACGATCTCGCAAGACTTTATCATGTCCCATACGGCGATATGATGCGTGAGCAAAAGCGCCTCTTTTTGGCTATCGCTTATCGGCAGAGGCTCTTGAAAGCACTCGCAGATCAGCTTCCAAAAGCAATTGGAAGGGTTGGAGTAATAACTTTTTTGAGTTCGGCTTTTCTCGGAAGGAAACGCCCCGAGTATCAACACTTAGGCGGCGGCGTGGTATATCGGCGGCAATCCTTTCTGTCTCGGCATGACGGCTCTCCTTGATCTTGTCGTTGCGATCATTGTAGCACAAACGCGCTCAAAACGGTATCGAAAAGCGGTCGATTTGCGAAAACTCGCTTGTAAAAATGCGGTGCAAAGCAAGTTGATTTTTTCGTGCCCGTGTCTATAAAATATATAAATTATTGCGACAAAGAGGATCGGGCGTTGCCGGCAAGCGCGTATCGCGGCGCCTAGTGATATGCCCTGCGCGCATAGATGTCGATAAAAAATAAGTATTTTACTTTGTCGCGCGCGCGTGCTATCATCAAGGTGTAAGAGCGCCGCCGCGCGGAGAAAGCGCGCGGCGGCAAGGAGGAAGAAACATGGCAAAAGTTTTGGTCGCATATTTTTCGGCAAGCGGCGTGACCGCGCGCGTTGCGCACGCTCTCGCGCAAGCCGTCGGAGCGGACATTGAAAAGATCGAACCTGCGCAGCCCTATACGGCGAAGGACCTGGATTGGATGGACAAGATGAGTCGCTCTTCGCGCGAGATGGACGACGAAAATTGCCGCCCCGACCTCGCCGAGACGATCGATGTCGCAAAGTACGACGTTGTGTTTGTCGGCTTCCCCATTTGGTGGGGGATCGCGCCGCGCGTCATTCAGACGTTTTTGGAGAGCGGCGAGTTCGCCGGCAAGACGGTCGTGCCCTTCTGCACTTCCGGCGGCAGCGGCGTCGGCAAGACGGACGAGGTCTTGCACAAGTGCTGCTCGGCGCAGACAAAATGGAAGCCGTGCAAGAGATTGAGCGCAGCGATCTCGCCGCGCGAGCTCGGTGCGTATGTCGCGTCCTTGAAACTGTGAGGAGGGTCAAAAACCGTGGACAGGATCGAAAAATGCAAAGACAAGTTTGAAAAACTCTTCGGCGGAAAGCCGACCCAAAACGAGGGCAACGACCCCGAATTCATGCGCATATTACAGCGGTTCATCTTCGGCGAAGTGAGCTATACCGGCTCGCTCGGCGACGAAATGCGCGAGCTGGTCACCGTCACGGTCTTGACCGTCAATCAAACGCTGCCGCAGCTCAAAGCGCATATCGGCGCGTGTCTCAACATCGGCATCGCGCCTGCCGCGATCCGCGAGACGATCTATCAATGCGCGCCGTTCATCGGCTTCCCCAAGACGCTCAACGCGATCGCCGCAATGGACGAAGTGTTTGCCTCAAAGGGCGTAGCCCTGCCCCTCGAAAGCGGCGAGACGGCGACGGAAGAGGGGCGCTTCGATGAGGGGCTCGCCCTGCAAAAGCCCGTCTACGGAGACGAGATCAAGGACCGCTACGCATGGCTGCCCGGGGAGTTCGCCGAGGCGGCGCCGCGCTTTTTGACAGAGCTTTGCTTCGGCGACTTCATGACACGCAAGGGATTGGACGGCAAGACGCGTGAATTGTTGACCGTCGTCATGCTGGCGGCGATGGGCGGCGCGGAAGTGCAGGTGCGCTCGCACATCGAGGGCGCGCTGAAAACGGGCAGCACCAAAGAGGAAGTCGTCTGCGCGCTCGTCCACGCGACGCCGTATATGGGCATTCCGCGCCTGTTCAACGCGCTCAATTGCGCGAAAGAAACGTTGATCGAACAGGCATAGAGGTGAACTATGGACAAAAATTTCGAAAAGGACAACATTTTCGGTTTGGGAAGGGAGAACTCCGCATTTGCGCAATATTTCATCGGCAGGTCCTATCTGAATCCGCTCACGCCCGATGGGATCGTCCCTTTTATGGCAAACGTCACCTTCGAGCCGGGCTGCCGCAACAATTGGCATATCCACCGCTCTGCGGGCGGCGGCGGACAGATTTTGCTGTGCGTTGCCGGAGAGGGGTGGTATCAAGAATGGGGAAAGCCGGCGCGCAGCCTGAAAGCGGGCGACGTCGTCGTAATCCCCGCAAACGTCAAGCATTGGCACGGAGCAAAGAAGGACAGTCCGTTTTCGCATATCGCGGTAGAAGTTCCCGGCGAAAACGCGTCGAACGAATGGCTTGAACCGGTGTCGGACAAAGAATACGACGCGCTTTGAGCGCAGGCGCAACGCTCTTTCGAAAAACGTTCAAAAGCAAAACCGAGACGAAAGAAGTCCTTCGGCCGATCGCGGACAAAGCAAAACGCCGCCCTTTTTCGGGCGGCGTTCGCATTTGAAACGTGTTTGCCGATCGACGGACGCGAGCTCAAAAGCGGCGGCTCTTCTCGCCGAAAGACCTCATCTTGCCGCCGCCGGTGCGCTTGAAGTTGCGGCTGTACTCGTAGTTGTACATGTCGCGCGGCTGCTCTTCCTGCGGCTCCGTCTTGGGGGCGGCGTCGCGCGCGGCGCGTGCGGAATAGCCGCTGCCGCTCTTCTTGTCGTTGTAGCGTCCGCCTCTGCCGCCTCTGTCTCCCCTGCCGCCTCTGCCGCCGCGGTCGTCGTAGGCCTTGACGCGGTTGGGCTTGATCACGATGTGGCGATAGGGCTCTTCGCCGACGCTCTCGGTCGTGACAAAGCGGTCGTCCGCAAGCGCGGAGTGGATGACTCTGCGCTCGAACGGGTTCATCGGCTCGAGCTCGACGGGTCTGCCGCTCTTCGCCGCCTTGAACGCGAGGTTCTTGGCGAGCTTGGACAGGGTGACGGTACGCTTTTCGCGATAGTTCTCGCCGTCCAAAACGATGCGCTTGTCAAGCGAATCCTTCTTGTTGGCGATGAGCAATGTCAAATATTGCACGCTGTCCAAAGTGTCGCCGCGATAGCCGATCAAAACCGGCGTGTCCTTGCCCGACAATTGGATGCGGTAGGCGTCCTCTTCGTCGAACAGCGTCGCGGTGCAATTGAGGTGCATCGCCTCGATCAGTCCGTTTATGAATGCGACCGCGCGCTCTTGCGGCGTCTGCTTGACCGTCGCGCGGACGGTGACCTTCTTCCTGATCAAACCGCTCGTCTTGATGACCTCGGCGTTGATCCTGTCCTTGGGCACCCCCAATTCTTCCGCGGCCTTTGCCACCGCCTCTTCAAGCGTGGCTGCCGTCACTTCTGTTTGATTCATCTCTTCTTACCTCCGGAAACGACGATGGCAGAGCCGTTCGCCGCGTTCTTTTTTTCGATTTGCTTGTAGATCAGGGTGAACGTGATGTTGATGAGCGCGATCATCACGTTGCTGATGAAGTAGTAAAGCGCAAACGCGGCGCTGTACATGATCGCGAAGACGCCAAGCATCAGCGGCATCACATAGTTCATCACCTTCATCGTCGCCTGCTGCGACTTTTGTTGCTCCGCCGTGCCGGTCGGCGCGGGCATTTGGTTGGCGGATTGCAGCATCTTGGTCGTCAAGAAGCTGGTCGCGATGGACAGCACAGGCAGCACAAAGTAGCCGTTCCACCTCGCAAAGTCCCATGTGCCCGTCTTGTTGTAAGCCTCCATAGCCGGGCCTACCAGCGTCTCGTACTTGACGGTCACGTCAGGCATCGCCGCGTTGATCGTCGACAGATATTGCTCCAGCGACGGAATGACGTTGGTGCCGATGTCCGACATGAAGATGTTCTTCACCCAAAGGAAGCTGTGCAGATCGTAGCCGTCGACGAGCATTTGATTGAGCGTCGCCGCGTCGACCTTGCCCACGTTCTCGTTGTAGATCGCAAGCAGCTTCTCCACGATCACCTCGTTCTCGTACGACACCAGCGCGCGGAAGCCGTCCCAAATGAAGAAGAACAGCACCAGCGTGATGATCATCGGGATGCACGAGGTGAACATGTGGATCTTCTCCTTCTTTTGAAGCTCCGACTGCTTTTGACGCAACATCTGCGGATCGTTCGCGTATTGACGCTGTAACTTTTCAAGCTGCGGACGTATGCGCTCCATCTTCTTCGCCTGCTTGCGCGAAGAGATCTTCTGCCATATGTCGAGCGGCGAGAGGATCACCCTCAAAACGACGGCAAAGACCACGACCGTCCAACCGAAGTCGCCGATCGCGTTGTAGAGTGCAAGCAAGAGTTTGCCGATCCAATTGGTCATCTCGGCGCAAATCATGCCGTCTATAAAAGCCATTTCGCTTTTCCTCTGAAATTGTCCTTCACGGGGTCGTATCCGCCCCTGCTGAAAGGGTTGCACCTGACGATGCGCCAAAGCCCCATCGCTGCGCCGACCAAAAAACCGCGCTTCCGCACCGCCTGCCCCATGTATGCCGAACAGCTCGGTACATATTTGCACCTGCCGGCAAAAAGGGGATTGTAGTACCGCTTGTAGATCGCGATCGCACGCGCAGTCAGCTTCATGCCTTCTCCAAAAGCCCCGCCTTGACCAGCGCGACACGCAGCGCCGCGCCGATGTCGGCAAAACTTGCGTCCGCTATCGCGGGCTTTGCTGTCACAAGACAAGTATAGCCCTTGGCGAGCGACGGTATAAGCGCGCGGAAATTTTCTTTCAGCCTGCGCTTGACTTTGTTGCGCACGACGCTCTTGCCCACCTTCTTGCTCACCGAAAACCCGACCTTCATGTCGTAGCGCCCGGGAACATAGTAGAGCAACAGCAAAGGCGTGCGCACACAGGTGCCCTTGCGGTATAAGTAGACGAACGACTTGTTCGACGTGAGCCTATACCGTCTTTGCATACCGTCAGGCGGTGAGCTGCTTTCTGCCCTTGTTGCGGCGTCTCTTGATGACGTTGCGGCCGCCCTGAGTCTTCATGCGCTGTCTGAATCCGTGGACCTTGCTGCGCTGACGCTTTTTGGGTTGGAATGTCCTTTTCATAGTTCTGACCTCTCTGGTTTATTTTGTCGTGGTTTTGTGCCTTTGCTCGACGGACCGCACTGCGGAAGGCCGATCGGAACGCGTCGCTTTGTATAACCAATAGTAAACAAAGAGAGGGCTCTCGCACGCAAAAGCTAAATAATTATATAATAAAAGAGGAACGGTGTCAAGCAAAATGGAGAGGTTAGGGAGAGGCGATCGTTTAAGGCGAAGCCTGATCAAAGACGGGCGAAGATGCGGAGCGGATCATCGAAGGGAAAGCGCGAAAAGCCGAAGGCAGAGAAAAACAAACAAAAAGTTTGCGGTGCGCCATGGGGCATGAGGCAAAAAGAGATCGAGAAATCAAAAAGAGGGAGGCGCTGCCGCGAAAAAACGGAATGCAAACGAGCGCGGACGAAAACGGCAAGCTCAAGCGGCGATGCGGGGCTCGGAAACAAAAGCGGCGGAGCGGCGCCGAGGCGCGATCGTCAGCCGCGGAGCGGCAACAGGGAAAGGATCGCAGGGACGGAAAAAGCAAACGAATAGGCGAAAAAACACGCAACGACGCAATGTATAAATATGCATAAACGAGCAAAAACCTCGATAAATGTTGAGGTTTTGGCGAATGACAAGACGTATGTTCCACATGAAACGAGAACACATAGAAATGCGCTCCCCTGCACCGCTTACGGGAATAGAGGGAGCGGAAAGAGTCGGGGCGGGTCGTCGAACGGCAGTTCGGCGGCAAAAGCTGCCGCGGACTTGGCGGAAGGCGCGCGAACAGGACGCGAAAAGCGCGCGGAGGCGGAATGTCGCCGCATAGCGGAGCGATGATGCGTGTGAGGACGGCAAGCGAACGGGTTTGTCGGGGCATGCGGGCAAAGGAGAGGTGTTGCGGTATATTGAGCCGGACGATGAGTTCTGTCTGCCGCAAGATCGGCCGAAAAAAATAGAAAGAGCAGAAAATGCGACGGGAAACAACGAAGAGTTATAATATAAAGTAATACGGGGCGGCGCGGTCAGTTGTGAATGCGTGCTTTGCATTGTTGGCGGCGCGATAACGCGCACAAGCGCGTATATCAAAGCGGTGTTTGGGCGGCTGCGCGGCATTGCGCAAAGAGTGTTTGCCGCAGTCGTGTATCGCGTGTGATCGGGCAAATATGCCCAAATCGACGCGAAATTGCAGAGAGCGGCGCGCTATATGTAAACCGGCGGAGGATGGATCGCAGGAGAACAATAGACGCGTGCTTGCACTGCCCTATATGTTTTGTCGTTTGGTGTCGGCGATCGTGCGGCAATGCCGACGGGTTTAGAGGTGTCGATATGTGCAATTTGAGGCGATGTTTTATGTGAAACAGCGGCAAAAAGTCAATGTTTATCGAGGGTTTAATGATCTTAGAAGCCGTCCGACAAAAGAGCGCGGCGCGGTTTTCGTTAGATCGGCGGTTTTGCTTGCGGGAGTGCATTAGTTATCGGCAGAAATATGGGTACTGAGGTATGCGTGTTCGAAGTGGAGCGAGACGTTCGGCGAGCGTGTGTTGCGATGTAGTCTCCTATGAGGCTTTATCGATGAAGATGTTGAGCGAGGTTGATGGCGTGTATTGTCTTGTTGTATGACCATCGAGCCCGCTCTCGATAAAGAAGAAAGACCATTCGAGTCTCCTTGGTGAGAATTTGAGGGGCGATCGCAAGGGCGAGGAGTTTATCGTATCGATCGGAGCCGGACGGAGAGACCGAGGATGTATATCGATATGCCAGCTCGACTAAAATAATGACTGCAAACAAGGCATATTGTGCAAAAGCAAGGTTTTTGAGCAGGAAAAATTAAAATGTTTGACGTGAAACATACTCGGTCATTTTGCGGCGGTCGCGATAACCTTCTGTCGTCAAGGGGCGAGTTTTGCCTGTTGTGAGGTTGGTTGGGGTGGCTGCCGTTGCGGCGTCGGTTTGGTAGTTGCTCAGAGCTACATGCTCGAGTTTTTCGAGGTGTTGTCTGCAATGCGGAGAGGTTCGCTTTTTGTGTTCGTTTTACAGTGTGCAAACCGTCTGTTTAGCTGTGGCGTGCGAGTATCTCGGCAAATTGTGTGTTTTGGGCGTAGTCAAACGTCGTCGCTCGCGCGTTGTGCTGTTTGCGCGGTATGTTTGTCGGTGCAGCGATCTTTGCCGGCTCTATATGTGTTTTGTCGCGTAATGCTCGAGTCGGGGCGGAATTTCGATCGGGTAAGTGTGAGTTTGCACATGTTATGGGGTGTTATGAAAGCAAATAGCACTTTCGTTCTTTGCGCGCATGTGTATCGTGCACCGCCGGTTTTGTAGAGCACATTCAGCGTGTTTGTTGTGCGCGTTTACTTGCCTATCGTCGCGGTTTCTGTTCCTCGGCTGCGCACGTGTGCGTCGGCAGCGGCACGCGCGTCGAATTACAACGGTTTGGGTGTGTTGCGTGCGCTTCGCCTCTGAGTTTGGTTGTCGAGAGAGTTTTGGTATGCTTTTTTTATTAAACGAGCCGGGCGGAGCTAATGACATCTGTTTTTCGGGGTGTCGAAGCGGCGTCGGAGAGTGAGTTTGGTGTTGCCGGAGCTATTGTGGAGCGGATCGTGCGTTTTTGTGTGTTTCACAGGGAACAATACGGGCAAGATCGATCGAAATCAAGCCATATTATCTCTAAATATGCGCGGATAATACACATATTCGCAAATAATGTCCCGTAACAGGCGACAGCCCTATCCCTTGCTCGAAGGGGTGTTTTACGCCTCGTCCAAATATTTTTTCGGGCTTGTTTCACGCTTTTTGTGAAACAATTTTGACGGTCGATCGATACGCAATTTTCTTTGACCGTCTCGCATTGAAGAGATGTGGGTATTCGGTTCGCATTGGCGCATGTCTCTGTCTATATAAATTTGCTTGCGGGGTGTCGGGTGTGTTTTATGCCGTAGGTTAAAGGGCCCGCATTGGTCTTTTGCCGTCTTGCTTGCGGCGAGACGTGTCGCTTTCGGAATGGTATATTTTGAAGCCGAGCGTGGTTTTTTGCGGGGTGACGGGTGCGTTTGCTCGCGCCCGGCGCTTTTGGAGCGTTGTCAACGTGCTTTTCGTATGAAGCGTATTCGGTGCGCTTTCGGATGTCGAAAAGTGTTTGCATAAAGGGTTTGTTTTTTTGTATTTGACGCGATAGGTGCGCTTGCAATGTGCATAAACTGCCGCCGGGCGTCGGGCGTATCGGTGTCGGTTGTGTTGCGGCGAACATTGACTTCGGTTGCTTTTCGTCGGCGGTCGAGTTATAATTATCGAGGAGGAAATATGGACGCAAACATCGATTCGCTCAAACAAAAGCTGCTCGATTCGTTCCGCTTTTTCGCGGTCGGAGAGGGGCATTCCATCGTAAAACATATGCGCGATCTGCGCTCCAATTCAAAGCCCAATCCCGAGAGACAATTCGTCGCCGAGGGCATTTGGCTGAACAAGCTGCTGGACGACGCGGGTCTTGGCTTGCGGGCGGTCGTGTTGTGCCCCGATCTCATCCGCACCGCCGAGGTCGCGGCGATCGCGAAGAGCCTTTGCGAAAAGTGCGATCAGAGGTTCACGGTCAGCGAGCGCGTGTTCGCCAAGATCGCCGAAAAGGAACGGCCGGACGGCATCATTTCCGTTGCCTATCTGCCCCATTGGGACTTGGACGAGATCGCCCTTGACGACAAGAGCGTGATCTTGGTGTTGGACGGCGTCGAGATCCCGGGCAACGTCGGCACGATGATGCGCGTCGCCGACGGCGCGGGGCTGGACGCGGTGTTCATCTGCAACCGCAAGGCAAGGATGACCCACCCCAAACTCATTCAGGCGAGCATGGGCAGTCTGTTCACGCTGCCCTTTGTCGAGTTCGAGGGCGCGGACGAGTGCGCGGCAACGCTTGAAAGACTCGGTTTTGAGATCTATTTGACGGACAGCCGCGCCGAAAAGGCATACTTCGACTACCCCTACGGCACGCGCACCGCTTTCGTGATGGGCAGCGAAAGATACGGCATCTCGCGCGGCTGGTATGACAAACCGGTCAAACTCGTGTCGATACCCATGTTCGGAAAGTGCGATTCGTTGAATGTAGGCGTAGCTGCCACGGTGGTGAGTTATGAGGCAAGTCTCAAAAATAAGGGGCTGATACGCCGCTGACATTCAACGAAGGCAAAGCGCTTTCCGCTGTTCCACTCCGCGATTCGTTGAATGTAGGCGTAGCTGCCACGGTGGTTAGCTACGAAGCGAGCCTCAAAAATAAGGGGCTGATACGCCGATAAATTCAACGAAGGCAAAGCGCTTTCCGCTGTTCCACTCCGCGATTCGTTGAATGTAG
>CALWGZ010000014.1 GCA_944380285.1 uncultured Christensenellaceae bacterium
AGCAGTTAAGCCCTTCTGCGCCGAGAGTACTGAGTTGGACACGACTTGGGAGGGTAGGACGTTGCCGGTTACCAAAAAAGAGAGACAGCATTCGCTATCTCTCTCTTTTTGTAACCGGCATACCGGCAAGACGCGCACATAACGGCACACCTTTGCGCCGCGCGGAACAGTTTTGTTCCGCGCTCGCTTTGCGGCGCGGCACAACTCGCCGTCTTGGGCGGCTTGTTTGCGCGCTTTTGCGTTTCAGAGAACGCCCGCGTACCATTGAGGTACAGCGGACAACCTCTTCACCGCAAAATCATCGCAAGTCGCTCGCCCAATACTGCATGGTTCTGTTAATCCAATTGTTTCGCAACCGACTTATAATTTGGATTGTATTTATGATTGCTATATTGCAGCGGCGCAAATCTGCACCGGTCTGTGCGGTCTTCAGCGGATCACAACTACCAATTTGATAGAAATATAAAAATGATTGACATCGTCTCTTGACAAAACTTACATCAAAATTAAAGTGTGATAAGAAGATAAGGGCAACTCATCCCAACTCCGCCGCCGGTCGCACCGGCACAAAACTTGCACGAAACTTAAAGTCTGATAAGAGGATAATGGCAACTCACCCCAACTCCGCCGCCGGTCGCACCGGCACAAAACTTGCACGAAACTTAAAGTCTGATAAGAGGATAATGGCAACTCACCCCAACTCCGCCGCCGGTCGCACCGGCTCAGCTCTACTTTGCCGCCGACCACGTCGGCTCGCACCGGCACGACCACGTCGGCTCGCACCGGAACCGGCATGACGATCGAGCGCGAAAAGACACAAATGGGGAATAGTGTTCAAATGTTTGAAAATTTGTAAAGGAAAAATTTTTGATGTATCGATGATTTGCCTTTTGCGCAATAATATGATATAGTATAGAAAACTCGGAGGCAGTATGAAAAGGATACACGTTTTTCTGTTTGTCGTACTTATGTTGATCGTCGCGATGGCGCTGTGCACGGTGATCTTTGCCGCATGCAACTCGCCCCTTCCGGACGACATCGAGGGCATCGAGATAGGTGTGGCGGCGATGGCGGATACGTCGGCAATGCCTTCGCAGACGACGTCGGTGACGAGCGTCGCTTCGTTGCTTTGAATCGGAAAGATCGTTCGGTCGCGTAAGCGGCCGTTTTTTATGCCGTTTTTGTCGACCATTGTCGAAGAGGTGCATGCAATGTGACATTTCAAGGGCGCGGAGAGGCGGAGTTTTGAGTTAAAATATTCTCAAAAAGCGCTCGCGGGAAAATGCGAGCACAAAGGAGGATGTTATGACGATCGAACAGACGACAAAACAATGGTTGAAGATGCTGGCGGCGCGCGTCAAGAGACGCACGCTTGTCCGGTATCGTGGCATAATCGCGCGGCACATCTATCCGCATTTGGACGTGACGGCGGACATAGGCGACGTGAGCAAGGGCGAGATCGAGGCGTTGCTCAAAGCGGCGGAGCGTCGAAACGCGACGCGCAACTTGACGATCACCGTGCTCAAAGGCGTCTTTGCATATGCGGCGGAGCGGGGATGGATCGCAGACGACCCGATGCGTGAGATTAAACAGAACGCGGTCAAGCGCAAGCCCGTCGAGGTGTTCACCGAGGAAGAGTAGCGCACGCTCGAGGCTTACGCAACGCGGCATGGCGACACCGCGTGCGCGGTGGCGATGCTCTGTCTGTACACGGGGATGCGGCTCGGCGAAGCGATCGCGATCAGGTGGTCGGACGTGGACGAGAAGGAGCGCACGGTCAGCGTTTGCCGCGAGATCTATCGCATACGCGGCGAGTGCGGGATGCGCGTGTTCGTGGACACGCCGAAGAGCGCGGCGTCAAGGCGGACGATCCCGCTGTGCGCAAAGGCGTGGGCGATCGTCGCGGGGCTGGACAGGTGCGGCGAAAACATCTTCGGCGACGGCGAGACGATGATGCCGAGGCGGTGTCAATACGCGTTCGTAAAGATGCAGCGCATGAGCGGGATCAAGGTGCGCAATTTTCATGTGCTCAGGCACACGTTTGCGACGCGGTTGTTGGAGCGCGGCGTCGACTTCAAGACGCTCAGCGAGCTGCTCGGGCACGAGAATGTAGCGGTGACGATGAGGATCTATTCGCACAGTTTGATGACGACCAAAAAGGCTGCGGTGCAATTGCTCGACGAGGTGTAAAAATAGGTATCGAATATACTATTCGATACCCAAAATCGAGAAAAATTCGTCAAACCGTCCATATTTTGCACCACTTTATGCAAAATACAAATAAATTTGATTTATGTATTGACAGCCGGTATAACTCGTAGTATAATAAAATCGAAAAAATATGTATCGAATAGTATATTCGATACCCAAAGGAGAGTTCGCTATGAAGAAAAAAGTCTTTGCGGCACTTATAGTTTTGCTCGCTTTGGTACTTGTCTTTGCGGCGTGCAAAAAAGAGGTCACGGTGACTTTCGACACGGACGGCGGGTCGTCCGTTGCGTCGGTCACTCTCACCGAGGGTGAGACGGTGAGCAAGCCGTCCGACCCGACCAAGGCGGGGCATACCTTCGGAGGATGGTATGTGGACAAGGCATGCACGCAGGCATTTGACTTTTCAAAGCCGATAGAGGGGAATGTCACGGTCTACGCCAAGTGGATCGCGATCACCTATCAAGTGACTTTTGACACGGACGGAGGTTTGCCGGCAACGTGGTCGCAGGAGGTCAACGAGGGGAGCGAAGTGGCGCGCCCGACCGATCCGACCAAGTCCGGCTATACTTTTGCCGGTTGGTACAGTGACGAGGCGTGCACGCGCGCATATGATTTCGGCACCAAGATCTATCAAGACACGACGATCTATGCCAAGTGGACCCGCAACATCGTCAACTACACGGTGAAGTTCGACACGGACGGCGGCGGTACGATCTCGTCGCAGACGGTGCGCGAAGGTCAATTCGCGGACGAGCCGACCGCTCCGACCAAGTCGGGCTATACGTTCGGCGGCTGGTATCAGGACGCGGAGCTGACGCGCAGGTTCGACTTTGACAAGACTCCGGTGACCGCGGACATGACGATCTACGCCAAGTGGCTCGAGATCTTCGAGATCACGTTCGACGCTGCGGGCGGCGCGTTCGAGTCGGGGGAGAGCACATACAGCGCAAACTTCGATGAGGGAACATCGCTGACCGCGCCCGTCCCGACAAGGACGGATTGGGAGTTCGTCGGCTGGTACACTTCGGCGAGCGGCGGACAGCCTTACGATCTGACCGCGGCGAAAGAGGACGTCACGCTTTACGCGCATTGGTCGCAGACGGTGTTCACCGTTAAATTCGTCTATCGCGTTGACGGCAGCGACCAAGACATAGAGATCACGACGAGCAAGGTCGATGCCGACAACGGCGTGTTGCAGCGTCCCGCCGACCCGTCGCGCGAAGGCTACATCTTCGACGGCTGGTTCAGCGACCCCAATTGCACGCTGCCGTACGATTTTGACGCAAAGGTGACCGAGGACGACATCGTCTATGCGGGCTGGCACGTTCAGCGCACGTTCACGGTGAAGATCGACACGGACGGCGGCACGGCGATCGCGTCGCAGTCGGTGCTCGAGGGCGAGACCGCGGTCGAGCCGGACGTCGAGCCCGAAAAGACGGGTTACTATTTCACCGGTTGGTTCCGAGACCCCGATTACAGGCATCCGTTCGTGTTCGGCAAGGACGTGATCACGGGCGACATCACCGTCTATGCGGGCTGGGACAGCAACATCTTGGTGCAATTCGACGTCAACGGCGGCGGACCGCTTGTCGATCAGATCGTGATCGAGGCGGAAGAGGGCGAAGTCGGCGAGCCGACCGCGCCGACGCGCAAAGGTTATGACTTTGCCGGCTGGTATACGGACGCTGCGCTGACCCAAAAGGCGACGTTCCCCTACACGGCGGACAGGGACACCAACTTCTATGCCAAGTGGGAGAACGACGACGACACAGTGCAGGTGCACTTTGAGCTTGCAAATTTTGCGGACAACGAAGATTTGGCGATCGATCCTCTCACCAAAACATCGATATCGGTGAAGAGGGGCGAGCCGATCACTCAATCCAAAGTGACCCCTCCCGGCGATCTGAAAGCTACGGACAAGGACGGCGTCCAGCATACGATGATGTTCTCGTATTGGAACTTCTCGGAGAATTGCAAAGAGAAGACGGGTAGCACCTATGTCCCCCACACCGAGATGGTGCTGTTCCCGATCGACACGACAGACATCGACGAGATCACGCTGTACGCCGTCTATCGCAAGGTGGACGAGAACGATACGCGCGCGACGCTGACCATCCATCCCAACAACGGCGCCGAGGACACCGAGGACACGGTCGTCTACGGCATAAAGGGCGAGACGATCGGCGCGAAGCTTGACAGCTACACCGACCAGCCGATGTACTCCGCTCCCGGCAGAGTGGAACCGATCAGGGAAGGGTATCGCGTGACCGGCTATTACAAGACGGACGATTTGACTTCGGTCGGCGAGGGCAATGAGGAAAACGTCTACACAATCCCCTTCGAGCTCACGGAGGAGCAGAACGACTGCTATCTGCGCTGGGAGGAGGAGAAAGTCATTATACGATATATCGGTGACAACTTCATCATAAATAAGCCCGGTGTGTATAACGGGTATGTAGATCTTATCGAGAACGAGTTTTACGACGGCCGCGTCTTTGACGGATGGTATCTCGAAAAGGACAACTACAACCCTCAAAAGAGGTTTGACGCCGAGACCATGCGCGTCACCGATGATCTGCTCGGCGAATACAAAGAGGACGAAGAGGACGGCAGGTACAGAAATCTGGTGCTCTATGCGAAATATGTCTCCGACCCGGTGGTGATGACTTTTGACACTCAGGGCGGCAGCGAAATAGACGACGCGATCTTGCAGCGCGGCGAGAGCATAGGCGAACTGCCCACTCCGCACATCAACGGCAGAGTGTTCCAAGGCTGGTACACCGACCCCGATTGCACGCAATTCTACGACGCCGATACCCCGGTCGACGAGGACATCACACTGTATGCGGCATGGGGGCAGCCGTCGTCCGACATAGACCTGTTCAGGTTTATCTATGACTCCGGAGACCAAGAATACGCGATCGCGCTTGCAGACAACGTCAACAAGGCGGAAGTCGAGGAACTTGTGCTGCCGTCCACCTATCAAGGAAAGCCCGTCACGGAAGTGTACAGCGAGGGCTTTGCCGGCTGCACGAACTTGACGAGCGTCGTCATCCCGCGTACGGTCAAATTGATCGCCCGCGAATCGTTTATGGACTGCACGTCGCTCAAGAGCGTGACGGTCGAGGGCTTGGTCTTGAATCAGATAGGCTATGACGTATTCAAAAATTGCACGTCGCTCGAAGAGTTTGTGCTCGACGAGCGCGCGCCGTTGGTGTATATCTATTCCGACCTCTTCTCCGAATCTCCGAAGATGCGCGAGAAATACGAGGAAGAGAACGGGCTTTACTACTATCGCGACATCTTGATGGGGGACGAAAAGACGATAGCGTCGCAAAACTTCGAAGCCGAACCCGGCGAACTGACTTCGCTCACCATCAGAAAGGGCACGAGATCGATCGCCGCGCTTGCGCTCTGGAACTATCGCAGCGCGGACAGCGCGGAAAGGATATCCTCGCTGACCGTGCCCGAGGGAGTGCAATACATCGCCTACTTGGCGCTTCCTTTCGTCAAGACGCTGTCTTTGCCGTCGAGCCTTGTCTATCTCGATGAAGGTTCGTCGCAATACGGATCGCTCTGGTGGGGTATCGAGGACATCACCGTCGGCACGAATTCCCGCTATCAGATGATCGACGGCTGCCTTGTCGACAACCGAGAGAACATGGTGATCGCGTCCGAAAGGTACGCCGATTCGCTGCCGGACGGCTACGGCAGGATAGGTGTGTATGCGTTCACCAACAAGGAACTTGACACGGTCGAGATCCCGTCGTCCTATTACGAGATCATGACGGGCGCGTTCATCAATGGCGCGTTTACGTCCATCGTGCTGCCCGACAGCGTGGGTATTTTGGCGAGCGACGCGTTCAGGGGCTGCAACGACCTGACCTCGATCACTTTCGGCGTAGGCATAGGCGTTGACGAGGCGCAAAGCCTCCTCTCGAGCGTGTCGACAGCCGCGCTTGCGACGCTCTCCGTCTCCGAGGACAACACCGAGCTGTACGCCCAGGGCAACATCCTCTATTCCAAATCGGATTGGAGCGTGGTCTATTGCCCCGAGGTGCTCAGCGGTTCGATCGTCATCCCCGAGGGCGTGGTGTCGCTCGATAAAACTCTGTTTAATGGACAAAAAAAGACGGTGAACATCACCGAGATCATCTTCCCGGACAGCCTTGTCGACTATCCCGACTTCTTCGGATATTATGCGAAAAGCTTGACCAAAGTGCGCATAGGAGCGGGCGCGGGCGAGACGTCGCGCAGCGACGGCTCCGGCGAGAGCTGGACGGAATGGATAACGACGGGAGACTTGGAGAAGGTCGAGTTTGAAATTGCCGAGGACAACCAATGGCTGTCTTTGGACGAAAACGGCATCTACAACAAGGACGGCACTTTGCTGATATATCTGTTCATCAACGACGGCGCGTTGGTCATCTCCGACGGCGTCGAGGCGACGATGGACGGCTATTACTCAGTGCCGTACGTCGGCGCGACTTCGATGCACTTCGGTTCCGCCTTCGGCGCGATCGACGAATTGGAAGTCGACACCTCGTGCATGAACGGCGTGACCGTGTCCGCCGACAACCCGAACTATTCCGAAAAGGACGGCATCGTCTACACCAAGGACCGCACCGAGTTTGTGTTGATCACGCTGGGGCTTGACCGCGAGAGCGTAGAGCTGCCCAAAGAACTGACGACCATCCCCGAAAGGGCGGTCAGTATCGGCGGAATGAACGGATTTGAATTCGGACCTTATTTCGGCAGTGTGTGGCCGCAGCCGATCAACGAGTATGCGTTGCGCATCGGCACTTTAAGCGTCGAGGAAGGCTCGCAATTGACGAGCATAGGCGACTATGCGTTCACGCTGGCAGATGTCGATATCTCGTGGGGCGCCCCGTTAATCTGGGATACTTACGGTGCCAACAGCATAGGCGTGCTCGATCTGAGCAATGCGACGAATTTGCAGAGCATCGGCGACGCGGCGTTCGCGGGTCTGCCCGGCTTGACCGAGGTGATCGTGCCGTCGGGGACGATAGGCAGGTACGCCTTCTCCGATTGCACGGGGTTAACGACCGCAAACTTGAACGGCGTCACCGCCCTCGAAGAAGGAGCGTTCTATCGTTGCTCCGTGCTCGAAGACGTGACGATGCCCGAAGTGCAGAGCTTGGGATCAAATGTTTTCTTTAATTGCCTCAATCTGTATCAAGACGGTTTGATGATCATCGACAACGCGCTGTATGGCGGCTACTATATGACCCTCAGCGGTAAAGACGTGATCATCCCCGACACCGTGACCGCGATCAAGGACGGCGCACTCGCGCAGATCGACGTGATCGAAAGCGTATACATCCCGGCAAGCGTGACCACCGTCGGGTCTGACATCGTCTATGACGACATGCTCGTCTATTGCGAGGCGGCGTCCAAGCCCGAGGGCTGGGCGGACGATTGGTGCGTCGACGGTGTATCCGTCGTCTGGGACTGCCTCAACAACGAAGTGGACAATTCCGGAAGGATCCACAACGTCGCGCTCGAAGGCTTGATCTATCGCCTCGACACCGTCGAAAAGACTGCGGCTGTGACCGGCGCGGCGGCTGAGACGACAGAGGTCGTCGTGCCCGAAAGCGTGAGCTACAAAGACGCGACCTATCAAGTCAAGTCGATCGGCGAGAGCGCATTCCAAGACAACGCGGTCATCGTCTCCGCGACGATTCCCGAGGGCGTCGAGCGCATCGAAGCCTATGCGTTTATGAGCACGGCAAACCTCAAGACCGTGTCAATGCCCGAGACTTTGAAATATGTCGGACACGACGCGTTCAACGGCAGCGGCTTGACTTCCGTGACGGTTATGGCGGGCGTGGAGTACGGCTCGACGGTGTTCAACAACTGCAAGTCGCTGACCGACGTCACGGTCGAGGACGGGGTGACGATCATCACGTCGAGCATGTTCCGCTTGACCGGGTTCGAGACGTTGACGCTGCCCGACAGCGTGGTCACGATCGACGACGGCGCATTTGAAAATGCGGCTCTCGCGTCCGTCAATCTGCCGAGCTCGCTCGAAGAGATAGGGTCGAACGCATTCAGCGGCACAAACCTCAAGACGATAGACTTCTCGACGGCGCCCGAATTGAAGCTCATCGACTATCGGGCGTTCATGGGTACGGGCATCACCGAAGTGACCTTGCCCTATGTGTGCGAGCTCGGAAGCGACGTGTTCGGCAACAACGTCGTAAATGTGACCGTGGCTGTCGCAGGCGAGATCACTTCGCTCGACTTCCTTGGAGGGACCAAGGGCGAGCTGCAATCGCTGACGCTCACCGGCGAAAAGGAGACGTGGATCGCGGACGGCAAGAATTACAGAGACGCGTTGCTCTCGCCCGATCTGATCGCGGACAACTTCACGTTGACGTTCAATCCGGGCATGACGCGCATCGGCAACTATGCGTTCTACGACCTCACGGACGACAAGACAAAGACCTTGACCGTGGTGTTCAACGAGGGCTTGACCGAGATCGGGACCAATACTTTCTACGAAGTCAACTTCTCCGCGCTCGAATTGCCCGACACGCTCAAGAGCATGGACTCGGCGTTCAGCAATGCTGCGATAGCGGGCGACGTCGTGCTGCCCGACGGTTTGGAGTCCGTCTCGAACACATTCAACGGCGCGACCGTCGGTTCGCTGACCGTCAACTCGGGACTTGTGACGATCGGAACCCATGCGTTCTATGTGAAGGCTCCCGAAGACGGTTCGACCTGCGTGACCGTCCCCGAGGCGTTCCCCAACCTGACAAGCATCGGGCTGAGTGCGTTCAATGGCAGTACGGTCGTTTGGCGCGAAACGTTGACTTTGGGCAGCGAGCAGAGCGGCGTTGCGGTCGACAAATTCAATACCGGCAGCTACGGTCCCGTCAACCTGATCGCATATGTGTCCTCTGTCGAGGAGGGTGCGTTTGCCAACGAAGCGGTGCAGACGATCAAAGTGATCGGCGTCGGCGACAACGTCACCGTCGGCAAGAACGCGACCTCGAACATGACCGCTTTGACGCAATTGACGTTCGAGAACATCGCGTCTTTCGGCGGATATATGGTCAGATATGACAACAAATTGACCAAGGTCACCCTCGGCGCCGGAGTCAAGGAGATCGGCGACAGCATGTTCTCCGGGCTCGTCGCAGGGGCGGAAGTGGACATCCAAAGCACGGACATCACCCGCATCGGCGATCAGGCGTTCTACGAGAGCAACATCACCTCGTTCACGATCGGCGAAAAGGTGGAGAGCATAGGCTCTTGGGCGTTTGCAAAAACTCCCAACCTCACGACCGTGACCAACAACAGCGCCGTGCTCAAGACGATCGGCGACCATGCATTCTATCAAAGCGCGATCCAATCGTTCACGATAAGCGAGATGGTGGAGAGCATAGGAGCAAGGGCTTTTGCCGAAACGAGTTCGCTTTCGACGGTGACCAACAACAGCGCCGTACTCAAGACTATCGGCGACTATGCGTTCTACAAGAGCATGATCACCTCGTTCACGATCAGCGAGACGGTGGAGAGCATAGGCGCATGGGCTTTTGCCGAAACGAATTCGCTTTCGACGGTGACCAACAACAGCGCCGTACTCAAGACCATCGGCGATCAGGCGTTCTACAGGAGCATGATCACCTCGTTCACGATCGGCGAGACGGTGGAGAGCATAGGAGCATATGCGTTTGCAAGCAACAGCGCGCTCACCTCTGTGACCAACAACAGCACCGCCTTGAAGAGCATTGGCAACTATGCGTTTATGAGCACGTCTATTACGTCGTTTGAGCTCAATGAAGGCTTGGAAACCATCGGAAAACAAGCTTTCCGTAATACGAAAGTAAGCGAGATCGAATTGCCGTCCTCGCTGACAAACGTCGGTGACAGCATCTTCTACGGCAACGCCACAAATGTCACCGTGCCGTTTGCGGAAGGCGAACTGCCCGCGGGCTGGAGCTCGATTTGGAACAGTTCAAACACCGGCGTCGTGACCTACGCCCCCGCCTCCGTCGAGGAGGGAGGGGAGGCGGTGTAACCGCGCTCTCTGCATCGGGCGGCGGCGAGTACGGGCTTTGTCCCGTCCGCCGCCGCTTTTTTGCTCCAAAGGTTTGCGATCGGGCGGATGTGTGCTATAATGGACGTATGGAAAACATTGTTTGGTTGATCGTCGACGTCGCGTCGTTTGCGATCTTTGCGATCGCGGGCGTTACGGCGTTGGCGCGCAGGGACGACGTGCCCACTCTCGACAAGACGTGGGCGGCGCCCGATTCGGCTGAGACAGACTTTTCGTCCGTGCGCAGGTTTGCGATCGGCGCGGGGGTCGCGGCGCTCGTATATGCGGTCGTGATGTTCGCGGCGGTGCCGGCGGTGTTGTGGGCGGCGGACGCGGCTTCTTCG
Organism: uncultured Christensenellaceae bacterium; assembly: GCA_944380285.1. GTDB lineage: Bacteria > Bacillota > Clostridia > Christensenellales > UBA3700 > Ornithoclostridium. The sequence goes on from CALWGZ010000014.1 coordinate 10,621, forward strand.
GCGATCGCGGGCGTTGTCTGCGGCGGGGCGGCGGTCGGAGCGGTCGCGCTGTTTTTTGCGGACAGGATCTGTCTTAGGGCGCCGAAGGACGGCAAGACGGCGGCGAAAGGAGCCGAGTCCGAAAAAGACTTTGGAAAAGTCGCAAAAAATCGTTGACAAACACGCGCGTTTGTATTATTATAATTTAGCAATCGGCGAGCGATCGCCCCATAATGCTCCTTAGCTCAGTAGGTAGAGCATGCGGCTGTAAACCAATAGCAGCTCTGCGGAGAAATCCGCAGATGAACATCCCGCTAAGTCGGTGAAATCTAAGTCGAAAGATAGGACAACGCCGAGCAAGGGACTTCGGTCCCGTGTGTAGAGACTTTATACGGGATGCCTAAAGGGAATCTCCCCACGGCAAAGACAAAGTCCGGACCACAATGCGAAAGCGATGTGGTGAAGTAACCGCAGTGTCGTCAGTTCGAGTCTGACAGGAGCAGCCAAACCCCGCAGCGAAAGCTGCGGGGTTTTTGCATACGGATCGCAGGAGGCGCGCGCCGCGGTTTGCCCCTCAAAAAGCCGTCTCGCAAGCCCGCAATGGCGTCCATTCACTTGCTTTATTCGCGTGCAAGTGTTATATTATTATAAAATAAAGCACTCGGAGCGGAAAATGACTGTCGACAAGGACACGGTGACATATCTTTCCAAACTCGCAAAACTCAACATCAAGGCGGACGAAATGGACGAGGTGACCTCTCAGCTCGAGAAGATCCTCGGCTACATGGAGTCGCTCAAAGCGGTCGAGCCGACCGGCGGCGAGCCGGAGTCGGTGCTCGCGCTTCGCGACGACGTCGTCAAGCCGTCTGCGGACAAGGACGAGCTGCTCGCAAATTGCGCGGAGCGCACCTTTTTCGCGCCCGTCGTGCCCAAGGTGGTGGAGTGAGTATGGAACTGCTCAAACATACCGCGCTGGAACTCGGCGCGATGATCGCCAAAGGAGAGATATCTTCCGCCGATGTGACGGACGCGGTCTTTGCCGCGATCGAGGCGAAGGACAAGGACGTCAACGCCTACATCGGTTTGTCCGAAGAACTTGCGATGTCGCAGGCGTCGGCATTGGACGCCGCCGCGGACGGACCTCTCAAAGGGGTGCCGATCGCGGTCAAGGACAACATCTGCACAAAGGGCGTCAAGACGACCTGCGCGTCCAAGATGCTTGCGGACTTTGTGCCGCCGTTTGACGCGACCGTCGTCGAAAAACTCAAAGCGGCGGGCATGCCCATTGTGGGCAAGGTCAACATGGACGAGTTCGCGATGGGCTCGACCAGCGAGACGTCATACTTCGGCGCGGTCAAGAATCCGCACGATCTCACTCGCGTTCCCGGCGGTTCGTCGGGCGGCGCGGCGGCTGCCGTCGCGGCGGGAGAGGCGGTCTGCGCGCTCGGTTCGGACACCGGAGGCAGCATACGTCAGCCCGCGTCCTATTGCGGTGTGACCGGCTTCAAGCCGACCTACGGCTATGTCTCGCGTTACGGGCTTGTCGCCTATGCGTCCTCGCTCGACCAGATCGGTCCGATCGCAAAGGACGTCGCCGACTGCGCGGCGATCATGGACGTGATCGCGGGGCACGACGGGCGCGATTCCACATCGCTCAACGTCGGGCACAAGTCCTATCTCGCGTCGCTCAAAGGCGACGTAAAGGGCAAGACGATCGGCGTGCCCGAAGAGTGTTTCGGCGACGGCGTGGACGAGGACGTCAAGAGGGCGGTGCTCGAATGCGCTAAGACGTATGAGTCGCTCGGCGCAAGGCTGCTGCCCGTCAAGCTCGACTTTATGCAGAGCGTCATCCCGACCTACTACATCATCGCGACGGCGGAGGCGTCGTCCAACCTGTCGAGGTATGACGGCGTCAAATACGGCTTCCGCGCGGACAAGATCAATTCCGTCGACGACCTCTATGCCGAGTCGCGCAGCCAAGGCTTCGGCGCCGAGGTCAAGATGCGCATTTTGCTCGGCGCGTTCGTGTTGTCGTCGGGCTATTACGACGCCTACTACAAGAAGGCGCTCAACGTGCGCGACCGCATCATCGCCGAGTTCGGCGAGGTGTTCAAGCGCTGCGACGCATTGATATTCCCCGTCGCTCCGTCGACCGCACCCAAGCTTGGGGCGAGCCTCAGCGACAGCATGAGCATGTATCTTTCTGACATCTTCACGGTCCCGGTCAACCTTGCGGGGCTGCCGGGGCTGTCTCTGCCGTGCGGCGTAGACCGCGGCGGCATGCCGATAGGCGCGCAGCTGATCGGTGCTAGAGGCACCGACGCGGCGTTGCTCGACCTCGGCTTTGCATATCAGCAGGCGACGAACATCCACCGCGCGCTTGCGGGGAGGGCATGAGTATGGAATGGGAAACCGTCATCGGGCTTGAAGTACACATCGAACTTGCGACCGAGTCCAAGATCTTCTGTTCGTGCTCGACCGCATTCGGCGCAAAGCCCAACGAGCATTGCTGCCCCGTCTGCATGGGCTTCCCGGGCACGCTGCCGGTGTTCAACAAGCGTGTGCTCGAGTATGCGCTCAAAGCGGCGATCGCGCTCAATTGCGACATCCCCAAGTACACGGTGTTCGACCGCAAGAACTATTTCTATCCCGACCTGCCCAAGGCGTATCAGATCTCGCAGCTTTACAGCCCGATCGGCACGAACGGGCACGTCGACATCGACGTGGACGGGACGGTCAAGACCATCCGCATCCACGAGATGCACATGGAAGAGGACGCGGGCAAGCTCATCCACTCCGACATCGACAACGTCACCTATCCCGACTACAATCGCTGCGGCGTGCCGTTGATCGAGATCGTGTCCGAGCCCGACTTCCGTTCGGCGAAAGAGGTCGTCGCCTATCTCGAAAAGCTCAAGATGTTCTGCGAATATATGGGGATATCTTCGTGCAAAATGCAAGAGGGGCGCATGCGCGCCGACGTCAACGTCTCCGTCCGCAGGGCGGGCGACAGCGCGTTCGGCACGCGCACCGAGACAAAGAACCTCAACTCGTTCAGGGCGATCGAGCATGCGATCGAGTATGAGAGCGAGCGCCAGATCGAGATCTTGGAAAAGGGCGGCACCGTCCGTCAGGAGACCCGCCGTTGGGACGACGAAAAGAGGGTCGGTTCGTCCATGCGCAGCAAGGAGAACGCGCAGGACTACCGCTACTTCCCCGACCCCGACCTGCTGCCGATAAAGATAGACCGCGCGCAGATCGAGGAGCTGAGGCGCGGCATGCCCGAGTTCGCCGAGGAAAAGAAGGCGCGGTTCATCGCCGAGTACGGGCTGAGCGACTACACGTCGTCGCGCGTGACGGCGGACATAAAGCTCGCGACGTTGTTCGAGGACGCGGCGAAGGGATGCGGCGCGCCGAGGACGGTCGCCAATTGGCTGATCGAGATCATGCCCAAGGTGCTGGACGACTGCGGAGTCGCGTTCGAGGACGCGCAGATCGACGCCGTGCAGTTCGCGAAGCTGCTCGCGAGCGTCGAGGGCAAAAAACTCAACAAGAACATGGGCATAAAGGCTTTGGAACAGCTCGTGAGACAGGGCGCGGAGTTCGACTTCGACCGCTACCTCAAAGACAACGCCGTCACGATGGAGGGCGACGAGGACAAGATCAGGCAGGTCGCGCGCAAGGTCTTGGCGGACAACCCCAAGGCGGTCGCCGAGTACGGGCAGGGCAAGACCAAGGTGATGGGCTTCCTTGTCGGACAGGTGATGAGGGCGTTTTTCGGCAAGGTCGATCACGACGCCGTCAACAGAGTCATGCTTGAAGAATTGCAAACCGGAGGACAGAGATGAAATACAGGACACACACCTGCGGACAGCTGACCGCCGCCGACACCGGCGCGAAGGTCGTGCTTTCCGGCTGGGTCGAGACGATAAGGGACCACGGCGGCGTATTGTTCGTCGACCTGAGGGATCACTACGGCGTCACGCAGATCGTCGTCCACGACGACGCGATGCTGCGCGAAGTCTCCAAGGAGACCGTGATCATGGTCGCGGGCGAAGTTTCGCTGCGCGACGAAGAGACGGTCAACCCCAAGCTCGCGACGGGGCACGTCGAGGTCGTCGCCGACAAGATCGACATCTTGGGCAAGTGCACGGAGATGCTGCCGTTCGAGATCCAAAACACCGCGAACGTGCGCGAGGACGTGCGCCTCAAATACAGATATCTCGACCTGCGCAACGCCGCCAACCACGAGCGCATCATGTTCCGCAGCCGCGTGATATCCTTCCTGCGCGCAAAGATGGAGAGCCTCGGTTTCACCGAGATCCAGACCCCCATTTTGACCGCGTCGTCGCCCGAGGGCGCGCGCGACTTCCTCGTTCCCAGCCGCAAGTACAAGGGCAAATTCTACGCTTTGCCGCAGGCGCCGCAGCAGTTCAAGCAATTGCTGATGGTGTCCGGCTTTGACAGATACTATCAGATCGCGCCGTGCTTCCGCGACGAGGACGCGAGGCAGGACCGCTCTCCGGGCGAGTTCTATCAGCTCGACTATGAGATGGCGTTCGCCGACCAAGAGGACGTGCTCGAGGTCGCCGAAGAGGTCGTGTACGATCTCTTCGCCAAGTTCTCGACCAAGAAGGTCTCGCCGCGTCCGTTCAAGCGCATCCCCTACCGTGAGGCGATGGCGAAGTACGGTTCGGACAAGCCCGACCTTCGCAACCCGCTCGTCATCTGCGACTTGACCGAGTTCTTCAAGGGCGTCGACTTCCCCATCTTCAAGGGCAGACCGGTGCGCGGCATCGTCGCCGACTGCACGGGCAAGAGCAGGGCGTTCTTTGACAAGTCGCTCGCGTTCGCTCAGGACATCGGGCTGGGCGGGCTCGGCTATCTCACCCTCAAACAGGGCGAGTACAAGGGACCGATCGCCAAGTTCCTGAACGAGGCGCAGCAACAGCAGCTCCGCGACCTCACCGGCATCAAAGAGGGCGAGACGGTGTTCTTCGTCTGCGCCGGCGCGAAGGTCGTTGACGGGCTTTCGGGACAGATCCGCACATGGCTGGGCAAAGAGCTCGAACTGATCGACAACGACGCGATCGAGTTCTGCTTTGTCGTCGACTTCCCGATGTACACCTACAACAACGAAGAGAAGAAGATAGACTTCATGCACAACCCCTTCTCCATGCCGCAGGGCGGGATGAAGGCGCTCGAAGGCGATCCGCTCGAGGCGCTCGCCTACCAATACGACCTCGTCTGCAACGGCGTCGAGGTGTCGTCGGGCGCGGTGCGCAACCACGATCCCGAGATCATGCGCAAGGCGTTCGCGATCGCAGGCTACTCGGAGGACGAGCTCAAAGCCAAGTTCTCCGCGCTGTACACCGCATTCTCGTACGGCGCGCCTCCGCACGCGGGCATGGCTCCCGGCGTGGAGAGGCTTTTGATGCTGCTGACGGACGCGACCTCGATCCGCGAGGTCATGGCGTTCCCGCTCAACTCGAGCGCGCAGGACGCGATGGTCGGCGCGCCGAGCGGAGTAACCGAACAGCAGTTGCGCGAAGTGCACATCAAGGTCAGGGACTGACGTGAAAAAGATATTGCTGGTATTGACGGGCGGCACGATCTGTGCCTTTTCCGATGCGGAACACACGCGCGGACTCGACGTTTCGAGGGCGAAAGCGCTGCTCGAAGAGGGATTCCGTGCGTCCGATTCGCCGTTCGCGTCCGTCGACGCCACGCAATTTGCGATAGGCGAGAGGTTCGACACTCTCAGCGAGAACATGACCTTCGAGGTCTGGAACAGGGTCAAGACCTATCTCGACGCGCGCCCGTACGAGGGCTTTGACGGCGTCGTGATCGCTCACGGCACGGACACGCTCGGCTATTCGGCGGCGATGTTCGCGATGCTGTATGCGGGCGTGAGCGTGCCGATGATCTTTGTCGCGGCGGACGCGCCTCTCGACGACGAGAGGGGCAACGGCAACGCCAACTTCCGCGCGGCGGTCGAGTGCATTTGCCGCGGGATAACGCCGGGCGTGTACGCCGTCTACCGCAATTCGGACGGCGCGACCTATCTGCATGCCGGCAGCCGGCTCACCCAATGCGCGCCCTATCGCGCCGACTTTTACAGCGAGGGGATGACCGCTCTCGACGGCTCGGTCGACCTTTCTGCGACGCCGATCTGCAACATTTCAAGGCGCGGACGCGACTTTTCGGGCAAGAGGCTGGAGAGGCGCGTGCTCAAACTCGACCCCTATGTCGGGACAGACTACCGCGCATACGACCTCTCGCGCTTTGACGCGGTGCTTCACGGCGCCTATCACTCGGGCACCGTCTGCACTTCGGCGGCGGACGACGGAGGCAGCGCCGTCGCGTTTGCCGAGCGCTGCGCGGCGGAGGGCAAGACGCTCTACATCTCTCCGGCGAAGAGCTTGGGCGGCGAGGGCGGCGACGTCTACGAGTCCGTGCTGCCGCTTGTCGGCAAGGCGCGCTTTTTGTGGGGGATGACCGCCGAGGCGGCGTACGCCAAGCTGACGATCGCCTATTCGTGCTTTGACGACGACGAAGCGAGACGAGAATATCTTGCCGAGAACACCGGCGGCGAATACATCCGTTGAACCTTGCGGCGCGCGGCGCCGCTTTTTCTTGCACTTTGTTTGGCGCAACTTCATTTGGGGCTTTACGCGCGCGCAAACGTATGTTATAATATCAATATGGATGATGGGAAGAAAGTTGACATAGCCGACGTCGCCCGCGGCTGTCTGTACGGCGGCGCGATAGGCGACACGCTGGGCTATCCGGTTGAGTTTTTCTCATATGAGAGGATAAAGGCGGTATACGGCGAGGGAGGCATTACGAGCCTTCGGCTCTCGGACGGCAAAGCTCTCGTCTCGGATGACACGCAGATGACGCTGTTCACCGTCGAAGCGCTCGCGCTGTTTGCGGACGGCAAGGGTTCGATCGAGGAGTGCGGAGTGGCGGCGTATGCCGATTGGCTGGCGACGCAGCGTAAGGGGCGTCCCGTCCCGGGCAACACGCCTCTTGCGGAGCGAGCCGCGATGTATGTTTGCCGCGCGCCGGGTAACACTTGCCTTTCGGCGTTGGAGAGCGGCGTCACCGGCACCGTGGACAAGCCGATCAACGGCAGCAAGGGCTGCGGCGGAGTGATGCGCGTCGCGCCGTGCGGAGTTGCGGCGAAATTGTTGGGCGGAGCGAACGGAGCGGCGGTCGCGGCGGCAAAGCTTGCGGCAATCACTCACGGACATCCGCTCGGTTGGCTGTCGGCGGCACAGCTGGCGTATATTGTCGCACGAGCGGCGCAGGGCGAGAGGGATATTCGGCGCGCGGTGACCGACTCGGCCGCCGCTTTGGAGAAGACGTTCGGCGGAGGCAGGCATGTGAAGAGGCAAAACGAATTGACGCTCGCGGCGTGCGACCTCGCGGGGCGGGACATGCCCGACGAGAGGGCGATCGCCTCGCTCGGACAGGGCTGGGTCGGCGAAGAGGCGCTCGCGATCGCGGTGTATTGCGCGCTCAAATACGAGAGGGAGCCCGTCAAGGCTTTGATCGCGGCGGTCAACCACTCGGGCGACAGCGACTCGACCGGGGCGATAGCGGGCAACATACTCGGCGCGTTCCGCGGCATGGGCGCGTGGAGAGCCGAGGACGTCGACGCGCTCGATCTCAAAGAAGAGATAGGTATGGAGGCGAAAAAGCTCGCCGGCATTTCGGCATAAGGGAGAAGATATGTTTTCGGACAGGACAAAATTCAAACTTGCCAAGACGCGGCTCAACGCGATGGAGTATTGCTTCTATCCGCTGTTCTACAAGCGGCATAAAGACGTCGAGGCGCGCGAGGGGGTTCCATACGGAGAGCAAAAACTTCAAAAGCTCGACGTCTACGGCAAGGGAGGGATAGGCGAGCCGCGCCCCGTGTTCGTCTACATCCACGGCGGAGGCTGGATCTCGGGGCTGCGCACGGCGCGCCGCTACTATTGCGAGCACTGGGCGGAGCAGGGCTTCACCGTGCTCAACGTCGGCTACCGCTACGGCGTCGACGTTGCGCATCCGTCCCACCTTGCGGACGTGTTCGCCGCGCTCGACTTCGCGTTTGACAGGGCGGAAGAGTGGGGGCTGGATCTCTCGCCGGGGGTCGTCGTCGCGGGCGAATCGGCGGGCGCGTATCTCGCCGCATATGTCGCCTGCGCGGCGGCGCATCCGGAGATTTTGGACAAGTACGGGATAGAGTTCCACCACGCGAACGAGTTCAAGGTCGCCGCGAGCGTGCTGATCTCGGGCGTATACTCGCTGACGCGCGTCGCGAACTGCAAGTTCCCCGACATCGACGTCATCTGCAAGACGGTGTGCGGCATGGACACCGCCGCGCTGCTCGCGCTGGACGGGGAGGAGAGGGCGGCGAAAGACGCGTACTATTCTCCGGAGAGCTTTGTCGACGAAAAGTTCGCGCCGTCGTTCGTGATAGGTTCGGCGGCGGACAGTTTGAAGGGCGAGTCCGAGGCGCTGTTCGAAAAATTGCAGCGGTTCGGCGTCAAGAGCGAATACTATTTGTGCACGGGGCTGAACGGCGTACACGCAGGCGCGCTTGCGTGCGATCTCGCGCCGTCGGGCAGGGAATGCGTGAGCGAAGCGGTCGCGTTCGCAAAAGGCGTTCTTCGGGGCGCAAACGGTTGACTTTGGGTGCGCGTCGTGTTAAAATTTTGACGGAAAATAAAATATTACGCGTATAAACGCAAAAGGTGAAGCTATGTCAAAGAAAGATTGGATCTACGGACGCAACGTCGTCCTCACCGGTTGCTCGACGGGCATGGGCAAAGAGATCGCCCTCATCCTCGTCAAGAAGTACGGCTGCAACGTGATGGGCATCGCCCGCAACAAGGCGAAACTCGACGCTCTCAAAGAGGAGCTCGGCGACAAGTTCAGCTATCGCCGCATCAACATCTCGGACAGGCAGTCGTGGCGCGACTTTGGCGCGGAACTTGACGCGATGGGCTTTCAGGTCGACATATTGATCAACAACGCGGGCATGATACAGCCGTTTATGCAATACAACGATATGACCGACGACCAGATAGACAAGGTCGTGTCGACCAACATGATGAGCGTCGTCTATGCGTGCAAGGAGATGCTGCCCTACATCAAGAAGAGCCGTTTCGGCTACATCTGCAACGTCGCGAGCGCGTCGGCGATACTTCCTGTCGGCGGCGAGAGCATCTACTCGGCGACCAAGGGCGGCGTATGGGCTTTGACAGAGTGTCTTGCGCAGGAGCTCAGAGGGTTCGGCATCGGCGTTTCGTGCGTTATGCCCGGTCCCGTCAAGACGGACATCTACAAGGCTCGCGAGAGCGAGGGCGAGAAAGCGGACAAGGCGGACAGCCTTGTCGAGAGCATCGGCATCACCGCCGAGACCGCGGCGAAGCGCATCGTCAAGGCAATGCGCAAGCGCAAGACCCGCGTCGTCACCGACGGCGTCGCGAGACTGATGGACTTCGGCATGAGGGTTTGCCCGGCGTTCACCTGCAAGGCGACGGGCGCGGCGATCAAGGCGTTCTGCGGCAAGGTCAAGTCGTTCTATCCCATCTACAAGGAACAGATCGAGCGCAAAGAGGAGCTGGACAAGCTGCTCAAAGACCGCAAGAAGGAAGTGTACAAGTCGCTGGACGAGGTGCCTGCGGGCGGCGCGTTCGCGAACGATCCTGTCGAGGACAAGTAAGAAATTGCCCCTTCCGGAGGTCCCGGGAGGGGCAAAAACGCGCATTTTGCGCGGGCGGGGCGTCGTCTTGCGATATTTTTGCAATATCGCATATTTTTGTTTGACATAAGCGCGCCCGCGTGCTAAAATGTTATAGCACCGAAAAGGGTGTAATTTTTTTGGAGGTGTTGACACCGTGAGGACAAGGATCACCTTGGCTTGCACCGAGTGCAAGCAGCGCAACTACGACACATACAAGAACAAGAAGAACACTCCCGACAGACTGGAAGTGAACAAATACTGCAAATTCTGCAAGAAGACCACTCTGCACAAAGAATCCAAGTAATCGCAGCGAGGGGATTTATGGCAAAGAACAATCAGGTAGAAGGCGGCGAGGTCATCAACAAGTCGCTCGGAGACGCACAGCTCGACAACAAGGACGCGGCCTCCGGCAAGCCGTCCAAGCCTCAAAAGAAGAAGAGCGACAAGCCCTCGGTGGGCGCGCGCATCAGGGACTTTTTCAAGGGCATCTTTTCCGAGCTCAAAAAGGTCAATTGGCCGACGGCGAAAAAGGTATTCGCACAGCTCGGCACGGTGCTCGTCGTCGTGTTGATCTTCGTCTTGATAGTTATGGGATTCGATTCCCTGTGCGCTTGGCTGCTCGAATTGCTCGTAGGCGGCGGCGCGGCATAACGGGAGGGGTCTATGATAGACATGTCCAAACCGCAATGGTATATCATATGCGCGTCGACCGGCTATGACTATATCGTTCGCGACAACATATTGAGGATGGTTGAGAGCAGCAATCTTCAAGACTACATCTTCGACGTGGTGGTACCCGAGGTCGAAGAGGTCGTCGAGAAGGAGGGCGGCAAGAAGAAGTTCGTCATGCGCCGCAAGTATCCCAACTATGTCTTCATCAAGATGATCTATACCAAGCAGATCTGGTACATGGTACGCAACACGCGCGGCGTCAGGGACTTCTGCACGTCTGCGGACGGCAAGCCGCTCCCGATGTCTCCCGAGGACGTCAAAAAGGCGCAGCTCGAGAAGGTCAAGGCGGAAGATCTGCACTTGCAGGTCGGCGACCAGGTCCACATCATCAGCGGTCCTCTCCAAGACTTCTTGGGCGAGGTCAAAGAGATCAAGCTGGACACGCAAAAGGTCAAGGTGTCCGTCTCGATGTTCGGCAGGGACACTTCGGTCGAACTCGAATTCGGACAGGTCGAGAAACTCATCTGACAATTGCCCCGAAAGGGGTTGGGAGAGTCGCAAAATACACTCATTGCGGCTCGTTAATACCACGATTGCAATAGGAGGCAACTATGGCAAAGAAGATCGCGGCGGTGGTCAAACTTCAACTCCCCGCCGGCAAAGCAACTCCGGGACCTCCGGTCGGCTCCACGTTGGGTCCGCACGGCATCAACATTCCCGGTTTCACCAAGGAATTCAACGAGAAGACCAAGGATCAGGCAGGGCTCGTCATCCCGGTCGTCATGACCATCTACGCGGACAGGTCCTTCACCTTCGTCCTCAAGACTCCTCCGGCACCCGTCTTGATCAAGCGCGCTTGCAAGATCGAGAGCGGCAGCGCCAAGCCCAACAAGGACAAAGTCGCCACGATCACGATGGCGCAGGTCAAAGAGATCGCCGAGCTCAAGATGCCCGACCTCAACGCAGGCAGCGTCGAAGCGGCGATGGCAATGATCAAAGGCACCGCTCGCAGCATGGGCGTGACCGTTGTTGACTGAGGAGGACGGATATGAAAAGAGGTAAGAGATACGTTGCGGCGGCAGCTGCCGTCGAGAGCGGCAAGACCTACGACGTCGCCGAGGCGATGAAGACGGTCGTCGAGACCGCGACCGCGAAGTTCGACGAGTCTGTCGAGGCTCACATCAAGCTGGGCGTCGACTCCCGTCACGCAGATCAGCAGGTCAGAGGCGTCATCGTTTTGCCCCACGGCACCGGCAAGACCCTCAAAGTCTTGGTCATCGCCAAGGGCGTCAAGGCGGACGAGGCTCAGGCGGCGGGCGCCGATTATGTCGGCGGCGAGGACATGATCAACAAGATCAAGAACGAGAATTGGTTCGACTTCGACGTCTGCGTCACCACTCCCGACATGATGGGTCTGGTCGGCCGCATCGGTAAGCTGCTCGGCCCCAAGGGCTTGATGCCCAACCCCAAGTCCGGCACCGTCACGATGGACGTCACCAAGGCGGTCGGCGAGATCAAGGCAGGTAAGGTCGAATACAGGCTTGACAAGACCAACATCATCCACGTTGCGATCGGCAAGAAGTCGTTCGGCGCGGAGAAGCTGACCGAGAACTTCAACGCTCTTTACGAGGCGATCCTCAAGGCGAAGCCGGCGGCTGCGAAGGGACAATACGTCCGCAGCATCACCGTTGCGAGCACGATGGGTCCCGGCGTAAAAGTTGCGATCAAGGCGTAAAATCGTTGACATATCGCCGATGAGGTGATATACTAACAAAGCAAACATCACCCGAAGCCACAGACAGCAAGTGCGAAAGCATAAATCTTGCCGAGGCGGAAGACAAAACGACAAGCTCACTTTGTCCCTCCGTGTCTGTGCACGGAGGGAATTTTTACGGAGGTAACAATGGCAGAGAAAGAGACAAAGATGTCGGAAGCCAAGCTGCAAAAGGCTGCTCAGATCGAAGAGATCAAAGAGAAGATCGGCAAGTGCGGCGCTTTCGTTGTCGTCGACTACAAGGGCATTTCCGTTGCGGACGACACCAAGCTGCGCTCCGATTTCCGCAAAAACGACGTCGAGTATCGCGTTCTCAAAAACCGTCTCGTTCTGCGCGCGTTGAGCGAGCTGAACATCGGCGGTTTCGAAGGACATCTCGAAGGCCCCACAGCCATCGCGTTCGCCTACGGCGATCCGCTCGCGGCGGCTAAGGTGGTCAGCGAGAATGCAAAGACTGTCAAGGCAATCGAGATCAAGTGCGGTCTTATGGACGGCGCTTACATCGATGCGGAGACAGTGGCAAAACTCGCGGCGATCCCGTCCAAAGAGGTATTGCTCGCGCAGTTGCTCGGTTTGCTCCAAAGCCCCCTCAGCGGACTCGCAAGGGCTGTTCAGCAGATCGCGGAGAAGAAACAATAATCACCAAAACTACAGAATTAACGGAGGAAACCAACAATGGCAGATATCGCAAAGATAATCGAAGAAATCAAAGGCATGACCGTTCTCGAGCTCAACGACCTCGTCAAGGCGATCGAGACGGAGTTCGGCGTCAGCGCCGCGGCTATGGCGGTTGCGGCTCCCGCAGCGGGTGCGGCTGCTCCCGCGGCTGAAGAGAAGACCGAGTTCGACGTCTACCTCAAGAGCGTCGGTCCCAACAAGATCGCGGTCATCAAGGTCGTCAGAGAGATCACCGGTCTCGGACTCAAAGAGGCGAAGGACCTCGTCGACGGCGCTCCCAGCAAGATCAAGGAAGCTGTTGCAAAAGAGGCTGCCGAGGAGATGGAGAAGAAATTCAAAGAAGCCGGTGCCGAAACCGAGCTCAAGTAATTTCCGCAGGCTCAAAAAAATACGGACGCTTTCGGGCGTCCGTTTTTTTATGCCATGTTCTCAATGTGCACCGTCAGGCGAGGGCTTTGAGCGGGTCTTGCAGTCCCGCTGCGTCCGGCAGCCCAGACTGTTTGAGCGCGCGCAGCAGGCTGTCGTCATCGAGCGTCGCGGCGGACAGCGACGTCAGCCCGATCAGCGCGTCGGGGGTGACATATCCGCCCAGCCAATACCCGGCGTCGCCGTACAGCCGCCGAAAAGCGCGCGCACGGGCGGGGAGAGCGCCTGTCGTCTCGTCCAGCAGCGCCGCCCACTCCTTGCGGTATTCGCGCGCGACAAACAGTCGCCGCGCGCATTTTTCGCCTCTGCGGAAGTCGAGCACGGACGATAACATATCCACGCCGCACAGCTTGTCCAGCATGCGGAAGTCCTCGGCATAGCCGCACGGGACGAACAGGTCCTCAGGCGTGTGCTCCAAGTACGCGCGGTATATCGCCGCCAGCGCAAGCGACGCGAGCATCGCGTCCTCGCCGATCAGCCGCTCCCGCTTGCGGAACGCGGACAGCACGATTGCGGCGTTGTATTCTTCGCGCTGCAAAAAATCGGCGGGCAGGCATTGCGCGATCAAGCCGACTTTGACCAAAGCCGTCGCGGTGCGCACTGCCGGATGTTCGACGGAGGGTTCGTCGAAGTAGGGGCAAAGGCAGCTCTCGAGCGCCTCCTGCGCGGGGTGAGGTTCGCCGTCGCACATCGCGTCGGCTCGCAGGCAAAACAGCACGAGCAGTTTTGAAAACAGCGTTCCGTACCCCGCGGCGGTGCACCGTCTCGGCGAGCTTTTCAGCGCTACTTCGTCGATCACGACCGCCGTCGGAGGGGGGCAGGGGACGACCTTTCGCCTGCCGTTCTCAAACAGCTCGGCATACGGATAGAGCGCACTGTCCGTCGACGCGCACGTCATCAGATGTATCCACTCCGCTCCGCGCTTGCCCGCTTCGAGTTTGACTGCGTTTGCGGCGGAGCCGCCGCCGATCGAGATCATCAGTCTGACGTCTTCGCGCAGCGTGCCAAGCGCTCCCAACGCCGAGCATTCGACCGAATATCCCGCACGTCTCATCACATCGGCGGCGACGTCGCCGAGATCTTTCACATTGTCGTCAAAGCACAGCGCGACGTGTCCGAGAGGCAGCACTCTCTCGGCGGCGTCGGGCAGCCGTTTGAGCCCCTCGTTGTCGACGATCACCTGAGAGGTGAAAGCTGTCCTGTCCCCGATCGTCGGAGGGGAGTAGTCGTCCGTTCCTATCTTGATGTCCATATCCCGATTATAGCGCGCACATGCGCGCGGAGGGGAGGAAGTTTTGTCGAAAGGGGAGTTTTTTGCTCAAAACAAAAATGCCGCTTTCAAAGCGGCATAGATGTCGTTTATCGACACGGGTACCAAATTTATGATCTGTTTTTGACCACCTTCGCGACCTTGTCAAGCAGCGCTTTCGTGTCCTCGCGCGTGCCGATCGTGATGCGGACGAAGTTGTCTATCCTCGCCTTTTTGAAGTGGCGCACCAGCACCCCTTCCTCTTTGAGGGCGAAGTAGATCTCGCTTGCCGGCACGGTCTTGTGCGACGCAAAGACGAAGTTCGTCCTCGACGGCAGCACGGTGAAACCGAGCGCGCGCAGCGCGTCGGAGACGACCTCGCGCTCTTTGGAGATCTTGTCTATGACAGCCGCATAGTAAGCGGTGTCTTTGAGCGCCGCGGCGGCGAGTTTTTGGGTGAGAGCGTTGACGGTGTAGGAGTTGAACGAGTTCTTGATCGTGTTCAAGCCGTCCACGATCTCGGGCGACGCGAGCGCGAAGCCGCATCTCGCGCCTGCGAGTGCGTACGCCTTGCTCAGCGTCTTGACGACCACGAGGTTGGGCAGTTCGTTCAGCATGCCGATCATGCTCTCTTGCGAGAAGTCGCAATACGCTTCGTCGACGATGACGACGCGTTCGCTGTTTTGCTCGGCGATGCGCACGATGTCGGCGCGCGGCATGGGCATGCCGGTCGGCGCGTTGGGGTTGCAGATGATGACGCCCCTGACGCTGTCGGGGAGCGCGAGATAGTCTTCGGGGTCGAGTTTGAGCTCTTTGTCGACGGGGATGACGCGCGCTTTGACGCCGAACGCGTGCGCCCACACCTTGTAGAAGGTATAGGTGACGTCGGCGAACGCGACCTCGTCGCCCTCGTCGAAGAAGGTCGGGAAGCACAGCGCGAGCACCTCGTCGCTGCCGTTGCCGATAAAGACGTTTTGCGGTTTGAGCCCGTATTTTTCGGCGATCACGGCTCTCAATTCGGTGCAGTCGGGGTCGGGGTACAGCCTGAGGTCGCCCGCCTCGTATTCGCGCAGCGTTTTTTCGACTGCGGGCGAGGGCGGATAGGGGCACTCGTTTGTGTTGAGTTTGACGTATGATTTATCGCGCGGCTGTTCGCCGGCGGTGTATGGGCTGATCGATCTGCAATGACGTGATAAGTAGTTCATGGTAACCTCTTTTCAAATGATATCACAACGCGCATTGCAAGTCAATGGTATAAACGCACCGCAAGCTGTCGACAATAGTACGCGACGGAGGTGGACATGAAAAGGTTTGCAATGCTGCTTTTCGGGGCGCTGCTGGCAGCGGCGGTGCTGTTTCCGGGCATATGGGTATAAACGCCCGGCATCGGTCAACAATACATAGCAACTGAGGCGACAGCCAAACATTTCGGAGGTATCTATGAAAAGAGAAAGACAGGAGGGCGGGTCCGCAAGCAAAGTCGCCGCCTTCTTCAAGCGCAACATCTACTTTGTGTTGATGATAGTCTGCGTGCTCGCGATCGGCGCGATCATCACGGTCGCTGCGGTCACGGGCTCGGAGGACGACCCCACCGACACGCCGACGATCACCGTCCCGGGCGACGATGACGACGACAAGGACGAGCAAGATCCGCCCGTGGTCGACGACGACACCGACGAAGACGGTGACGGTGACGACGACAAGGACGACGAAGATCAAAAGCCCGCAAAGACGTTCACCCTCGACGGCATACTTGCCGACTACACGATCGACATCGGTTTTTCGGACGCGGAGCTGGTGTTTAACCCCACACAGGGGCATTGGGCTACCCATCAAGGCGTAGACCTTGTCGCCGAAGCGGGGACAGAGGTGAAGTGTTCGTTCGACGGCACGGTCAAGAGCGTCACCGACGACAGCTTTTACGGCACGACCGTGGTGATCAGCCACGACGGAGGCTACGAGACGACCTACAAGCTGCTTGACGAGGTCTCGCTCAAAGCGGGCGACAAGGTCGCGGAAGGCGACGCGATAGGAACGGTGTCCGGCGACGCGCTCGCGGAGATAGCCCAAGGCGCGCACCTGCATCTCGAACTGAGCAAGGACGGGGTCTTGGTCGATCCGACCGCCTATATCACGACATTGGCGGACAAGTGAATAGAAAAAATCGGGGCGTATCCTCTGTGCGGATACGTCCCGATGAGTATTTCAGTTTTTGAGAGCCGTGATCGGGACGACGAGGACGCCGTCTTTTCGGCGGTAGGCATAGTTGCCCATGCCCGTTACGACCATAAGGAAAGACGGTGACGGCATTTTTGACGTGTCCAATTTCGCGGCGAGAGTTTTGAGTGTAGCGGCGCCTTCTTCGATCAGCATATCTCCGCCGAGCTTTATCTCGGCGAGACAGTAAGATCCGTTACGCATGTGGATCACCGCGTCGCATTCCAAGCCGTCTTTGTCACGATAGTGATATACATTGCCGCCGAGCGATTCGGCATATACTCGCAGGTCGCGTACCGCAAGCGTTTCGAACAGCAGTCCCATCGTGTTGAGGTCTGCGAGCAGATCTTCGGGACACACGCCGAGGGCGGCGGCGGCGATCGAAGGATCGGTATAGTAGCGCGTATCAGACGAGCGTATTGCCGTTTTAGAGCGCAGATTGGGGTTCCAAGACGGCATATCCTCGATCACGAAGATCTTTTTCAGTGCAGAGACATAGCTTGAAACGGTGTCGTCTCCGAGCGAAGCGTCTCCGCCGGAGAGATCTTTGCTTATTGCCGAAAAAGAGGTTTGGCTGCCTTGAGCGCGCGCATACGAGCGCATGAGGCGTCTTGCGCGTTCGGGGTTTTTTGCAACGCCGTCGGCGCGCCCGATATCCGAGTGTATGACTCCGTCGAAATAGTCGGTCGCCTGATCGAGCGCGATCTCGTCTCTCATCCCGATCGCCTGAGGCCAGCCGCCGCGGCAGATGAAAAACGCAAGCCGGGCGATATCGCAGCTTTGCGCTGTTCCGGAGACGTCGCCAAATGAAGAGAAGAGCTCTCTCAAACTCACTTCCCCCGAACTTTCGTCCGATTCGAAAAGACTCATTGTACGCATGGTCATCCACGCGAACCTTCCGGTGCCGGAGTGTTTGATCTCATTCGTTTGAGGCGGCACCGCCGAGCCTGTCAAGATGAATTGACCGGGTTCTCCGCGGCGATCAGATTCAAAACGCACCGCGTCCCACAATTTGGGGGCGAGTTGCCACTCGTCTATGAGTCGAGGAGCAGCGCCGCTCAAAAGCAATTGAGGGGAGAGTTCCGCCATCGAAATGTTCTGTTGCATCGATGCGGGATCGTTCATATAGAGAATGCTTGCAGCGTGTTGGACGGCGGTGGTCGTTTTTCCGCACCACTTGGGACCTTCGATCAGTACGGCACTTTTGCCTTCGAGTTTGCGTTTGAGGACATCGTCCGCTATGCGTTTTTTATATGTTTTCATTGATTGTCTCCGCCGAGTTTGTATTGACAGTATAACACAATCAAACCCGGTTCGCAACAATTTTCCCCCATTTGGCGGAAATTCGTTCCCCCATTTGGCGGAAATTCGGTCCCCCATTTGGCGGAAATTCGTTCCCCCATTTGGCGAAATTCTGTTCCCCCATTTGGCGAAATTTTGTTCCACCATTTGGCGGAAACTGCGTCGTCAAGGCGCGCATTGCCAAAAAATAACATACACTTGACAACCGCCTCATATAATAGTACAATAAATATATAGTGAGGTGGAATATGAAAAAGTCATTGGCTTTGCTCAAGTTGTTGAAGACGGGGATATCGCTGTTCATCGACATCGCGATGTTCATCTATCTTGTCATTACGTCCGCGCTTACGAGCGTGGCGGAAGTCGTGAACGGCACCGTGACGTTCGCGTTGGTGATTGCATGGTTTGTATGGGCGGCGGCGGTGATATTGTCGGTGCTGATTGTCAAGAATTTCAAAAAGACGGAGAGGGAGAGCGAGCTCAAATTGCAGATTATCTACGCATGCGCATTGATGCTGGTCGGCGTATTCGTGCTGGTGGACGTCAATGTGTTGGTGATTGCGCTGTTTGCGCTCATGCTCGTCGAATACTTTGTGCGCGACAGGTTGGGCGAATTTGACGCGCCGATTTCGGGAGGGGCGGAGCCGCCGGCGGAACATACGCAAGCCGCCCCCGACGACGAAGGCGTCCAAGAGACGGCGGCAGAGGAGCAAGTGTCTCAGCCCAAACCGGCGCGCAAGGTCATCGCCCCCAAGCGAAGAGGGGACGACGCGGTGCCGCAGGAGGAGCCGCCGACAAACGAAGATTGAGAATTTGCCCGGCCTTGCGGTCGGGCGTTTTTCAATCGGTGCGCTTGGTGAAACAGTGCGTGCGGACGAGCGCGTCGCCTACGTCGATGCTCTCGCACGAGCAGACGCGGTTGCGGTTGTAGGTGCAGTCCGCGCACTCGCACTTGACCAAGACGTCGGGGCTGTATCCGTACTCGAAGTCGATCGCGGCTTCGATCGCCGCCCCGTTTTGTTTGGGGATCCCGCCCCGTTTGCATCGTGATTTGCAGACGCCGTGTTTGTCGAAGTCGACGATCCCGGCGAGACAGCGGCAGTTGCGGTTGTGTTCGCAATTGCCCGTGGTACACATCAATCCTTTCATAACTTCCTCCGAGTATAGTATCGTCGATTTTGCGCGATCGATACCGTAACGGTTGCGGAGAGATGAGGAATGTGCTAATATAGATGAGGAGGCAAATATGAAGGTTTTACTTTTGCAAGACGTCAAGCCGCAGGGCAAAAAGGGCGACATCGTCGAGGTCAACGACGGATACGCCCGCAACTTTCTCATCCGCAGAGGGCTCGCCAAAGAGGCGACCGCCTCGGTGATCAACGAGACCAACCAGCGCCGCGCCGCGGACGAAAAGCGCCGCAAGGAGGAGCTGGAAGCGGCGAAGCAGGCGGCGGACAGGCTCAACGGCACGACCGTCGAGATCGCTATCCGCTGCGGAGAGAACGGCAAGCCGTTCGGCGCGGTCACCGCAAAGGAGATCGCAGACAAGCTGTCGCAGATGGGCTACGACGTCGACAAGAAGAAGGTCGTGCTCAAAGACGCGATCAAGATGGTCGGCAACTATCATGTCGAACTGAAATTGCACCCGGGCGTGACCGCAAAGGTCGTAGTCGCGGTCAAACCGCTCTGAGCCGAACGCTCGAAATGATGTCCGCCGCGCAAGCGGCGGTTTTTTGTTGCCGTTTTCAGGGCAGAACGCACACATCCTCGATGAGTCCGTCTTTGACGGCAAAGGAGACGCGGCGGGCGCGGCAATATCCGTTCAAACCGTCGGCGAGGCAGAACACGCCGCGGCGGCAGCCGCAAAAGTCGTCGTCGAAGACGCGTTCGAACGCGCCTATCGTCCCGTCGACGTCCGCGCGGCAGAGCGGGGAGATCAGAGCGCTGCGCTCGGGGTCGCGGTAGAACAGTTTTTCGAGGTACAGTCTGCCGATCAGACCGTCGGGGTAGCGGTGGCGGCTGCGGTGAGAGAACTCGCGGGATGTCTCGCAAAACGCGCCGTTCCTGAAAGAAAAGCGGCGCACGATCGTGCTGTCCAGCATTCCTCCGACGAAGTCGGTCGCGACGATCTCCTTGTCGCAAAACTCGATCTTGTCGGCGGTCAGCGCGAGTAGCGGCGCATAGTCGCCGCAAAAGAAGAGCACCGCACAAAATGTCTTTTCGCCGACCGCGGTGACGCGGATCAGGTCTCCGCCGCCGACGCGTGCGCACGAAGCGGTCGCCTCTTTTGCGGCGAGCGGGCAGGTCAGAGCGTGATATTCGCCGTCCGTCTCCACTGTCAGCGGCGCATTTTCGGCGCGGCGGAGGGTGACGAGGTGGCGTTTGGAGCCGGCGCATTCGCATTGGAGAGGCTTTGCATACGGATCGGGGAGCGAAGGCGGCGAGAGCGACAGCAGCAAATGACCGTTGCAAAAGTCGGTGACGGACAGCCCGTCCGTCTGCGGCGACGCGGGGTCGACGATGACGGTGACGGGCACTCCGCCGTGCTTTGCGCCGCACAGCGCAAACGGTCTGTCGCGTTCGAACGCGTCGGGCGCGGGCGCTCCGTCTACGGTATAGATGCAGTTGCGGTCGAGATGAAACGTCGCCATATCACGATATTATATGGCGCAAAAGCGAGGATATGAAAAAGGCGCGCCGATTGGGCGCGCCGCATTTGTCGTTGCCGTCAGGCGGGGATGACGTCGGAGACCGTCTTCAACGTGTAGGTGGTCGAGCCTTCGACGATCTTGACGATCATATGCGCGATCTTTGTGCCGTTCTCGAGCGCATAGTCATCGTTGGCGACGCTGCACATCAGCGAGATGCCGCTGCCGGGGAAGGTGCGGTTGAGCTTGACGACCGCGGCGGTGCAGGCGATCGTCGGGGTGTCGCTGCCCTCGGCGACGGTGCCGCCCTCAAACGGCTCTTGTACGACGCCCGAGGCGAGCGAGACGGTGACAGACTCTTTGCTGCCTTGGATGAAGTTGGGCACCGAGAAGCTCAGCCCGGACGCGACGTCGGGCAGACATCTGACCAATTGATAGAGGAAGGTGTTGTCGATGTATGCGGAGGAATCGAACTCTCCGACGTCTATGCTGCCCTCGTAAGTTTGGGTGTTTTCGGTGTAGGAGAAGGTGCATTTTTCGTCCGCATAGCGCGCGGTATAGGACGTGCGCGTGCCGTGGTCGAGTTTTTCCTCGGCGCCGTAAACGGGTTTGATGTCGGGGGTGACGACGGAGTCGGTGTAGACGTAGTCGCCGTTTTCGAGATCGAGCTCGGAGCGGATGTGGTAGCACGGCTCTTCGTACGAGAAGCCGTCCAGCGACAGCTTTTCGCCGTGGTCGTAGCCCTTGACGGCGACGGTGTAGGTGCCTTTGACCGCGCCGGTCTCTTTCGGAGCGTATTCGACGTCATAGACGAAGTACTCTTCTACGTCCATATTTTCCCAGGGGCGGGAGTCGAGCAACAGTCTTTGAGTGGGCGTGCTCGAGCAGCCCGCGAAGGATGCGACGGCGATCGCCGCGACGGCGAGCACCGCGATCAGCAATGCGATTCTCTTTTTCATAGCACTATTATAACACAAACGCGCGCGATATCAACCAAAAGAGAGGCACTTTTCGGCGAAGAGGTCAAAAGAAGGCGGCGATGTACCGAAAATGTATTTACAACCGCGCGGCGTTTGGGGTAAAATGTAGATATGGTACAGTTTTTCGTGACCGACACTTTGGACTGCTCGGCGGTCATCGGCGCTATCAAACGCAGCCGTGGGGAGAGGCGGCAGATACTGCTCGTCCCCGATCGATTCATGCTGCATTACGAAAAGGCGGTGATGGAAGGGCTGGGCGAGAGCGCGTGTTTCGACGTCGAGGTCGTCAGCTTCGCGCGGCTTGCGAGCAAGGTGCTCGGCTTGACGGGCGAGAACTTTCTGTCGCCGCAGGGCGCGGTAATGCTGCTGCGCAAGGTGATAGAGGAAAAGAAGAACGAGCTCGTCTGTTTCCGCGCGTCGTACGGCAACGTCAACTTTGCGTCCGAAGTGTATGCGGTCATCTCTCAGATCCGCAACAGCGGCGTGTCGACCGAGATGATAAGCGAGGCGATCTCTTCGCTTCCGACAAAGGTGGTCAACAAGTCAAAGGACATACTCTTGCTCTATCGCGGCTACGTCGAGGCATTGCGCGACGGGCTTGTCGACGGCACGTCCAAACTTGCCGCTCTCGTCGAGGCGATAGAGCGCGACGGGCTGGAAGACGCGGACGTCTACGTTTCGGACTATCTCTATTTCACCGGCACCGAGCGCGACGTGCTCGAGGCGATCTTCAAGCGCGCGCACTCGACGACGGTGTTTTTCGCGGGCGCGGCTGAAGGGGCGGAGAATGCGCGCATCTATCCTGCCGCGTGTCTCAATTCGCTGACGGACAGGGCGCGGCAGGCGGGATGTCTCGTCAAGGTGCACACTCTCGATCACGGGCTTTCGGGCGACAAAAAGATATTGCGCGAGCAGCTCTTCTCGTACAACGGCTTTGTCGCGCCGTCGGACGGATTTTTGCGGCTTTGGTCGTCGCCGGGCGCCGAGGAAGAGGTGGAGCGAGTCGCGCGCGAGATCAAGTACATGGTCGGGCGCGGCGCGCGCTATCGCGACTTCGCGGTCGTGTGCTGCGACGCCGAAGGCTATCTACCGGTGATATCGCGCGTGTTCGCGCGCTGCGGGATAGCGTGTTTTGCCGACCGCAAGCGCAAGCTGTCCGCGCAGGCGGCGCCGCGGCTCGTGCTGTCCGCGATGAGGGCTGTCGCCAAGGGGTTCCGCAGGCGCGAGATCGTCGAGTTTTGCCGTTGCGGCATTTTGGGGCTTGACGGCGGCGACGTCGACGTCTTCGAGAATTTTATGGTCAGATACGGCATCGACGGTTTTTCGCCGACCAAGGCGTTTGCCGTCGGCAGAGAGAGCGACCCCGACTACGCGACCGCCGAGGCTGTGCGCGCAAAGGCGGCGGCATATCTTTCGGTGTTCGCGGACGGGACGAGCGAGGTGCGCGAGTTCGCACGGCAGATCGACGAGTTCATGAAATCGTGCGATTTTGACGCAAAAACGAATACATATGCCGCAAAACTTGCCGCGCTCGACGATCCGGCGGAGCTTTCCTGTCTCAAACAGGGCGTAGAAAAGTTCAAGGGATTGGTCGACCAAAGCGTGAGGCTGATGGGCGGCTGCAAGATGACCCTTTTCGAATACCACAACATCTTGGCGGGCGCCGCCGCGGGTGAGAGCATCTCGATGATCCCTCTGTCGGCGGACAGCGTCTTTGTCGGCGAGTCGCGCGAGAGCAGGTACGACAACGTCAAATACATGTATGTCGTCGGAGCCCTTGCGGGCAAATTGCCTCCCGAGCACGGCGAGGGCGGGATCTTCGCGACCAAGGAGAGCCGCGAGTGGAGCAGGGCTGGGCTTGACGTCGAGCCGGATGCCGCGGCGCAAAACAACGCCGAGCGGCTCAACACGCTGATGTTCATGCTCAAACCGACCGAGCGGCTCACCGTGTCCTATCCGCAATACGGCGGGGACGGCAAGGCGAACGCGCCGTCCGCGCTGATAGGGCAGCTCACCGAGATGTTCGCGCTGACGGTCGACGCGGCGAAGAGCGCGCCGACGAGTGCGGCGGAATACGCGTATATGTTTGCCGACCAAGGCGCGGCGCTGAGAGAGCTGTTGCTCTACAAGGCGAGGGTCGATGCGGGCTGCGCGCGCGACTTGACAGGCGCATACGACGCATTGTATGCGATCGCCTGCGAGCGCGAGGGCAAGGACAAGGTCGACAGGATGCTGTTCGCGCGAGAGGTCAAGAGCCGTCTCGATGTCGCCGCGGCGGGCGTGGAGCCTTGGCACGGCGGATACACGAGCGTCAGTCGGTTCGAAAAATATTTTGACTGTCCGTTCAAGTATTACATGGACTATGTGCTCGGCGTGCGCAGGCGCGACGAGGCGAAGATGCAATCGGACGAGACGGGTACGATCATCCACGACGTGCTCGAACGCTATTTCCGTTCGCCCGACTACGACCCGGGGCGGCGCGAGGCGATCGTGGCGCGGGCGCAAAAGTGCGTGGACGACGCGCTTGCAGAAGAGGAGCACAGACGGCTGTCCGAGATCCCCGAGCTGCGCGGCGCGGTCAAGGAACTGCGCGGCAGATGCGTGTTTCTGATCGTGACGCTCGTCGAGCGCATGCGCAGCAGCGGATTCAAACCGTACGCATTGGAGCGCGCGTTCGGGTTCGACGACGCGACCCCGCCGATCGAGGTCGACCTCGGCGGCAAAAAGTTGAAGATACGCGGCGTCATCGACCGCGTCGACAGGTGCGGCGACGACGTGATCGTGCTCGACTACAAGTCCGCCGGCAGCGTCAACTTCTCTCTGCCGCAAGTCTATTTCGGCGAGAGGATACAGCTGCCGATCTACATCCGCGCGATCGCCGGCGCCGAAAGTCTTTCGCCCGTCGGTATGTTCTATCTGCCGATGAAGAACGTCTACGTCAAGGACGACAGCGACGCGACGCGGTTTCGATATGTTGGTTTTATCAACACGGACAGGGAAATTCCGCAAGAGATGGACGAAGGTTTTTTGCTCGACGAGCATGACGGTGAGCTCTTCCCCCTGTCCAAAAAATTGTCCGCGCCGGACAAGAACGGCGAGATCAAGACCGTCTACAAGGGGATATCGGGACAGGGCACGGTCGTCGACGGCGAGACGTTCGACAAGCTGTGCGACTACGCGTACGATCTCGTACGCAAGGCGGCGGCGGAGATAGAGGGCGGCTACATGCTGCCCGTCGGCAGGAAGTGCGGATATTGCGATTACGGGCACATCTGCAACAAGGCTCGCGTCGACGCGGCGCGCACGACGACGGACGCGAAGGGGCTTGAAAAGTATAAATATTTTGCCAAGGGCAAGGAGGGCGGACAATGAGCGTCAAGGCAAAGGGCGACAAGTGGAATGACGAACAGCGCGCCGCGATCGAGAGCGTCGATCGCAACACGATCGTGTCCGCGTCTGCGGGGTCGGGCAAGACCTCGGTGATGATCGAGCGCGTCGTCAGGCTGATCGAGAGCGGCGTGCCGGTCAAGAGGATAGTGATGCTCACGTTTTCGACGGCGGTCGCGGCGGAGCTTCGCGAGCGCATAGCGGCAGAGCTGATGGCGGCTTTGCGCGAAGAGGGGGCGGACAAGGACATGCTGCGCCGTCAGATCGACGACATCGCGATGGCGGACATAGGTACGGTGCACTCGTTTTGCGGCAATCTGATCAAGGAATTTTTTGAGCATGCGGGCGTCGATCCGTCCTATTCCATTTTGACCGACGACGAAAAGGAGGCGCTTTTGACGCGCGCGATAGGCGACGTGTTCGCCGATTACGGCAAGCGCGCCGACGGCGAGATCGAGACGCTCAGGCTGTATTTCGGCGGCGAAGGCAATTTGGCTTCGGCGATACGCAGGGTGATGGCGTACGTCTGCGCTCAGCCCGACCGCGACGCTTGGCTCGAAAGGGCGTGCGACGACGTCGAGACGTCGGCGAAGGAGTTGGAGAGCATGCTCGGCGAGTTGCGTTCGCGTGCCGACGCGCTCGCAAAAAACGCCGAAGATGTCGAGTTGACGATCGCGGCGAGCGGCTACGACGAGGCGGACAGGGGGCTGTTTTCGGACATGAAGACGGTCTGCGCGGCGCTTGCGACGTGCGAGGACTTGGAGGGCGTCTATGCGATGCGCACGTCGTTTTCGGTCAAGGCCAAGCGCGCGTGCAAGAGCACGTCCAAAAAACTTTCCGTCTATCCCGAGTACGTGCTCATCCGCGACAAGGGCGGCGAGTGCGTGGCTGAGTTCAACTCGCTTGTCGATGAAGTGTCGGCATTGACCGCGTGTTCGCCCGACGAGTGGGCGCAGAGGGAGGGCAACGCCTGCCGCTATGCGCACAAACTGTGCGAGGCGGTGGGGGCGGTGATCGCCAAATACGCCGAGTACAAGCGCGAGGACAACAAGTTCGACTTTGACGATCTCGAATACTACGCGATCAAGATCTTGGACGATCCCGAGGCGCGCGAAGAGATCAGGTCGCGTTACGACTATGTCTGCATCGACGAATATCAGGACACAAACTATGTGCAGGAGCACATCTTGCGCGCGATCGGCAGGGGAGACAACACCTTTATGGTCGGGGACCCCAAGCAGAGCATCTATCGGTTCCGTCTGACCGAGGTCGGCATTTTCGTCGACAAATTCGACGACTACGCCGCTCATCCCGACAGGGGCGCGGCGCTCAAACTCAACGGCAACTATCGCAGCGACCCGCGCATTTTGGAGTTTGTCAACAGCATGTTCAAGCGGCTGATGACCAAGGACAGAGGGGGGATAGACTACGAGCGTACGTCCATGCTCAAAGCGGGGCTCGAACAATGCGGCGAGGGCGAGGCGGTCAAGATCTTGCTCTATCCGCGCGGCGACACGCGCAAGGGGTTTGCGTACGAGCCGGACGACGGGATATACAGCGTCGCCGAGGACTGCGCGGTGCCCAAGGTGGGCGAGACGCGCGCCGAGGCGCTCGGCATCGTCGAAGAGATAAAGGCGTTGGTCGGCAATTTGGACATCCCGGTCAAGGGCGAGGCGTCGACGCGCAAGGCGGGGTACGGCGACATCGCGGTGTTGTGCGAAAAGCGCACCGACCGAGTGTACGAGATCGCCGAGACGCTCGCGGACGCCGGCATCCCCACCGACTGCACGCTGCTGGAGAAGGAGAGCGAAAGCGAGTCTGTCGAAAGGCTTTTGGACATGTTCGCGGCGATCGACAATCCGCGCCGTGACTTCAAGCTGATCTCGGCGGCGCTGTCGCCGTTCGGCGGCTTTTCGCACGAAGAGGCGGCGGCGGTGCGCGCGGCGTTCCGCAAGGAGAAGTTTTGGTACGAGGCGGCATATCGCTACCGCGCCGAAAAGCAGGACGCGCTCGCGCAAAAGCTGAACGACTTTTTCGTACGGCTCGACCGTTACAGGCTGTTCGTCTGTCAAAACGACGTCGCCGCGCTCGCGGACAAACTGATCGCCGACTTCGACTACGACAAGTACGTCGCCGTTGCCGACGGCGAGGCAGAGGCGGCGATGCTGACGGCTTTCGTCGACTCGCTGAGGGGCAAGTCGTACGCGGCGACGTTGCAGAGCGCGCTCGCCTATTTTGACGAGAACTCGCACAAGTCGCCGTCGGTACAGGGCGCGGCGGAGACGGACT
Organism: uncultured Christensenellaceae bacterium; assembly: GCA_944380285.1. GTDB lineage: Bacteria > Bacillota > Clostridia > Christensenellales > UBA3700 > Ornithoclostridium. The sequence goes on from CALWGZ010000014.1 coordinate 37,964, forward strand.
GCGTGCGCTTTTTGACGGTACACAAGAGCAAGGGGCTGGAGTTCCCGATCGTGTTCGCCGTCTGCTGCGATTCGGGCTACCGCAGCGACACTTCCGACATCAGGCTCGACCGCGACGGCGGCATAGCTCTGCGCTCGCCCGATCCTGTGGGCAGGGTCAAGTACGACACGCTCAAATTTTTGGCGCTGTCGCGCAAGGACGAGAGGGAGAATTTGGACGAGAAGCTGCGCCTTCTCTACGTTGCCTACACGCGTGCAAAAGTGCGTTTGGTGATCACGGGCACCAAAAATAAGAATTTCCCGGAGGGCAAGACGAGCCGCAGGAGCGCGCTTGCATGCATCGACGAAGTGTGTTCGGCGGATCCCGAATTTTTCAACAGGTACGTCGAGATACGCGACGCCGGCTACAAGGCGGAAGAGGGAGAGGGCGAGGCGGTAAAGGAGTTGTTCTCGACGCCCGACCCCAAAGTGTTGAACAAGATGAAGGAGCGTTTGACCGCGCGCTATCCGCACGAGGACAGCGTGCGCGTCGCGCTCAAACACACGGTCACCGAACTCAACGAGGTCGAGGGCGAGCCGGCTGCGGAGATGTTTGCCGAATCGCCCGATGCGGCATGGTTCGGCGGTGAGACCGCCGCGCGCGGCACCGCCTATCACAAGGCGCTCGAGCGGATAGACTATGAGTTATCGGACGTCGGCTCGATCGCGGAGGCGCTCGACGCGATGTGCGGCGAGGGGCACCTCACGCTCGCCGAGCGCGAAGAGATAGATCCGTCCGTCATCCTCGGCTGTCTGTCGAGCGAGCTGATGGGGCTTGCCCGCCGCAGCGAGCATATGCGCGAAAAGCAATTCATGCTCTGTCTGCCGGCGAACGAGCTCTTGGATACGACCGCAAACGACAACGTCTTGGTGCAGGGCACGATCGACTTGATAATATTCGACAAAGAGGGCGGGCGCACGCTGCTCGTCGACTTCAAGAAGAGCAACAGCCCCGCGGCGGCGCTCAAAGCGCGCTACTCGCGCCAGCTCGACCTCTACGCCTACGCGATAGAACACGGCATGGGGCTCAAGGTGGACAAAAAGCTGCTCTACGTCCTCGGCAGAGACGAAGTGATCGAGATGTGACGCAAAAGCGGGCAAAACGCCATACGCCGTAAGCGTTTTTTGATATACGCGCCCTCTGAGCGGGGCGCGTTTTCATCACTGTCTGCTATCTTTATCTTGCGTTTTTCCCATTTTCAAGGCAAATCTATCTTGCGTTTTTCCTATTTTTCCGGCAAATTTATCTTGCGCTTTTCTTATTTTTTGAGCAAATTTATCTTGCGCTTTTTCCGTTTGCATGCTATAATCAAAGCAAGGCGGAGGGAATATGATATTCGAAAGGAAGATATATGACAGGCTCAAAGAGTGGAAGGAGTCCGCTGCCGGAGAGAAGGCTTTGCTCATTGAAGGAGCGCGGCGCATTGGCAAGTCCACTATAGTTCGCGAGTTCGGCAGGCGCGAATACAAGAGTGTATTGGCGATCGACTTCAACGACGCGAGCGATGTTGTCAAGGAGGCGTTCGACAAGTATCTCGGCGACCTTGACACGTTTTTTATGATTTTGTCCACGGAGTACAATGTGGCATTGTACCCGCACAAATCGCTTGTGGTATTTGATGAGATACAGCGGTTTCCCAAGGCGCGTCAGTCGATCAAGAGACTTGTTGCAGATGGCAGATTCGACTACATCGAGACGGGGTCTTTGATCTCGATTCGTGAAAACGTCAAGGACATTTCGATACCGTCCGAAGAGCGCAAACTCAAGATGTACCCTATGGATTTTGAGGAATTTTGTATGGCGCTCGGCGAGGACAGAATGCTCGAATATATACGCGATCGGTTCGAAAAGAGAAAACCGCTCGAAGAGGGGTTGCACCACAAGGCGATGTTGTTGTTCAAGCAATTCATGCTTGTCGGCGGCATGCCAAAGGTTGTGGAGAAGTACTTGTCGAGCGGCAGAAATTTCGAGGCGGCGGACAGAGAAAAGAGGGACATACTTGCTCTCTATCGCGACGATATCGGCAAGGTGGACAGGGCGTATCGCTCCAAGGTTTTGTCTGTTTTCGATCAGATACCGGCGTTTTTGTCTCGGCACGAAAAAAGAGTAAGGTTGTCCAATCTTGACGGTACGGCGACTTTCCCGGCGTATCAGGACACGTTTTTTTGGTTGGGGGATTCGATGATCGCCAACGAGTGTTTCAACTGTGCCGATCCCAATATAGGATTGTCTCTCAACGAGGAGAGGACGGCGATCAAGTGCTATATGGGTGACACGGGGTTGTTGGTGAGCCATGCGTTTGACGAAAAGGAACTTGCGCGCGAGGAATTGTACAAGCAGATACTTCACGACAGGCTGTCGATCAACGAAGGGATGTTGTTCGAGAATGCCATCGCGCAGATCTTGGCGGCGAGCGGGCACAAGCTTTTCTTTTACACTCATTACAACGAGGAGAAGCACCGCAACGACATAGAGATAGATTTTTTGATCGGCGGCGGCAAGATCAAGCCCAAACTCTATCCGATCGAGGTCAAGTCGGGCAAGCGCTATACTACCGGATCGCTACGTCGATTTACGGACAAATATTCTGCGCGTATAGGCGGCGCATATATAGTGCACACCAAGAACCTGACCGTGACAGACGACGTAGTTTGTCTGCCGGCATATATGGCGCATCTTTTGTAAGCTATATATAATATTGATATACGGAGCGCGTCGTCGCTCCGTTTTTTATGCAGAAAATGCGCGGTGCGGCGATTAAATTTTTCGCGGCAAGCAATACTCATAGGGACGGCGGCGGATACATAAACAAAAGGAGCGATATCTATGGAAAATTTCGTTGAAAGAGCCGCCGCGCTGTTGGCGCGTGCACTCGAATACGTCTCGCCGCTCGTCGCGTTCGCCGTATGCGCGGGGCTTGCGGTATTTGCCGCGCTGTTGCAGGTTTTTGCGGCGCGGGCGGCGACGTCGGTGATCGGCGACAGCCGCAGGGTGAAGCGGTTTGTCGTCAGGAGGGGCGAGATCGTCTCGTCCAACGCGCATCGTTTCTACAACAAATGCGTCAGGCGCATGGGGCGCAGGATACGCCGCGCGTGGAAGAAGCACGCGCTTTGCGGCAGAGAGTACGCAGGCAGCGCGCTCAAATTCGAGATGGATCGCCGTCTCGGCAAGGAGCGCAGACCGCGCAGGATATATCTGCCGTTTGCATTTGCGGCGGTCGCGCTGTTGCAGACGCTGCTGCTGTGCAAGGGGCTGGCGTGGACGGTCGTTGCGGCATACGTTGCGGGCGCGGCGGCGGTATGGGCGGTCGCAGCGGTGCCGACGGCGGCATATTGCGCATACAGAGCGAGGTGTGCGGCGGGCGCCGCGGCGCGGCTTTCGGAGATGTTGGCGGCAAAGCTGACGCTGAGACCCGCCGAGGGCAGGCTGATCTTTGCGCCGAGCGAGGCGATGATCGCGCCGGTCGCGGCGCCTTGCCCCGAGCGCACTCTTGCGGACGCGGTCGGAGAATATGTCGCCGCAAAGCCGGACAAAGAGGTCGCCAAGACGGTGCTCGGCGCGGTGGAAAAGGCAGGCAATTACGGCTGCAAGGATGCCGAGCAGGCGGCGGCGTTGAGCTCGGCGCGCGCCAAATTGAAAAAATATACCGCATAGCGGTTGCCAAATTTGTCTTGAAGGTGCTATCATAAGGTGAACGAAACGCACACGGGAGGAACCGCCTATGATAGAGATCTTCAAGACAAACGCGGAAGGAAGGCTTGACGCCTTGCCCGAAGAGATGCTCTCCGCGGAAGGTTTTTCTCCCAAGGATTGCTGGATCAATTTGGTCAATCCCAGCGACAAAGAGGTCGCGACGATCTCCGCTCTCGTCGGGGTGGAAGAGGACGTACTCAAAACGCCTTTGGACGATGAGGAGCGTTCGAGGTACGAGAACGAGGACGACTACAGTCTCGTGCTCGTCGACATTCCGGTGATCGAGGAAGAGGCGGCGTACTACAGCTACTTCACGATCCCGCTCGGCGCGGTGATCAAGGACGACTGCATGATCACGGTGTGTTTGAAGGACACGGCGGTGATGCGCGATTTCGCGAGGGGAAGGATACGCAACTTTGCGACGTTCAAGAAGACGCGTTTTCTGTTCCAGATCCTGTACAATTTGGCGAGCAAGTATCTCGCCTACCTCAAACAGATCGACAAGGCGTCCCAGCGCATCCAGAACGAGCTGCACAAGTCCACCCGCAACAAGGAGCTCATCCGTATGCTCGATCTCGAGAATTCGCTCGTTTACTTTTCGACGTCGCTCACGGGCAACGACGCGGTCATCACGCGGCTGTTGTCGGGCAAGAATTTGGGCACCATGATCAAGATGTACGAAGAGGACAAAGACCTTCTCGAAGACGTCGCCGTCGAGACCAAGCAGGCGATGGAGATGTGCTCGATCTACCGCGACATTTTGTCGGGGACGATGGACGCCTACGCGTCGGTCATCTCCAACAATCTCAACATCATCATGAAGATATTGACCTCGGTGACGCTCGTCATCTCTGTACCGACGTTGATCGCGTCGTTTTGGGGGATGAACACGGGCGTACCGCTCGAGGGCAAGCCGTGGGGCTTTTGGGTCGTGCTCGCGATCTCGGTCGCGATCTCGGCGATACTCGCGTTGTTTTTGCACAAAAAGAAACTTTTGTGACGGCATTTCGGCGGCGCTTCGGCGCCGTCTTTTTTCTTTTCGGAGGCGTTTGGCGCGCTCGATCGCCGCGCGCTTCGCAATTGCAAAAAATTTGAAAATAATCGCCAAAATTGTTTGACATCGCCCTGTCTTAATGCTATTATATTTAAGCTGTCGAAAAACAGCGCCCCAATTGCGGGGGTGTAGCTCAGTTGGCTAGAGCGCCTGCCTTGCAAGCAGGAGGTCAAGGGTTCGACTCCCTTCATCTCCACCAATTCCGTAATTATGGGCTAATAGCTCAGTTGGTTAGAGCACACGCCTGATAAGCGTGAGGTCGGTGGTTCGAGTCCACTTTAGCCCACCAAGGTCTTCGGACCTGCGCACATTGACAACTGCATAGTAGAGTACGAAGTTTCTTGTCGGGAGACCGACGGGGGACGGAGTACAGGTATGATGAAAGACATACCAAAGATTAGCTTAAATATACGAGTGATATGCTTGTATATTACA
>CALWGZ010000015.1 GCA_944380285.1 uncultured Christensenellaceae bacterium
CCCGAAAAAATACGGACGTGCGAAACGTCCGTATTTTGGTGACTCCAAGGGGAATCGAACCCCTGTTACCACCGTGAAAGGGTGGTGTCTTAACCGCTTGACCATGGAGCCGTATTCAATTGCTTACTCAATATAATATAATTTGCGCGTTTTGTCAAACGTTTGGATGAATTTTTTTGTTTTGAGCGCGCGGAGCGCTTTTGCGGCTTGCGGAGAGCGGCGGCGCGGTGTTATAATATGGGCATGAAATACGCGGTCATAGATATCGGTTCCAACAGCGTGCGGCTCATGTTGAGCGACGGCGCGGTCACCCTCGGCAAGAGGATCGAATCCACAAGACTTTCCGAGGGGTTGAGTTTGAGCGGCGCATTGAGCGCCGACGCGATCGAGAGGACTGCCCGCGCCGTTGCGAACTTCGCGAAAGAAGCGACGGCGGAGCGGTGCGACGTCGTCTACGCATTTGCGACAGAGGCTGTGCGCAGTGCGTCAAACGGAGCGGAGTTTGTTGCGCGTTGCGCCCGCGACGGGGTCAAAGTGGACGTGCTGCCGGGCGGCGACGAGGCGAAGCTCGGCTTTTGGGGCGCGTATTCGGGCGGAAGACAGGCGGTGCTCGACATCGGCGGAGCGTCGACCGAATTGGCGGTCGGAGACGAGTGCGGACTTGAATACGGCAAGAGCCTTCACATCGGCAGCGTGCGAATCCGCGACCTGTGCGGAGAGGACATCGCCGCGATCAAGTCGCTTGCGGCAAGCACGGTGAAGCAATACGGCGCAGTGCCGACGTTCGACAAATTGATCTCGATCGGCGGCACCGGCTCGACGCTCGTCTCGGTCGACAAGGCGATGAAGGTCTACGACACGACGCGCGTACACGGAGCCGTGCTGACAAGGGCGAGAGTGGAAGAGATCGCGATGCAGATACACTCCGTGCCTATGGACGAAAGAGAGAAGATCGTCGGGCTTCCGCCCAAGCGCAAGGACGTCGTAGTCGGCGCGGCATTGTTGATGTGCGAGGTGATGGACTTCCTTGGAGCAAAGGAGATCACCGTCAGCGAAAGCGACAATCAGGAGGGCTATCTCAAGCTCAAGCTCGGTCAAATAAGTTGAGACAGCGCACACGGGCACGAAAAATGATCGCGTCATGCAAGAGCGAACCCGCCGCACGCGAAACGGCATTTGGCATGCTCCGAACAAATGAAAGCAATTGTGAAATTTCGGCAATAATAAAAGTTGCGAAAAATTGTTGACAAAACGCGCTCAAAGCCGTATAATGATACAGCATCCGCAAAGGCGGTGAAAACGTCGCGGGGTGGAGCAGTGGCAGCTCGTCGGGCTCATAACCCGAAGGTCGTAGGTTCGAATCCTTCCCCCGCAACCATTATGGCGGCGTAGCTTAGTTGGTTATAGCGGCCGGTTCATACCCGGCAGGTCATTGGTTCGAATCCGATCGCCGCTACCAAATGTACAAGGGACGACTTCGAAAGAGGTCGTCATTTTGTTGTCGCCGAACGAATGCGGCGCGCCGAGGGGCGGAAAAAGCAATGCTTGACTTTTTTGCTCAAATGTGTATAATAGTATGTAAGCGTTTTGAATGAAGTGCCTCGTTTCGGGGCATTGAAAGGAGCATTTTATGTTGGAACAGGACATCAAGGCGGCAAGAATAGAGGCAATGAAACAGCACGACAAGGTCGTGTCCGGCGTTTACAGCGTGGTGCTGAACAAGATCATGCTCGCCGGCATCGAAAAGCGCGCCAAGGGCGGCGAATTGACCGAGGCGGACGTTGTGGGAATTTTGCAAAAGACGGAAAAGGAATTGTACGACGAGCGGGACGGCTTTGTCAAGGCGAATCGTCCCGAGAAGGTCGCCGAGCTTGACAGGCAGGTCGAGGCGGTCAAGCGCTTTATCCCGGCGATGATGAGCGAGGACGAGATCAAGAGCGTCATCAAGGCTTTGCCCGACAAGAGCATAGGCGCGGTGATGAAGCATTTCAAGAGCGAATATGCCGGCAAATGCGATATGAAGCTGGTCGGCGAGGTGTTGAAAAAGCTGTGAGCGAGGTCAGACTGCCGGGGTGCATAAAGATAGGGCATGCCGACAACGGCCACAACGGCGTGACCGCGATCTTGTGCCCCAAGGGGTGCATGGGCGGCGTCGACGTGCGCGGAGGCGGTCCCGGCACGCGCGAGACCGACTTGCTCCGTCCCGAAAAGGCGGCGGAGAGCGTCAACGCGATCGTGTTGACGGGCGGTTCGGCGTACGGGCTGGAGAGCGCCTGCGGCGTGATGAAGTGGCTTTCAGAGAGAGGATACGGCTTCAAGGTGTCGGGCAAGGTCGTCCCGATCGTGCCGGCGGCGGTCATCTTCGATCTCAACGAAAAGGAATTGCACTATCCCGACATCGCGCTCGGATACGAGGCGTGCGAGAGGGCTTTGAGCGAAAAGCCCGTCTTTGGCAGCGTGGGCGTGGGCAAGGGCGCGACCGTGGGCAAGCTGCGCGGGATGAAGTATTGCTGCAAGAGCGGCATAGGCGCGGCGACGGAGAAGATCGCCGGCGCATATGTGACCGCGGTCGTGGCGGTCAACGCGCTGGGCGACGTCTTCGATCCCGAAAAGGGGACGGTCGTCGCGGGCTGCAAAAATGCCGACGGCACCTTCGCATTTGCGGAAAAGAAGCTGCTCGAAGGAGAATATTTCAAGTTTCTTACGGGTAATACGACGATCGGCTGCGTGATCACCAACGCAGGGCTGAACAAGGTGCAGACCAACAAACTCGCGTCCGCCGCGCACAACGGGCTTGCGAGGACGATATATCCGGTACACACCGACTACGACGGGGACACGATGTTCGCGCTGTCCGCGGGCAGGATGCCCGTCGTCAACTTTGCGCTGTTGCAGACTGCGGCGGTCAAAGCGGTCGAGAGGGCGGTCGTCAATGCGGTCACGTCGACCGCGGACGAAGTCGTCGTCTTCGACGAAGAAGAATGAGGAGGCAACCATGATCGACGGAAAGAGCGTCATAAACAAGTATGAGGAGATCTGCAGGCGCGACTATGCGCTCGACACCTCGCTGTACGAGAAGTACCACGTCAAGCGCGGCTTGCGCGACAAGTCGGGGCAGGGCGTCGTCGCCGGCATCACCAACATCTCCAAGATCGTGTCCTACAAGGAGGACGCCGAGGGCAAGCATATCCCTTGCGACGGCGAACTTTACTATCGCGGATACAGCATCAACGACCTCGTGAACGGGCTGATCAAAGATGACAGGTTCGGGTTTGAAGAGATCGCGTATCTGCTCATCCTAGGCGAACTGCCCGACAAAAAACAGCTGGAAGAGTTCAAGACGCTGCTTGCCGAGATGCGCAAATTGCCGCGCAATTTCACCAAGGACGTCATTCTCAAAGCGCCGAGCAAGGACATGATGATGAGTCTGCAACGCAGCGTGCTCACGCTTGCGAGCTACGACAAGAAGTTTGACGACATCGGCGTCAACAACGTGATCCGCCAATGCCTTTGGCTGGTGAGCGTGTTCCCGATGCTGGCGGTCTACGGCTATCACGCGTACAACCACTTCATCAACGACGACAGCCTTTACATACACCACCCCGATCCCGACCTTTCGACGGCGGAGAACTTTTTGCGCATGCTTCGTCCGGACAAGAGCTTTACGCCACTCGAGGCGAGCGTGCTCGACCTTGCGCTGATACTTCATATGGAGCACGGCGGCGGCAACAACTCGACATTCACCACGCGCGTCGTCACCTCGTCGGGGACGGACACCTATTCGGCGATCTCGGCGGCGCTCGCGTCCCTCAAAGGACCCAAGCACGGCGGCGCCAACATCAAGGTCGTGCAGATGATGCGCAACATCCGCGAGAACGTGCACGACCTCAAAGACGAGGACGAAATATACGCCTATCTGCTCAAAATTTTGCGCAAGGAGACGTTCGACCACAAGGGGTTGATCTACGGCATGGGGCACGCGGTCTATTCGCTGTCCGACCCGCGCGCGCAGGTGTTCAAGGAGTTCATCAAGAGGCTGTCTCAATCGAAGGGCAAGTCGAAACTCTACGACTTTTACGAGCGCGTCGAGCGGCTTGCGACCAAGGCGATCGCGTCGGAGAGGGCGATCTACAAGGGCGTCAGCGCCAACGTCGACTTTTACAGCGGATTTGTCTACAATATGCTGGGCATCCCGACGGAACTTTATACGCCGATGTTCGCGATGGCGCGCATTGTCGGCTGGTCGGCGCACCGTCTCGAAGAGCTGATCAACGCGGACAAGATCATCCGTCCCGCTTATCAGGATATAGTCAAGATACGCGAATATGAACCGCTCGACAGGAGATAAGCGCTCCTCGGGTATGAAGGCGGGGCAAAAGTGCAAACTTTTGCTCGGCCTCTTTTTGTCCTATTTCAAGATAGGGCTGTTCACGTTCGGCGGCGGCTACGCGATGATACCGCTTATCGAGCGCGAATATGTGTTTCGCCGCAAGTGGATCAACGAGGTCGAGCTTTACGAGATCATCACGATCGCCGAATCTACGCCGGGACCGGTCGCGATCAATTGCGCAACGTTTGTCGGGTACAAGATCATGGGCGTCGTCGGATCGGTTTTCGCGACGCTGGCGGTCTGCATTCCGTCCTTTGTCATCATCTATCTGATATCGATTTTTTACGACCGCTTCATGGCGCTGACTGCGGTCGCGTATGCGTTCAAGGGCATCAACGTCGGAGTCGCGGTCATGATCGCAACCGCCGGCTTCAACATGCTAAAAAAGGCGAAAAAGAACGGGCTCTTTTGGGCGGTATTCTGTTTTGCGTTCGCGGCGGCGTCGCTGATCGACATATTGAGTCTCGACATCTCGACGATCTGGCTCATATTGGCGGGCGGCGTGTTGGGACTCGTCTTGCAGGCGGCGGCCGATATACGCAGCAAGAAGAAGGGCTTGCCCTATGCCGTCGCGGTCAAAGATCCCAACGAGGCGGACGGCGAACAATTGAAAAGGGCGATAGGAGTGACCGAGGACGCCGAACAGGCGCGGGGAAAAGACGCTCAAAATGCTGTCGGTGACGGCGAAAACGGCGACATGTATCGCGAAAACGCGCCCGAAGAGGGCAAAGAGGAGAGCAAAGATGAGCATCTATCTTGAACTCTTCCTCGTCTTCCTCAAAATAGGGGTCGTGTCGTTCGGCGGCGGCTACGGAATGATCTCGCTGATACAGCAGGAGATGACCTCGCGCGGCTGGATCGACGCCGAGAGATTGATGAGCTATATCGCGATCGCGGAGTCGACGCCGGGACCGATCGCGGTCAACATCGCGACCTTTGTAGGTTCCGATCAGGCAGGTTTCATCGGATCGCTGGTCGCAACGATAGGGATAGTTTTGCCGGCGTTTTTGATCATCATCGTCATTGCGGCGGTGTTCAGGACTTTTGCCAAAAACCGCTACGTCAAATCCGCGTTCGCAAGCATAACGCCCGTCATCTTGGGGTTGATACTCTCGACAGGTCTGTTGATGATCGTCTATTGCCTCTATGCGCAATACAACGACTTTGACGCGGTCGGCAGCTTTGATTGGGTCGCGCTGGCGATCCTCGTCACCCTCGTCGTGTGCACCGTGCTGTACAGGGTCATCCGCAAGAAGTCAATGCCACCCATCGCGACGATACTTCTCTCGGCGGCGCTCGGGATGCTGTATTTCATCTGATTTGGCCTCTCCGCGGCTCAAAGCCGGTCAAGCAAAATACATCGCGCTTTCGCGCGGCTCGGTAAAGGACTTAGGACGGGCGCCCGTCCGGAGTCCTTTTTTTGTACGCCCCACGCATAAAAACATCGCTTGCAGGAGCTTTGCCTGCAAGCGATGTTTTGTGATCGTCGAACCGTCGTCCCGTCAAACAACTGCCTTCGCGAACGCGAGGTCCGTCCTTTCCAAAAGTCCGTCGCTGAGCGTATAGACCGGGTTTTCGTTCTCGTCCTTGGCGTCGTGTCCGCCGGGGAATGCGACGTTTTTGCCGAGGTAGGTGACCTGCAGGCTGTAGATCTCCTGGGGCAGGTTGAAGAAACTGCCGCCGAGATTTTCCTGGCGATAGACGTAGATGTTGCTGAACCTGCCGAATGTCAGCTCTATCTCCGCATAGGAGCTGCCTGCGAATATGGACTGCCTGCCCGTCGTCTCGGCATATTTGTCGAGATAGGTTTGAGTGACCTTGAATGTGATCTTGACAAGGTTGATCTGCTGATAGATGTTGTCGGCGTCTTCATCGAAGACGAAGGCGTCGCGCGGCATTTGCCGCAGTTCTTCGAGGCGCGCCGCAAGGCTGTATCTGCGGAAGTACTCGCTCGCGATGAAGTCCTCGGCGGTCATCTCGTCATATACCTTGACATTGCCGTATTTGCCGCTGCCGTCGGAACTGTTCTCGGTGTAGTAGATCCTCTCGACGTTCGAATCGGCGCCGGGGTAGGGACCGACGATGAAACCGAAATCGCCTATCTTCGATCCGGCGCCGCCGGTGACGGCGTTGACGTTCCACGTCTCCTGATAGAGGTCGACCATAAGGTCCTCGTCGACATGCAGGTTGTAAGACGCGTCCTGGTCGCAGTGGACGTTGACGTTGGTGTTGGTGATGACGTCGCCCGAACGGACCGCCTCTTTGTAGGCGAAGATGTATCCGTTGGTCTCGCTCGTCTCGGGGTCATAGGCGGGACCGTACATATCCCCCGTCAGCGACAGATCGAGAGCTTCCATAAGGATGTCGTACGCTTCGTCGCCCGAGAGCTTGGTGGTGCAGCCCGTCATCGCCGTAGCGGCGATCGCGAGCATTATGACCGTGACCGAAACGATGCAAATAAGTTTTTTAGTCTTCATTGTCGGAGCCCTCCTTTTTTGCGTCGGATGCGCCGTCGGACGTCTGTCCTGCGTCCTGCGGAGCGTCGTCCGCGCCGATATCGCACGGCGGCGCGCCGTCCGCAGACTCGTCGGCGGCGGTGGTCGGCGCAGCGTAGTCGTCCGCGTGTTCTTGCTTGAACTTTTCGAGATATGCCTCGTCGAAAGCCGCGCCGTGCGCCTTCGCGTCCTTTTTCGCGTCCTTGCGGATGCGGCGCTCAAGCTTGATTTCGGCGATCTCGGCGTCCTTTGCCGCTTTTTCGGCGCGGGCTTTTTCTTCCGCCTCGCGGTCGATGCGGGCGGCTTCGGCGACGCACTCGTCGTACATGCCGAGGATGTGGTCGAAGAAGTTGTTGCGGTCGTCGTAGTCAAGGATGACCTGTTCGCTTTCGATATACAGCTTGTACGCCGAAGCGAATCTGTTGTATTTGAACTGCGCGGCGCGGATGCGCTTGTTCTGCGCCTTCTTTTCTTCCTTCGTGGTGCAGACGACCTCGAGTTCTTTCCTGTACGCCTCCTCGTAGTCGCACACGAGCCCTTCGGGGAAGAAGAGTTTGGACAACTTCTGCATGATGCGGTAACGCAAAGCGGTGCGTTTGATCAGCGCTTCGAGCGACTTGGTCATCCGCGCCGCTTTTTTCTGCGCCCACTCGGTCATGTCGGGAGCTGTCCCTCCCTTGCCGCGGCTGTCGAGTTTAGCCTGTTTAGCGGCGCGCTTCTTTTCGGCGAGCGCCGCCGCCCATTCGGTCAGATCGGGGACCTGAACGCCGGACAGGTCGAGGGGAGTGGAGACGACATCGTTTTTGTCGATCGCGACGACAGCCCGCGACAGAGCAAGTTTGACCTGCATCTTGGGGGTGTCCCACTTGCCGATCTCGGGAACGATGAATTCTTCGATAGCCTCTTTGTCGCGTTTGAGTTTGCACGCGTCCTTGTAGGCGAAACGAGCGTCTTTGTATGCCTGTTTCTGCTGATGATAGATCTCTTCGAGCGCGAGCAGTTCGTCCGTCTTGACGACCTCTTCGCCCTTGGGAGTATCCTTTTCGATGCGCTCGTAAAGCGCCTCGTATTCCTTCTGCGCGGTCTTGAACACAGCCTTTGCAGCTTTCATCTCTTCCTTCTTTTCCTTGATGTCGGGCTGCGCGGCGTCGCGGCGTTCGACCATATAGTTGTAGCTCTCGACGAGATCTTTGACCTGATGCGGAGTGAGATCGCCGGTGCGGTAGTCGGTGTTTGCCGCGCGGTATTTGAGCGCGAGTACGATCATGCTGTGCTTCTCGCGCGACAGATTGTAGAGGAAATAGGGCGCGAGGTTGAGCGCGGCGCCGAGTATGGACAGCGCGCACAGCATATAGAAAAGACTGTTGCGTACGCTCGGGTCGTACAGCACGTCATAGTTGACGGTGAGGCCGTAGGACTCGTAGATGTACGGCAGGAAATAGCCCGTGAGGATCGTTACCGGCGTTCCGATCAGCGCAGCGACTTCGAGCATATAGTCGACGCGCTTGCCCGACTGCCACTGTATCGAGTCCTTGACCTCGGCGTTGAGCACCGGGTTGTAGACGAGCTGCAGCTGGTTGATGAAGGTGTTGATCCACAGGAAGAGGAAGTACAAAAGAGGGATCTCGTAGCACGCGAGCATACAACCGATGAAAACGATGTTGAGCACGTTGTGGAAGAGCAGTATGCCCTTGTTGCCCAGCCATTTGAGGAAGAACGGCGTCGCGAACATCGAAAGCCCCGACGCGATCGAAAGCACCGTCTGCAGGATCCCGTACACGTTCATATCCTGCGTACCGTATATGTAGATCCAGCCGAACAGCACGAGATATGCGCCTTCAAGGAAGTTGAACCAGGTGGAGACGGTCCTCAGCCACCAGTACTTGTTGCGCCACACGGCGACGCAGCCGCCGATGATGCTGACCTTTTTGACGAAGTGCTTGGACGAGACGATGCGCTCCTTGCATCCGAAGAATGCGAAGAAGCTGAGGAATACGCCGATGATACCGATCGGTACGACGATAAATTTGTATGTCCTGATGTCGGTGAATCCGCCGGTCAGGTTGGAGAATATCGGGACGAAAAGCTGATAGACGGTCGGCGCGAACGAATAGATCAGAGAACTGATGGCGAGCACCTTCGAGCGTTCGGCGGTGCTGGGAGAGATGACGCTGCCGAGGTTGGTATATGCCGTCTGATAGAGCGGCTGACCTATCGATATCGCAATCGCGAACACGAACACAGCCGTGTACTTGTCGCTGTACGACATCGATTCGAACGGCAAAAAGACGAAAATGACGCTGATGATCGCAAGCGGCGCGCCCATTATCGCCAGATATGGTCGGAACCTGCCCCATCGCGTGTTGGTGTTGTCGACGATCTTGCCGCGAATGATCTGGAAGACGATGTTGAGGATCGTCTGCACGGTGAGCATGTTCTGCAAGTGCATCGGACGTATGCCGATGGTCGACGCGAACAGCGTGTTGGTGACGCCGAGAGCCATATATCCGAGCAGATATATGAGCATGTTCTGACCCATTCCACCGATGGAGTAGTTGAGGATCTCCTTGTACGAGACGTAATTGCCCTTGCCGGGTTTGCTCCAGTGCGAGGTGACGTCCGTGATGATGAAAGAGGCGGCGTTTTTGACTTGGGTAATGCCTTCGTTGATCTTGCGTTTGATTGTGCTTGCCATAATCTTCCTCGATGCGGTACTACACCTATTCTAACACGATGAGGCGAAAGAAAGCAAGTTTTTTAAAGTTTTATTTTTATTCGACGGATATTGTCGGGAGCTGCCGCTTCAACCGAAAAGAAGAGCGGGTTTGCCTGTTGTAAAGAGCTGTCGAAGTCCGACGGCTCGGCGACAGACAAAAAATGGTTAAAATCGACACGGGCACCAAAAAATATCAGGACACATCAACATCGGATCCGGAAAGAGGGCGGTTGGCTCAAACGCGATCTCGCCGTCCGTGCCGCGCGCCGAGATCGGGCGGAAAGAGCGGAACGGCTGCATAAATTAAAACAGAAATAAGGAAAATATTCGTTGACTATCGGGCGAGAGCGTGTTAAACTTTTATTAAAGAAAATGCGCCAAGGCGCAAAAAGGGAGAGATTATGAGCGACAACAACGACGCCAAGCCCACACTCAAAGAAAAGATCAAAGAACTTCCCAAGACACTCAAAGTATTTTGGAGAACGCCGCCGAAAGGCAGATATCTCAACCTCAAAGAGATAGCCTGCTTTGCCGGAAGCGCGTTCGGTATGAGCACGGTCGTCACAGTCGTGTCCGGTCTCATCACCGCGACGCAGATCCCGACGATCTACAACTTCAACGTCATCCACGGTGCGTGGATATGTTTGATCGCCAGCGTGCTGGGACTCATCATCCAGCCGTTTTTCAGCAAGCTGTTGCAGAACACCAACACCAGGTTCGGCAGATATAAGCCGTTCATATTGATCCTTGCGCCCATCCTTGCGGTGTTTGCGATCTTGTCGACATGGCAGCCGCAATTTGCCGCGGAGCGGAATCGCGTCATATATGCGTACTGCACCTGCATCCCGACGCTCATCCTTTGGAACCTCTTCCAAAACACCTACTATATGCTGCCCGGCGTCGTCACGCCCAATCAACAGGAACGCGCCGACATTTGGTCGCCGATAGGTCTTGTCATAGGCTTCTCGCCGACTGTCATGAACGTGCTCGGCAACGTCATCAAGAGCTACTTTACCAATTTGGGTAAAGAGTATATGGCGTATCGCATCCTCGGCTTTGTCTATGCGGCGGTCGGACTTGCGCTCGTCATGTGCCTGTTCAAGGTCAAGGAGAGGCTGATCGTCACCAACGAAAACAAGGAAAAGGTCGGCTTGATCGAGGGATTGAAGATGGTCGTCAAAAACAAGCCGCTGATGGTCTTGACGCTCGCGCTCATTCTCGGCTGCTGCCGTACGGTCGTCGAGATCGACTCCGAGTATATCGGCAGATTGAGATATGCGATCACCGAGCTCGGGGAGGTCGACGTCGTCAATGGTCTTGCGATCTTCGGCGGTCTCACGATAATCACCGGCTTTGCCGCGACGCCGAACATGATCTTGCTGCCGTTGATGACGCGCAAGTTCAACAGCCGCACCATTATGATGTTCTGGGCGGCATGCAATACGGTGGGCTATCTCATCCTCGGCAGCATCGGGATCGAGAACATTCCGCAGGGCACTTGGAGCGTCGTCGTGATCACTCTTCTGCGGTTCATCTCGCTGTTCAACGCGATCGCGTCGCTGCAGCCGCTGATGATGGCGCAGCTGTCCGACTATCAACAGCTCAAGACGGGCAAGCGTCTCGAGGGCTTCATTCAGACGTTCCTCTATGCGCTCGTACTCGTGTTCACCAACATCGGCATCGTCGTGATGGCTTATGTCAAGGACGCGATGGGCTATCAGTCCTCCAACCTTGTCAAGCCCGGCACGATTGCCGAAGATGAGTTTTGGGCGCCCGACGCCGCCACCGTCGAGAGCGCGCTCAACTACTACAACGTAGCGTTCATCGTCTCGGCTGTGTCCGCGGCGTTGATGTTCATCACGCTCCTCTTCTACAAGCTGGGCAAGAAGGAGCACGCCGAGGTCGTGCGTCAATTGCGTGAGCGCGGTCTTGCGCAGGGCAACGAGCAGGAAGAGGCTGAGGCGGTCGGCATCGCTGAGAATGTCGAGGCGGAGATCGCGATGGAGCAAGCCGCTCTCGGTGCGACGGGCGAAGGCGGCGAAGCCGCAAACGGTAACGACGCCGCCGATATGAATACCGACGCGCCGAACGCGCCCGAAGTCGTCGACGACGGGGCGGGAGAGGTCAAGGACGACGCTCCGCCCGAGGACAAGTAACCGAACATGGCAAGGCGCACCTTTCGGGGTGCGCTTTTCGGAGGAATATGAAAAAGAACAAGATCCCCACGATCGCATTGATGTACGACTTCGACAAGACGTTGTGCACGACCGATATGCAGAATTACGAGCTCATCCCCAACCTCGGGGTCAAAAAGGACGCGTTTTGGAACAAGGCGACCGAGCTTGCCGAAAATCCCGACGCGCCGATGGACCGCGTGCTCGCATATATGTATCAGATATTGCGCGCATCGAAAGCGGCGGAGAGGCCGGTGCGCCGCGAGAACTTCGTGCAGTTCGGCAAAAGCGTGGAGTTCTTCCCGGGCGTGACCGAGTGGTTTGCGCGGATCAACGAGTACGGCAAGTCACAGGGCGTGCAGGTCGAGCACTACATCATCTCTTCGGGCCTCAAAGAGATCATCGAGGGGACGGCGATCGCCGATGAGTTCAAGCGCATATATGCATGCGAATTCCACTATGACGAGAACGGCGCGGCGGTATGGCCTGCGGTCGCGGTCAACTTTACGGGCAAAACTCAATTCCTCTACCGCATCAACAAGCAGGCTCTGGAACTGTGGGACGACCGCACGATCAATCAATATGTGCCCGAAAACGAGCGGCCCGTGCCGTTCCGCAATATGATCTACTTCGGCGACGGAGTGACCGACATTCCGTGCATGAAACTGGTCAAGGTGGGCGGCGGCTGTTCGATCGGCGTCTATTCCGGCCGCAAACCGCAGGTGTGCGAGCGGCTGATCGGCGAGGGCAGAGTCGATTTCGTGTTCAAAGCCGACTATTCGGAGGGCAGCGACCTCGACAGGTGCGTCAAGGACGTGATCACACAGATGGCGAGCAAGGACAGGCTCGTACGGCTCAGTCTCAAACAGAGCGAACGGTCCGCAAACAACGGAAAATAGCGACAGGGCAAGGACCATGAAAAACTTTTTGCGGCAATGCTCGCGGCGGCGCTGTTCGCCGCGTGCGCGAGCCTTTGCGCGTGCAATGTAAAATATTGGCAAAATTTATGGACAAAAAGGGTATGCGTAAACGCGCACACCCTTTTAATTTTATGGACAGAACGTCTCCGCGCGTGTTATAATAAATCCATAAAATCAAATGCCCCAAAGGGAGAGGTGGAAAAGAATGAAGCATCCCGAAATCGTCTCACAGATGACTTTGGACGAAAAGGCGGACATCGTCTGCGGCAAAGATTATTGGACCACGAAGCCGTTCGAAAAGTACGGCTTGCCGTCGATCATGCTGACTGACGGACCTCACGGTCTGCGCAAGAAGAACGACAAAAAAGACAAGAAGGACAAAAAGAAAAAGAGCGCTCCGCTCGGCAACTCCGTGCCTGCGACCTGCATGCCTCCCGCGGCGACGGTCGCCTGCTCGTGGGATCCCGAGGTCGCGTTCAAGATGGGCAGCGCGATCGCGGACGAGTGCATTCGAGAAAAGGTATCCGTGCTGCTCGGTCCCGGTGCCAACATCAAGCGTTCGCCGCTGTGCGGCCGCAACTTCGAGTACTACTCCGAAGACCCCTATCTTGCGGGCAAGTGCGCCGCAGCATTCATAAACGGCGTTCAGTCCAAGGGCGTCGGCACGTCGCTCAAACACTTCGCGGTCAACTCGCAGGAGGCGTTCCGCATGATCGTCAACGAGTGCGCCGACGAGCGCACGCTGCGCGAAGTCTATCTCACTCAATATGAGATCGCGGTCAAAGAGGCTCAGCCGTGGACGATCATGAACGCGTACAACCGCCTCAACGGCGAGTATTGCTCGCAGAACGAGTGGCTGCAAAAGAAGGTGCTGCGCGACGAATGGGGCTTCCAAGGTCTCGTTGTCACCGACTGGGGCGCGAGCGTGGACAGGGTGCCCGGCATCAAGGCGGGGACCGACCTCGAGATGCCCTCGTCGGGCAAGTATAATCAGCCCAAGATCAAGGCGGCGATCGCCGACGGCTCGCTCAAACAGGAGGAGCTGGACGAAGTGGTCGACCGCATCGTCGATCTCGTGCTCAAATCCAAGGCGACGCTCGAGAACGCAAAGGAGGAGTGCGACTACGAGCGCAACCACAAGGTCGCTCAAGAGGCGGCGGAAAGCTCGATGATCTTGATGAAGAACGACGACAAGATCTTGCCCGTGTCAAAGGACAAGACGATCGCCGTCATAGGTCAGCTCGCAAAGGAGCCGCGCTATCAGGGCGCAGGTTCGAGCATAATCAATGCAATCAAACTTGACAACGCCTGGGACGCGCTGTGCGCGCTCGGCTACAAGGCGGAATATGCGCAAGGTTACGTCAAGGGCGTGGACAAGGTGGACGACGCCTTGACCGCCGAGGCGGTCGAAAAGGCGAAGAAGGCGGACGTCGCGATCGTCTTTGCCGGTCTCACCGAAGAGTTTGAGGCGGAAGGTTACGACCGTACGTCGATCGACATGCCCGGCTGCCACAACGCGCTGATCGAGGCGGTCGCAGCGGCTAACCCCAACACGGTCGTCGTGCTCGCCGGCGGTTCGGTCATCGCGATGCCGTGGCTCAAATCGGTCAAGGGATTGCTCAATTCGCTTCTCGGCGGCGAGGCGGGCGGCACCGCGGTCGCACGCATCATTGCAGGCGAGGTCAACCCGTCCGGCAAGACGGCGGAGACCTATCCCTTCTCCGAAAAGGACAACCCGACATGGGGCAACTATTGCAACAAGATCGCGTCCGAGCACAAGGAGAGCGTCTACATCGGCTATCGTTACTACGACACCGCAAAGAAGGAAGTTGCGTTCCCGTTCGGCTTCGGCTTGTCCTACACGACGTTCGAGTATTCCGACATCAAATTGTCGGCAAAGAAGATCGACGACGACGGCAAGGTGACCGTCTCGTTCAAGATCACCAATACCGGCGACGTGGACGGCGCGGAGGTCGCGCAGGTATATGTCAAAGACGTCGAGTCGACGATCTTCCGCCCCGAGAAAGAGCTCAAAGGTTTTGCCAAGGTCTTCCTCAAAGCGGGAGAATCCAAGACGGTCGAGATCGAACTCGGCAAGCGCGCGTTCGCGTTCTACAACGTCGATCTCGGCGATTGGCAGGTCGAGAGCGGAGAGTTCGAGATCCTCGTCGGTGCGTCCGGCCGCGACATCAGACTGAGCGAAAAGCTCACTGTCGACAGCAAGTGCACCGCCGCGATCCCCGACTATCGCAAGACCGCTCCGTCCTACTACACCGCCGACGTGCAGAACATCTCGGACGAGGAGTGGAGCGCGCTGTACGGCGAACTGCCGGTCAGAGAGCAGGATCTCACCAAGCCAATTGACATCTACAACTGCCTCGACGACTGCAAGCACACCAAGTGGGGCGCGAAGTTCTGCAAGCTGATCATGAAGATGATGGGCGGCGACGAGGACGAGGCTCCCAAAGAGGGCGAGAACGCCGGTCAAGCCAACATGATGAAGGCGATGGCGCTCCAGATCCCCATCCGCAACTTCATCGCGATGTCGATGGGCGTGATGAGCGAGAAGATGGCGAACGGCCTTTTGGACATCCTCAACGACGACAGGAGCACGTTCAAGGGCTTTATGCGTATCTTGGGCGGGATCCCCGGCGCGATCCCCAAGCTGGGACCGTTGCTCAAATCCATTTGAGATGACAAAAAACAGGGGGACCGCGGCGCGGTCCCTTTTTTGAGGTGAATATGGACAGCAAACAACTTTTGCACTCAGGACAACTCTACGACTCTTCGCTGTGCGACCTCGTGGACGAGCAGCTGCGGCTGCTCGAAAAGCTGTACGACTTCAAC
Organism: uncultured Christensenellaceae bacterium; assembly: GCA_944380285.1. GTDB lineage: Bacteria > Bacillota > Clostridia > Christensenellales > UBA3700 > Ornithoclostridium. The sequence goes on from CALWGZ010000015.1 coordinate 15,543, forward strand.
GCGACCCGTCCGTCGCAGCAGGAGGAGAGACAGCGGTTGATGAAGGAGATGTTCGGCGACATCGGCAAGGATTGCTACATCGAGCCGCCGCTCTATTCCAATTGGGCGTGCAGACACGTCCACTTCGGCGACAGCGTCTACGCCAACTTTTCGCTGACGCTTGTCGACGACACGCACATCTATGTCGGCAGTCATACGATGATCGGTCCCAACGTGACGATAGCGACCGCAGGGCACCCCGTCTGTCCGAGGCTCCGCAAAGAGATCTGCGCGCAATACAACGCGCCGGTACGCATAGGCGAAAATTGCTGGATAGGCGCGGGCGCGATCGTGCTCCCCGGCGTGACGATAGGGGACAATACGGTCATAGGCGCGGGCAGCGTGGTCACGCGCGACATCCCCGCGAACGTCGTCGCGGTCGGATCGCCGTGCAGGGTGATGAGACCGATCGACGAGAGGGACGAAGAGGTCTATTTCAGAGGCAAGAAGATCCCCGAGGAACTCAAAAAGTGCAAATAACGCACACAGGCGCCAAAAAAGCGGCTTCGAACGTTCGAAGCCGCTTGTCTTTTTTTCGTCAGGCGACGGCAAAGCGCACGCCTATCGCGTAGTGGTCGGAATAGTACTTTCCGTCGACTCCGTCGATGTGGTCGTAAAGTACGCGGAAGACCTTTGGGGTGAGGTTTTCGGACAGGAAGATGTGGTCGATGGGCGAGTCGCCGGTGTGATTGAAAAAGCCCCAATCGTTGTAGGTGTAACCGCTCAGCGAGTTGCCTGCATCCGCCGCGTCCGTGAACGTTCCGGAGATCGCCGCGTAACATTTGCTCTCGGTGTCGGCGTTGAAGTCGCCGGCTATGATCGCGTTGCCGCCGGCGGCGAGCGCGCGCTCCAAGACCAGCTTTATGCCGTTGGTTTGTGCATTGCCCGATATGTGGTCGAGATGGACGTTGTAGACGTCGAGGACGTCGCCGCTCGTGTGTTTGAGCGTCGCGTGCACGCATATCCGCGGATACGCCGCGCCCCAACCCTTCGATTGAACGTCGGGCGTTTCGGACAGCCAAAAGCGCTCTTCGCTCGTCGCGGTGAAGTCGGCGGAGTAGAGGATCGCCAATCCTTCGGCGTCGCTGCCTCCGTCGCGCGGATACCATATGATCCGATAATTCTTCAATGCCGCTTTGAGGTCGTCGTATTGCGGCTTTGTGACCTCTTGCAGACACAGCACGTCCGCGCCCGACGTGTCGATGTATTCGGCGACGTCCGCCTTGCGCTCATCCCATTGAGTGCCGTATTCGAAAGCCGTTTTGAGGCGGATGTTGAAAGACCAGACGGTGTATTCGCCCTCCGACCTGTACGCGAGCAGTTCGCGGTCATTCGCGGGCAAAGGCGCGTCGTCGCCGCAGGCTGCGAACAAAGACAGCGCGGCAAGCGCCGCTATGATGACGATGGCGATCCTTTTCATAATTTTCCTCCGCTTTCATTATACACCTTTCGGCGCGGGTTTTCAAGAGGCAATATCGCGGTGTTGCGCAAAGATTGTAGGTTTACAATACAATTTTAAATTTAATCACTCTCGCGAATTGTATTGAAACATTCATATATTTGTGGTAAAATATTACTAAGATTACTGTTATCAACGAGGCACAAGTTCCAAAAAACACCGAAACCAAAACTACACAAACAAAGCAAGACGATAACGCAACGATCATAGTCAAAAGCGTGCTTTGTGTGGCTGTCTGCCTTATTGCATTTGCAATATGTCTTTCAGGCGGTATTGGCAAACTTGGAATGGCACTAATTATGATTGGAGCAGCCGTGCTTGGATATTTCATAATGAAAAAATAGAAGGATATCTATGAAAGAAAAAATTGGTTCGTTGTCTAACGAAGATATTAGAGAAATACACGAAGATTATAATAAACATATATCTGATGGAGAGGTAAGAGAAAATACAGGCATATTGGTCGTTCTTGATGTGCTTGGTTGGAAAAACAATGTTCATCCACAGGATATAACGGTTTATTTCTCTCTAATAAACCAACTTCGTTCCTCTTTGCTCGATACTTGTTTGAGATGTGCCCCGAAAGATATTAAACCCAATGTTAGAATTGCAACACTATCAGACACCATTGCTGTTTTAATAGATAAAGATTATCCATATTGCCAAGTGAATATTTTTGGTCACATCAGCAAGTTCATAACAAATGCTTTGGAGCAAGGAATCATGTTCCGTGGAGCTATGAGTTGGGGAACATATTATACGAATAATTTAGATAACTCCTTCGTTGGACAGCCGTTTTATGAAGCTGCCGGAATTGCTGAAAAGGTTGATTGGGCAGGCGTGATTATAACTGACTCTCTTGCAAACGAATTACTGCGTGAAAACAATCTTGAAGATTTAACGAAAATCGGAGTAATACAATATAACAATATACCATTTAAAAAAGGATTTGCTACCGAACACAAGTTGGTATTAATCCCCGATAGACCTGTCACATGTAAAGCCCCCACTTGGAAAAAGGAATACTTTGACTTTATAAGTGCATACAGACCATTAATGAGAGGTCAGCAGCAGAAACTTAATAATACCGTGGCATTCTTTGAATATCTTAAAGAAAAGATATGGTAAGACGAGAAATAAAACACCTTAAATATGTAGGTTTACAATACAATTGTTACAAAGTCATGATGTTAACAAAGAGGAGGTAGGAACAAAGCAAGGTAGCGTTTAAGTGAAAGAAAGCAGTCTGCCTCCCCCGAAGGGGAGGCGCGCGAAATCGGGCAAAAAAAGTAGCGAACTTGTCTCTTTAATGTTAAACTTTAATTGAACCCAAAAAACAAAAAAAGGAGACTCGTTCGCTATGGCAAGTATAACACAAGACTTGAGGTTCAAGCAAGCGGTAATAGAGTATTCGCTTGCTCACGGAGTAACAAAGGCAGCAACTCGTTACCGAAAGACAAGGCAAAGGGTCTACTATTGGAGAAGACGATATAACGGAGATATACGATCTTTGCTGCCCATGTCGCGCAGGCCGCACTCTCACCCGAGAGCGCATACGGAAGAGGAAATACGGCTCATCCAAAACATGTGTAAGCGCAACCCCAATGAGGGATTGGTAATGTTTTGGGTAAAGCTGCTAAAACGCAATTATGCGCGCAGCGTAGCTTTGTTGTACCGAGTTATACGCCGCTTGGGATATTTCAATAAAGCGGCTAAGAAGAAGCCTAAATACGTTCCTAAGCCATATGAACAAATGAGCCACCCCGGGGAACGTGTGCAAATAGACTGCAAATATGTGCCACTCAAATGCACGGTGGGAATGACAGAAGAGAGAAGATTCTTCCAATTCACGGCAATAGACGAGTTCTCGAGACAACGCTATCTGGAAGCGCTTTCGGAGAACAGCAGCCATTCCGCCGCAATATTTCTGCAACATGCGATTGAGTACTTTAAGTTTCCGATTAAATGTGTGCAGACGGACAATGGGCAGGAGTTCACCAAATACTTCGGGCACGACAAACGCAGATAGACGGATCCTACACTGTTCCAAATAGTACTTTGCGTAAACGGAATAGTACACAAGCAAATCCGTGCATATACGCCGAGGCACAACGGCAAAGTGGAAAGAAGCCACCGCAAAGACAACGAGCGTTTCTACTCCAAACGCAGCTTCTACAGCCTCGCCGATCTACAAGGCCAATTAAAGCGATACAATAGAGAGTATAACCAAACTCCTATGCGCCCACTCGGTCGGAAGTCGCCTAACCAATACCTTGCCGATTATTTTAACAGCAAAAGTGTAACAGATGTTTGACAAACCAACACAATATCGCGGTGTTGCGCAAAGATAACGAAATCCGTTGACACGCCGCCGCGGATGTGCTATCCTTTATGCGAGTGAGGGAGTAGTCGGCGAGACGCTCGTTATAAGTCAACATACTCGCTTCGGCGTGGCTTATATTAAATGACAAGACTCACACATAGGTTCGTTCTATGTGTGATTTTTTTATAGAGCGGACGGGAGGAGCAAATGTCGATATTGGAGATATGTCTGGTCGGGCTGGGGCTCGCGGCGGACGCATTCGCGGTCGCGATGTGCAAGGGCGTGGAGATGAAGAAGTTCATCTTGAAATATGCCGTTGTGATCGCGCTGTTTTTCGGGGTGTTCCAGGCGGTCATGCCCTTGATCGGATGGGCGGTCGCGTCCACTTTCGAGGAATATATCACCGCATACGATCATTGGATAGCGTTCGGCTTGCTGTTGCTGCTCGGCGGCAAGATGATTTGGGACAGCTTCAAAAAGGAAGAGGAGAGAGAGGAGGAAAAAGCGCTCAATATCGGTTTCAAGACGCTGCTCTTGATGGCGATCGCGACCAGCATTGACGCGCTTGCGGTCGGCGTGACGTTCGCGTTCCTTCAAGTCAACGTGTGGGTGGCGATCGCGATCATAGGCGCGATCACGTTCGTGCTGTCGCTGATCGGCGTCGCGATCGGCGCAAAGCTGGGCGACAAGTTCGAAAAGAAGGCGGAGTTCATCGGCGGACTCATACTCATATTGATCGGCGTCAAGATCTTGCTCGAGCATTTGGGCGTGATCAACTTTTGAAAAACGAAACCATATCGAAAAAATGCGGCTCCCCGTTTGACCGGGAGCCGTGATTTTTCATCGATCGCCATCGCGGCTTTCGCTCGTCGGTACGAGAGGGTTCGCCTCTTCGGGCGGCGTGGCGGAGGCAAGTTTGGAGCGCAGCTTCTTTGTGTAGACGACAAACAGCGCCGCCGATACCGCAAGCGTGACCGTCTCCGCCGCAAACGTCGCCCACCAAAGAGCCTTGGGCGCGATCAACGGGAATACGAACGCGAACAGCGACGACAGCACAAATCCGCGCAGCAGCGAGATAGCGAACGACGCGCGCGCCTGCATTATAGATTGCAGATAGTATGTGACGAAGATATTGAGCGGAAGGAAGAGATAGGACAGAGAGTAGATCCTGACCGCGGTCGGCGCGATCGACTCGATCTCGGGCGTGATGTCGGACATGAAAATGCGCATGATCGGCATCGGCGCCGCCTCGCACAACACGAGGAAGAGCGCCGCGACCGCGCCCGCCGAGATCGCGCCGTAAAGCGTCGTCTTGCGGATCGTCGTCGGGTCGCCCGCGCCGTAAGAGCGCGAGACGAGGGGCTGTATCGCCTGTCCTACGCCGTACGACATGTATTGCGCGACGAGGTTGATGTTGATAATCACGCCGTAGACGGCAAGCTCCGTCTCGCCGAGATATTTCATGATCTGATTGTTGAAGACGATGGACAGCAGTCCGACTGCGATATCCACGACAAAAGAGGGGAAGCCCGTCGCCGCAATCTTGCCGAGCCGCGGCAAGAAGTCGCGCGGTTTGACGAGACGCAGAGTGTTGCGTTTTGAGAAGAAGTGCGAGCACATGATGCAGAACGCGAGCAATTGCCCGAGCCCCGTCGAAAGCCCCGCGCCCTCTATGCCCATGTCTGCGGTGAACACGAGCAAGTAGTCGCCCACGATGTTGAACAGCCCGCCCGACACGGTCGCGATCATTGCGAGAGCAGGCGCGCCGTCGTTGCGCAAAAACGCCGCGAACACTTGTCCGAGAGTGAAGAGCGGTACGACGAATTTGAGCCATTTGAGATAGTCTTGCGCAAGGGGGAGTATCGCGTCGCTCGCGCCGGCAAGTTTGAGCAATGCCGCGTCGCCGAAGGCGATCGCCGCCCACGCCGCCGCTGCGACCACGCCCACTCCGATCAGGGTGATCGTGAAGATCTCGTTTGAAGCGCGTACATCGCCTTCGCCTCTCAATTTGGCGAAGATCACCGAGCCGCCTATGCCGAACAACAGTCCGAGGCTGATGATGATCGTCCACACCGGGGTGATGACGGCAAGAGCCGCCATGCCGTCCGGTCCTTCATATTGTCCGACCATGATGCAGTCGACGATGGAGTAGACGGACACCATCACCGCGCTGCCTATGCCGGAGAACAGATATTTGAGGAAGATCTTCCCGAGAGACGGGTCTGTGTCGAGACGTGCCGTTTTGATCATGACTTTACTATACCCAAAGCGCGCGCGATTGTCAAGCGTGCGAGCGCAACGCGAAGCGAATGAAAAGCGTTCGGCGCCGCTCTCGATGTGAGGAGCGGCGTCGAATAGGGGTATCAAAAAGGAATGCAGGCCTTTTGCCAAAACATCAAAAAGTGGCTTTTATCGACACATGCGCCTAAAATTGAGACGAATCTTGCGCGCCGTCCGAAAGAGGTTTGCCGCACTTTTTGCAAAAGCAAGCGTCGAGAGAGTTGGCTTCGCCGCAGTCGGGACAGAACTTGCAAAGAGGCTTGCCGCACTTGTCGCAAAATTGCGCGTCCGCGTCGATCGCCTCTCCGCAGAACGGACAGACGACAGCCGCGCGCTGCCTAGGGACGGAGGAATCGACCGCGGCGGGGGAGATGTGACCGCCGGGTGAGTTTACGACATTGCCGCTGCCGACGCGCCTGAAACTCAGCATCAGCAACATTCCGCCCAACGCGATGCAGGGCAATCCGAGCATGAGCAGCCAGATCCGCGGCATTTCGCCGCTTTCGGAGACGGACGATATGTCGACAAAGCCGAATATCGCCATGAGCAGTCCCGCTGCGGCTATGACGCCGCCGACGATGCGCAATATCAAATTTGTCTTTTGCTGTTCGGGTTTTTGTTTCTTGTCCATGATCGCCTCTTGTTCGCTACAATTATAGCATATGCTTGCGACGACGTCAATCGGCGGGTGCCGCCGATGGCATCGGCAGCGGTGATGAAATGCAGATTTAAGAATATTTAGTATTCAAACTTGCGCTATTTTGCAGATATAAAGTATATAAGGCATAATTCTTGCGCGGCATTTATCGGTGAAATGTTTTTGAAATACTTGACGCGCGCGCATACGGGTGATAGACTGAGAACAGAGGTGAAAATTATGAAGAGACTTGCTTTGCCCATCATCCTCATTTTGGTGCTTGTCCTTGTGACGGCGATCGGCTGCGTACAGGACGAGAATGTCCCCGAGACGCCGCCGGGCGGCGGACAGACGAATATCGGCAGGCTCGACTCCATGACCGCCGGCGTCACGCAGAGATACGACGAGATGATGACGGAGTCGGGGATAGAGCATGAGTTCTATCTCACGAACGGAGGGCACGATTTCTCGACTTGGTCGGACGGTCTGCACACGTTCGTGCTCAACATTTTCGGTGCGGGCGACTCCGCCGATTGACGTTAGCAAGCGAATTTGCCGTCCCGGAGGGGGCGGCTTTTCGTTTTATGGTTTACAAGCGCGCGGTTTTTTGTTATAATGACAGTAACAAAGGAGAGAGGGAAGTATGAAGAAAATCATTTTTGTGGTCGAAGACGACGCGAGCATTCGCGATCTGTATGAGATGGCGTTGGACGCGGCGCAGTTCGACGTATATTGTTTTTCGGACGCGGAGAGCATGTTCGAATCGCTTGAAAACAGACACTGCGATCTGATCATCCTCGACGTCATGCTGCCCGGGATGAACGGGCTTGCGGCGCTGCGCATACTCAAAGGTACCGACGCGACGGCGGACATCCCGGTCATCGTCGCAAGCGCGAAAGGCGACGAACAGGCAAAGGTCGACGGTCTCGATTTTGGCGCGGACGACTACATCGCCAAGCCGTTCGGGATGAAGGAGTTGATCGCGCGCGTCAACGCCAATCTGCGCAAACATTCGGGCAACGTCCTGCCGACGGTGATCACCGTTGCCGATGTCACGATCAACGACAAAGAACACGAAGTCTATGTGGGCGGCGAGCCCGTTCAGCTCACGCTCAAAGAATACAATCTGCTCCATATGCTGATGGAGAATGCCGACGACGTCGTCAAGCGCGAGACGTTGCTCTACCGCGTTTGGGGCTATGACTACTACGGCGAGACGCGCACTCTCGATATGCACATCAAGTCGCTCAGGCGCAAGCTCGGCGACACCTCCGCAGGGAAGCACATCGTCACCGTTCGCGGTGTCGGCTACAAGTTTTCGTCCGAATGAAGGAGAATCTGCTCAAACGAATTTTTTTGATCTCGGCGGTGTTGTTTTTCATCGGCGTATTGCTTTGTTTCGCGCTGTTCACGGTCGTCAACGTGGTCGGCGCGAAGCGTCTTTTGGACAACGTCATCGAAGAGAACGAAAGCGGTTTCGCCGCGATCGAGTCACAGGAAGAGCTCGTAAAACGCGTCGACGAGGTCGACGCTGCGCTGATCAGGATCAGCGTGCTGTCCTCAGACGGAACTCTGATCGCCGACAACGTGCTCGAACAGGGCAGCGAGGCAGGGCTTGACGCGGAAGATGCAGCGGACGTGCTCGAAAGAGGGGTACGCTACAAATTGCAGCGGCTTTACGGCGAGGGCGAAACGCTCTATGTCGCATACACCGCGGTGCAAAACGCCGCGCTCGGCGACATCATCGTCGTCTATGGCATAGACATCGATTTCAACGACCTCAACTTTTGGCTTCTCGCGGGCGCTTGCGCGGCGGGATGGATCGTGATCACGCTCGCGACCTATTTCATCACGCGCAACTACATCACGTCCGCGACCGAATCGCTCGACAAATTGAGGACGATGCTCGAGAACGTCAACAAGGGCAATTACAGCGAGATTTCCTACAAGTCGCGATTCAAGGACGTACAGGAGATCGTCTCAAACATCGACGTCGCCGCGCGCAATATCGACGACACGATCAAGAATTTGAAGAACGAACAGGTCAAGAACACCTTCATTCTGTCCAACGTCGATCAGGGGATCGTCGCAGTCAATTCCAAGCGCAAGATCATCATTTCGAACGGCGCGTTTTCGGACATTTTCGGGTCCAATCCCGGGCTTGTCGGCGTCGATCTGAGCACGGTTTTGGGCGAGGGAACGGAGCAGGACAAGATATATTCCGCGCTGGAGGAAGGACGGTCGGGGACGATCGTCGACATCATTCGGGACGGCAGGACGTACCGCGTCGAAAACGTCGCCGAGCCCGAACATTGGCCGGAAGGATGGGGCGAGACGGGTTCGATGCTGCTGTTCACCGACGTCACCTACGAGGCAAACATGAGCAAGATGCGCAGCGAGTTTTTCGACAACGCTTCGCATGAGCTCAAAAGTCCGCTCACCGCGATCACCGGCTATGCCGAGCTGCTCGCCGAGCCGTCGCTGTCGCCCGTAAAGCGCGCCAAATGCATTGAAGAGATCCGTACCAATGCGGGAGATATGCTCGAATTGATCAACAACATGCTGCGTTTGAGCAAGCTCGACAGTTCGGACAGACCGCGCGACATCCGCAGGCTCAAAGTCGAGGAAGTTTGCGGTGAGGTCGTTAAGAGACTTGCCGTACAGGCGGAGGAGATGGGCGTGTCGGTGACGATCGACGGCAGCGCCGAGTGCAGTGCGGACGAAAACGACATGTTTACGATGCTCTCCAACGTCGTCTCCAACGCGATCAAGTACAACAAGCGCGGAGGCAGCGTAAAGATAGCGCTGACGCCCGAGGGCAGCGGGGCGAGGATAGAGGTCTCGGACACAGGCATAGGCATCGCGCCCGAGCATATCGGCCGCATCTTCGAGCGCTTCTTCAAGGTGGATACCGCACGCACCCGCTCCAAGGCGCTCAGCACGGGGCTCGGATTGTCAATAGTCAAGCAACTCGCCGATCATTACGGCGCAAAGATAGACGTGAAAAGCGAGGTCGACAAGGGCACTTGCGTCACGTTGATCTTCGGGAGGTAATATGATCTATCCTATGAAACTCAAACCCGTCCTCAAATCGTATATTTGGGGCGGCGAAAAATTGGCGGCAAAATACGGCAAGGACGGCGGCAGCGTCGCCGAAAGTTGGGAAGTCGCGGCAAACGCGTCGGGCAGCAGCGTCATCTCGGGCGGAGAATACGACGGAATGACCCTCGTCGATTTTCTCGCCGCTCACCCCGAGGCTTTGGGTACGGAGGCGGCAAAGTTCGAGTTCTTTCCCGTCCTAGTCAAACTCATCGACGCCGCATCCGATCTGTCCGTGCAAGTACATCCGGACGACGCCTATGCGCTCGCCAACGAGGGGCAGTACGGCAAGACGGAGATGTGGTACGTCGTCGAGTGCGAGCCGGGAGCCGGTATGTATTGCGGCTTCAAACGCAAGGTCACGAAAGAAGAACTTGCAGAGGCGCTCAACAACGGCACGATCACCGAACTTCTCAACTTCATCGAGGTCAAAAAGGGAGACTGCCTCTTCATCAAATCGGGCACCGTCCACGCGATCTGCGGCGGCGTGCTCGTCTATGAGATACAGCAAAACAGCACGCTCACTTACCGCCTTTACGACTACGGCAGAGTGGGCGCCGACGGTAAACCGCGCGAGCTGCACATCGCCAAGGCGCTCGAGGTCGCCGATACTTCCGCAGTCTGCCGCCCGGGCGAGGATGTAAAACAGCTCTCCGACGGCGTAGAGCTGCTCGGCGCGTGCCCCTACTTCACCGCCGTCGCGTACGACACGTCGCGCTGCACTTCGACCGAGGTCACCGATCGGTCCTTCTCCGCTTTCACCTGCGTCGACGGAGAGTGCTCCGTCACCGCTGCCGGCAATGCGTGCACGCTTCGCCGCGGCGACACCTGCTTCGTCCCCGCCGGGGCAGGAGAGGTCTCTTTCGCCGGCAAAGCGACCTTGATCGAGGCAAAAGTGTAGGCAGTACTTATTTTGCAAGCGGTGCAGCGAAAATTATAAACCGTATTTTTATTTTGTCTGAAATCGCCTCGAAAACAAACAATGTACCGAGTATGGGGCATTGAGGTGCGACATCGCAAAATTTTGGCGCAACCTCTTTTCCATACATGGTTTTTGTTGTATAATGATCTCGGTGATATGATCGTGGAATACAAATTCCGACAAACATCAAAAAAGTCGCCCCGAGGGCGACAGCCCCGAAGGGCGGTTAGTGTAGCAAATTTATTTTAACTTGACGATGTAATTTCGTATGGATACTAAACGTGGTCGGAGCAAGATATCTACGAGCAAGTGTTTTAGAGCGGTGTAATTTCGTGTGGATACTAAACCACTATCAACAGGATAAGCAAAGCTACGGCGTTTTAGAGCGGTGTAATTTCGTGTGGATACTAAATCGATTTCCTCTATTCCCACTCGGTTCGCCCCACACGGGGCGAGGGCGTTAAAATGATAATGCGCATACTTTTATAAAATAAGCATTGTGGTTCGCTCCGTCCAAAGAGTATGATATCATAACCGTGTTTCGAACCGATTCTCCTGTTGATTCCGCCAAATTTGCATGCGGAGTAGCGATGCGCGAAAGCGCAAACAGATAATCTATATAGAAATTGGGCAGGCGAAAGCCTGCCAAGATTTTTATTGGATTACTTTTTGAATAAAGCGGCAGAAGTGTTTTTCAATTCCTGATACATTTCGTAGTCTTCCAAAACGGAAAGGGCATCGACGATGCCATTGTAGTACCAGGCAATTTTTTCCTTCGGAGCATTGAAACGCTCCCACAGCTTTTCGCCGATTTTTTGAAAATCGTAATACATACTGCGCACGTTAGCAAGTTTATCCGCACAGCATACGAGTTGCGCCTCAAAGCTCTCGTTCGGCAGGCGGTCGATGGTCGTCTGCTTGCGCTCCTGCCAGCTCTTCGACTTGTCCTCCGATTCCGCCGCAACGATATCCGCGACCTCTTTGCCGAATTTTTCTTCGATCTCTTTGAGCGTCGCGCCGGCGTCTTCCACCGTGTCGTGCAAGAGCCCAGCCGCAATGACGGTTTCGTCACAGCCGTTTTCCGCTAAAATGTACATCACTTCCATCGGGTGGACGATGTAGGGTGTATTTGTTCCCTTGCGCACCTGATTTCTGTGCTTTACTGCCGCAAATTCGATCGCTTCGTGAATGAGCATAGTTCCGCCTCCGAAAAATTTTTATAGCATAGCACTTTTCATATCCCGTTTATGGTACATATTATATGCTAAAATTCGAGACAAGTCAAGGAGAGCGGCGTCATTCAAAGCAAAGGATATATAAGGTGGTTTTGCTTTGCCGCGGTTCGCCCCATCTGAGTGAAGGATCAAAACAAAGCCTTGTCTGCGGTCAGTCCGTCGTACTATTATGGAAGAAGTCTTCGCTCAATTTTTGGGTGAGGGCGGAGATGACTTCGGAGTTGGATGGGCGGACATTGCCTATCAAAGCGCGCATGTGTTCGTGAGAAATGGGGTCGGAGTCGGCTGCGCGGATGGCGTTGCGTATGGAGCGCTCGACATTGTCGGGGCGGACGTTGTGTTTTTGCGCGATCTTTGGATAGATGTCTTTGGATAATTT
>CALWGZ010000016.1 GCA_944380285.1 uncultured Christensenellaceae bacterium
ACATTTGTGCCTCAACCGTTCCCTTCCTTCCTATTCGCGTTTTCAATGTTCTCGCCGCCGCCTTTCCGCGACAGCCTCACCATAATACCACAGGCTTCCTTTGTTGTCAACAAAAATTTCAATGTTTTTGAAAGTTTTTTGAAAATCTTTCATCAGCTTTGAATTTTCGTCCCGACAACGCCGAGAAAACGCCCGCTCTCTCACGGTGGGAACATTAATATACCACATATTCTTTGCAAATTCAAGAGGTTTTTCGAAAATTTTACAAAACTTTTCAAAAAATCGCTCCGCGACCGCGATCTTATGCGTTCTTTTTCCTATATATAATAAGCTATACAATGATTATATGTCGCTGTCACGGCATCGGCAGTTCGCCGAACGAAAAGATCGCCGACACGATGTAGCCGCATGCGACCGAGATCGCAAACATCGCCCCGAAGATCGCAAAACTGCGTTTGAGATGCGCCCTGTCTTTGAACAGCACCGCAAAGCCAAGCCCCGCGTTCATCAGCAGACCGCCCAGCGTCGCGCCGAAACCCAACCCCCCGAGCAGATAGAGATCGCTGATCACGACCGACGACGCGCAATTGGGGATCGCCCCCACGACCACGGCGACAAGCGGCGCGACATATCTGTTGGCGGACAAAAAGTCTATCAACGCGTCCTCGCCCACCGCGGCGATCAACGCCCCGAACAATATGTTGACGGCAAGGACGTACGCAAAGATCTTGAGACTGTGCACGAGCGGATGCACAAGGTATTGGCTCACGCGCCTTTTTGTCCTCTCGGCTTTGCTCTCTTGCGGCTTTGAACGGGCGTCGTTTTCTTCACTTTTTTCGTCTCCGTGTTCGTCATCGCGATGTTCATGTTCATGCTCGGAATGCGGCGAAGTGCCGTAATCGGGGGCGTCGTCTCCGCTCTCTATACTGTGATTGCAACAGCCGAAATGCACCTCTGGCGCATGCCCGCAATCGGCGTTGTGAGCCTCGACCTCGCGGCGGCCGCGCACGCAGATCGCGTCGGCGGTATAGCCCACGATCAAGCCTATCGCGAACTTGAACGCCAACAACGGCAGTATATGCAGCGCCTTGTCGGGATCGGCAAGGAAGATCGGCAGCGCTTCGTCGGAAGTCGCCAAATACACTCCCATCAGCGTGCCGACGGTGATGTGCCTCTTTTGGTAGAGGTCGGTCGCGACGACGCTGAATCCGCACTGCGGGAACAGTCCGACCGACACCCCGACGAGCGGCGCGACGCGTCCGTTCAGCTTGACCCTGCCGGCAAGGCGCGGCTCGAGAAGCGCTATCAAAAAGGTGATCGGAAGCAGCACCGCCAGCACCTTGGCGCTGTCGATAGCTGCATCTTTCAATATGTCCCAAAACACATCCATCCTCTCACCTTTGCATCGAAAAGCGGCGCTCTTCGGCGCCGCTTGCGTCGATATCCGCTCGTCTCACCACCACGAAGTGTCGAACTTCTCCGCCACTTTGAGATCGTTGAATTGATAGCCGGAGATCACGAAGTTGCCCTTTTGGTCGATCACCGAAAGCGTAGTGCCGTTCTTGACAAGAGCATACCCCATCGTAAAATCGGTGACCTTGTCGAACACCAATTGTGTGTCGCCGCTCGTGAGTACGTCGCCGTGCGTGTCGATGAACGACCACAGATTGTTCTTCTTGACCGCCGCGTAGCCGTCGCAGAAATCCCTGACCTGCTGATAGGGTGCGGAATCCTGACCGGCAAGCGCCTTGTCGTTGCGATCGATGAAATACTCGTTGCCGCCCTTTCGCACCCGTGCAAAGCCGTCGACGAACGTCCCGACATCGTCGTAGGTCGCCGAGATCTGCATATCGCCGCGCGTGTTCATGAAGCCGTACTTGCCGCCGATATAGACGGGCGCGAGCTTGACCTCGTCGCCGAACTCCCCGACCGGGATCGCGCCGGACGTGTCCGCAACGATGCGTATCTCGCCGCGGCGGTTGCCGCCGTCGTCGATCAGATACCAATAGTCCTCGATGATGCCTTCCTCGTTCTCTTCGACGACGTTGACGAACGCGACGCCGTGCTTGAACTCGGTCACGTTGTCGAACCGACAGTCGATCACTATGCGCCCCGACTCGTTGGCGTAGCCCCACTTGTAGACGGGATAGCCGCTCACCGGATCGGTGCCGACGCGCTGCTGCACCGGCGTCAGACCGCTGTTGTAGAGCTGCATCTTCTCGGCGTCGTTGACCGTGATCTTGAACGGCGCGGTGACGAGCAGCATCAGCAAAATGACGACGATCGTCGCCAACACGGCAATGATGTATCGATCGGGGACCCTCTTTTTGAAGATCTTCTCGATCACGAAATTTATGCCGCGCGCCATCGCATTGAATGCGGAGACGATGTAAGACCAGACCTTGATCCAAAACCGGTCAAAGCCGTTGAGTTTTTTGACGCCCTCGGCAGTCTCGCCTATGCGGATCACGCCGTCGACAGGCGCACCCTCCTCTTCGGACGGCACGGCGACGGGAGCGGCGCTCTTTTCCGCAACTTCGGGCGCTGCGACCGCAGGCACGTCGTCGACGGGTGCCGGCCCCCTCTCTTCGTCGGGGATCAGCGTGACCGCCTGTTCGGGTTGCGCGATGTCTTGCGCTCTTTCGTTTTTCTTCTTTTTGGGCATATCCTTATCCGCCTATACCTGTATAATTTATATTATAGCAGATGGTGCGAAATTTTCAAGTGTTTTGAACGGATATGCGCAAATCGTGCGCACGGACGCGAAAAACGTCAGTCGCCGTCCGTCTTCAACCCTCCTTCGTAGTTACCGAATGCGATCAATTCGAAAGTCTTTTGACAGTCTGCGAAGATGTTGTCGACGATCTCGCCGCCGAGCGCGGCGTTTGCGCCTTCGTCGGGCAACGAAACGTCCGCCTCTATCGCCGCGGCACACCTCGAAAAGACGTTGTTGAACACATGCGCCTCTCCGTCCGACGGCTCGATCGCGACCGCCTTTTCAAAGCCGGCAAAGTCGCACTCGTCCAACGTCAAACTCGAAAAACCTCTCGCCGCAAGGCATGCGGTCGCCGGCTCGGCGGACGGGTCGCATGCGAACGTGCAAGAGACGGCGGAAAACTCCGCTCCCTCTCCGACTTCGACGCATATCCCGCCCTCGCGGGCGGCGAATGCAGCGCCCTTGACGCTCAGCGATCCGCCCTCGAAGACCCGTGCTCCGCACAGCTCGGTACGCCCTATCGCCTCGATCTTCAAAATGCTGTTTACGGACACGGGCACCGAAAATCTGCCGCATACCGCGACCGATGCCGGCTGCTCGGAAGACGCCGCGAGCGCAAGTCTTTCATCCCCTTCTCCCGCGCCGTCCGAAAAGATGATCTCGTCGTACACGGTCAGCTCGAACGACGCCTCTTTGCGCGTCTTTTCGGAGCGCACGGCGACGGTCGTCTCCCCCGCCGCGAGCGCGGTGACCACGCCCTGTTCGTCGATCGTCGCGACGGCTTCGTTTGAGCTTGAAAACACCGCGTCGTCGATCGAACCGGCGGGGCGTATCTCGACATAGTATCGCCTCTCTTCGCCGACTTGCAGGCGGTCGAACGTACAGTTGAACTCCATCCTCTTCGCCAGATCCGCGTCCGTCAGCGGCGGCATTGACGCACAGCCGCACAGCGCCGCAGGCAGCGCGATGACCGCGACGAGCGCGGCGATTATCGGTATCGTCTTGTTCATCTTGCTCCTCCTCGTTCTCTTTCTCGGTTTAGTGTGCATTATTTGGATAAAAAATTTGAAAAAGTGATTGAAAATGCGATATATATATGATATAATAAATCAAACGGCAAACACCGGACCACACTATCGGAGGAATTATGAACAAGAAAGTTGTGTTTATCACCGGAGCTTCCGGCTCGATGGGCAGCCAAGTGCTCAAGAGCGTCATGGAGACCGGCAAGTTCAAGAGCATCATCCTGCTCAGAGACAAGCCTTCCAACCAAAAGCTCGCGGCAAAACTTCAAAAGAAGTACGGCGAAGACCTCGAAGTCGTCATGGGTGATCTCGACAGCGATCAGAACTGCGCGTACTGCGTCGACCGCAGCGACTATGTCATCCACTGCGCCGCCGTCATCCCGCCCAAGTCGGACCACAATCCCAAGTCCGCAAAGAAGGCGAACTTCGACGGCACCTGCAAGCTGATCGACGCCATCCGCAATTCCAAGAGGGCGAACGAGATCAAGTACGTTCACATCGGCACGATCGCGGAGTACGGCAACAGAGACTGGAAACACCCCTGGGGCCGCGTCGGCGATCCGCTCATGCCGAGCGTCTATGACTTCTATGCGATCACCAAGCTGCGCGCGGAGAGATATCTTCTCGACAACCCGCCGCCGAACTGGGTGGTGCTGCGTCAATCCGGCGTTTTGCACGACAATCTGTTCAAGAACAATATGGCGGACGGTCTGATGTTCCACACCTGCTGGAACGTCCCCATCGAGTGGGCGACCGCACGCGATTCCGGCGTCCTCATCCGCAACCTCGTCGTCAAGGACAGCGAGGGCACGCTCAAGGACGGCTTCTGGCAGAACATCTACAACATCGGCAACGGCGAGACCTGCCGTGTGACCGGCTATGAGACCATGGCTGCCGGCTTCGGCATCATGGGCGCTCGCGTCGAGCAGTTCTTCAAGCCCAATTGGAACGCGTACCGCAACTTCCACTGCTTCTGGTACTACGATTCCGACAAGCTCAACGACTATCTCGACTTCCGCAACGAGACCTGGGAAGACTTCTGGAAGAACATGGCGAAGCTCAACTGGTACTTCAAGCTGGGCGCGATCGTTCCCAAGAGCCTGATCAGCAAACTTGCGATCCAAAGACTGTTCAAGGATTCCAACGCTCCCAAGTTCTGGGTCAACCACGGTCTCACCGGACGTGTCACCGCTTTCTACGGCGGCATGGACAAGTTCAACGAGATCGGCGAGGATTGGAGCAAATTCCCCGTCTTCTGCAAGAACGAGATCAAGGACGCGGACGGCAACGTCGTCGATTACGAGGAGCGCCGCGACATCAAGAACGCGCACAAGTACCTGCTCTCCCACGGCTATGACGAGTCCAAGCCGGACAGCGAGCTCGGCTTTGAAGACATGCAGCAAGCCGCGGAGTTCAGAGGCGGCAAGTGCCTGTCCCCCGACATGAAGAAGGGCGACCTCTACACCAAGATCAAGTGGCAGTGCCACAACGGTCATGTGTTCGAGTCCTCTCCGTTCACCGTCCTCAAAGCGGGTCACTGGTGCCCCGAGTGCTGCCAGCCCGCTCCGTGGAACTTCGACGAGCTGTCCAAGCACATCCCCTTCTTCGCACAGGTCTGGTACGACACCCACGACCCGTCCGAGAACAACTTCTACGACGAGAATTGCTACAAGGACATTCTCGAAGCGGAAAAAGACAAGAAGTAAAAATTTTGAAGGATCGGGCGCACACCGCGCTTGATCCTTCACTTATCATAAAGAGGTGAATATGGAAAACATCAGCAGTGTCATCAACACCAACACCGACAACAAGAAGTTGGATATCAAAAAGGTGTTCATCTGCGGCGGTACCGGCTTCCTCGGTTTCTACTCCGCAAAAGAATTTTTGAGACAGGGCGTCGACGTCTCTGTTCTCGCTCTCCCCAACGAGATCACCCTCAATCAGAGCTGGTGGCCGAAGGAGATCAACGTCAACTACGGCATGCTCTTCAACCTCAAGAAGATGCACGCCGACGAGAACTGCCTCAAGAAAGAGGACCTCGTCGAGTACTTCAAGGGCTCCGACGTCATGGTCTACGCAGTCGGTCCGGACGATCGTATGCACACGCACCCCGGTGTGAGCGGCTATGACTTCTTCCACTACTACTTGGTCGAGAAGGTCATCCCCGTGTTCGAAGCGGCGAAAGAAGCCGGCGTCAAGAAGGCTGTCCTTCTCAACTCCTACTTCGCGTACTTCGATCGCATTTGGCCCGAAAAGCACCTCGCCGACAGACACCCCTACATCAAGGTGCGCGTCGAGCAGGCGGACGCTTTGATCAAGGTCGGCGGTGAAGGCGCCGCTAAGGGCGGCATGGACGTCGTCGTCCTCGAACTGCCCTACATCTTCGGCAACATGCCCGAGAGAGAGCCGCTCTGGAAAGAAGTCTTCCTCGACAGATTCGCCAAGATGCCCGCGGTCATGTTCCCCAAGGGCGGTACCAACATGATCCACGTCCAAGGCATCGCGGAAGCGGTCGTCGCGGCGTCCTACTACGGCGAGCACGGCGACAAGCTGCCCATCGGCGCGTATGACGAGACCTACGAGACGATGATCAACATGATGATGGAGGACTGCGGCGCGACCAAGCGCTATATGGGCGTCCCCACCTGGATGGCTACCATCGGCGGCTACATGGTCGCCAACAGCCTCAAAAAGACCAATCAGGACAGCGGCCTCAACTACAAGTACCTGATGACGGACATCCAGAGCCAAAAGCTGTACTTCGGTCAGGACGTCATCGACGCGGTCAGAGCTCACCTGCACTATGACGAGTTCGGCTACAACGGCGGCGGCAGCCTCGAAGACGGCATCAAGAAGACGATGATCGCCTGCTATCCGCACAGATTCGACGAGAACGGCAATCTCAAACCCGAGTGGAAGGGCATCAACCCCTGCAAGAAAGAGACTGCGACCAACAACGTGTTTGTCGATAAGAAGGATAGAAAATAAACTTCGTTTTTTAGGGGACACCCGAAAATAAACGCATCGAATCGCAACGGGCGCATCCGACCTACGGATACGCCCGTTTCTCATACTCGCTATTTTCGGTTTTCCCCTAAAATACCCCTTCCCTCGGGACAAGCGCTCGCTCTCCGCTCGCGGTCCCGTAAGGGGCAGTCCCCGAAGAGCGCGGTCATTCGGGGACTGCTTATCAAGTCGCGCGGGAAGCGCGGTTCCGCGCGACGCGAAGCGCAACCCTGTCAATAAATTGTTTCTTTACGTTTTGACTTTTAATATGCAGATAACGCATAGATGTCCAACCATGCTGCCTCCACGAGGCCACCAAAGTTCTTATCGCTTGAATCAAAGGCACACCGAAAGGCGCGCCTTTTTCATACAAGCGGCACTTGGGTTCCCCCTCAATACTCCCCTTCCCACGCGGCACGCTCATTCTCCATTCGCGACCGCGCAAGGGGCGGCTGTCAAAGAGCGCGGTCATTTGACAGCCGCGTTATCAAGTCGCGCGGGAAGCGCGGTTCCGCGCGACATTTTCTGTTCCGCGCCACCTCTGGGGCGCGGCTCAGGTCACGCCTTGAGCAAATCTTTTGCGTTCTTTTGCGCCTCTCGGAACGCTCGCGTACCATTGAGGTACGCGTCACAACCCTTTCGGCGCAAAATTTACACAAAATCTTTCGCTCAATGCTTCGTGATTACGTTTATCTAATCGATTCTATGCCAACTTTTAATAATTCGGTTGCGGTGATCTGATCGGTTCTGCATCGCACATTTTGTGCGGTCATTCGACGAGGGCATTATCGTATCTCGCCCAAGCGCGGTTGGGCGAGATGTAATCGCCGATTTATACGCTTTAAGTAAGTTTGAATCTTTATTTTTTTATGCGGATTCTTGCAATCAGAAAATAAACGCATCGAATCAAAACGCGCGCGTTTGCTTGCAAACTGTGCGCGTATTTCATACTCGCTATTCCCGGTTTTCGCCGCATGGCGGCATTTGACGTAGAGATTTTTATCTTCCATGTTCCAACAAAAGCCAAAAACGCACCGAGGCGCGTGCATGAGACAAGCCGAAAAAATTCCGACGGCTTTTTGACGTCGGATGTTTTCGGTGCGCAGCAGTTTTAGTCAAAATGTTTTATCTTGCATGTCCCCAAACCAAGCCCAAAAAAGTAGCGAGCTTCGCGTATGTGAATAAGCCGCTCCAAGTGACAGCAAAAACATTTGCCGTCACTTGGAGCGGTGCGTAGCAGTCGAGGCGAGCGTATTTTGCGCAGGGGCGAACCATCGACCGCGAAGGTCAATACCCTCTGCGGTCTTGAGCTGCCGGCGAAGTGAAGCCACTGCGTAAAAGACGCCGCCTATTCGTCCCAGTACCAAGCCATAATAGTACCGAGGTGCGTGTATGAGACAAGCCGAAAAATTCCGACGGCACTTTTGCCGTCGGATGTTTTCGGTGCGCAGCAGTTTTGACGATGAGATTTTGCGCTGAGACGAGTCGCGTCCCCGCAGGTCAATACCCTCTGCGGTCTTAACAAGGGGCAAGACGAAGTATCGGCGCAAAAGATCTCGTCAAAACCTTGTCCTCATATACGCAACTCGGTACAGAGCAACCAGCGTTTTGCTGTCGTGGATCGCTCCGCTGTCGGCGAGAGCGAGAGCTTCTTCGAATTTGAGCTTCTTGACGCGCAAAAACTCCCCTTCGTCGAGGTGGGCGTGCGTCTTGGTCAATCCGGTGGCGAGATAGACGTAAAGCCTTTCGTCGGTATAGGCGGGCGTGGGATAGACGAGCGCGAGGAGCTCGACCTTGTCCGCCTTGAAGCCGACCTCTTCTTCGAGTTCGCGGACGGCGCAGTCGAGCGGATCTTCGCCCCGTTCGCGCTTGCCTGCCGGGATCTCGAGCACCTCTTCGCGGTAGGGATAGCGGAATTGCGAGACAAGGTAGACGCAGCCTTCGTCGTCGAGAGCGAGCACGCCTGCTCCGCCGCTGTGGCGGATGTACTCCCTCTTGGACGGGCTGCCGTCGGGAAGCGCGACGTCGTCGCAATACACTTGCATGATCCTGCCGTCGTAGATGAGGCGGCTCGATGTGGTCTTTTCTTCGAATTCCATATAGAAAATCGCCGCGGCTCATCGCCGCGGCGCGTGGGTTCAACCCGTTATGTCTTTGAGAAGTCCGTCGTAGACGCCTTGCTGAACGATGATGTTCTTGCTCGTGTCGCGGAATATCTCGGTCTGCTTGTCGCTGAATGCCGCGGACGAACGCTCGTCCTCGATCGTCTCCTTGATGTACTCGCCGATCGTGGTCTTTGTCAAAGTCACGCCGATGATCGTGTCGGTCGCATTGCCTTCCTCGTCCTCGGCATACTCGAACTCGACCTCGTAGGAATGGAGATAGCCGGTGCCGAGCTTGTAGCCCTTGACCTCGCCGTCGACCGTATATTCACTCCAAGCGCCCTTGGACGCGTCGAGGAACTTGTCTGCGACGTAGACGATGTGGATGCCGTAGTCGTTGACGATGAAGCTGATCGTGTTGCCCGCCTCCGTCCTGAGCGTATAGACGGTCGTCGAAAGCTCTTCGCCGTTCTCGTCCTCGGAGGTCACGACCTCGGAAGCGATGTCGTAGGTCTTGCCGTTGACCGCGTTCAAGATCGCGGTGGGCTCTTTGCCCTCGGCGGCGGTGTATGCGAGCGCTGCCGCTCCGTCGGTGAAGCTGTCGGCGGGGATCGCATAGGAGCCTATGCCTTGCTCCGCCAAAGCTCTGCCCAGAACGGTGTACTCTTCGACATAGGACGACGCGCTGCCTCTCGGCGAGAGGACGTAGGTGTCGTTTTCGAACATACCGTTGTCGTCGTTGACCAAATAGATCCAATCGGTGATCGCCTCGCTCGCCGCGTATTGCTTGACGAGTTCGAGATCGTTGCCGGAAATTTCCGCGGCGGTCGCGGCTGCCGCGGCGGCGTCGACCTTTGCCGCGATGTAGTCCGCCATCGCATAGAGGATGACCTTGTAGTCGACGCCCTTGTCGGTGTAAGCGTCGGCGAGCTCGTCCTCTTCTTCGTCATAGTCGGGGTTGGAGACGTTGACCTTGATGCCGAGGTCGGCAAGCGACGCAAATTGCGGGGGCATCTTGCCCGCGACGTCTTCGCCCAGCGCGAGGATCGCGCGGTAGGCTTCGACCGCCTTTTCGTTGTCGCCGACCATTTTGGTGATCGTCTCGAGCGCGTCGGTCTGCTCGTCGGTGAACTTCAACAATATGCTACGGACCTGCGAGTAGCCTTGAGTCGTGTGATAGTAGATGTCGCTCGTCGACTCGAGCGCGGAGGCATACGCCTCTTCGTCCGTGTACTTCGAGATGTCGAGCGAGACAAGGCGGTTGTAACGCGCGTTGAGCTCTTCATCGGTGATCTCGGGCAAAGCGTCGCCCAAAGCCTCGCTGTACTTGTCGAGGATGCGGGTCTCGTACTGGCTGTTGAGATAGTAGGCATAATCCTTGAAGCCGCTCGCGAGGTTGTCTTGGAGCTCTTTGAGCGCGGTGCTCATGTTCTTGCGCGCGGTCGCGTCGGTCTCGGCGTCGATCTCGCTCTGAACGGTGTCCATAAAGCCCTTGGGCAACTGAGCCGCGTCGGTCATGCCCTCGTCGACATACTCGTCGCTCTCTTCCTCTTCGGGACGAACGGGACGCGCCTCGAGTTCTTCCTCTTCGGATGTATCGCCTTCTTCGGGCGTTTCCTCGTCGGTCGTACCCTCGTTCGCCGCCTGCTCCTCTTCGAGCTCGGTGATCAGCGAGCGCCAGCTCTCTTCAAAAGACTTGTTGGTCTGCTCGATGCAATATCTGCGCTCGTCGACGGTGAGGAAATCCTCCGCCTTCATCGCGGCGATCTCGGCGTCGGTGATGTCGGGATCTGCCTGTGTCGCCAAATACTCTTTGGCATAGAGAAGCAACAGGTTCTGGCGCGCAAGCGAAGTGCAGAGATACTCCAGCGTCTCCGCCTCGGTCCAACCGTAGTAGTAGATGTAGGTGCCGCCGTATTGGACATAGTAGTTGAGCAGGTCGCCCTTGAGGACGTCCTTGCTCATATCCTTGTAGTCAACGGTCGCAACGACTTGGTGATAGTCTCTTTCCTCGTCGACGGGGAACAGCGTGCAGCCCGTGAGCAGCGTCGCAACCACCGCAACGATCAAGATCATCGCCAACAATTTTTTCTTCATTGCATTTGCTCCTTAATGAAAATAATGCATTACTTTTATTATTATACACAACGGCGCGCGAGACGTAAAGCGAAATTAAACGCATTTACGCAAAAACTCGGCGATCAGTGCAAATTTGTTCTCGTTTGAGTCATATCTGCAGTCGAAAACCACCTTTGGCTCCTCGTCTCCGATCAATGTGCACTTGCCCGACATCGACGCCAGCGCGCCGATCGTCTTTTCGTTTCGCACGCCCGAAGCGTCGCGGAAGACGATCTCCGCCGCCCTGTCGGTGACGAACACGCGCTTGACGCGCGCCTTGCGCGCAAGGTTTTTGACGAGCCCGAGGTCGATCAGATTGAGCAGCGGCTTGGGCGGTTTGCCATAGGCGTCGCTCAGCGTCTGCACCAGCTCCCATGCCTCTTCCGCGCTTGCGAGCGCCGAGATAGCTTTGAGTATTTTGAGTCTCTCGTCGACCGAACCGACATAGCCTTGATCGAGATAGGCGTCCAGCTTGACCGAAAGTTCGGGCTCTTCTTCCTCCTGCGTCTTGCCCGAGCGCACCTCTTCGACGCTCTTTGCCAGCATCTTGCAATAGAGGTCGTAGCCGACCTTCTCGATGTGCCCGTGCTGCTCTCTGCCCAAGATCGTGCCCGCGCCGCGTATCTCGAGGTCGCGCATCGCGATGCGGAAACCGCTGCCGAACTCGGTGAAGTCCATGATCGCGGTCAGCCTCTTTGACGCGTCCTCGGTCAGCACCTTGCCCTCGGGCGTCGTGAAATAGGCGTAGGCAAGACGGTTGCGCCTGCCCACCCTGCCGCGCAATTGATAGAGTTGGGCAAGCCCCAATCTGTCCGCGTCGCAGACGATCAGCGTGTTTGCGTCGGGAACGTCGATGCCGTTCTCGATGATCGTCGTACACACGAGCACGTCTGCGGTGCGCGCATAGAACGCGCCCACGTTCTCTTCGAGAGCGCGCTGCTCCATCTGCCCGTGTCCGACGACGACACGCGCCTCGGGGACGATCGTCTTGACTTTTTGCGCAAAGTTTTCGATGCCGTCGACGCGGTTGTACAATATGAACGCCTGTCCGCCGCGCGCGAGTTCGCGCATGAGCGCGTCGCGCAGCAATGCGTCGGTCAACTCGGTCACATAGGTCTGCACCGGGATACGGCTGGTCGGCGGAGTCTCCAACACGCTTATGTCGCGTATGCCCGTCATAGCCATGTTGAGCGTGCGCGGTATCGGCGTCGCCGACAGCGTCAGCACGTTGACGTCGGGTTTGAGTACTTTGAGCTTTTCTTTGTGCTCGACGCCGAAACGCTGCTCTTCGTCAAGGACGATCAGCCCCAGATCGTTGAACTCCACGTCCTTTGACAGCAGCCTGTGCGTACCGATCACCAAATGCGCCGCGCCGCTCTTCACCCTCTCCAGCGAAGCGCGGACGAGGTCGGGCGAACGGAAGCGCGTGAGCAGCTCGATGTCTATCCCGAAATCCCTGAACCTCTCGCACGCCGTCTTGTAGTGCTGCGTCGCGAGCAGCGTCGTCGGAGCGAGTATGACCGCCTGCTTCGCCTCGATCACCGTCTTGAAGATCGCGCGGAACGCGACCTCGGTCTTGCCGTAGCCGACGTCGCCGCAAAGCAGTCTGTCCATCACTCTGCCGCTCTCCATGTCCTCTTTGATCTCGGCGACGGCGCGCAATTGGTCGGGCGTCTCTTCGTACGGGAATGCGTCCTCGAACCGCTTTTGATCGTCGGTGTCCGGTTCGTAGCGATAGCCCTTGCGGCTCTCCCTCTCCGCATAGAGCGCGGCGAGGTCGATCGCCATCTTTTTGACCGACCTGTATACGTCTTTTTTGATCTTTTCAAACTCTTTGCCGCCCAGCTTGGACAGCCTCGGCACGCGCTCGCTGCCCGAGTAGCGCGACAGCCTGTCCAGCTGATCTATGGGCACCTGCAACAAGCCGCCGTCGCGGTATTCGATGACGACGTAGTCGCGCATTATGCCCTGAAATTCTATCTTCTCTATGCCCAGACATCTGCCTATGCCGTGCACCTCGTGTACGACATAGTCGCCCTTGCGCGGCAGGGTGAACAGCCATGTGCCGCTCGCCGCCGACCTGACCGTCCGCGCGCGCGAAATGTCCCTCATCCCTATCGCGACGAACTTTATCCCCGGCAGACAAAAGCCGTACGACAGCGCGATCGGAGTCGCGGTCAGCGTGCCCGGGACAAGGTCGACGTCGTCGGAGACCCGGCAGGGGATGTCGTTGTCTTTGAGCGACATCGCGATGCTCTGCGCCCTCGCCCTGTCGCCCATGCACAGCGCGACCGCATAGCCCGCATGCATGTAGTTGGTGAGGTCGGAATAGAGCTTTTGGACGTTGAGCGAATAGTCCTCGACCCTCGCGAAAGAGGGCGAAAACGCCCGTTCCGCCGAATATACTCTGTTGGTCGAGCGCGTGGGGATAAAGCCGGTGACGCCCCTCTCGGTCAGCCGCGCGAGCGCTTCGTCCGCCGCGGCGAGACAGTTCATGTGCGCGCCCAGCACCTCTCCGTCCACGGCGAGCGCCTTGACCCTCTCCCTGTGCTCGCGCAGATAGAGTTCGAGCTTTTCGGCGACCCCGGACGGATCGTCGACAAAGACGTACGCGCCGTCGGGAAGATAGTCGAACAGCGCAAAGCGCGACATCGCCAGCCACGGCAGCAGCCATTGGAAGTTCTGCCCTATCGAGGTCTCCGCCTCGAGTTCGGCGACGATCGCGTCAAGCCTGTCGCGTGCGTGTCCGTCCGTCTTGGCGATGACCTTTTTTGCGGCGGCAAGCGCGCCGCGCACCTCTTCCGAAGTCGCGAACACGTCGCCCGCCGGCATAAAGTCGAGCCTGTTTTCGACCGCGAGCGAGCTCATCGTCTCGGGATCGAATGTCTTGATGCTCTCCACCTCATCGCCGAAAAAGGATACCCTCAGCGGTCTCTCTCGGTCGGGCGGGAACACCGACAATATGTCGCCGTGCAGCGCGAACGTGTTCTTTTCCTCCGCCGCGTCGCAGCGTATGTAGCCAAGCGCCGTCAGCTTTTCGGCAAGAGCGACCGGGTCGCACTCGCCGCCCACCGCGACGGACGCCGCGCTTGCGATGAGCCTCTCTCTTTGCGGCACATATTGCACGAGCGACTGTGCGCTCGTCACGCAGCAGTCCAGCCTGCCCTCGGCAAGCCGCACGAGCACGGACATGCGCTCGGCGAGCGCGCTCGACTGAAAGCGCTTGCGATAGATGAGCACGTCGTCCTTGGGCGGCAGGTAGGCGACCCTGCCCTCGGGCAGCCACTCCGCAATACGCTCGGTCAGTCTGCCCGCCGAAGCCTCGTCCTTTGCGACAAAGAGCAACGGTGCGCCGACATGCGCGGCGACCAGCGCCTTTTCAGCCCATCCCAGCCCGAAGACGGACGTCTTGCGCCTTTCGCGTATCGCGTCCGCAAGCGCCGCCCAGTCTCCGCCGAGCGCTCTCAAATCAGTGGCATTGAAAAACTTTTGCTGCATATCATCGACACGGGTACGAAAATTTATTTGCCGTACACGTTGCACTCCCTCATCAATTTGTCAAAGTCTTTGTCCGTCAAAAAGCGGCACACGGCGTCCGCCGCGAACGCTATCGCGCCGTCCGTCTTGTCCTTGTTCTCGCCGCGTATCTTGGACAGCACGACGTCCGCAAGGTCCATCCTGCCGCGCTCGAACCCGGCGCCTATACGCACTCGCTTAAACTTGTCCGAGCCCGTCTCGCCGATCACGCTGCGCATGCCGTTGTGCGTGCCTGCGCTGCCGCCCGCGCGCGCCCTGAGCGTCCCGACGGGGATCTCGACGTCGTCATACAATATCACGCACTGCTCGGGCTTGAAGCCGTTGCTGCCCAAAAGCAGATTGACGCTCGTCCCGGACAGGTTCATGAATGTCTGAGGCTTGGCGAGCACGACCTTGTCGCCGCCGACGTACGTCTTGCAGAAAAGCGCGCCGTCGCCCTTGCGGTCGACGCTCACCCCCAGCCTCTCCGCGATCGCGTCGAGCGCGGAAAAACCGAGATTGTGGTAGGTCCCGTCATACTTGCTCCCCGGGTTGCCCAATCCGACTATCAACATTTTTTACCCTCCCGAAGCGCGCGGAAAAATCGGGTGAGCACCGCTCCGCACTCCTCTTGCAAAATTCCGCCCTCGACCTCGAGGCGGTGATTGAAACGCCTGTCGCTCGGCAGGTCGCATATGCTGCCGCAACAACCGCCCTTGGGGTCGTACGCGCCGAAGTACAGCTTGTCCAGACGGCTGTTGATCAGCGCGCCCGCGCACATCGCGCACGGCTCGAGCGTGACGTACATCTCGCAGCCGTCGAGATACCAATTGCCCAACTTTTTGCACGCGCGCGCGATCGCGACCGTCTCGGCATGGTAGAGCGCGCAATTTTTGCGCTCCTTCATGTTGCAGCCTGTCGCGACGACCTCGCCGTCTTTGACGATCACCGCGCCGACGGGCACTTCGCCCTTCGCCGCCGCTCTCTTCGCTGCGGCGAGCGCGCGTCTCATGAACTTCTCTTTTGTCTCCATATCTCCTCGCTTTTCATCCGCTTTGTCCGACATAGTGTGCAGACAGCGCCGGAAGCAAATCGCGCGTGCGCGCGAATATCTCGCCGAGTTCGTCTTGCAGCTCGGGATAGGGCGTGTCCTCTTCCCCGACCTCGACGGTCAGCCCGAGCCGTGCGGTCGTGGCTATGAACCAATCCTTGTAACCGCCGGCGCTCCCCTCGGCTTTGAGAAGAGGATAGCCGCATGCGGCGGCGACTTCTTCGGCAAGCGCGCGCTCGGGATCGTAGCAGCCGAACCCGCCGTAGATCACCCCTCCCCGCGCGTGAACGGACACGGTCGCCGACGGCTGAACTTTGAGCGTGAACAGCGCGAGCGCGCTCGACTCGGGCTCTGACAGCGGATACTCGCCGACATAGTCGGACGGCGCGGGCGCGAACTTGTTGGACGTCCCCGTTCCCCAAAGCGCGGGAAAGTTGACGTTGAGATCGACGCCTCTGCCGTTTGCCTTCCAAAGCGAAAAGTCCTCGCTTCCGCCGTTGAGGGACAACAGATAGTCCCTCTCTCCGCTCGGCGCGCTGTCGACGCCGAACTGCGCGAGCATCACGCCGTCCGGATTGGTCATCGGCAGGCACCAAAGCCCTGCGTCGCCGTCATATGCGTCGAACAGCCTGACGCAAAGCTCGGCGGTCGCCCACTCGCGCGCGTGCATCGCGCCTTGGATGAGAAGCTGCGGTCCGTCGGGCGCTCCCTTGAAGACGCCCGCGATCTCTCTGCCGAAGAGACTGTATCCGACGACGAACTTTTTCGCGCCCTTTGCGGCGAGAGCGTCAAGCCCCGCCAACATGTCTTCGTATGAGTACATACCGCATAGTATGCGCCCAAAAGCCGAAACGTGTCGCCTATTTGTGGTAGGCGACGTTGTTGTTGATCGTGAACGCGCGGTAGATCTGCTCTTCGGCGACGATGCGTATCAATTGGTGGGGGAAGGTGATCTTGCCGAAAGATATCACCTCGTCCGCCCTCGCCCTGACCTCGTCCGACAGCCCGTACGAACCTCCGATCACAAAGTCGATGTGCGACGTCCTCTGCGCAGCCGCGGCGAGCGTCGCCGCGATCTCTTCGCTGGTCGCCTGTCTGCCCCTGCCGTCGAGCACGACGACATATCCGCCGCCGAGCGCCGCGATCAATCTTTCGCCCTCGGCGCGCTTGACCGCCTCGATCTCCGCCGCGCTCTTTGCGTCCGAACGCTGTTCGGCGACCTCTTTGACCGAAAATTTGCAAAAGCGACTCAGCCGCTTTTCGTATTCCGCGCTCGCCTCGCGAAGATAGCTCTCTTTGAGCTTGCCCACGCAGACGAGACCGACCGCTATCATTGCACCCCCGCGATGTTGAGGATGAACATCAATATCCACAGCACGCCGGCGAAGAGGAACGCATAGATCAGCGCGCGGCGGTCGCGCAATTTGGTCTTGTTCGCGCTCTCGCGGCGCGCCTCTTTGATGACTTCCGCCATCTGTTCGCTCTTAGCCTCGGCAAGCTCGGCGTCGAGCGCGTCGAGTTCCGCCTGCGCCGCGCCTCTGACCTCGGGCGATTCGTACAGCGAACGCAGCGTGCGCTCCATATCCGCCCTCTTTGCCGCGCCCGACTCGGGATCGACCTTCGCCGCACGCGCCTTGCACAGATATATCACCGCGATCAGCAGCCCTATCGTCGCCGCGACGCCGACAACGCACATCACGACGTACTGCCAGACCTCGGCGACCGCGAACGCGGAACCTCTGTTCTGCATATAGCCCAGCACGAGCGCGATTGCGTTGTTGAGAAAGTGCAGGATGATCGGCGGCCAAAGACTGCGCGTCGCAAAGAACAGCACCGCGCAGACGACGCCGATCAAAAATTGATGTACGAGTTGAAGGGGGCTGCCGTGCATGATCGCGAACAGCAGCGCGGACATAAACACCGCGAACACATACCCCTTGCGCGCGAATGCGCGCGCGACGCAGCCTCTGAACACATACTCTTCGGCGATCGCCGGAAGCAGCGCGACGAGGATGAGCGTCGCGGCAAGCTCGCCCGGAGTCGACGGCATGATCGACGTCGCCGCGGAAGTGTCGTATCCGATCAGCGCGACCAGCCTGATAAACCCTTCGGCGAGCGGCTGACCCATGCAGATCAGCGCGACCGAAAGGGGTATCACGAGCAGCGTCGCCCAAAGCGAAAATCTACCCTCGAAGCCCATGCCGCGTATCGTGTCGTAGCCCTTGATCTTGCCGTAGGCGAGCGGCGTGAGCAAAAACGCGATCTCGTTGGACGAAGTGATGATGCACGCATAGGCGATCGTCTTTGAAAAATCGGGATCGACGTCGGTGACGCCGAGCACGATCACGATGATCACCTGAAGCAGCAATTTGAGCACATAGCTGCCCAAAAAGACCGCGGAACCGTCGCTCGGTTCCCATCTGAACAGCTTTTTGCCGTTAAATTCCGTCGTCGTCATATCGTTATTCTCCCCGACGGCTTGAACTGATCCGCAACGAACAGCAAGACGTCGTCTCCCTCTCTGACCCCGCGGCGCGCGAGCAGTTCGCGGCTCGCCTCGAACGCGAGTTCGGGGGTGTTGTTTTCCTCGCTGAGATGCGCGAGAACTATCTTTTGAGTGCCGGTGCAAGCAAGCGCCGCGACCGTTTGCGCGCAGGCGTCGTTGCTCAAATGCCCTCTGTTGCCGGCGATGCGCGCCTTGAGCAGGCGCGGATATCTGCCGCCCTCGAGCATCAGCGGATCGTGATTGCTCTCGAGCACGACCGCCTTGCATCCCGACAGCTTCGCCAACGTCCCGTCCGACACAAAGCCGAGATCGGTCGCGATCGCGATGTCCTCTTTGCCCGTGCTGATCCTGTACCCGACCGTGTAGTGCGCGTCGTGCGGCACGCGGAAGGGCTTGACCGACAGACCCTTGACGGTGACCTCGCCGTCGTACTCGTTGGGGACGAAAAACCTATCAATGCCGTCCTCAGTCTTGAAGTTGCCCAGACACGCCGCAGGTATATGCACGGGCGTATCGTACGCGCGCGCGAACGCGCCCACGCCTTTGACGTGGTCGGAGTGTTCGTGCGTCACAAACAACGCGTCCGTCTGCGACAGGTCTATCCCGCGATAGTTCGCCCTCACCCTCAGCTCTTTGAGCGAAAGTCCCTGATCGATGAGGATCGCGGTGTCGCCGTATCGCACATAAGTGCAGTTGCCCTTGCTGCCGCTCGCCAGCGTGCATATCTCCAATTTGTCCATAGCAACGGCTTTTCGCCGCGTATAATTGTAGCATATTTTCTGTTGTAAGTAAAGCGCGGATATGCTAAAATAATACGCGTAAGGAGATAACTATGTTTACTGTCGACACCTCGACCGTCGCCGAAGAAGTACGCAGGGCGATCGTCGAAATCAGCCGCAACATCGAACCGACCTGCCTCGCCGCGCTCGAACGAGCACGCGACGAAGAAAAGGTCCCCGCCGCGCGCTTCGCCCTGACCAAGATGTGCGAAAACGCGCGCTTCGCCGCCCAAACGGGCTATCCCGTCTGTCAGGACACCGGGATGTGCGTCGTCTTTGTCGAGATCGGCAAAGACGTCCTTTTGACCGGAGCTCTGCTCCAAGACGCGATCGACGGCGCCGTCCGGGAAGGCTATGCCGACCTGCGCAAGTCCGTGCTCGACCCCGTCACGCGCGTCAACACCGGCACCAACGCCCCGGCGGTCGTCCACACCGACTTCGTCCCCGGCGACGAGGTCAAGGTGAGCGTCATGCTCAAGGGCTTCGGCAGCGAGAATATGTCCGCACTGTACATGCTCAACCCCGCGCAGGGGCTGGATACGGCGAAAGATCTGATCGTAGAGACGGTCGCGCGCGCGGCGTCCAATCCCTGCCCGCCGGTCATCGTCGGCGTGGGGCTGGGCGGCACGTTCGAGCTGTGCGCAAAAATGTCCAAACAGGCGCTGTTCCGCAAGATCGGCTCCGCCAATCCCGATCCTCAATTGGACGCGATCGAGCGTGAGCTCATGGAGAGGATCAACTCTCTCGGCGTGGGCGCGCAGGGCTTCGGCGGCAAGACGACCGCGCTCGGCATATTCATTCGCAAATACCCGACCCACATCTCGTCGCTGCCCGTCGCGGTCAATATTTTGTGCCATTGCAGCCGCGCAAAGGTAGCCGTCATCGGCAAAGAGGGGGTGCGCTATGAGTGAAAAGAGATTGACCATGCCGTTTGACAAGAGCGAACTCGCGACGCTCAAAGTCGGCGACGGGGTCCTCCTGTCGGGGACTATGCTCGTCTTCCGCGACGCGGGACATAAGCGGCTGTTCGAGAGCATCCAAAGCGGCAAGCCCGACTTCGACTACGCCGGCGAGACCGTCTACTTCATGGGTCCGTGTCCTGCGGTCAAAGGTCAGGTGATGGGCAGCTGCGGTCCGACCACGTCGGGAAGAATGGACAAGTACACGCCCTACATGTTCGATCACGGGCTCGCCGCCCAGATCGGCAAGGGCAAGCGCAGCCCCGAATGCATAGAGGCGATCAAGCGCAACGGGGGCGTCTACTTCGCCGCGATAGGCGGCGCGGGCGCGCTTTACAGCGGCACGGTGACCGCCGTCGAAGAGATCTGCTACCCCGACCTCGGCACCGAGGCGGTCAGGCGGATCACCGTCAGAGACTTCCCCGCGATCGTCGCGATCGACAGCGAAGGCAACTGCATTTACGCCGATTGACGTACACAAAAAGGAGCGCTTCCGGGCGCTCCTTCTTTTTTTGCTTAAATACGTTTTTCAAACACGGGCACGAAAAATCAATACAGCTTGCCCTCAAAGAATTCCGTCATCAATTGACTGAACTTGACATCGTTGCAGGTCTTGAGATAGACATAGTATTGCACGCCGTCATACTCAAACCTCGCGTTGTAGTGGCGGCGCGAGAACGCGCCCTTGCGGTAGGTGTAGCTCAGCTCGCAGTCGCCGACCTTGACGCGCTTTGCGCCGTCAATCGCCGCCTCGTCGAACACCGACGGGTCGAGCAGCACATACTCGGTCAACTCGTGATTGCCGAACATGATCGAGAAGAACTCTTTGAGATAGACCGGCTTGCCGTCGCCGCCGTACCCCGTCTCCGACTTCATGTCCGTCACGTCGCGCATCGCGAAGATCAGATATTTGGTGCCGTGCTCGGAGTTGTAATCGGCGATCGAGCTTGACTTGCGCTCTTTTACGCCCTTTGGCTTAAACAGCTTATTTGGCATAGCTGTCCTTGAGTCCGGTGATCATATTGAACGAACGATCGCCCTCGCCGTAGCTGCCCGCCGCGCTGAAATAGCCCATGCGCATGAATTGGAAGCGGTCGTACGGCTTTGCGTCCGCAAGGCACGCCTCGCCCTTTGCACCGGCGAAGATGCGGTGGCTGTCGGGGGTGAGCCTGTCGTTGAAGTCTCCCTCCCCGTCCAAAAGCAGATAGTCGTATTCGTGCAACTCGATGTCGACGCAGTCGTCGGCGTTGACCCATTGGATGACGCCTTTGACCTTGATGCCCGCGTTGGCTCCGCCGCTCTTGCTGTCGGGGATGCGGCGGCAGACGACGCGCGTCACGTTTCCGGCGTCGTCGCACTCGTGCGACACATATTCGACGATGTACGCGCCCTTGAGCCTCACCGTGCCGCCGGGAACGAGCCTCTTGTACTTGGGCGGCGGTACGGGCGCGAAGTCCGCCCTGTCGATGTAGATGCGCCTGCCCAAGATGACGTCGCGATAGGTGACCGTCTCGGCGTTGGGGTTGTTCTCGACGCGGCAAAGCTCGCCGCCCTCCATGTCCTCGATGATCATCTCGATCGGGTCTTTGACGACCATGACTCTGTCTGCGGTGTTGTTGAGGTGGTCGCGGACGAAATGCTCGAGATAGGCGACGTCGACCTCGCTGTTGGCTTTGGTCACGCCGACCGCGGCGCAGAAGTTGCGGATCGCCTCGGGCGGATATCCCCTCTCCCTCATGCCGCTGAGCGTAGGCATGCGCGGATCGGACCAGCCCGAGACCTTGCCCTCGTCGACCAGCTTTTTGAGGAAGCGCTTGGACATGATCGTGCGCGTGATGTTGAGCCTCGCGAACTCGATCTGTTTGGGGAAATCGCCGAAGCCGCAATTGGTCTTGACCCAATCGTAGAGGGGGCGGTGATCCTCAAATTCGAGCGTGCAAATGGAGTGAGTGATCCCCTCGAAAGCGTCTTCGAGCGGATGCGCGAAGTCGTACATCGGATAGATGACCCACTTGTCGCCGGTGCGGTGATGCGTCTCGTGCAAGATGCGGTAGATGACCGGGTCGCGCATATTCATGTTGGGGCTCGCCATATCGATCTTGGCGCGCAGCACCTTTTCTCCGTCCGCGTAAAGCCCTCTCTTCATCTCGTCGAAGAGGCGCAGATTTTCGGACACGGTGCGCTCGCGCCACGGGCTGTTCTGCCCGGGAGCGGTCAGCGTGCCGCGCGTCGCGCGGATCTCGTCCGCCGAGTAGTCGCAGACATATGCCAGCCCTTTCATGATCAAGCCGACTGCGCACTCGTACATCCTGTCGAAATAGTCGGACGCATAGAGTTCGCGATCCCACTTGAAGCCCAGCCACGCGATGTCGCGCTTGATCGAATCGACATATTCCTGATCCTCTTTGCAGGGATTGGTGTCGTCATAGCGCAGATTGCACTCGCCGCCGTACTTGCTCTTCATCCCGAAGTTGATGCAAAGGCTTTTGGCGTGCCCTATGTGCAGATAGCCGTTGGGTTCGGGCGGAAAACGGGTGACGATCTTGTCACAGCCCGCCTCGATGTCCTTGTCGATGATGTCTTCAATGAAGTTGGAAGAACCTTGCTCCATTCTCTCCTCCGTCAAAACAATCCTTTTATCTCTTGCGTATCGTCGTCGATCGTCATGTCGAGCGCGTTGGGGCGCTTGCCGAGCCCGGGCATCAGCATGATGTTGCCGCAAACGGCGACCGCAAAGCCCGCTCCGCCGCGCGGCTCGACGTCTTTGACGTGCAGCGTAAAGCCCGTCGGGCGGCCGAGTTTTGTCGCGTCATCCGAGAAAGAATATTGCGTTTTCGCGATACATATCGGCAATTTGCCCTTGCCCGACTTCTCGAGACGCGCGATGCTCTTCTCCGCCTTGGCGGCATATTCTACGCCGGCGGCGCCGTACACTTTGGTCGCGACCTTGAAGATCTTTGTCTTGATGTCGTCGTCCATGTCATAGGCAAACGTGATCTCGCCGCCCTTGTCGCATGCGGCGACGACCTGTTTTGCCAGCTCTACCGCGCCTTTGCCGCCCTTCTCCCAGCACTCGCAAAGCGCAAAGTCGGCGCCCTCGCCGCGGCACGCCTGCTTGATCAGAGCGATCTCGCCGTCGGTGTCGGTGACGAACTTGTTGATCGCGACGACGACGTTGGCGTGATAGACGTCCCTCAAATTCCGGATGTGCCCGATCAGGTTGCAAAGCCCCTTTTCGAGCGTCTTTTCGTCCGGTTTGGACGCGTCCGCCTTTGACGCCCCGCCGTTATATTTGAGTGCGCGCGCCGTCGCGACGAGTACGACCGCCTGCGGTCTGACGCCTGCGACGCGGCACTTGATGTCAAGGAACTTCTCCGCGCCGAGATCCGCGCCGAATCCCGCCTCGGTGACCACATAGTCGGCAAGCGCAAGCGCGGTGCGCGTAGCGATCACGCTGTTGCAGCCGTGGGCGATGTTGGCGAACGGCCCGCCGTGCACGAGCGCGGGCGTCCCCTCGAGCGTTTGGACAAGGTTGGGTTTGAGCGCGTCTTTGAGCACGATCGCGACCGCGTCCGCGCAGCCGAGCTGCGCGCATGTCACCGGCTCGTCGTGCCTGTCGTATGCGACGATGATGTCGCCGATGCGCCTTTTGAGGTCTTTGAGGTCGGCGGCAAGGCACAAAATCGCCATGATTTCGGATGCGGCGGTGATGTTGAAGCCCTCTTGACGGGGCACGCCGTCCGTGCTGCCGCCCAGCCCGCAGACGATGCTCCTCAGCGAACGGTCGTTCATGTCGAGACACCTCTTCCAGACGACCTTGGTCGGATCGATATGCAACTCATTGCCGTGTTGCAGATGGTTGTCGAGGATCGCGGCGATCAGATTGTTTGCGCATGTGATCGCATGCAGATCGCCCGTAAAATGCAGATTGATGTCCTCCATCGGGACGATCTGGGCGTGTCCGCCGCCCGTCGCTCCGCCCTTGATGCCGAACACAGGCCCCAGCGACGGCTCGCGCAGCGCGAGACATACCTTTTTGCCGAGTTTCGCCATGCCGTCGGCAAGACCTATCGACGTGGTCGTCTTGCCCTCGCCGAGCGCGGTCGGATTGATCGCGGTGACCAAGATGAGCTTGCCGCCCTTGGAAGAGACGACAGGGTCGATCTTTGCCTTGTACTTGCCGTACTGTTCGCAGTCGTTGACGCCGAGTTTTGCGGCGATCTCGCCTATCGGTCTGAGTTCGGCTTCGTGCGCGATTTGGATGTCGCTTTTCATAACGTCCTCCCAAACGAGTATAGTTCTATTTTATCCCCATTGCGCCCAATAGTCAAGCAAACTTTCGCCACGCGCGCCGATGCGCGCGCATATGCGCGAATATTCGCGCTTGCAAAACGCTTGCGGCTGTGCTATAATCGAACTATGGACGCCGAAAAGACAACTCGATCAAACACAAAAATGCGCAAAACGCTCGCTGTCGCGGCGATAAGCGCGGCGATCCTGCTCGTCATCGTCGGACTCACTCTTTTGACGGTGTGGCTCGCGACGCGCAAGGACGCGCTCGACTATGTCGGCGACATACGCGTCGTCGAACTCGACGAAAAATACACCTCTGTCATAGACAAGACGGATTCCTATCTCGGGCATCCCGACTTCGTCGTCAACGACGAGGGCAAGCTGATCGTCGCCTACCCCGCCGGGCACGGCAAGGGAGCGATCATCATGAAGGAGAGCTCCGACTTCGGCGACACTTGGAGCGAACGCATCTCCGACCTGCCCCAAAGTTTTGAAAAATCGCAGGAAACGCCGACGCTCTACAACCTCGGCGGCGGCAGACTTCTGCTCGTGTCCGGCTGTCCGTCGTGGGCGGCGGACGACGAATATTACGCCGACGGCTTCAACTACGCGCTGTCCGCAGACGGCGGAAAGACTTGGCCTCAATTCGAAAACGCCTACGGCATCGAGTGGGCAGACGCTCAACCCGACAAGGGCGACCCCGCCTACGACGGCGTCTCCGAAGAGTCCCTGCCCAACTTTGACGAAAACGGCAAGGCGCTGCCCTACGACGTCATCGTCGCGATGTCGTCGCTGACTCAATTGCGCGACGAGGACGGCAACCTCATCGACAAGTGGATGGGCACCTTCCACGACTACGACTTCTACAACTACGTCTCCTATCTGACCTTCGACGACGACGGCAACGCCGTTTGGAGCGCGCCGAAGAAGTTCTTGCACTCTCAACGCAACGCCGAGCAGGCGGCAAACCTTTGCGAGATAGAGATCTTCCGCGCGCCCGCTCCCAACGATGACACACTGATCTTGATCGGCAGAGGCAATTCGCGCACGACAAATTCGTTGATCTGCGTGTCGACGGACGAGGGCGAAACGTGGAGCGAGCTCAAAGAGCTGCCCCTCTGCCTGACCGGCGACAGACACAAGGCGGAGTACGACTTGGCGACGGGCAAGGTGCTGATCTCGTTCAGGCTGTGCCTGCCCGGCATGAGATCGAGCGCGTTCAGCGCGCAAAATCTGCTGGGCGGCTATTGGGTCGGCTGGGTCGGCGATCCGCAGGAGCTGATCGACTACGCGACGGGCGACACCGACAAATCCGCGGCGTTCGGCGACGCATTGATCGTGCTGGGCGCGACCAACGACGGCGGCACCGATTGCGGTTACAGCGGCACCGCATGCAAGGACGGGACGTTCGTGCTCTCCTCTTACGGCAAGTTCGCGGACGGCGCGGCCAACCCGTTCATCATGCAGGCAAAATTCAACTTGGCGGACGTGCTCGGTCTCTGAATCGAGCCGGCGGACGCCAATTACGCGAAAACGATTGCTTTTTGCGCAAAAAACCGCTAAAATATAATCGTCGGGTCATCCGACGACAGACGCGCGGCATCCGTCGCGCTCTCGGAGGGAAAGATGTTCTGCAACAAATGCGGCAAACAGATCAACGACATTTCGAAGTTCTGCAACTATTGCGGCGCTCCGATCCCCACGCCCGACGGCGTGGTGCCGGTCATACCTCAGACCCGTCTCGACCTCGAGGCGGCGGCAAGAGGGGGCATCGCGCAAGCGTCTGCGCAAAGAGCGGCAAAGCCGATGCGTCCCAAGACCGCTCCGCCCGACGAAAAGAAGTATGAACTCGCCGTCCCTTCCGCGCCCAAAAAGCGTCAAAAGGTCGACCTGCCCGACACCGTCGGCGAGCCGATCAAAGCCAAAAAATTCAAGGGCTTCGGCGAAGATATGCCCGTGTCGGCGAGCGTGGCTCTGTCCGGCATCCCGGGATGCAAAAGGCTGGTCAAAAAGGCGACCAAACAGCACGACGAATTGTACGGCTTGGACAAGCGCCGCAAGCGTGCAGCCGCGGACGCAGCCCGCAAGAAAAAGCAGGCGGAAGCCGATCAGCCAAAAGAGGAACAGCCCTCGCAGCAAGACGAACAGACCGCTTGACATCGGCTCCGCACCTTCGGGTGCGGATCTTTTTACAAAAACATAGCCCAGCTTCCCTCCTCAAACGACCGACTTCAAAGCGGCGCGAGTTTTACCGCATACTCCCTCTTTCCCAACTTTTCTTTTGACCTCGGAGCGCACTCGCCCAAACGGCGCAAATCTTCATCTCTCACCATTTTTCAAACTTTTTGCATGGCATGGACACACACTCGCCCAAACGACGAACATCGAAAAAGCGCATACCTCCGCTGCGCCCTCGTCAAAAAAGCAAAAAAATACGAGAGCGTTTGCTCTCGATCCATTGAAAACGAAAAGGAAGAAAGAAAACATCAAGGCAAAGGTTTTTATACTCACAGGCTTGCGCCTTCGAGTCGGA
>CALWGZ010000017.1 GCA_944380285.1 uncultured Christensenellaceae bacterium
GCTAACAAAACCGTTCGGCGAGGCGCGTATGGAAAAGCAAAAAGATCTCGAAATCGTGGAGTTGATGATCGCGATGTATTGCCGCGGCAAGCACAAGAGCAAAAAGGGTGAATTGTGCCCCGAGTGTGCCGAGCTTGCCGAGTATGTGCGGCAGCGCCGCGAGAGGTGTCCGTTCGGGGACGACAAGCCGTTTTGCTCCAACTGCAAGATACATTGCTATCGTCCCGACATGAGGGCAAAGATCGCGGCGGTGATGCGCTATTCCGGTCCGAGGCTGACCTTTACGCATCCGGTGATCGCCTTTGCGCATCTTTCGGAGACGATCAAGACAAAGCGCGCCGCGGCGAAGGAAGCAAAGCAAAAGCAAAGACAAACAGACTCCGCAAAGGACAAAGAGGAGAAGTGAGATGATCGACAAGGATCTGCTCGGACTTTTGGGCAAAGACCGCAAGTACATCGCCTATGCGGTGCTCTCGATGGTCGTCGGGTTGTTCGCCAACACCGCGATCACCGCGTGCATATGCTATGCGATAGGGCTTGCGGCGGACGGTGCGGAAGCGTCGGCGTACATTGCGCCGGCGGCGATCGCGGCGGTGAGCGTCGCATTGAGATTTTGCGTCACCAAGGTGACTAACGAGTTCAAAAATTCGCTCGGAGCGCACGTCAAAAAGCATTTGCGCTGTCTCACCTACGACAAGATGCTGCGCCTCGGGGTGCGTTCGTCCGACAGCGCGACGATGGCGGGTATGACGCAGGTCGGCGTCGAGGGCATCGAGCAGCTCGACCTCTACTATTCGACATATCTTCCGCAATTTTTCTATTCTATGATCGCGCCGTTCATACTGTTTGCGATATGCGCTCCGATCGATTGGCGGACGGCGGTGATGCTGATCGTATGCGTGCCGCTGATCCCGATCTCGATCGTCGCGGTGTCCAAGTACGCCAAGCGCATTTTCGCAAAGTATTGGGGCAAATACACCTCGATGGGCGACGTGTTTTTGGACAGCGTGCAGGGGTTGAAAGAGCTCAAGATCTTCAAGGCGGACGAGCGCAAGCACGAACAGATCAACGCTTCCGCCGAGGACTTCCGCAAGATCACGATGAAGGTGCTCGTTATGCAGCTTGCCAGCACGACGATCATGGATCTCGTCGCCTACGGCGGCGCGGGTGCGGGCATAGCGATCGCGATAAGCGGAGTGATGAACGGCGCCGATCCGATCAAAGCGCTCTTTCTCGTGTTGATCGCGGTGGAATTCTTTTTGCCGCTCAGGTCGCTGGGCAGCGCGTTCCACGTCGCGATGAACGGCGCGAGCGCGGGGCACAAGATCTTGGAGATATTGCGCGCAAAGGAACCGGAGTGGGGCGACGGCGAAGTCGAAGACACTTCGGCGCGGCTCGACGGAGTGACATTTTCGT
The DNA here is from genome assembly GCA_944380285.1 of uncultured Christensenellaceae bacterium. Lineage (GTDB taxonomy): Bacteria > Bacillota > Clostridia > Christensenellales > UBA3700 > Ornithoclostridium. The sequence continues at coordinate 1,417 of CALWGZ010000017.1, forward strand.
ACGACGGCAAGCGCGACGTGCTCAAAGATGTGACGATGATTTTTCCCCGCACGGGGATGACCGCGATCGTCGGCGAGAGCGGCTGCGGCAAGTCGACGGTCGTCAACATGCTGAGCGGCGCATACAGACCGGACGAAGGCGAGGTCACGGTCGGAGGCAAGAGGCTGAGCGAGGTCAAGCGGAGCAGCTGGTATCGTCGCTTTGCGATCGTCTCGTACAACACCTACATATTCAACGAGAGCGTGCGCGACAACTTCAAACTCGCCCGACCGGACGTATCGGACGAAGAGATATACGCTGCGCTCAAACAGGTGCGGCTTGCCGATTTCGTGAGGTCGGCGGGCGGGCTCGACAAGGTGATAGCCGAAGAGGGCGGCAACATCTCGGGCGGACAAAAACAGAGGCTCGCGCTGGCGGTCGCGCTGGTCGCGGACAAAGACGTGTATGTTTTCGACGAGGCGACGTCCAACATCGACGGCGACAGCGAAGCGATCATCATGGACAACATCCGCGAACTTGCGGCGACAAAGAACGTCGTCGTCATCTCGCACAGGCTCGCCAACGTCGTGCGCGCGGACAACATCTACTATATGAGCGACGGGCGGGTCGCCGAGAGCGGCTCTCACGCCGAACTCATCGCATCGGGCGGCGAATATGCACGGCTTTACAACACGCAGAAAGCGCTCGAAGAGGGCTATCTCGACAGGGAGGACGACTGCAATGAATGACAAAAAGGAGAGAATGGGCGGCGGCAAGATCATGGCAAGGCTGATCGTCTTGCTCGGTTCGCTCGCGTACATAATGGTCGTCGCCGTGATCAACGGCAGTCTCGGTTTTGTAAGCGCGATGGGCGTGACCTTGATGGGCGCGGTCGGCATAGCGAAGGCGCTCGGCGAGAGCATCGCGCTGTCGTACGGATGGATAATAGGGCTCGCGGTCGGGTTCGGCGTGCTGCGCGGACTGCTGCGCTATATCGAGCAATATTGCAACCACTACATCGCGTTCCGTCTGCTTGCGGTGCTGCGCGACAAAATATTCGGCGCGCTGCGCGTGCTTTGCCCTGCCAAGCTGGAGAGCAAGCAAAAGGGCGCGATCATAGCGATGATCACTTCGGACATCGAGACGCTCGAGGTTTTCTATGCGCATACGATCTCGCCCATCTGCATAGCGGTCGTCGTGTCGAGCGCGGTATTCGTGTTCGTCGGGTGCGTGTCGAGCTGGTATTTGGCGCTGGTCGCGCTGTGCGGCTATCTGGCGATAGGGATAGTGCTGCCGCTGATCTCGTCCAAGCTGATGCGCTCGGGCGGCGTAGGTTACAGGGCGGAATTTTCGTCGTTCAACGCCTACTTCCTCGACAGCATCAAGGGCGTCAGGGACATCGTGCTCAACAACGCCGAGGACGTCCGCCTTGCCGAGGTCGACAGGCGCAGCGATGTGCTTTTGGACTATACCAAAAAGCTCAAACGCAAGATCTCGACGGCGGCGGGATTGACCGAAATTTTCGTGTCCGTGTTTGTTATTCTCACTTTAACTGTCGGCGTGATCTTGGTGTCGACCGACCGGTTGAGCGTCGGCATGATGATCGTCGGGGTCGTCGCGGTGTTCGGTTCGTTCGGTCCGGTGATCGCGATCTCGGCGCTTCCGGGCAACCTCACGCAGACGTTCGCGTCGGGTGACCGCGTCCTCAAACTGCTTGCCGAAAAGCCCGCGGTCGAGCCGGTCGAAAATGGCGAACCTCTCGATTTCGAAAAGGTGGAGACCGAAAATCTTTCTTTCGGCTACGACAAAGACGCAAAGGTGCTCAAAGACGTCTGCATGCACGCCGAAAAGGGAGAGATCGTCGGCATAGTCGGCGCAAGCGGGTGCGGCAAATCCACGTTGCTCAAACTGCTGCTGCGCTTTTGGGAGAAGGATTCGGGCAGCATCGAATACAACGGCGTCGACATCGACAGGATAGACAGCGCGGCGTTGACCGACAATGTGACGATGGTCAGTCAAAGCACCTATCTGTTCGACCAAAGCATCGCCGACAATCTGCGCATAGCCAAGGCGGACGCGACGCTCGACGAGATGAGGAGCGCGTGCCGCAAGGCGTCGGTCGACGAGTTCATCATGAGCCTTCCGGACGGCTATGACACGCAGGTCGGGGCGCTCGGCGACGATCTGTCCGCAGGAGAGAAGCAGAGGATAGGTCTTGCGAGGGCGTTTTTGCACGACGGCAAGCTGATATTGCTGGATGAGCCGACGAGCAACGTAGACAGCATCAACGAGGGGATCATCCTCAAAGCGCTCAAAGACGGGCGCGAGGGGAAGAGCATCATCTTGGTTTCCCATCGCGAATCGACGATGGCGATCGCCGATCGCATCTACCGCGTGGAGAGCGGAGTTCTCGAGGAGGTGAAGTGACAGTGGACACAGAGGTCAAGACCGCCGCAGCGGACATCGCCGCGCTGATCGAAAACACGCGCGAGTTGCAGCAAGCCGTCGCGTCCGAACAGGCGGCGTACGAAGAAAAGCTCAAGAGGCGCGAGGCGCGCGACGCGGACGAGAGCAAGATGTTCCGCCGCTTCAAGATCAAGGATATCGTGTTCCTCGCCGTCATCACGGCGTGCATGTTGGTGACGAGCGCGATCATGCCGCTGCTCATCCACGTCCCGGTGTTCGGCATCATACAGCTGGGGCTGGGGCTGCAATTTTCCGTCTTTCCGGTGATAGGGCTGATGAAGGTGCGCAAGGCGGGATCGATGACGATCATGGGCATTTTCACCGCATTTTTTCTCGTGATGATGTTTCCGCCGATGGCGCTTATCGCCGTGTGTGCGGTCGTCGTCGAGCTGGTCGTCTTTGCGATCTTCCGCAGCTACAAGAGCGATTGGGCGTGCGTGCTCGCCGGCACGCTGTACATGCCGCTCACCGTGCCTTTGCTCTATCTCTACTACAACGTCAACTACACGGTGACGGGTTCGGAGAACGAGGCGGTCTCTATGTTCCTCGGCGCTACCGAGCCGTGGGTGATCGCGCTGATGACGCTCGCGGTCGTCGCGCTGTGTTTTGCCGGATCGGTGATAGGCATGGTCGTATCGCGAGAACTCAAAAAGGCGGGGGTGCTCAAAAAATGACGTTTTTCAAATTCAAAGCGAGGCTCTATCCTTTGGTCGCCGTAGCGGCGTCGCTGTTTGTGATCGTCTTCGGGCTGGTCGCGGCGCGAGAGGCGAACATGAGCTACTACCTGCTCGGTGTGCTCGCATGGGTGAGCCTGTTCGGATGTGTGAAAAGCTGTTTGAAGCTGCTGCCCGCGTTCGTCGTGTTCGGCGGCGCGTTCGCCGGCATCGCGTACGCGTCGGCGGGCGGTGACGTCGAGGCGGCGATCTCGATGCTCAACCGTTTCGGCGCGCTGTTTTTGGGCGTCGCGCTCTCGATGTCCGTCGAGGCGGTCCGCATGACGCGCGCCCTTTCGCAGGTGCGCACGCCGAGGGCGTTGACTCTGGGCATGCTCATAGCCATGTCCTTCGTGCCAATGCTCAAAGGCGAGATAGGGCGGGTCAGAGAGGCTATGAAGACGCGCGGCGCGGGCAGCGTGCTCGATCCGAAAATCTTTTACCGCGCCTTCCTCGTGCCTTTTGTCATGAGGCTGGTCAACATCTCCGACACGCTCGCGCTCTCGGTCGAAACGCGCGGTTTCACGCTGGGCGGAGGTCTCTACTCGATCTACAAAAAGGAATATCCCGCGCTTTCCGACGTGCTGTTCGTGATCGGACTTGCGGTCGGCGCGGCGCTGACGGTGGTCTTATGAACGCGATAGAATTGAAAGGCGTAAACTTTTCTTACGACGGCAAGACAAAGATACTCGAAGGGGCGGACTTTGTCGCGGAATACGGCAAGGTGACGCTGCTGTCGGGACATTCGGGCGAGGGCAAGAGCACGCTGATGTACATCGTCGGCGGCATCATCCCCAACGTCAATTACGGCGAACTGTCGGGCGAAGTGAGGATCGCCGGCGAGGACATCAAGGGCAAAAAACTCGGCTATATCTGCCGCAAAGTCGGGGTGGTGTTGCAGAACGCCGACGAGCAGATCGTGCAAAAGATCGTCGAGGACGAGATCGCGTTCGGGTGCGAAAATCTCGCGTATCCGCATGGCAGGATGCAGAGGCAGATCGACATCGTCTGCCGGTTGATGAAGCTGGACAAGAGTTGGAGGTGCCGCACGCTGTCGGGAGGGCAAAAACAGCGATTGATCACCGCGAGCACGCTCGCGATGGGGCAGAAGATCGTCATTCTCGACGAGCCGCTCGCCAACCTCGACAAGGACGGCGCGGCGATGCTGATGGGCACGCTTCGCGCGCTTGCGCATGCGGGGTATTGCGTGGTCGTCATCGAACACCGCCTCGACATGGTGCTGCCGTATGTCGACGAAGTTTGGCACATCGGGGGCAAGACGGTCAAGAAGGTGCAAAACGTGCGCGAATACCTCATCGGGCAGACCGCAAAGATCGCGGACGGGTGCCGCGAGTTCGCCGGAGCGGAGCCGCTGATCGAGCTGGACAACGTCGCATTTTCGGTCAAGGACAGGCGCATTTTGAACGGTGTGACGCTCGGCATCCCCAAGGGAAGCAGAGTCGTGCTCCTCGGCGAAAACGGCTGCGGCAAGACGACGCTGATGCGCCTGATCGCGAGGCTGTACAAGCCGACAGGCGGCGGCATAACTCAGCACATCGACCCGCGGTTTGGGCAAAAGCCGCGCGGCAGCCGCGCGTGGTTCAAAAAGGTGGGCGTCGTCTACCAAAATCCCGACTATCAGCTGTTCATGCCGACCGTGGAGCAAGAGCTCAACTTCGGCGCGAAATCGCCCGAATACGCCGAGCACATCGCACGGCTCTTCGGCGTCGAACATCTGTGGCGCCGCCATCCGCAGTCGCTCTCCGAGGGGCAAAAGCGCAGGGTGTCGATCGCGGCGGTCGTCGCGTGCGAGCCCGAGGTGCTGCTGCTCGACGAGCCGACCGTAGGGCAGGACTACGAGGGGCTGTGTCAAATGGTGGAGACGCTCAACGAGCTGCACGAGCAGACCGGCAACACGATGATCACCGTCACGCACGATCTGCGATGCGCGGCTGCGCTGTGCGACAGAGCGGCGCTCATCGAGGGCGGCGTCGTAGCCAAAGTCGGCGGCAAAGAGCTTGTCGACGACTATTTCGGTACGGTGCAAAAATAGGAGCCCGTGTCGATAAACGCAGTTTACGGCGGCAGTTTTGCCGCCGTCTTCATTTTGCGGCGACGGTTTTGAGTGCGTCTGTCAAAAGCGTAACGTGCAGTCTTTCGTCCTCGGCGATACGCACAAGGAGTGCGGACAGCGAGGGCGATCGGACGAGCTTTGCCGCGCGCTCGTATGCCTGCACGGCGCGCGTCTCGTCGGCGATGTCGCGCTCCAACACGTTGACTGCGTCCTCCGACCAATCGACCGCGCTTGCCGACCAAAAACAGCAATTGGACGCGATCAGCGGCGGCTTGCCGCAGCCAAAGATCGCCTCTCCGAGCAGCTCGTGGTGGTGCATCTCGACTTTCGCGATCGCGACGAGCAGATCGGCGAGGCCGGGGCGGGCGGAGCGCAGCACATACGACTGAAAACAATATTGCATGATCGCGGTCGTCTCGCTCGCTCTGCCTCCGAACAGATCTTGCAAAAGCCGCGCGTCGCGGATGTCGCGTTTCGGCGCGGTCAGCGGGTAGGGTGCGTTGATGCTTGCGATGAGTTTTTCCATAGTGCAATCTATGCGTTCGGCGCGCCGCGCGTTACGACGGTTTTCGGTTAGGTCTCGCGTCTTCACAAAACGGCAAAACGAAGGACAAAACGGGCATGAAAAAATATTCATAAAACGATGAATAAAATGGGTGAATAGAGCGGATTTTCCACACATATCAATGAATGGACGCGGTGCATAAAATGCGCCGAGTTTTCCACACAAACAACTGTTTCGGTGGATAACTCTGTGGATAAGTGCACCTTTTGCGCCCAAAAAGACGAAAATCGCGCTTTGAGACGCACTTTCGCGTGAGGAGGGAAAAATGGTGTTTTTGTCCCGAAAAGCGGTCGCCGCGGCGGCGGTGATCGTACTGCTCGCGGCGGCGTTTTCGGCGGGGGCGTGGGCGGTGTTCATGCCTGCCGAAAGTACGGGGCTTGCTGTCGTGATCGACCCCGGTCACGGCGGCTGGGACGGCGGCGTGACCGTCGGCGGAGTCAAGGAGAGCGAGCTCAATCTCGAGCTTGCAAAGACGCTCGCCCGAGAGTTGGAGCAGAGGGGGATCGCCGTTGTGATGACGCGCGAAGAGGACGTCGCGCTGGGCGAGACCAAGCGGTCGGACATGGAGGCGAGGGCAAACATCATCGAGTCGGCGCGCGCGGAGTGCGTGGTCAGCATACATCTCAACAGCTTCCCGTCGCAGCCGTCGCGGCGCGGGGTGCAGGTGTTCTACGACGACACCGGCAGAGGCGGCGCGCTTGCCTCGGCGTTGCAGTCGAGGCTGAACGCGCGTATCAACGCGGCGCACTGCGGCAGGAGCGATCTTCAGCCTCAGCCGGGCGATCTGTACATCACAAAGTGTTCGGATCTGCCGTCGGTGATCGTCGAATGCGGCTTTTTGAGCAACGCCGACGACAGGCGGCTTTTGGGGCAAAAGAGCTATCGCAAAGAGCTGTGCGGAGCGATCGCGGACGCGCTCGAAGAGCTGTTGACGTGACGCGCTCGCGTGCGTGCACAAAACATACGTCAAACATTTGACAATCGCGCGGAGAATGAGTACAATATCAAGCGACGAGAGGGAAGTCCTTCGGGGCGGACCGACAAAATCGAAAAATACTATTTTGAGAGGAAATCAATATGAAAATCGTCAAAGTTTACGGCAGAGAGATCATCGATTCCCGCGGCAACCCGACCGTTGAAGCGGAAGTTGTGCTTGCAAGCGGCACCGTCGGCAGAGGCGCGGCTCCGAGCGGCGCGTCCACGGGCGAGTTCGAGGCGCTCGAGCTTCGCGACGGCGACAAGAAGCGTTTTGGCGGCAAGGGCGTTTCCAAGGCGGTCAACAACATCAACACCGTCATCAACGACACGCTTTGCGGCATGGACGCTTCCGACATCTATGCGATCGACAAGGCAATGATCGCGGCGGACGGCACCAAGGACAAGTCCAAGCTGGGCGCGAACGCGATCCTCGCGGTCTCCATCGCCTGCTGCAAGGCGGCGGCGAACGAGTTGGGCATCCCCCTCTACCGTTTCTTGGGCGGCGTTGCGGGCAACAGGCTCCCCGTCCCGATGATGAACATCCTCAACGGCGGCGCACATGCGGCGAACACCGTTGACGTTCAGGAATTTATGATCATGCCGGTCGGCGCGAGCAGCTTTGCCGAAGGTCTGCGTTGGTGCACCGAGGTGTTCCACGCTTTGGCGGCTTTGCTCAAATCCAAGGGGCTTGCGACTTCGGTCGGCGACGAGGGCGGTTTTGCTCCCGACCTTGCCAGCGACGAAGAGGCGATCCAATACATCCTCGAGGCGGTCAAGAAGGCGGGCTACGAGCCGGGCAAGGACTTCGTGCTTGCGATGGACGCGGCTTCCAGCGAGTGGAAGGACGCAAAGAAGGGCAAGGGTCACTATGTGCTGCCCAAGGCAAAGACGGAATACACTTCCGAGCAGCTTGTCGCTCACTGGGAAGCGTTGATCTCCAAGTATCCCATCTACTCGATCGAGGACGGTCTTGACGAAGAGGATTGGGACGGCTGGAAGATGATGACCGAGAAGCTCGGCGGCAAGGTCCAGCTCGTCGGCGACGACCTGTTCGTCACCAACACCGAGAGACTGAGCAAGGGCATCAAGAACGGCTGCGGCAACTCCATTTTGATCAAGCTCAACCAGATCGGTTCCGTTTCGGAGACGCTCGAGGCGATCAAGATGGCGCACGAGGCGGGCTACACCGCGATCACTTCTCACCGTTCGGGCGAGACCGAGGACACGACGATCGCCGATCTCGCGGTCGCGCTCAACACCTGCCAGATCAAGACGGGCGCTCCCAGCAGAAGCGAGCGCGTCGCCAAGTACAATCAGCTGCTCCGCATCGAGGAAGATCTCGGCAAGGGCGCTGTTTGGCCGGGCTTCAAGGCGTTCAAGTTCACCCGCTGAACCGTCATTTGACAGACACCGCGTCCTTCGGGGCGCGGTTTTTTTGTCGGCTGATGTTGACGTTTGGGCGGATATATTGTAAAATGGATATATAAACAACTCCGGGAGGACAACTATGAAACGCAACGGCATGTGCCCGATCTGCTATCTCAAAAAGCTGTTCACGCGCCCGTCGCGCGTCAGCGATCTCTATTCCAACGTCGAATACAAGGGCGGCGACGCGCCCACTCCGCCGATGGGGTGGTCGAGCTGGAACACCTTCAAGAACACCATCGACGAGGATCTGATCTACGAGACCGCGGTCGCGATGAAGGAGAAAGGTTTGCTTGACGCGGGATACGACCGCATCAACATCGACGACAATTGGCACTCGTCGCTCAGGGACGAAAACGGCGAGGTGCAGCACGATCTGACCAAGTTCGCTCACGGCATGAAGGCGCTTGTCGCCAAGATCAACGCGCTCGGGCTCAAAGCGGGCATCTACTCGTCCAACGGCACATTGACCTGCGAAGATCTTCCGGCGAGCTACGGCAACGAGTACAAGGACGCGCTGACGTTCGCGCGGTGGGGGTTTGAGTATCTCAAATACGACTTTTGCCACAACGTGCCCATCCCCAAATACGCGCCGCTCGTCTACGGCATCGAGGTGGTCAAGCGGGGGGAGCGCAAGGGCAAGTTCTATCCCTGCACGGACGGCAAGGTCAGCGGGCTTGCCAAGTTCATGCCCGACAAAAAGGTGGAGTGCGGCTACCACGTCAGCGGGCTTGACGCCTGCCGTGGCGCGCTCGAGTTCAACAACGTCTACGCCGAAGAGGACGGCGAGTACATTTTGACCGTCTGTGTGCGTAAAAAGGGTCTTTACGAAAAGGCGTTGATGGTCACCGTCAACGGCGAAAAGGACTATATGGCGGAGATCCCGCCGCAGAAATTTTGGAACATCACCGCGCGTTTCCAATTGATAATCACGCTGCGCAAGGGGGTCAACGTCGTCAAGATGTTCAACCCGATATCGACGCGCGCGGACAGCGCTATGCTGCAATATCGCAAGATGGGCGCGGCGCTCGAGGCGGCGGCGAAGAAGGTGTCCGAAGAGACCGGACAGCCGCTCAAACCGATCACCTTCTCGATCTGCGAATGGGGGCTCAATCAGCCCTACAAGTGGGGCGCGAGCGCGGGCAATCTTTGGCGCACCACGCCCGACATCAATCCCAATTGGCGATGGATCAAGCTCATCTACGAGCACAACGTCAAGCTGTGGAAGTACGCGTCGCCGGGGCATTGGAACGATCCCGACATGCTCGAGGTCGGCAACGGCAGCTTGACGCTCGAGCGCAACAAATCGCACTTTGCGCTGTGGTGTATGATGGCGGCGCCGCTCGTGCTGGGCAACGACCTGAGGACGATCACCGACGACGTGCTCGCGATCGTCACGCAAAAGGACTTGATCGCGATCGATCAAGACCCGCTCGGCAGGCAGGCGAAGCGCGTCAAGCGCGGCGCGAGGCTCGACATCTTGGTCAGACCGCTGGACGGCGGCAGGGCGGCGGTGTGTTTTTTCAACCGCGGCTCGGTGCTGGGAACGTCGGGCAGGCTCGATCTGGGGACGCTCGCGGCGGACGACTATGTCGCGCTGCCGGCAAAGGACAAATACGCCTTCCGCGAAATTTGGTCGGGCGAGAGCGGCGAAGGCACGGCGATCGCGTGCAAGCTGAAACCGGACGAGTGCAAGGTGTTCATCGTGGAATGAGGCGTCGAAGAGACGCTGCCGACGGCGGTCCGCCGTCGGTTTTTCATTTCGGCGTTGACAAATTCGCCGAGGCGGCGTTATAATAAAACCGCCGCTATATGCGGCTGAGGGAAAACATATGACAACGAGAGCAAGAAAAGCGGTCGCGGTCGTCGCGATCGTCATCGCGGCGCTCGCGGTCTTGGGAGGCGTGATCGCCGGCATGATCGTATCCGACTTTTCGGGCAACGTGACCAAGGTCGCGCTCTCCGCGCTCGGGATCTAAAAAAGACGGCTTTGCGCCGCTCCGAAAGGGGCGGCGTTTTGCATACTTTTCGCGCGCGGAGCAATAATAAAGCGGTGAGGAGGGAGCATGAAAAGTCAAAGAGAGAGATTGCTGGACCATTGCATAAAGGGCGCGCAGACGGGCGTGATCGCGCTGGGGCAGATGCTGCCGCATTGCCGCTCAAAAGAGGTCTACGCTTTTGTCGAGGAGAGCGCGGCGCGCTATCGCGACTATGCGACCGAGACGACCGAGGAACTGCTGAGGGACGGCGTCAAGCCCGAGCACATCGGAAGGATTGCGTCCGCGATGGTCATCAAAGTTGTGGGGTGGAGATGCCGCAAGGGCGTGACGGACAAACAAATTTTGCAGCAGGTGCGAGACGGCGCGGTCAAGTCCGCCGAGGCGTGCGAGCGCTACCGCAACCTCTATGCCGGCGCAGGTCCTGACGCGCTGGGCAGATGCACGGCGCTCGAGGGTATCAGCCGCGACGTCGAAGAGAAGTCCTATCTTGTGCGCACAGACGGGGAGTGACCTCCGCGCGGCTTGACAGCGCGCCGATCGCGAGATTATAATATAGTTATCAATCGCGACGGAGGCACCGACATGGCGGAAGATGCCAAGAAGGAGTTCATCAAACTCTACACCACCAACATCAAGCGCGAGGGCGCGGACAAATTGCTCGAATGGCTTTGCGACAAGAGCGACTTTTTCGAGGCGCCGGCGTCGTCCAAGTATCACAACGCGTTCGAAGGCGGCTTGTGCGCGCACAGTCTCAACGTGGCGCGTCGGCTCAAACTGCTCGTGGACACCGAGAAAAAACTTTGCCCGGACAAGGAGTCCGTCACGCACATCACCGACGAGAGCGTCATCATTTGCGGACTTTTGCACGACGTCTGCAAGGCGAATTTCTACAAAGTCGACTTCCGCAACAAGAAGGAGGACGGCGAGTGGGTGCGCGTGCCGTACTACACGATCGACGAGGAGCTGCCCTACGGCCACGGCGAGAAGTCGGTCTACATCATCAACGGCTACATGCGCCTGACGCGCGAAGAGGCGCTTGCGATCAATTGGCACATGGGCGGTTACGACGTGCGCGTCAAGGGCGGCGATTACAGCATAAGCTCCGCGTTCGAGAAGTATCCGCTCGCGGTGTTGACGCACATCGCCGACATACAGGCGTCCTATCTGGACGAGCGCTGCGAGTGAGGCGGGCATGAAAGAAGTTGACATTGCGATAGTGGGCGCAGGCACCGCGGGAATGACCGCGGCGATCTACGCCAAGCGGAGCGGACTTGAGCTTGCGCTCTTTGAGGAATACATGCCGGGAGGGCAGATCGTCAACACCGGCGAGATCGAGAACTATCCGGCTTTGGGCAAGATCGGCGGCTTTGACTACTCGATGGCATTGCTCAAACAAGTCGAGGCGCTCGGGGTCAAACTCATCCGCAAGAGCGTGAGCAAGGCGGAGCGCAAAGAGGGCGGCTTCGCGGTCACCGCAGGCAAGGACGAGTATTTTGCAAAAGCATTGATAATCGCCACGGGTGCCAAAAATCGCGCTCTCGGCGCGACGGGTGAAAAGGAGTTCACCGGCAGGGGCGTGTCCTATTGCGCGACTTGCGACGGGGCGTTCTATCGCGGCAAAAAGGTTGCGGTCGTGGGCGGCGGCAACACTGCGGCGGCGGACGCGCTTGAGCTGTCGAGAATGTGCGAAAAGGTCTATCTCATCCATCGCAGGGGCGAGTTCCGCGCACAGGCGGCGGACATCGCCAAGCTGCGCGAAAAGCCCAACGTGGAGTTTGTGCTGAACAGCGTCGTCGACGAGGTCGGCGGCGAGGACTCATTGAGCTATGCGGTGGTGCGCAACGTGGAAGACGGCTCGGTGACGTGGCTCGACGTGGACGGCGTATTCGTCGCGGTTGGTCAGACGCCGACGACGTCGTTGTTCGGCGGTCTCGTCAAATTGGACGAGGGCGGCTATGTGGTCGCAGGCGAAGATTGCGTTGCGGCGGACGGCATTTTTGTCGCCGGAGACTGCCGCACCAAGAAGGTGAGGCAATTGGTCACCGCGGCGGCGGACGGAGCGGTCGCGGCGCTTGCGGCGGCGGAGTACGTTGCCGGGAAAGGATGAACGGAGCGGCGCCGCGCGAAGGCGCCGGGCGGAGTTTTCAAAAACGGCGCGCCCCGAAGCAAAACCTTCGGGGCGCGTGTTTATCCTTTTTCGGCGGCGCGGTCGAGACGGGCGGTCAGACGGCGTCGTAGGGTTTGGTGACGTCGATCCAATCGGTGCAACCCGAGAATTTTTCAAGTTCGGGCAGAGTGACCTCGATCGCGCTGTTGGAACTTCCGCACGCCGGGAAGACGGTCGCGAAGCGTTTGAGCGACTCGTCGAGGAAGATCTTGACGCCGTCGTTGACCGCAAACGGACAGACGCCGCCGACCGCGTGACCGGTGAGTTCGGCGGTCGCCTCGCGCGGCAGCATTGCCGCCTTGGTGCGGAAGAAGTCCTTGAACTTGCGGTTGTCGACCTTGACGTCGCCGGCGCAGACGATGAGCGTGGGCGTCCCCTTGACGTCGAAGGACAGGGTTTTGGCGATGCGGCACGGCTCGCAGCCGAGCGCCTTGGCGGCGAGTTCGACGGTCGCGCTGGACACGGGGAACTCTTTGATCCTGCCGTCCGCGTTGAAGCGGGCGAGATATTTTTTTACGCGTTCTATGGACATAGAGTACCTCCGGGACAAGTATATCACTTCGGCGGCGGCAATTCAACCGACGGAGCGGGTTGAGGGAAATTTTGCACAAAAGCGGGCGGATTGTCCGAAATTGCCGCAGCTAAAAGGAAAATAACTGTTGCAAATCGGGCGCGCGTGTGCTAAAATATAACTTGCGTATAGTATATATGCGCGCAAAGAGAACAATTTTCGGTCGGGTCTGCCCCGGCAAGGAGCAATAGGGTATGGAAAGACATACGAGGCTTTCAAGGGCGGCGGTCGTGTTGGTGGCGATCGCATTGATCGCGTCGATAGCGGCGGCGGTGTGGTTCGCGTCGCCGGACGCGCCTTATGTCCCGAGCGAGGACAGCGGCGCCGCATTGGGGACAGCCGCGCCTGCGGAGGACGGCACCGTCGCCGGCGGCTATCAGCCCATCGGCACCGGCATCAGCAGTATGGATCCCACTCGCAGCGATACGGGCGGAGATTTTTATCTCACGCAGGATATTGAGATAACGTCGCTGCACTCCGACGACAAATGGGATCAGGAGTTTTCGGGCACCTTTGACGGCAACGGTCACACGATCACTATAAACGCCTCGCAAACCACGTCCTGCAACGATGCGGGCGGTATGTTTATCGGTCTCGCCGCCGGCGCGGTGATCAAAAACCTTACGATCGTTGTGCAGGGGTTTTCTCTCGGCTTTTCAGTCGATACGATAAATGCCGGAATGATCGCCGGCTATGCCGCCGGAGGAAACATCACGATCGACAACGTCAAACTTGTCTTGGAACGTACAAGCGGCGTCAATGACCCTTATGTGTACAAAAATAACGAAGGTACCACCAATACGACGATCAATTTTGGTGGTTTGATCGGGAAAATCGAAGACGGAACCGTTACAATTTCAAACACTACCGTGATAAACAACGAGAAAGGGACATATGGTTTTTCAGCAAGAAACTGGGTCAGAGAAGGAAGCGATGCATGGATTGGCGGTTACGATTCCAAGTCTTGGACAAACGTCGGAGGATTTGTTGGTTCCGTTCAAGCTAACAATAGCAACAGCAATGGCAATTTGACAATGGAATGTGTCAAATACGACGCCGAAGATGGTGCAAAAATGTCGGCATACGCAGCGGCGTCGGGCGGTACGAAGCGATATAATTACGCTCGCCTCAGTCCGTTTCTCGGCGTTTTGAATGCGGGTAAATTCACAGTCGACAATTTGATCTTCAATGCCGGCGGTACATTCACCAGCATGTTTTATCGTGACGATACAACAACAAATGAGCACGATGAAGGCATGTATAACGGCAGAGGCATTTTGATTGGATATGATGTCAACAAATGGTTGCAGGAACCAGAAGGAGTAAGTAGCAGAAAGGACGTCTATCTTCGCAATGCGATCACCGGCGATAGCGAAACCGGTTTGGGCAACGGGGATAAGCATACTTCGCTTTTGGCAGGTAACAACTCTTGGTTGGACGGCTTTATGTCCTATCCCTCCGAGATCGAGGACGCATCTTTTACAGACGACGGTAAAATCGCATTCGCGCTGCCCAACAGATCGGGCGACATCGCCAAAGCCGTCCGCCAAATCAACCAAAACGGCAATGTGACCACGGTGAGCGACGCGCAGATAGCGGAACAGGTTACAGAAGGAGGAGGGCTGACTTGGATAGAGGCGCCGGTCGTGGCACACGGCGATGATACAAGTGTTTCTGCAAGTTTGAACAAGGTGAGCACCGGCACTTACAATGTCCAAAACTACGATGCGGTCTCTTCGGCAGACGGTTCCGCCTATCGCGGTTCCAAAGTCTATGACAAGACTACGGTGAAGACCCCGACGCTCGATGTCGGCGGCACCACGGTCAACGCCTGGACTGCCGATAACACGACCGCCGACGTCGGCACCAAGACCTTCAATTACAACGCGAGTGCGCTGAGCGGCTATGCTGCCGCGGCATACAACGGCGGCACTTATCTCGTCAAAGACGGCACGATCTATTCGCCCGGTACGATCACCGTGAACGGCGCGGCGCAAACCTTTGCTTTGGGCAAAAACTTCGTCTACGAGATCACACAGGCGCCCGTCACGGTCACCCCGAAAGTGCCTATCGATGATCTCTATACCGGCAATTCGATGCCGGAGATCACGGTGACGGCTGTGGACAGTGGCGGCTCCCCGGTCGAGGGAAAGTTCACCTGGGACGATCCCGACGCGACGCTGATTTCGGGCAAGAACAGCTATGGTTGGACATGGACGCCTCGCTCGTCCAACTACCAAACCGTCAAGGGGCAGATGGAACTCGAAGCGTTTGACCGTAAAATCGAAAGTCTGACCATCAAAGGCGACTTCAAGAAGGAATACATCGCATACGAGCCGTTCAACTCGACGGGCGTCGAAGTCTACGCGAATTACAGCGACGGTACGCAGGCGAAATTGGACGACAACAAATATGAATTCACGGTCGTGAACGGCGACATAAACAAACTGATCGTCGCCAACGACACCGTCACCGTCTCGCTCAAAGCGGGCGCCACGGTGAGCACTACGATCGAGATCACGGTCGTCGAACTGACCGTCGACGTCCCGACCGCGGTCGCGGACCTCGTCTACAACGGCGGCGAGCAGACCGGTGTTGCGGCTTCTGCGGACAATTACTATGCGCTCACGGACAACACCGGCACCAACGCCGGAGACTACGTCGCGACGGCTGCGCTGACCGACAAAGCCAACACCCGTTGGGACACCGACACGGAGGACGACATCGCGGACAAGAGCATCGCGTGGAGCATCGCAAAGGAGAATGTTGCTATAACGGTGATGCATACGAGCAAGACCTATGACGGTCAGGAGGTCGTTCCGACGACGTTGTTCACCGCGCAAGGCGTGAACGACGAAGAGCTTGCTTTGACCGTTGCGGTTGATGGCGGCAAGACCATCCTCAATGCCGGCACCTATTCCGTCACCGCAAGCCTTGCGGAGTCGGAGACAAACTACACCGCCGAGCCGGTTACGATCACCTATAAGGTCGACAAGAAACTCGTCTCCGGCGAGATAGTCGCAGACGATCTCGTCTATGACGGAACAGAAAAGGGCGCGACATTCAACGGACAATTAATCGGTGAAGATAAGGTTGAGATCAAATATGCCGGCGACCGCATGAACGTCACCGAGGCTGGCTTCACCGCAACTGCCAATCTTCCGAGCGACAACTACGCTTGGGCGGACGATACCGCTCCTTCGGCGACCTTTACGATTTCGCCCAAAGAGATCACCGTCACCGCAACGTCGGGAAGCAAGGAATTTGCTTGGATCATGGCTTCTGCCTCCGAATTGTACGAATTGTTCGAGTTGGACGGCGAAAAGGTCAATGCCGAAGACAAGCTCATATGGAAAGTGAACGGCGAAGTAGTGGATATGAGCGATGGCAATGTGTCTGAAATATTTGACGCAAAAGAATACAAAATCGAGATAGCCTCCGCCTCCGCCAACTATACGCTTGTCGGTACGACTTCGACGACCTTCACCATCACGGTGAAGAAGGTCGAAAAGCCGATCATCTCGGACGTGAGAGAGTTCATCTACAACGGCGGTGAGCAAGGCTTTGAGATTGCAGAAAACCAAGCATACGAAGTGGTAGGCGATACCAAGGCGACCGACGCGTACGACGGTTACATCTTCACAATCAGGTTGGTTAGCCCCGGCAACGTTGCGTGGATCGACGACACGATCGGAGATATCACGGTCGAGTGGAAGATCAACAAGGCTACATTCGAAAGCGTCACGATCGAGTTTGCAGAGGGCGCTCTCGACAACCTGTTCACTTCGTCGGCAATGCCCACTCCGACCACGATCACCGCGAACCCGACTCCGCTTCCGGCAGACGTCGAGGGAAAGTTCGAGTGGGTCGAGTCCTCTTTGAGCGAAGACACGAATACCTACCATTGGACCTATACCGTGCCCAACTATAACGTGTTTGAAGGCACCCAAGAGCTCACCGCGCAGGCGGCGGTGCTCGAGAGCATTACCTTGAGCGGCGAGTACAAGACGGAATATACCGCATACGACTTCTTCGACATCGACAACCTCGTCGTGACTGCGCACTTCAGCCACGGCGAAAATCAGCCCGGAGAGGACACACCGCTTGCGCTCGGCGAATATACGTTGACGACCGCATCGGCACAATATGACGAGAACGGCGTGCCGCAATTGTTCGTCGCCGACGACCATGTGACCGTAACTTATCAAGGCAAGAGCGTACAAATCGACATTAAAGTTGCTCCGAAACAGATTGCTGCCCCGACCGCCGCGACCGAGCTTGTCTATGACGGCACAGAGAAAGTCGGCGTCACCGGCAGCGACGGCTACACCTTGAGCGGAGACACGAAGGCGACCGACGCCAATGGCTATTCCGCGACCGCGGTGTTGACCGACAAGGACAATACTACTTGGACGGACGGCACAACCGACGACAAGACAATCGAGTGGAGCATCGCAAAGATGGTCGTTTCCGGTGAGATTGTCGCGCCCGAAAGCCTTGTCTATGACGGCTCGCAAAAGGCGGTGTCTTTCGACGGGCAATTGGCAGGCAACGACAAGTTCGGCATCGCTTACGATGGCGATCGCCAAAATGTCACCGCGGACGGCTTCACCGTGACCGTGAGCTTGCCAAACGACAACAACTACGAGTGGGCAGACGGCGTCGTCACGACTGCGGCTTACAAGATTGAGCCCAAGCGCGTCTACCTCGGCCACGGCGATTACACGTGGGGAGTGAGCTATAACGGCAAAGCAATACTTGTCTCCGAATTAGGCGGCAATACCGGCGACGGCAATGTAGACCTTGTCTTTGCGTATGAAGACGAGACTCTCGAAACAAAACTTGATATCGTATTCGACTATGTCGCAAGAGAAGCAAACGGCTTGACGAGCCTCGTCGACGCCGGCGAATATACTATTGAATTCAACCTTGCCGACTCGGTCGTCAACTATGTCGCCGACCCATACACGACAACGCTCGAGATTACGCCGATGAGAGTTGAAGCAACGCTCACCGCGCCGAATGAAGTTTACACCGGCAACGAAAAGAATGCAATCTTGACAGTTAAGACGCAACTTGTCGGTGAGGACAAAGTGACCGTCGAATACAACAACGTCAACCGCATCGACTACACCGGCGAAGAGATTGTCGCGACAGCACAGCTTCCGAACGACAACTATGTGTGGGCGGATGGAACTGCGCCGACCGCGTCTTTCACGATCCAAAAGGCAACAATCACCAGCGTCACCGTCGTCGTCGAGGAAGCGCCCGCGGACGGATGGACGACTGCGAGCGAAATGCCCGCGATCGTTGATTATTCCACCGACCCGGACGGCGTGTCCGGCACGGTCGTTTGGGACAGAGATACGCTGATCGCCGGCGACAACGCGGCTCAGCCGTGGACATTCGTTCCCGCTACGAACAACTATGAGCCCTATCACGGCTCCGTGACCTTGACCGTCTCTCAAGCGACCTTGACCGGCGTCTCCGTCGAAATCGTGGCGACCTCGGAATATGTCGCCTATGACGCGTTCGACCGCGGCGGCATCGTCGTTAAGGCTCTTTACGGCGAGGATCGCAAGCAGGTCACCGACTACACTTTGACCTTCTCGATCGGCGCCGAAGACAGTCTCTTTGCCGGCACGGGGATCACGGTCACCGTGACCTACACCGACGGAGAGGTCAAGCAATCTACCGAGTTCACGATCGACGTAGCAAAGCGCGCTGTCGCAAAGCCCGTCGTCGACACCACGGTCTTCGACGCGACCGGCGAGACGATCACATTGCCGATTGCGGAGAGCGAATACTACACCGTCTACGGCAACACCGCAATTGAACCCGGCAGATATGTCGCCACCGTCGAATTGAATGACCTCGCCAACACGATGTGGGAGGACGGCTCGACCGACGTCGTCTCGATCGCGTGGACGATCAGCGAGCCCGTCACTTCCGACGAGGTCATCGCCGACATCCTTGCGATGGAAAAGGTCACTTGGCAGAACGCCGAAGAGTTCCTTGACCTCGAGGCGAGATACAACGCTCTCGACGAGAGCGAGCAGACCGCAGAGGCAACCGCAAAACTCGCGACCTTGAGGGCGCAGTACGACGCGCTCCGCAACGCGGCGTTCGACGACATCGAGGCGGCGCACGAAGTTACGGCAAAATCGCTCGGCAGAGCGCTCGCGGCAGCCGCCGCAGGGCTCTCCGCCGCGGCAATAGCGTTGGCGATCGCCAAGCGCAGATCCATTTGAGGAGGATAGAGCAATGAAAAGAATTTTTGCGATATTCGTAGTTGCGGCGCTCGCGTGCACGCTCGTCTTCGCGACCGCATGCGTCGCCGTCGAGGTCACCACCGAACAGCTGCTTGAGGCGATGTCCACCCCCGGCGACATCCAAAGCATTTCCGTCACCGTCAGCAACGGCGAACTCAACACCGCCGATTACAGGTTGATCTATTCCTACTACGCGGACGGCAGCGGCGAACCGGTCATCGACGGCATCCTCAAAGACGACCCCGATCTGCCGTACTTCGCCCTCGCCGAGGACGCGCAAGAGGGCTACACCTTCACCGTAGCCGACTTTGCCGACGACTATGACAACCGCCTCGACTCCGAGACGGGCATCTATTCCGTCACGGGCACTCTCGCCGACCCCGCGGACTTCCTCGGCGTCGACGCCGCGTCCGCGACCGTCCAAGCCCTGATCAGCGGCGACCTCATGATGGACGCGCTGACCATCACCTTCGTCGGCGCGGAGTCGGGGAATGATATAACAATCAACATTATGTTTCTTTGAGTGCCTCTCTTTTAGGGGACACCCTTTAAGTTCCGCGCTCCCTTTGGGGCGCGGACTTTTTCACCGCTTTGGACGGATCTTTTGCAATCTTTTACGCCGTCTGTCGCTTGCATACCGGCAGGCTCCACTTTTGAGAGGGCAACATTGCGCTCGCCCGCTCAATCGGCTAACGCCTCATATACGCGGGCGCAATGTTTCCCTCTCAATACTCACCCTTCACGGGACGAGCGCTCGCTCACCGCTCGCGGTCCCGTAAGGTGAAGTCCCCGAAGAGCGCGGTCATTCGGGGACTTCGTTATTGTATCTCGCCCAAGCGCGGTTGGGCGAGATGTAATCGTAACCTTATATACAAAAAGCTACTTTTCATTTTGACTTTTGATATGCGGATAATGTTATGATATACAACTATGCTGCCTCCACGAGGCCGTAAAATCTTTGCAAAATCTCTCGCCCAAAGCTACTTGGTTCTATCTGACAAATTAGTCTGCTTCAATCAGAAATTATATGGTTTAGTGGCGAAATGGTTCCCCGGGGTACTCCCCCTCCACGGGACAAGCGCTCGCTCACCGCTCGCGGTCCCGCAAGGGGAAGTCCCTGAAGAGCGCGGTCGTTCGGGGACTTCGTTATCAAGTCGCGCGGGAAGCGCGGTTCCGCGCGACGGTTGTCGTCGTTTTCGGTGGTACATGTCTAAATTTTTGTCAGGCAATGCTTATAAAGGAAGTCGAGTATTTCCGCCTTTTCATCTGTTTCATAATAGTGTATAAGCAATTTTTTATACTCGTCGACTTCGTCTTCGGGTATAACGACAATTCCGGCTCCGTTCGATATCAATATATGATTAGCAAAAATCACCGCCGTTCTCTTGTTGCCGTCAATAAAAAGCTGCTTTTTCGTTACAAACAGCAAAGCATTCAACGCCCTTTCATACACATCTTCTATCGACAATACTTCGCTGAGTTGCTCTTTTACAAGACTTTCCATCGGAAGGTCCGGTTTCCATTTCGTTCCGCCTATCGTCACGGGAACGCTGCGTAAAATTCCTGCATTAAAATAAAACCCTTCTTCCACAAGCCTGTTTATATAGCAAAGAATGCTATAATCGGACGGCGAGCAGATCACACCCTCATCAAGCGTGAATTGCCAAGCGTGTTTCAGGTTGTTGACTTTTTGAACATCGTCCGCAGAAATGCCTGCAACTTTGCCGCCCTCGATTATGGTTTCGGTTTCCAAGAATGTTACCGCTACGCCTTCCAAGACTGCCTGCTTATAAATAGTATCGACAAGGTTTCGCTTTGCAAAGTCGATATTCAGCTTGACCTTTTCAGACAAATCGGTCGGGACTTTTCCCTTGCGTTTGAGCTTTGCTTCCAAATTGCGCAAATTGGTTTTTATGGCTTTCGCCTTCTCGTTGTTTGCAATCAAAGTGTTGTAAAGACTATCGGTATATTCGCCCACATACTCCGTGCGCGGCATTCCTCCTTGTCTCTTATGCAAGTAAATATACTTCGATCCGTTTTGCTCACGAATCTCGATTGCTCCCCACAACAGCGACTGCAATTGCCTATTGCAGGTGTTATACTCCTTAATAAGAGTTATGGTATCCAAAAAATTGTTTTCCATAATTCTATTATACTTGTCATGTGAAACAAAGTCAACCATCGCCGTTCAATTTTGTATCACATTTTTTGGTGATTTGTTTCACATCCGCGCCGCGTTCGCTTTTGCCGGATGTCGGCTACAAGGGCGAAAGGGTTGACAAAGCAGCGAGTTTTCGTTACAATTGTCTTGTTGCGTTTGCAAAACGCGCGAAAGGAGAGAATAATGGCAGAAGAAAGGCAAGATGTCGCGACGACGGACCAGCCCGCGCAGGGCTCAACGCAAGAGTTTGCTTCCGGCGCAGACATCGGGGGTCACCACAAGAGGGGCGGCTTCACTTCAAAACTCGGTTTTGTCTTGGCTGCGGCTGGGTCCGCGGTCGGTCTGGGCAACCTTTGGCGGTTCCCCTATCTCGCCGCAAAGTACGGCGGAGGGATGTTCTTGCTTTGCTATGTGCTGCTGGCGGTCACGTTCGGCTTCAGCCTTCTCGTGCTCGAGATCGCGATAGGGCGCAAGACGGGCAAGGGCGTCATCGGCGCGTTCGCTTCGCTCAACAAAAAGTTCAAGTGGTTCGGCTTCATCTGTCTCGTTGTGCCGATCATCATCATTCCATACTACAGCGTCATCGGCGGCTGGGTGGTACGCTACATCGTCGCGTTCCTCGAGGGCAACGGTCAATTGCTGGGCGAGGCGGCGAACGCGGAGACTTCGGCGGAGTTTTTCTCGTCGTTCACCGCTAACCCGTGGCAGCCGTTGGTCTATTTTCTCATCTTCGGGCTGGCGACGATCCTTGTCGTAGTGTTCGGCGTGCAAAAGGGCATCGAGCGCATCAGCAAGATCTTGATGCCGGCGCTCGCCGTTCTCGCGCTCTTCTTGATGATCTATGTGTTGTGCCAGCCCGGCGCGCTCGCAGGCGTAAAAAAATTGTTCGTCCCCGACTTCGGCGACTTCACCTATGAGACGCTTTTGGCGGCGCTGGGGCAGCTGTTCTACTCAATGTCGCTTGCGATGTGCATCATGATCACCTACGGCTCGTACATGAAAAAAGAGGCGAGCATCACCGCCTCGGCGCGTCAGATCTCAATTTGCGACACGCTATTCGCGATCGTCGCGGCGCTGATCATCATCCCGTCGATCTACGCGTTCTCCGCCGACCCCGACAGCGTCGCGTCTCAATCGGGACCGTCGTTGATGTTCGTTCAGCTTCCGGCGGTGTTCAACAACATCCCCGGCGGCAGATGGATAGGCGCGGTGTTCTTCGTGCTCGTCTTCTTTGCGGCGCTGACTTCGTCTATATCGCTTGCCGAGGCGATAGTCTCGGTGTTGCGCGAAAATTGCAAGCTCAAGAGGCTGCCCGCCTGCGCGATAGTGTTCGGCATAATGCTCGTGCTCGGCACATTGTCCTCGCTCGGTTTCGGCCCTCTCGACATGATACAGATCGGCGGCAAGAATTTGCTCGACATCTTCGACTATGCTTCCAACAGCATCTTGATGCCGCTCGTCGCGATCGGCACCTGCGTCATCGCCGGCTACTTCTACGACCTCAACATCCTCAGCGACGAGATAGGCTTGCGCAAAAAGGGTTCGCGCATCTATTTCCGCATCATGATCAAGTTCGTCGCGCCGCTGTGTATGTTCGCGATCCTGATCAGCGGCATATTCCTGAACTTATGATTTTTCCTTCCCGTGTTCGTAAAGCGCAACAAATGAGGACGATTACAGCAAGGCGGAACAAACCTGAATACGGGCGGCGCGGCAAATGCGCCGCGGCGTGCGTCGTCGCGGTCGTCGTCCTCTTGTCGGCGCTATGCTTTGCGGCGTGCGACGATGTCGTTCCGATAGAGGACGTCGATTGGCGTTTCGCGATCCGACAGTCCGCCGACGGGACGGTGACGCTCGCGTCTTCCGATATGAAACCTTTCTATCCCGACGCGCGGCAGGGAGAAGTCTCGATCGAAATAAGCGGCGGAGCGATAACCGTTTCGGACGATAGTGCGCGGACGCTCGCGCAAGGCGTGTACCGCCTTGAAGACAAAAACGGTATGCGCGCCGTCTACCTCTTCCGAAGCGGCGGCGTCGACTGGACCGCGGTCGTCTCCGTGACCAAGCATTGGGATATGCACGAGGGGACGTTGATCGTTTCGAACGGAGAGATAAGTTACACGTTTACGGCGGACGTCACGCGACTTTCGGATTGACACCGGATCTGCGCTTTGTTATAATTTCAATGTAATCGTACTGTATTCTGGAGGCGGTTATGTCGGAACAGATCAATATGTTCGAGAAGGAGAGCGACCTTCCACTCGCGGCGCGGCTGAGACCTCGCAATTTGGATGAGTTCGTCGGTCAGAAGCATCTGCTCGGCGAGGGCAAGGTGCTGCGCCGTCTCATCGAGAGCGACAACATCGGTTCGATGATCTTTTGGGGACCGCCGGGGGTGGGCAAGACGACGCTCGCGCGCATCATCGCCGGCATGACCAAGTCGCAATTCATCGATTTTTCGGCGGTGACGAGCGGCATCAAAGAGATCAAGCAAGTGATGGAGCAGGCGGAGCGCAATCGGCGGTTCGGCGACCGCACGATCTTGTTCGTCGACGAGATCCATCGCTTCAACAAGGCGCAGCAGGACGCCTTTTTACCCTATGTGGAAAAGGGAAGCATCATCCTGATCGGCGCGACGACCGAAAATCCGTCGTTTGAGGTCAACGGCGCGTTGCTTTCGCGGTGCAAAGTGTTCGTGCTGCAATCGCTGTCGGCGGACGAACTCGTAGACCTGCTGCGGCACGCGCTCAAAGACAAGAGAGGCTTCGGCGATCAAAAGGTGGAGATCGACGACGAGTGTCTTTCAATGATCGCGAATTTCGCCAACGGCGACGCGCGCAGCGCGCTGTCCGCGCTCGAGATGGCTGTGCTCAACGGCGACGTTGACGGCGACACGACGCGCGTCACGCGCGAGACGGTCGAACAATGCACGTCAAAAAAGTCGTTGCTCTATGACAAAAACGGAGAGGAGCATTACAACCTCATCTCGGCGCTGCACAAGTCGATGCGCAATTCCGATCCCGACGCGGCGGTCTATTGGCTGGCGCGGATGCTCGAAGCGGGCGAAGATCCGATCTATGTCGCAAGGCGAGTGACCCGCTTTGCGAGCGAGGACGTGGGGCTTGCCGACCCGCGCGCGCTCGAGATCGCGGTCGCCGCCTATCAGGCGTGCCATTTGATAGGCATGCCCGAGTGCAGCGTGCATTTGACCGAGGCGGTCGTCTATATGTCGCTCGCGCCCAAATCGAACGCGCTTTACGTCGCATACGAGAGCGCCAAAAAGGACGCATTGACCATGCTTGCCGAGCCCGTTCCACTTGTCATCCGCAACGCTCCGACCAAACTCATGAAGAATTTGGGTTACGGCGACGGCTATCAATATGCGCACAACACGGACGACAAGTTGACCGACATGCAATGCATGCCCGAGTCGCTCAAAGACAAGACCTACTACCATCCGACCGAAGAGGGGCTTGAGGGCAGGTTCAAGACGCGGCTGGAAGAGATCAAGGCATGGAAGAGAGAGCACGCTAAGCGGGCAGGCGATAAAAAGATGAGAGACACGGAAGCAGAGGGGGAGCATGAAAAAACACACACGACGATAGAGCCGAGCAGAGACGGCGGTCAAAAATGACAATTTCGCAATATTTGCGCAAAACGATTGACTTTGGCTGCAGAGCACACTATAATAAGTAAGCAATCGGGTGAGATAACGCGAACCCGAGCACATGCGCCATTAGCTCAATTGGATAGAGCGTTGGTCTACGGAACCAAAGGTTAGGGATTCGAGTTCCTTATGGCGCGCC
>CALWGZ010000018.1 GCA_944380285.1 uncultured Christensenellaceae bacterium
AAGAGGAAGGCGTGCTTGAACGTCTTCCTTTTTTCTTGCCCCCAAAATGGGCGGCTCTGCAATGGTCGGAGTGACTAGATTCGAACTAGCGGCCTCTTGAACCCCATTCAAGCGCGCTACCAAACTGCGCCACACCCCGATGTGCATATCAAATAATCGCACAAACGGAGCGATTTGTCAAGCGTTTTGCAACACAAATTGCAATTTGCGCCGAGCGGCAGACGATCTCGAAGATTTTTCAAAAAAAGATGAACGCGACTCTTGACAAAAATTACATTGACCTTAATGGAGTCTCGGCAAAAATTTTTCGCATTTTGAGCTGTCAAGAGGACGAGCACAATTTTAACAAAAAAGAAAAACCAAAAACAGCGAGAATGTGAAACGGGCGCATCCGTGATTCGGATGTGCCCGCTGCGATTCGAAGCGTCAATTTTTGGGTTGACAAGAATCCGCATAAATTGATTTGTAATCGATAGCTTGATTAAAGTTGACAAAGAACCGATTAGATAAACAGAACCACGGAGTATTGGGCGAGCGACTTGCGATGATTTTGCGGTGAAGAGGTTGTCCGCTGTACCTCAATGGTACGCGGACGTTCTCTGAAACGCAAAAGCGCGCAAACGAGCTTTATCAAACGGCGAAGAATGGTGCAGATTGGCGGCGAACAAGCGCGAGAGGCGCGGCCCAACCGGACGTCTGTCCGTGACCGCGCCCGAGACGCGCAGATGAGACGCCAAGATGTGCCGTTATTCGCCGTTTGACGCCCAAGACGTGAATGAATGCCGCACCCCAAAGGTGGTGCGGAACAGAAAATGTCGCGCGAAACCGCGCTTCTCGCGCGACTTGATAACGCGCCGCGCCAAAACCGCGTTTTTGACAAGGCGCCCCTTGCGCGGTCGCGAATGGTGAATGAGCGTGCCGCGTTGGAGGGGGAGTATTGAGGGGGAACCCAAGTGCCGCTTGTATGAAAAACGCGCACGGTTTGCAAGGCAAACGCGCGCGTTTTGATTCAAGCGATTAGCACTTTGGTGCCCCCTCAAAGCGAAGCAATAAACTGCGTTGCCGTCCTCCCCGACTTGCCCGATCCGCGCATTTGCCATTGCAGCGCGCGGCGGCACAGTTCGTCGTCGGGCATGTTTATGCCTTTGCGAGCGGCGAGCCGGCGGACGATCTCGAGGTATTGCTGTTGATCGGGCGACGGGTAGTAGATCGTCAATCCGAAGCGGGCGACGAGGGACAGTTTTTCCGCAAGCGTATCCGAGCGGTGGACTTCGTCGTCGTCGACGCGCATGTCGTTGCGGTCGGAGAAGTTCTCCTTGATCAAATGTCTGCGGTTGGAGGTCGCATAGATCAGCACGTTGGACGGACGGCACTCAAGTCCGCCTTCTATGATCGCCTTGAAGTATTTGTATTCGATCTCGAACTCTTCGAACGACAGGTCGTCCAGGTAGAGGATGAAGCGGTAGTTGCGGTCCTTGATCTTGGCGATCAATTGGCTGATCGAGGTGAATTGGTGCTTGAACACCTCGATGACGCGCAGTCCTCTTTCGGCATATTCGCACATCAACGCCTTGATGCTGGACGACTTGCCAGTGCCGCCGTCGCCGTAGAGGAGCACGTTGTTGGCGCTGTTGCCGTCGAGGAAGGCGAGGGTGTTGTCGAGGAGCTGTTTTTTCTGCGACTCATAGCCGACGAGGTCGCTCAATTTTTTGGTCTCCGTGTCGGTTATGTGCTGCAAATCGATCTCGGTGCTACCCGAAGAGCTGATCAGGCGGAACGCGTCGTAGAGCGCATATTCGCCCACTCCGTAGATCGAGTACCAATCGGCGATCGCGTCGATCGCGGCGGCATCGTCGTTTGCGGATTCGAGCGCTTTTGAAAGGAGCGAGACGCGTGCGCCCGCCGATGTCCGCGAACGTTTGCCTCCGCCGACGTAGGTGTAGTCGGATATCGCCGGCGCGAACTTGCCGAACAACTCGACGAGGTCGATCGAGAAGAGCTCGAAGATCGCTTTGAGGTCGTTTGCGGCGACGTCTTTGAGGCTGCCTTCGGGAGCGGTGCGTCTCTCGCATGCGAGGGAGAAAGCGTTTTCGTCCGTCGCCAAAAGGAAGGCGACATAGTGGTGCCACAGGTTGCCGGTGACGCCGTATTCCGCCGCAAAGTCGAGCAGCTCGCCGGCAACGCGGCCGACGTTCACGTTGCCGTCCGCGAGGTCTTTCACCGCGCCGCGGCAGGGGTCATAAAGTATGCAATCGTCAATGATCTCTCTGATGTTCATATTCTTCTCCGTTGCGTACAGTATAGCACTTCGCCGCCGCGAAATAAACAAAATGCGATCAATTTGCAAAAAAACTCCCGCCGAAACCGGCGGGAGGATGTGCTCAGTAGAGGGAGATTAAGAGGAGTGTTTATAATAGGTGTTTGGAAGAAGTCTTTGTGTGTTACTCCGGCTCTACTTCGCTCAGGGGGGCTTGTTTTGTGCCTTCATTATATGGCGGCAGACTTAAAGGCGCATTAAAATGCGAAAATTTTTCAAAAAATTTTCTTCGGCGGGCGAAACGACGTTCAAGATGAACAAATTTTATTTTTTGAGCGTTTTTACGCACAATTAATATAGGTTTAATGCTTTGATTATATTATATAATCAAATCATGCAACAGAGTCGAATATGTGGTATGATACATGTATCGAACGAACGGAGTGAGTCATGAAGATATTGCTTGTCGAAGACGAAGTGCAGATGTCCGAAGCGATCGCGTCGCTGCTCAAAAAGAATCAATGCTTGGTCGAGTGCGCCTATGACGGCGAAGAGGGCTATCGTATGGGGCTTGTCGGCGACTACGACGTGATCATCATGGACATCATGATGCCGGTGATGGACGGCTACACCGCCGTCAAAAAGCTGCGTGCGGCGGACATCAAGACGCCGATCATCATGCTGACCGCGCTCGCGTCGGTCGAAGACAAGGTCAAGGGGCTGGACATCGGCGCGGACGACTATATGACCAAGCCGTTCTCGATGGACGAGCTCACCGCGAGGCTGCGTGCGATCACAAGGCGCAGGCGCGGAGACTCTGTCGGAAACGAACTCAAAGTGGGCAACACCACTCTCAACATCAAGGAATACAAGCTGTCGTGCGGAGGCAAGAGCATTGCCCTGTCGGGCAAAGAGTACGAGCTGGCGCTGTGCTTTTTCTCCAATCCGGGCGCGGTGTACACAAAGGACGAACTCATCAACAAGGCGTGGGGGTTCAATTGTGATTTCGAATCCAACAATCTCGAGGTATATATGTCGTTTTTGCGCAAGAAGCTGGGCTTTTTGGGCAGTGACGTCGTGCTGACCTCGGTGCGCGGCGTGGGGTACAAGATGTCCGCGCCGCAAGGGTAATGACCGCGCAGGACAGGGCTCTTGACAAATTGCGCAGGCGGTTCATCGCGATCTTCGTCGCGGTGGGCGGTCTGTTTTTGCTTTTGGCGTACGGCGTCATCTTCGCGTCCAACGTCGTGCAGACGGACGTGTCGATCGACGAGAGGCTGTCCGAAGCGCTCGACCGCGCGCCCATCCCCGCAGGGAGCGAAGACGAAATGCAGTCTTGGCTTGCGCGCAACGCGTGTATGATCGTCGTCGAGGTGACCGGCAAAGCGGGTGCAGGGACGTATTCTTTCAACACCGACGACCTCAGCGAAAAGGAATTGAACGGGATCGTCGCGAGGCTGGACGACATCGAGGACGAGAATGCCGACTTCGAGATCGACGGCAGGTATTTCCGCGCGCACAGGCAGATCACATTGGATGGCGCCGAGAGGGAGAGCGTCACCGTCTATTCGGTCTACGACTGGACGGACGACCGCACCGATCTGATCAATTCGGGCGTGACGACCGCGGTGATATATCTTTTCTGTTTGGTGCTGCTCTACATCTTCGGGCAATTGGTGTCGCGGCAGATCATCGCGCCGGTCAAGCAGTCTTACGAGCAGCAAAAGCAGCTGGTCGCCGACGCGTCGCACGAGCTGAAAACGCCGCTTGCGATCATAGGCGCGAACATGTATTTGATCAAGTCGGACCCCGCCGCGACCGTTGCGGAGAACGAGCATTGGATCGAAAATGTCGACGCGCAATTGGCGAGAATGAGCGCGTTGATCACCGATATGCTCGAACTGTTCCGTGCGGACAGTCAGGCGGCGGGTGTAAAGACGGAAGAAAATCTGTCCGAGATGCTTGACGGAACGCTGCTCAGTTTCGAGGCGAGGTGCTTTGAGAAGAACATAGAGCTGACTCAGCGCATCATGCCGGCGATAACGCTCAATTGCTATGCAAAGCAGATGGAGAGGCTGTTCAACATATTGATGGACAACGCGCTCAAATACACGCCCGAAAAGGGGAAGATCGAGGTGGAGCTGCACGCGGACAAGCGCGGTGTGACCGCGGTGTTCACCAACTACGGCGCGGGCATCGCAAAGGAGCACTTGACCAAGATATTCGACCGCTTCTACCGCGTGGACAACGCGCGTACGCAAAACGCTTCGGCGGGGAGTTTCGGGCTGGGGCTGTCGCTCGCCAAGAACATCGTGATGAATCACGACGGCGAGATCGTCTGCGACAGCGACGGGACGACATACACCAAGTTCACCGTCCGCCTTCCCAAGAGCGCGTCCCAGGCGGCTTTGCTCAAACGCAACAAAAAGACAAACGAATGACATCGAAGGCGCCGCGGCGCCTTTTTTGCAATATGTATGTAAAATTTTGCCGTTACCTATTGACAGCGAGCGCATTTTGTGGTTTTGTATAAGAGAGGGACATCCCCTCAAGGAGGAAATTATGAAAGGATCAAGCAAGGTGCTCTACTACGGTGAGAGCGGGCTGGTGTCCGGGCTCGTCGCAGACGTCATCGCCGCAGGCGCGGACCGCAAATTGCTCGAATGCGTCGTATGGAACGGCAAGACCCCGGATTTTGTCAAAGAAGTGGAATATTGTGAATATCTGCCCGAATACAGGTTGGGAGACTTCGGTTCGCCCGATCTCGTGATCGTCGCGCACACGTCCAACGCCAAGTTCATAGTGTTCGTCGAGGCGAAGGTCGTCTCCTATGTCAACGCCTGCGCGAGCGAGGCGAGTTTCCGTCAGGCGCGTACGATCAACGTACAGCTTGCGCTCGACCGCAGGTTCAAGCAGGCGGTCGTCTCGGGCGGCGGCGACAACATCGAGATCTGCGAAGAGGCGGACTATGACAGCGGGATCGTCCGCGACAGGGCGCGCAGCCTGCGCAAGGGAGGGTTCACCTCGTATTGCCGCAAGATCTTCGCCGATGCCGACGGATTTTACTATGTCGCGCTGACGACCGATCCCGAATGCGAAAGCCCCTATGAGGACGACGACGTGCTCAAAGCGCTGATCGGCGCGGCGTGGGAGGGCGAAAAGGGCTTGTTCGGCATCTTGACGTGGAGCGAATTGATGGACAAGGGCATCGTTTCGCGCGAGAGCGGCGCGTTCGCGAACGCCGCAAAGCTGATGCTGCCCGTCGATGATACCGGCGCGAACAAGCTGGTCTACACCAGCAACCCGACCAATCTGCGCGGGGTCAAGCTCGAGGAGTGGAGCGAAGACAAAAAGTCGCTGATCGACGCATTGACGAGGCTGACGCCCTGCCTGATCGGCGCGGTCGCCGACGAGACCGAGATAGAGGAATTGACCGGCTCTTACAGCTACCGCGTGGGCAACATCGTCTATGCGCGCATCATGTATCTGCCGACCGAAAACACCGTCGTGCTCGCGCTGCTCAAAGACGAGAACATCCCTCAATTTCTCTATGACGACGACAAGCGTTTTGTCTGCAAGCTGCCCAATTCGGACAAGCAATACATCGGCTACAAGTTCTATACCGACGCCGACGTCGCGAGGTTCAGAGAGGGGCTTGACGAATACTTCGCCTGAATCCGAAAAAGAAAAAACAAATACGGCTCCGAGCGATCGGAGCCGTCATTTTATACGCCGCTGTATGCGTTCTTGAACGCGTAGTAGGCTTGCCGGAGACTGCGGCAGGCGAGGTCGGAGTGATATTTGAGCGTGTCCCAATGCTCTGCGGACGCGGCGTCGTAAAGACCGACGGTGAAGAAGCCCGCTTTTTTTGCGCTCGCGATGCCTATGTGGCTGTCCTCGAACACCGCGCATTCGGACGGACGCAGCCCCAGCTTGTTGCATTCGCGGATGTAGACGTCGGGCTTGTCCTTGCCGACGCCGACCTCTTCGATCGACGTGCCCGACCAAAACAGCGGCGCTACGCCGTGCTGTTTGAGACAGGGCCAAAACAGATCTTCGCCCAGCGCGGTCGCGACGCCTATGCGGCCGCCGTGTTTGACCAGCAGAGAAAGCAGTTTTGCCGCATACGGTTTGAGCGGCACCCGGTTGGAATACGCTTCGAGCGCGCGGTCGTGCCAAAACTCCTCGACTTCTTCGCGGCTCATCCTGATCGGCGTGTTTCGCACCGCGTATTCGGCGCAGTCGGACAGCTTGAGATGGTTGACCGCGAGCGAGAACCCGTCGGGCATCGTCAAGCCGTCTTCGGCAAAGAGGTCGGCGTACAGCTTGTCCCACAGCCCCATCGATTCGAGGAGCGTGCCGTCCATATCGAAGATGAAGCCCTTGAGCGAGCTCAGAATTTCGCGATCAGTTCTTTCAGCCATGTGAAGTTCATATCGGGTGCGAAGATCAACGGATATTTGTTGTAGTAGAGCACCTTTACGTTCTCGATGGACGTGCTGTTGTCGCTGACCATCCCCGAAGAGTTGATCGCGAACACCTCGACGTCGTATACGCCCTGCGCCTTGTCGTACAATTTGAGGCGCATATACTTGGAGCGGTGGTTGACGCCCTTGTAGTAGTCGGAGAAGTAGTATTGCACCTTGCCGTCGTTGTAGATGACCTTGTAGCTTTGGACGAGGTCTTCATCTTTGCCGCGCTCGAACACGAGATAGGTCGAGCCGTGTATGATCGCGCAGCGTCCTCTCTCTGCGGGCATCACGGGGCGCGTCTTGCCGAACCGCGCCGAGGTGTAGGTGAACGCAGACTTGTCGAGGTGCAGAGGCAGCCGCCAGCGTCTGTCCGCCTTTTCCTCTTCGCCGGAGAGCATGTTGACGCGTTTGACGTCGATGCCGTCGTCGCCAAATTCCATCACCAGCCCCATCGGCGCGATGTGCGCCTGCGGCGGCACCGAGCCGTTGACCTTGCCTTTTTCCAATTCGACATAGGAGACGGACTGCGTGCCGATCGTCGTGTAGTTGCGCTGATGTATGTCGCGTTCGTCCAGCATGGGGAAGTGCAGGTGCCCGGCGAGGTTGACGACGTTGTCGTATTTGCCGAGGATCTTGCCCAGCTTGAAGTCACTGTACAGTTTGCCTTCGGACTGCGAACCGTAGACTGTGTTGGCGGCGCTGTTGTGCGTGGTCACGAACACCGGGCGTTTGCCGCCCTCGGCGATCGCCGCGTCGATGCGGTCGCACATCCAGTCCGCGACGGAGTCATAGCCGTTCTGCTGAGAGCTGTCCTGAGGCGATACGCCTATGAAGTGCCATCCGTTGACGACATAGTGCGAGTAGGGAGGTTTGCCCGTGCAGGCGGTGAACAGCTTGCGTTTGCGCGCCGGGAAGATTGCGGGGAAGTAGTCGTGGTTGCCCATGATCAATTGCACGATCGGTTTTTTGTCTCCGAATGCGTGGTCGAGCGCGGCGTTGAAGCGGCGGTACGCGCACTTGGAGCCGATGTTGCAGATGTCGCCCGGCACGATGATCATATTGACGCGGTACTCTTTGAGCACCTCGAACGCGCGGCGCAGATTGAGTTCGTAAGTCTTGTTTTTGCGCCACGGGAACGGAGACAGCTGAGAGTCGGAGATCACCCCGACGCGCAGAGGCCCTTCCACTTCGAAGCGCTTGATCTCGCAATGTATCTCGATCGGCTTGACCGCTTTGACGAGAGGTTCGCTGCCGATCATTTCGTCGTCTTCGTTGACGGCGTATCCTTTTTCTTCTATCACCACGCCGCCGTCGGTCTTGAGTTCGGCGCGTTTTGCTTCGAGTTCGTCCAAAATCTGCTTTTTGCGCGCGCCGTGGTAGGTGTTGAGCGCCATCGGGATCAGCGACAGCGCAAAGCCCGCCGCGGGGATCAGCGTGACCATCGAGAACATACCGTCGATCGTGAAGTCGGATTGGGGAAGGGGTACGCCCGAGACCTCGGGTTGCTTGAACTGAAAGACGAGCAGCAGCGCCGTCACCGCGACCGCGGCGATCGCGTTGTTGAACTTGGTGACCATGGAGTTGAACGAGAAGCACACGCCCTCCATGCGGTGCCCCGTCTTCCATTCGAGATAGTCGAGGCTGTCGCCGACCATGGGATAGGGCAGCACGTTGTACGCCCCGACGCCGAGCCCGCCTATCGTCATCAGGGGGAACGCGGCGAAATAGTTGATCCTGCCGACAAAAAACGCCGCAGTCAGAAAGACCGCCGAGATCGCGCCGAAGATGAGGCTCGTCTTTTTGAACCCGATGCGCTTGTACGCGACGGGCGTCAGCAATATCCCGGCGTACATACCGGCGCCGACGACCAGATAGAGCAAAATCAGCACGTCGCCCGACGCCCAGCCGTCGATCTTCACCACATAGATCGAGATGTAGGACGCAGCCGCCATCAACAGGTAGCGAGGCGAAGCCAGCATCGACGTGAGCAGTGTCAGCAGCATAGGTTTGTTTTTCGCCGCGGCTCTGAACATCTCTTTGACGGGCGTCTTTTCGGTGCGAGTCGCAAAGCGTTCTTTGGAGTTCTTGAACAGCAGCAGATAGCCGACAAAGACGACTGTGCCGGCGGTCGCCGCGATCGCGAAATATACCCACGTCGGGGGGACTATCCTCTGATAGACGCTGATAAGCCCTATCGGGATCAGAGAACCTATCGAGCCGAGCGTGACATAAAAAGAGAGCAGAGACGACCTCTCCTTGGGATTGGGCGTCGCGACGCTCATAAGCCCCATCGCAGGCACGTCGACTACGGTGTAGGAGAAGTCGAACAGCAGATAGCCGACCGCCGCAAACGCGCAGCGCGCCGCGACGGGCATCTCCGAAAGAGGCAAAAACATCACGATCGAGACGATGAAGATGAGGAACGCGCCTATCCTGATGAACGGGCGCATCTTGCCGTTTTTGGTGTGAGTGCGGTCGATGACGACGCCCATGATCGGGTCGTTGACCATGTCCCAAAATCTCGCGACGAACATCAACGCCGTCGTAAAGCCGAGAGGGACCAGCAATATGTCCGACAAAAACACCGACAGATAGGACGACACGACCGCCGAGATCATAAAGCTGCCTATCGAGGCGAAGCCGTAGGAAGCCTTCTCCGCTTTGCCGATGTATTTGAAGTCGCTGTCCGCGGTCCGTGCCGCGTGTTGGGTGGAAGAATTGTTATCCATAATTTTTCTCTCGTATTGATACCATTATATACTTTTTGGCGGGGGCATTACAAACAAATGGGTGTAAACAGTTTGATCGTAAAATGTAAATTTTCGGTAAAATTTCTTTTGCTGCCGAACGCGCGGCGCGGCGCAAAGGAGCAAAAACGTTATCAAATGAGGGATATTTAATCTGTTTTTCACGCGCAAAAGTTTGTGCCGCAATGAAAAGATCTGCAAAAAAGCGGCGCAGATCATTGACAGCCTTTGCGCTATGTTTACGCGCGTTAAGTTTGATGTAATTTTTGTCAAGTGTCGCGCGCGGTTTTTTTGCGATCGCGACGACGCCGAATCGTCTTTGCTCCGTCAATTCATAAAATCCTTGGCGGCGCCATATGATATGGCGAACCAACCGTGGAGGATATATGAAGAAAAGGATCATTGCAATCGCGCTGTGCATCGCGGCGCTTGTGACGTTTGCCGTCGCCGCTGCGGCGTGCGAAGAAGAAAAGACGACAGCGCAGCTGTTGGAAGAGAGAGTCAGCGACCGCCAGACCGCGCTCTACACCGGGCAGACCGAAAACGCCTACGTCACCATAGGCACGCTCGACCGCGAAAAGGTGTTTGTGACGGACGGAGAGGCGGGCGAGCTCGAGACGGTCACGACAGTGATCGCATCGCTGCCGTCCATGTCGGACGAGTCGACTTACGCCTATGTTCTCGAAGGGGAGAGCGGCAAGGTGGAGGGCACGATGACGCCGAGCGTGATCGGAGCCAAGCTGATCGCAAAGATCGCCGACGCGTCCGCTTTGGGCGCGCTCGTCAAGCTGACGATCACCGATTCCGCCGCACCGGATACGCCGTTCACGTTCGAGCTGACTGACAAAATGGCGGACGCGATCGCCCCCGGCGACGCTCTCGTCAAGGCGTACGAACACTTCAAAAGCGAGATCGACGCCGAGCTTGCGTCGGAGGACGGGATGCACCGCGAGATCTACGTCCGCTTCGTCAACGGCAAGACCGACCGCGACAGCGAGTACTATTGGTATGTGTCTTTCGCCGCGGACAGAGGCAACGACATGAGCGTGCTTCTGGACCCGTCAAGCGGAGAGGTCGTGACCAGCCGTATACGTCCATAACGCACACGGGCACGAAAAAATAAAATATCGAAAGGCATAAAAGAGCGCCGCGGAAAGTGTTTTCGCGGCGCCCTGTTTCAGTCGTTTTGCTCTTTGGCTTTCGCCTTTTGCTCGGCGCGCTTTTGCAGCTTGCGCTGCATGTTCGTCCTGTTCTTTTTCTCGATGTTTGAAAGGCTCCCGAACAAGCCCGCGATCATCTTGAAGAAGCCGCGCAGACGGTGCTTGTTGCCCCACAGCCGCAAGCCGTCCACAAGGCGGCTGTCAATGATGCCGCTCGAGATGCCGACGAGCGCGCGCAGCGGCATGCCCTGCATGCCTTGGGTGAGGACGAGCATCGTCGTCATGTCGGCGTTGGGGACCTGCGACTTGATCAGCGCGGGCGCCGCTTTGAGGATGAACTTGCCCAAAAGACAGCACCCGAATTCGCCGAGAGTGGTGTTGTCGTCGAACTCGCCGCGCTTGCTTGGCACGTTGGGCGGGATGGGCTTGTCGTACAGCGCGCGGAATTGATCTGCGGGGATTTCGGTCGCTCCGGCGATGTCGTAGTAGACGGGGCACTCGGCGCGGCGCGCGTTGACGGGACTCGACTCGCCGAACGCGAACTTGCGCTTTGCCGACAGGCGGATGTCGCGCGACGACGCGCCTATCAAAATTTCGTATTCGCCGTCGCTGCGGTGCCAATCGGCCTCGGCGGTATTGAAGAACGCGAACGTGCGCTCGTCGAAAGGCAGAGTGACCGTCTTGCTCTCGCCGGGGGCGAGGAAGATCTTGGCAAAGCCCTTCAGCTCCTTGTCCGCCTTGAAGACGACCGGATCGAGGTCGCGGACGTACATCTGCGCGACCTCCGCGCCGGCGACTTTGCCGGTGTTGGTCACGGTGAACGCCGCGCCATGGTCGTCTACATTGAGGTCGGAATAGGCGAACGTGGTGTAGCTCAGCCCGTGCCCGAACGGGAACGCGACTTGCTTTTTCGCGCTGTCGTAATAGCGGTAGCCCACATAGATGCTCTCGCGGTATTCGACGTTCTTGGGTCCCATCGGGAAGTAGGCGGCGTTGATGTTGTCTTCGAGTTTGAACGGGTAGGTCTCGGCGAGCTTACCGGACGGATTGACCGCGCCGGTCAGGATGTCGAGCACCGCCTCGCCGCACGCTTCGCCGGGCAGATAGGCGTTGACGAGCGTGTCGACCTTGTCCAGCCACGGCATCTCGACGGGGGAACCGCCGAACAGCACTACGACGAGAGGTTTGCCCAGCCCCGCGAGCTTGGTCACGAGGTCGTCGTGGGAGGGCGGCAGCGTCATATGCGTGCGGTCGTAGCCCTCGCTCTCGTAAGTGTCGGTCAGACCGATGCAGCAGACGATCGTGCCGTCAAAGTCTTTTGCGAGTTCGAGAGCCTTGCGTTCGAGCGCGGCGTCCTTGCCGTCGCCGTCGAGAGAGTAGCCCTCGGCGTATTCGTACCCGACGCCCGCCTCGTCCAACGCCTCGCGCACGGAGACCAGCTTGTAGGGATTGATACGGCTCG
Source organism: uncultured Christensenellaceae bacterium (assembly GCA_944380285.1). GTDB lineage: Bacteria > Bacillota > Clostridia > Christensenellales > UBA3700 > Ornithoclostridium. The sequence continues at coordinate 12,099 of CALWGZ010000018.1, forward strand.
AGCCCGCGCCCTGATAGCGGCTGTGCTCGGCGAGTTTGCCGACGACGAGCAGCTTTTCGTCCTTTGACAGCGGCAGACGTCCGGCGTCGTTTTTGAGCAAAATGATCGATTCGTCCGCGACGCGGCGCGCGAGTTCGTGCGCCTTGTCATAGTCCGCCTTGAACGGGCGGCGGTTGTTTTCGCACACTTCGAGCGTGCGCAAGACGCGGGCGACGACCGAGTCAAGCTCCTCTTCGGTGAGCGCGCCGCTCTTGATCGCGGCGAGGATGCGGCGGTCGTTCTTGTTTCCGCTCGTGGGCATTTCGAGATCCATGCCCGCCTTGACTCCGGCGATGCGGTCGTTGGCGGCGTTCCAGTCGCTGACGACCATGCCTTCATATCCCCATTGCCTGCGCAAAAGGGTGTCGAGCAGCCACGGGTTGTCCGTCGCGTATACGCCGTTGATGCGGTTGTACGACGCCATCACGGTGCGCGGTTTGCCCTGCTTTACGCACTCTTCGAACGCGGACAGATAGATCTCGCGCAGAGCGCGCTCGTCGACGACGCTGTTGATCGTCATGCGCAGATATTCGTTGTTGTTGACTGCAAAGTGTTTGAGCGATGTGCCTACGCCCGTCGATTCGACGCCCTTGATGTAGGCGGCGCCCATCTTGCCGGCGAGATAGGGATCTTCGGAAAAATACTCGAAATTGCGTCCGCAAAGAGGGGAGCGCTTGATGTTGACGCCGGGGCCGAGCAGGATGTCGACCTGTTGATCGAGGCATTGCTCGCCGAGCGCGACGCCGATCTCACGGATGAGGTCGGGATCCCACGAGCTTGCCATATTGACCGCCGGGGGGAACGCCGTCGCCGGGAAGGACATCTTCATGCCGAGGTTGTCGTCGTCTTCGTTCTCCTTGCGCAGACCGTGCGGACCGTCGGACATGACAAAGGAGCCTATCCCGAGCTTGGGGAAGGGTTTTGTCGTCCAAAAATCGCGGCCGCTGCATATCGCCGCCTTTTCGCGCAGTGTCATACGGGAGATGAGATCGTTGAGCTGTTGTTGTGTCATGACGGTATTTCTCCGTTGGCTTGTAGTCAACCATATGATACCACCATTCGCCCGAAAAGACAAGCCGAAAAACGCATTTGCGCGCATTTGGCAAGTTTTGTAAAAATAAACGGACGATTTGCGCGCAAGTGGGTATAAATTGCGCGGCGATATGCTTGACTTTGTGCGCGCAAAAGCTATAAAATTAGAAAAAGCGCAAGGAGATCACCATGGCAAAAATCGTAAAAGAAGGACTTACTTTCGACGACGTACTGCTCATCCCTTCCTATTCGGAAGTGCTGCCGTACCAAGTCGATCTTTCGACGCACCTCACAGACAAGATCAAACTCAACATTCCGCTGCTCAGCGCATCGATGGACACGGTCACCGAGTATGAGCTCGCGATCGCGATCGCACGCGAAGGCGGCATCGGCATCATCCACAAAAACATGTCGATCGAAGACCAGGCGCAGCAGGTCGACAAGGTCAAGCGCAGCGAGAACGGCGTCATCACCAATCCCTTCCATCTCAGCCCCGAGCATACCCTCGCGGACGCGGAGGACTTGATGCGCAAGTTCCGCATCAGCGGCGTGCCCGTGACCAAGGGAGGCAAGCTGGTCGGCATCATCACCAACCGCGACCTCAGGTTCGAGACGGACATGACCAAGACGATCGGCGAGTGCATGACAAAGGACAACCTCGTCACCGCGCCCGTCGGCACCACGCTCGAGCAGGCGCAGGAGATCCTCGGCAAGCATCGCATCGAGAAGCTGCCCCTCGTCGACAAGGACTTCAATCTCAAAGGACTCATCACGATCAAGGACATCGAGAAGGCGATCAAGTATCCCAACAGCGCGAAGGACGAAAACGGCAGATTGCTCGCAGGAGCGGCTGTCGGCGTCACCGCCGACGTGCTCGACCGCGTTGCCGCGCTCGTCGAAGCCAAAGTCGACGTCATCGTCATCGACACCGCTCACGGTCACTCCAAGGGCGTGCTCGACACCGTCGCCAAGATCAAATCCGCATATCCCGGCGTCACCTACATCGTCGGCAACGTCGCGACCGCAGAGGGCACCAAGGCGCTGTTCGACCACGGCGCGGACGTCGTCAAGGTCGGTATCGGTCCCGGTTCCATCTGCACGACCCGTATCATCGCAGGCATCGGCGTGCCGCAGATCACCGCGATCATGGATTGCGCCGAGGCGGCGGACAAGCTGGGCAAGCGCATCATCGCGGACGGCGGCATCAAGTTCTCGGGCGACATCGTCAAGGCGTTGGGAGCCGGCGCGAGCGCGTGCATGATCGGCAGTCTGTTCGCGGGCACGGAGGAGACCCCGGGCGACATCGAGATCTTCCAGGGCAGGAGCTTCAAGGTGTACAGAGGCATGGGTTCGCTCGGCGCGATGAACGCGGGCAGCAAGGACAGATACTTCCAGGCGGGCGCGAAAAAGCTCGTTCCCGAAGGCGTCGAGGGCAGGGTCCCGTTCAGAGGCGCGCTGTCCGACGTCGTCTTCCAACTCATGGGCGGTCTGCGCAGCGGCATGGGCTATTGCGGCATGAAGGACATCGACACGTTGAGAAAGAACGCCAAGTTCATCAAGATCAGCGGCGCCGCGCTCGTCGAAAGCCATCCGCACGACATCTCGATCACAAAAGAAGCCCCCAACTATTCGACCAAGGGCTGACATTTTTGCCAAGTCAAAGGACCGCCGGCGGCGGTCCTTTTTTGCGTCAAAAATCAAAACGTGTCAATCTTTTTGAGCGTCGTCGTCATCGGTCGGCGGCTCGGGAGAGGTCGGTTCGGCGGCGTTGAGAGGGGCGCGCTTTGCCGTGCGTAAAAACAGGATGAGGAAGACGATCGCGACGAGCGCTGCGGTGTAGTCGGCGATCGGCGTTGCCATCGCGATCCCGATCGCGGGAAAGTGCGCGTCCAAGATGAACATCAGCGGCACGTCGAGACCGCCCTTGCGCAGCACGGACAGCAGCAGCGCACGATATTTTTTGCCCGTCGCCTGAAAGACGGTGACCGCGATGAAGCCGACCGACGCGGACAGCACCGCCCAGCATATGATGCGCAAAAATCGCGTGCCGTAGGCGACGGTCTCGTCGCTGTCGATGAACGCGCGTATGAGCGGTTCGGTGCAGGACAGCGATATCGTCAGACATATCAGCGCAAAGCTGAACGTGCACGCCGACATGAACAGCACGGACGAGCGCATTCGCCGGCGGTCGCCGGACGCGTAGTTGTAGCCGATCAGCGGCAGCGCGCCCTGCGTTATGCCCTGAGTGATCGCGAACGAAGCCATGTTGACGCGCTTTGCGACGCCGATGCCGGCGATCGCCGCGTCGCCATACGCCGCCATGAGATAGTTGACGACGAGGTTGGAGCAGGTCGTCAGCATGGACATCAGACACGCCGGAAGCCCGATCGACATCACCGCAAGCGACGTCTTGCGCGCAAAGGCGGCTTTGATCGGTCTGAGAGTGACCACTCCGCGCAATTTGAGCACGAGAATGACGAAGTAGAGCGCGGAGACGCAATTGGAGACGAGCGTCGCCAGCGCCGCGCCGGTCACCCCCATGCCCAAGCCCCGATCGAAGACGAACAGGGGGTCGAGCGCGACGTTGAGGATGCCGCCGAGCGACAGACCTATCCCCGCATGCATCGCCTTGCCCTCGGCGCGCACCAAATGGGCGAGCACGGACGAGAGCACGGTCGGGACGGAGCCGGCGACGATCGTGTAAATCAGGTAGTCGACCGCATATTGCAATCGCATCCCGTCCGCTCCGAGCGCGGTCAGGAGGGGTTTGCGGAACAGTCCGAACACGAGCGAGAGCACCGCCGCGACCGCAATGCCGCCCCATACCGCGAACGAGGACGCGCGCCGCGCCCCGTCGGGATCGCCCGAGCCGAGTGCGCGTGACATCACCGACGCACCGCCTATCCCGAACAGGTTGGCGGTCGCGGTCAAGAGCATATAGATGGGCAGGCACAGCGTGACCGCCGCGACCATCGTCTCGTCGCCCAGCCTGCCGACAAAGAAGGTGTCGGCGAGGTTGTAGACGATCGTGATCAATTGGCTGACCACCGTCGGCAGTACGAGCGAGACGACCGCCTTGGGGACGGGCGCCTTTTCGAAGATGTATTTTTCCTTTTCGGACAGACGTGCCTGCATGTTTACAGTATAGTACGCCAAGCGCATTGTTGTCAATGTCCGCGACGCGCGTCGAATTTTCGCGTCGGTATTGCATTGCGGGCGGATTGCTGATATAATAGAGAAAAAGGGATCCAAAGGAGGAGCTATGGACGTAAAAGAAGCGATAGCGGCTCGGTACAGCTGCCGCGCATACAAGCCCGAGGACGTCGACGACGCGCTGATCCGCGATTGTCTGGAATGCGCGCTGCTCGCGCCGTCGGCATGCAACAAACAGCCTTGGAAATTTTATGTCGTCAAGGGCGAAAAGAAGGCGAAGATCGCCAAATGCACACAGCTTTTCGGCGCGAACGGTTTCACCGACGAGGCGCCCGCGCTGATCGTCGTCACCGCAAAGCCGTCCGCGATCGACAAGGCGGCGGACAAGATCAAGAACTTGGATTTTTCCGCCAATGACCTGGGGCTTGCGGTCGGTCACCTTTGCCTGCGCGCGACGGAGCTGGGGCTGGGGACGTGCATAATAGGCTGGCTGCAGGCGAAAAAGATCGCCAAAGAGCTGCCCCTTTCGGTCGGCGAAAAGGTCAAACTCATCGTCGCGATCGGGCATCCCGCGGACGAAGCGCGCCCCAAAAAGCGCAAATCCGCGGACGAAAAGATAGTTTTCGGAGAGTGAACATGAGCGGCAATCAAAAGAGATTCAAGGTCAAAAAACAGAGGGCGTTCGGCGTGGCGATGTTCCTCACAGTAGGGCTGATCGCCGGCATCCCGATGATCGTGCTCGGCGCGGTCAACGACATCACCGCGGTGATGGTGATCGGCATAATTCTGACGGTGCTCGGCTTTTACGGCTCGCCGGTCGCGTGGGTGCAACACTCCAATCAAAGTCTGCACGGCGCGGTGCTCGCGGCGATAGAGGACGAGGGTTTGGGGACGGTGTCGGCGATCGCCGCCCATCTCGGCAAGAACGACAAAAACGTGCGCGCAAGCGTGGACTATCTGATCGCGCAGGGCTGTCTCAAAGGGTATGTTCTCGACGCAGACGGCAATATCGCGCGCTCCGCGCCCAAACAGGGCGACTACATCGATCTCGGCAAGTGTCCCAACTGCAACGCGCCTCTTGTGCTGAGAGAAGGCGAGATCAAGTGTGCCTATTGCGGCACCGTCGTGCGCAAAAAGGACGTTTGAGGCGCGCCCGCTTGACACCGAGATTTCCGTGGTTTATAATATGATCACTAACGACGAGGTGAGAAGATGAAAAGAAAGATTGTTGCGATCGCCGTAGTGGCGGCGGTATGTGCGTTTTGCGCAGTGTTCGCCGCATGCGGCGAAAGCGGTGAGGAATATTCGGGCGGTTATATGTCCTGTTTGAAGAGCGACGCCAAGTTGGGAGAGATAGTCATGCTGGGCGCGCACGACGCCGGCACCGTGGGGCAAAACGAAATGGCTTGCACTCAACACAGCGATTTCGGCAAGATGTTGGACGCCGGCGTCAGATATTTCGACTGCCGCGTGACCGAAGTCAACGGCGAATTGTCGTTTGTGCACGCAAATACCAATTCTCCGGCGTTTTGGGGAAGCGAATTGACGCTCGCCGAGGCATGCGACGACATCGTCGCGTTTGTCGAGAAGTATCCGTCCGAAGTGATCGTGCTCGACTTTCAGCACACCTGGGACGCCACCGAGGACAAGGTGATCGCGATACTCGAACAAAAATTGGGCGGCATCGCGCTCGACAAATCGCTTGCCGACGTACCCGCCGAGGTCACGCTCGGGCAGATGCGCGAGTGGGGCAAGAACGTAGTCATCGTCTACCGCACCCCCGAAAAGTGTGAACAAAAAGACTTCCTCTACGAGAGAGAAGAGTATTTGCAGTCGGAATACAACAGCGGCATACACAGCATAAGCGAGAACAAATATGAAGAGAAGTATCCGCTGCTCATCGCAGAGTGGGACAAGTACATCGCTGGCAAGAGCGAGGGCAAGCTGTTCGTGTTGCAGTCGCAGATCACCGCGACCGGCTGGCTCGCCGAGGCGGAGGCGAAGTTCAGACCCATCGCCAATGATTGGCTCGCAGATTTGGAGAAGGCGGAGAACGCCGACAAGCTCGCCGCGATCAACATAGTGATGCGCGACTTCGTCGCCGACGACGACATCGGCAGCGAGAGAGCGTCGGACGAGGTTTTCAAGATCGTCGTCAAACTCAACGCCGCAAAGGGGCTTGTGGATCCCGATTTGCAAGAGATGCTGTTTGAGGGAGAGAACATCGCCTAAATTGAAAAACACACGGCGCGCCCTTCGGGGCGCGTTTTTTTGCGCCCCGAAGGGCGCGCGTCTTAAATCGCCATTACATAAACATTAAAAAATTATTGCAAAAATTGCCGCCGCCTATTGAAAATGCGCGCCCTATGTGTTATCATTTTTACGATAAGGTTTAGGAGGCGCTGAGGGCGCAAGGAGAATGTATGAGGATATTGGTTGTCGAGGACGACGAAAAGTTGTCCAAAATTTTGGCGGTCGAGTTTCTCTCATTGCCGCCGTCGCGCTTTCGTCATCGATCGTCAACATCCGCCACGGAGTGTCGGACGGGGCGCAGTATTACGTCGAGGTCGGCGTGACCGACAGCGGCGGCGCCGACGTTACGGACGGCAGCGGTACAAACTTTCCGCGTGAACAATTCGACCGTCGACGGGACGTCCGTCAAAGTCGCGCTCGACGAAATGCTGAAAAATCCCGTACCCGTGTCGATAACGCTTGTTTTCAACGCGCAGGGAACATATGAGATAAGACTGTATTTGCGCAAGGCGGGCAGCATAAGCTCGTCGTCCGCATCGGTGCGCATAACGGTGAAATAAACGGAGGAAGATATGCTCAACATTCAATCGCCACACAGGCAAAGACCCAAAAAGGGCGCGCTCGCCGTCGGGATGAAGGTCGGATTTTTCACGATATTCGGCTTGTTCGGATGGACGGTCGGCTTGCCTCTGCTCGGAGCAAAGATCGTCAACGACGCCGTGTTCGGCAAGCGCGTGACGCCTCTCAAAAACACCTTGACCTATGACGACTATAAGGACGTCATGGATCAAACGAAGATGAGCTTCATGTCCGGCAAGAACATGCTCGCCGGCTGTCTCTATACCGCCAAGGCGGCGGACGGAAAGCCCGAGAGGGGCAAGGCGCTCGTCATCGTCAGCCACGGCATCGGCTGCAATATGGACGGCTATCTCAACCGTACCGCGTGGTTCGTAAAGCACGGCTACGATGTGTTCACTTTTGACATGACGGGGACGTGTCTCAGTCAAGGCAAAGGCTTGCGCAGCCTCATGCAGTCAAAGGTCGACCTTCACAACGCGATAGAATTTGTCAAGACGCGCAAGGAGTTCGAAGGGATGCCGATACTCGTCTATGGACACAGCTGGTCGGGGTACGCCGCCGCAAACATGCTCAACTACGGGCACAACGAGTTGACCGCTGTCGCCTCGCTCAGCGGCTTCAACGACACTTGGGACATCACGCGCCACCACGCGTCGCGCTATGTCGGTTCGCTCGCTGTCATGCTCAAACCGTGGAGCAAATTGCTTGAAAGGATAATGTACGGCAAGGACGCCAAGGGCGACGGAGTGAGCGGCGTAAACGCCTACGGCGGGCCCGTTCTGATCGCGCACAGCGTCGACGATCCCACCGTGCCGATCGAGAGCTCCGTCTATGTCCACCGCGACGAGATAGTCAATCGCAATACAGAGTATATGCTCTATCCCGGCAAGGGGCACACGCTGTCGCGATCGATCGCCGCCGAGGCGCGCATCAACAGCGATTATGACGAAAAGAGCAAGAATCAAGAACCTTACGATCCCAAGGGAGTGAACATCTTCCAATACAACGTCGACGAGCACTACCGCTATTCGGACAAGGCTGTCGTCTTTGATACGGACGAGGAGTTCATGAACTTGGTCGACGACTTCTTTACGAGGGCGTTGGAGCGCCGCGCAAAGGCGCAGGAGGGCGACAATGCTTAACAGAAGCAGCGGCATATTGCTCAACATCTCTTCGCTGCCGTCCAAGTACGGGATCGGCGGATTCGGCGAGGAGACAGAAAGGTTCGCCGACTTCATGCTCGAGAGCGGTTTTCACTATTGGCAGATCTTGCCGGTCACGACGATAGGCACCGGCTGGTCGCCCTATTCGGGTTCGAGCGCGTTTGCCGGCAATTTCCTCTATGTCGATCCGGACAGGCTCGTCCGCGACGGCTTGGTCAGCCGCGAGGACGCGGACAAGTGCCGCTATGACGACCCCTATGCGGTCAACTACGTCTTCTGCCGCGACGCAAAGAGGGCGCTTTTGCGCAAGGCGTTCGACAATTTCCGCGACGGAGCCGCGCTCGACAGGTTTGCAAAGGAGCATGCGTGGCTGCCCGACTATGCGCTGTTCATGGCGATCAAGGACGCGCACGGCGGCGCGCCGTGGTGGCAATGGGAAGACAGGTTCAAGTTCGCCTCGCGCGGCGGCAGCAACGCGCTCGTTTCCGAGTTTGAGCGCGAGTATCGCTACTATGTATTCGAACAATATATTTTCGATCGTCAATGGCGCGAAGTGCGCGATGCGCTCGCGCTCAAAAACGTGCGCGTGATCGGCGATATGCCCATGTACGTCAGCCTCGACAGTGCGGACGTTTGGGGCGATCCGTCGCTGTTCAAATTGGACGAAGATCTCGTCCCGACCGAAGTCGCCGGCGTGCCGCCCGACTATTTCAGCGCGGACGGTCAGCTGTGGGGTAACCCCCTCTACAACTACTCGCATATGCGCAAGGACGGATTCAAATGGTGGCTGTCGCGCATTGACAGGATGATGGAGCTGTACGACGTGCTGCGCATCGACCACTTCCGCGCATTCAGCGCGTTTTGGGCTGTCGACGCAAAGGCGAAGACCGCCAAAGAAGGGGAGTGGCGCAAAGGCGTCGGCAAAGAACTCTTCCCAAAAGTGTTCAAAAAGTATCCGCGCGAGCGCTTCATCGCCGAGGACCTCGGCATCATCGACGAAGACGTCAACGAACTGCTTGCCTACACCGGACTGCCGTGCATGCGCGTGATGCAATTCGGCTTTGAGGACGGCGACAGCATCCATTTGCCGCACAATTTCAGCCGCAATTGCGTGGGCTATACCGCTACGCACGACAACAACACCACTCTCGGCTGGATGTACTCGCTGCCCGAAAACATACTCGATTATATGCTCAGATATATCGAGTGCGACCGCACTTATTGGGGCGGCGGAGGGTATGACTGCAAGCCGACAAAGCTGTTCATCCGCAGGCTCATCTCCAGCTGCTGCCGCCTCGCGATCGTCCCCTTCCAAGACCTTTGCGGCTACGGCGCCGATTGCAGGATGAACACCCCCGGCGTAGCCGACGGCAACTGGACGTTCCGCGCGACCGAGGACGCGATGCGCAGCGTCGACAGGGGATATTTCAGCTATATCAACGGGCTGTACGGCCGCTATCGCGTATGATATTGTTCGCCTACGACGGCGAGATCGCGCGCGAAGAGCTGCTCTCCGTGATCGACGAAAAGCTGAAAGAGCGCGGCGAAAAACCGATCGGCACGATACGTTACGACGAGCGCGGCGCGCCGGTTTGTGAAGGGCATTTTGTGTCGATAACACACACCGGTGCCAAAATCGTGATCGCCGTGTCGGCGACGCCCGTCGGGATAGATCTCGAAAAGAGCGACCGCGCTTCGCGCGTGAGCGACATCCAAAGCTGGACCGCCTACGAGGCGCGGCGCAAATTGACAAGAGAGGGGATACGACTCTCGGACGTGAGAGAGGGCTTGCCGCGCGAAGAGGCGCGATATTTCGACATCTTCCCCGGGTATACTCTTGCCGTCGCCGGCGGAGAGCGCGACTGCGAGACGGTATTGTTGCCAAAGCGTTGACATAAAGCGCGGCAAGTAGTACAATAATCTTCGATACAAAGCCGCGACCGCGGCACAAGGAGGCAATCATGGTTCTCGACGAACTCAAAAAGATCATATCCGAAAAACTCGGCGTTGACGAGGCGGACCTCACCGCCGACACCAATCTCACCGACGACATCCACGCCGACTCTCTCGACAAGGTGGAGTTCATCATGCAGGTAGAGGAAGTCTACGGCATCACGATCGACGACGAGGCGGCGATCAACTTCCGGACCATCGGCGACGTCGCCGACTACATCGAGGCGCACAAGTAAGCCGCGAAACGACTTGCGGGACGGGCGCCGCTCGCCCCGCTTTACTATGCATCCGTAGCGCAATTGGATAGAGCGTCGCCCTCCGACGGCGAAGGCTGTGGGTTCAAATCCCGCCGGGTGCACCATGACAACGCTCGCCTATCGGCAGCGGGCAAAAAAAGAGAAGTCATGCGGCTTCTCTTTTCTTTTTGCCCGCCTCGTTTTTGCTCGCTTTTGTCACGGTGTGCCCGGCGGGATACCGACCGAGTGACGCTCGCGCGGCTCGGCACGGCGGTGCCTCGCCGTATCCTAACGGCGCTCGCTATTCCGTCGCTTGGCAAGATGCCTCGCTCCTTACAAGTCCCGCCGGGTGCGCCAACGCTTCGGGCATCGGCTCAAGCGTGCCGCAAAAAGCGACAGGTCAGGAAAGTATTCCCCCTGTCGCTTTTTTGCGCCGAGCCCCTGCCTCGCCCTGCGCTCCGCTGCCCCGTCGGGCACCGAAATCGTGACGCGTCGTTACACTCCGCTATTCCGTCCTCGCAAAGCTCGTCCGTACAAGTCCCGCCGGCGGATTGCGTTGTATCTCAAAGCCTTGCCGTTCGAGCGCGTTACTTTGCGCTCGTTCATTATGTTATAGATTTCCTTTACCGTCTTTCCGTCGTTGCTCAACTTGAATATCTCCTGAACGACGGGCGCGGCTTGCGGGTCTATATCGAGCTTGCGCTCTTTGTTTATCACATAGCCGAACGGAACGTTTCCGCCATTCCACAAGCCTTTTAAGGCGTTCTCCTTCATTCCGCGCGTTACCTTCTCGGCAAGTTCGGCTGAGTAGTATTCCGCCATACCTTCGAGGACGGACTCCAAGAGTATGCCTTCCGAGCCTTCGGCAATCGTCTCCTTTGCGGAAATGACCTTAACTCCGTTCTTGCGCAGCAATGCTTTATAGTGAGCTGAATCGTAGCGGTTGCGTGAGAACCTGTCCAGCTTCCACACGATAATGCAGTCGAAGGCGTGCTTATAGCTGTCCTTTATCATTCGTTGAAATTCGGGGCGGTGGTCGGTCTTTGCCGAGAACGC